>JBBSAB010000061.1:0-49357 GCA_038252755.1 Polyangiales bacterium | reverse complement strand
GTTCCAAGCCGAGCTAGAAACCATGTACCGGGAAACGGGCGCGGGAAAATCACCGGTTCAGCCGGCATTGATGGCGATGGCGGTGCTGCTGCAAGCCTACGCGGGCGCGTCCGACGCGGAGGCGGTCGAGCTGACCGTCGTCGATCTTCGTTGGCAGCTCGTGCTCGATCGGCTCGGCGCGGACGAGCCGGCCTTCTCGCAAGGAGCGCTGCATGACTTTCGTGCGCGGCTGATCCGCACCGACATGGATCGGCGTCTCCTGGAGCGGACCGTCGAATTCGCGCGGGCTCACGGCGGCTTCGACCCCACGAAGCTGCCAAAGGATTTGCGCGTCGCGATGGACTCCATGCCGCTGGAGGGCGCGGGCCGAGTCGAAGATACGCTCAACCTGCTGGGGCACGCCGCGAGAAAGCTGGTCGAGTGCGCCGCCAGTGAGCGGCGCGAAGATTTTTGCTGGCACCGACAAGGCGATCTTCGTGTCTGACGACGACGGGCTGACCTGGAGCGCGCCTGGCCCTCAACCGAAGAACGCGCTCGGCGATCCGGCGGTGATTCTGTCACTGGCCGTCTCCGGTTCCAACATACTCGCGGGCAGCCTCGATTCGTTGCTCGTGTCGACCGATGACGGCGCGAACTGGACTGAGCCCAAGACCGAAAAATCGGGGTATTCGATACCTGGGCGCTCGTTGAGCAAGGCGACCGCATGTTCGCTGCGACGGGCAACGTGATCCTGCCGTCCAGGGCCTTAGTGTCCACGGATCACGGCGCCAGCTGGACTGCGTTTGGCACCCTGACGGAAGAAACGATTCGCTCGTTAGCCACGGATGGGAGTCGGCTCTATGCCGGCACCGACGGCGCCGGCGTATGGCGCATTTCACTGTGAGTTCCGCACTCACCCGGTTGCACTAGGAATCGAAACCCGGGCCCCCGACGCTCCTCCGCGGCACTACCAGCCGGGACTGCCGCGACCGCACCCACAGCAGGTAGCGTCCTCACCGTGCGCATTTCTCGCGCTTTGCCAGCGGTACGGGCTCAAGCCGTATCGAGAGCATGGCCAGCGCCAGACGTCGGTGATGCTGCGGGCGCCGAAAGCCCGTAGAGCGGAGTCGCCTCCGGGCGGCGCTGCTCGTAGTGCACCGCGAGCGTCCGAGCCGGTGTCCCCACACCCGGCTGCTAGCGACGCGCGTGCCAGCAGGAAGACGCGGCCCGTTCTGGACGTGGCGTTGACCAAAGCCTGGCCGCCGGGCGGCAGCGTGCCGGCTGACTCGAGGCTTGAGTCTTTGCTGCAAGCCGTGGTGAGCTTGTTCACCCACGCGCCCTCTCGTTTGAATCCAAAACTTGTTCGGCGAGTAGGCAGTTTGAGCGAGGGCAAGGGGCGAGATGGTCGATACGGCTTGGCCCTCGGGCTGCGCGAGCCCGACGTGAGCGAGGTTCAGGCCCCCCGCGAGCCGCCGTGACGGGCCCAAGCAACGGAGCAGCGCACCTGCCGCGCCGGGGGCGCGTCCGGCGCCTGGCTCAACCGCGCGTCAACTTCCACAGCATCGGCAAGATGCGCTCAAGCAGCGCCACTGCCCCCTCCCCATCCGCCCGCGCAATGACTCCCCACGCGACAGCAAGCCGCACCGCCGCGCGCGTCTCCCCCGCGCTGCCCGCCGCCGTGTGAAAACGCGCGCGCCGATTTCCTGGGTCGGAGTACTCCGCCTCCCCAATGTTGAGTACCACGCTGTTCGCCGCGCGCTGAATTTGGTCTGCGAGACTTTTGTCGCGCGCCTTGATGCGCGGAACCAAGGGCCGCAGCTTCTCGATCAACTCAATGCTCAAGTCAGCAACGATGAGTGCCATAGCGCTTGCTCCTTTTCGGCCCGCACCAACGCAGGCCTAACCGGCCCCCACAGGCGAGCGGAGGCGCAGTCCAGGCTGCGAGCGTCCTCGCGAGCACCGGCGTAGCCGGCGCGAAGCGGCCTGGACTGCGCTGAGCACGCCGGTACGATCCAGAAGGCCTGCGACGGATCCCAGAGCCGTGATCGTGGGCGTGGCAGCGCCGGTGGTGGTGACCGCGCCGGTGTCACCGGTCGGCGCCGCGACCACGGACACGGTCACGGACACGGACACGGACACGGTCACGGACACGGTCACGGACACGGACACGGTCACGGTCACGGACACGGTCACGGTCACGGTCACGAGCGCGGCGAAGCCGGCGACCCGGTCCACCAACAGCCGCTCACCAAGACCTGGCTCCGCCACAGCAGCTTCTGCAAGTTGGGCTGCGGCGTGGCAGCCCACGATCCCCAGACGCGTCGAAGCCCCGGAACCTTTCGGCGCCAGGGCTTCAATCGCTGCCGTTAGGCTTGGTTACTCGTCGCCGACGGCAACGAGATCAGCAGGCTGAACTCGCGTAAACGTCGGCGGAGCGGGGCTGCCCACCCCCGTCCGTGCTCGGCCTGCGGCCTGCGCGCGGCCGACCCCTCCCAAAGCTGTGCTCGCCTGCGGCTGCGCGCAGCAGGGAGGGGTAGTCGCCGCCCGCCTCTTGAGGGCAACGCACGGAGCTCGCTCCGCTCGCGGTCGACGACGGCGATTCGCACGGCGCTCGTGCGTTCGACTTCTCCTTGCGGCGAGCGGCCGACTCGCGAGAGGGCGCACACGCTGCGCCGCGCCGGCGTGGATGCGCCCCGACACGACGCTGAAGTCTGCGCGCGGCACAGCGTCTGCGCCGGAAGGGCTTCGTCGGCCGCTCGCCGCAAGGAGAAGTCTCATGAAAGCACGCGCCTCACGCTCATCGCCTCACCTCGCACGCCGCCACGGCTTCGCGCGCAGCATGCGCGAACAGCCCACCACGTCGGAGCGGCTGCTGTGGGCTCAGCTCTCGGGCGGCAAGCTCGGCGTCTGGTTCCGGCGTCAGGTCGTCATCGGTACCAGCATCGTGGACTTCCTCGCTCCAGCTCGGAAGCTCGTCGTGGAAGTTGACGGCGCGTACCACGGTGACGCCCGCCGCCGGCGGTCGGACGCGCGCAGGGACCGGCGGCTTGAGCGCGCAGGCTATCGGGTGCTGCGGGTTTCGGCAGAGCTCGTTCTCACCAGCCTGGCTGAGGCCGTGGGCCTCATTCGAGCGGCGCTCTAGGCGTCCCGTTGCGGCTCGCGCGGGCCGGGCGGATCTCGTGCGCGCCGACACGTTATGAATGGATGCCTACTCTGCGACGGACACCGTCACGGTCACGGTCACGGTCACAAACCCGAACGATGGCCTAGCTCCGCCCCCATGCCGGCGTTTTCAACCCGGGACCGCTAGGTGCGAAAGCCCGTGATGACGCGCGCCGCTTTGCTGTCAAACGCGCGGATCTCCCGCAGTGCTGCAGCAAAATCGTCAGATATTGGAGAAACCGAGCTCCCCGTCGTTCGGCCGGCTTCGAGCGCAAATTGCAACCCGCGTTGCACCAGCTCCTTGAGGAATGCCTGGGTGGCCCCCTCCGTCTCTTTCACTATGTAGTCGATGTCAGGCCCTGCCATTTCGTTGTGTCGAAGGTAGGCGCGGACGTAAGCTCGAAGTGCTGAACGCTCCTCTCGCAAACGTTGGTGTGCACGAAGCTGCCCGACCAGGTGCCTGTGAGTGCTGCGAGCGTGATCGGCACAAGACCAGGGGCGCCTCCTGCACTACCGGACGGATTGGGGCTCGCGCCACCAGACGGGTCCGGCGTCGCGCCGCCGGACGGATCGGGGCTCGCGCCGCCGTTGGACGCGCCCCCTTGAGGCGCGCCGCCGGGCTCGGCTTCGCCACCGCCGGATGCCGGGGAGAAGGCGTCGCCGCCCTCGCCCGCGGCTCCGCCATCTGCGCTGCAGCTCGGGCACTCGGTCAGCGGCGCCGCGCTAATGCGTGCCGCATGTTTGCCATCGGACGAGCCGCAGGCGACAGCGGTCAGCATGGTGCCCAGTAGGCCGACGGCAAGCAGCGTAAGCTTTCGCATGGCTGGCGAGGTACCACGACAGTCGCTCTCAACGACCGTCGCCGCCTACTCTGGGCGCGACAAGCAAGCTTTTTAGGCTAGCAGCCGCTGCCAGAGCTCGGCGCCGTCGACTTTTTTGGTCGACGCGCCACCAGCGGCGCCGAGCACTTGAGCCACCACCGCGCGTTCCAGTCGCGTGCCGCCTGCCGCTAGACGTTCGGCGGCGCCCTTCAGGAACGACTCGAGCCCTTTGGCCTCGGCTTCGGTTTTGAACGTGATGAACCCGTAGGTCACGTCGGTTGAGTGATCCCAGCTCCAAAAGCCGGTGACGAAGCCCGGCATGTCCCGAACCTGCGGGATAACCACGGTGTCGAGCCCCGCGACAAGCTGGGCCTTCTTATTCGGATCCATTGAGAAAATCGTCGTTACTGCGTACATGTCGTGACCTCCGAACTAGAGGCGTTCCCTGCCGCGGTACGAATGTTCCGTCAGGTCGATTTCGGAGGCCAGGCCGGCAAGTAGACGCAAAAAAGCCCAGTTCGGACGCTCAAGTCCAGGTGCTGGCCGAGCTGGGGTTCAAGGCTACGGACGCGCCCAATCGCGTCGCGCAGCCGCCGCTGAACGTTGATGCGCGCGCGCTCGGCCGCCGAAACTGCGCGGCGTTCGCGACCCCCCAAACCAAAGGCCCGTGAAAGCTCGTTCGCCAGCGCGTCGAGTTCGCTTTGCAGGCGGGCGGCTCGACCGAGATCGGCGTTGCGCGTCGCTTCGTCCAGCTCTTCGCGCAGCGCTGCGACGCGGCTCCGGTACTGCCGCTTAGCGCGCTCATCCAGCAGTGGGCCAGCGTCGCCCTCGTCACGCAGGCCGGCCAACTCAAGCACATGCAGCTCTCGGCAAGGGGAGCCCACGAGCGCCGCGAGGTAGCTCAAGCCCTTGGTGTCTTTCAGCACGAGCGAGCGCCCCAGGCCCATGAGGCGCCACGTTTCGCCTTCCTGCACTAGCGTCAAGCTGTTCGTGGTCGGGACCTCAGCGTTGGCGGTGCTGGCGGAGGCGGACTGGCCCACACTGTCGAGCAAGGTTTGGGCGTGCTGTGCGACTCGCCGCATGCCCATCTCGGTCGCCAGCGCTAGGGCTTGCCCGGCTCGCATGCGTGCTTGCGCGGTATCCGATTCGGCCAACAACAGCGCAAGCTCAAGCTGGGCCTGCGCGACGAACGGTCGCAAACGCAGCCGCTCAGCGAGCGCGAGCGCGTCAGCGAAATGCCCGGCGGCCTCGCGTTCTCGCCCCAACAAGCGAGCCAAACGCCCCAGCCCCAACGCGCGTGGCCCCGATGAGGTCACGCGCCCCGGTCCAAACTGCCACGGACCCTTGCGCGCTTCGCTATTCAAGAAATCGTAGAAGGCCAAAGCGTGCTCGGTGACGCCGGCCACGGCGCAGGCTTGGGCTAATCCGGCCCCGTCCGGCAGGGCTGCGAGCGGTAGCTGTCGGGCCTGGGTCAAGGCCTGGCGTACCAGCTCGGTGCGTCCGCAAAGCGCATCGAACATGCACCGGTAGATCGCGAACGCGGGCTCGTTCCCGAAAAAACCAAGCACCACTGGCTCCAGCTCCGCCCAGCCGTCGTCGTCGCCGCGCGTGTACAGAAACCCAATACGCTGAGTGAGCGACAAGGCTACACCCCCGACAATGCCGTGGTCTTGACACAGCTTCAGCGCGGCGCTCGATAGCGCATCGGCTTCTGCGAAGCGCCCTTCCAGGTTGGCTAGCATTGCGCGCACCAATTGCGAGCGAAACTGATAGCGCGGCTGCCGGTAGTCAGACAGCAAGCGTTCCATGCTGTCTGCCTCGCGGACCGCAGCGTCAATGTCGCCCAGCTCAATGTGCGCCGCCACTTGCCAGCTGAGCAGTGGCGCGATCAGCGGCACGAGCCCGAGTTTTTGCGCAAGCTCGACTGTCTCGGCGTTCAGCCCGAAGCGTGTCTTGGCGTCATCGACTTCGTTGGGCGTGGTCCGCGTGAAACGCAGCACCGCAAAAAGTGTTTCGTCGTCGCCCAGCCGGCGCGCCATCGCCAGCGACTCGCGCGCAGACTGGAGCGCGTCGTCGAGATCGCCGGCTTCGGCCGGCAATAGAGCCAAGGAGAGGCGGGCCATGACTTGCGCGCGCGGCCTGGAGTCTCCCTCGGGTAGCGCCGCCAGCGCTTGGCGTAACCAACCGACGGCCGCGATGTCGCGTCGGCCAACACTGAGCTCGGTCGCGTACGCCAGCGCTGCCCGTGACAGCAGCGTGGCGTCGCCGAGCTGGGCGGCTTGTTGTGCGGCTCGCCCGCCAGCCAGCCGCGCCGGTTCAGACTTGCCCGCCAGATTCCAGGTTTCGCTCACGCGCACCAGCAGCTCGCAGGTCGCTGAAGGCGCTAACACGTCCGTGCCCAGTGCACGCTCGCCCAACAGCGCGGCGTCCTCAAAGGCAAAGCGCGCCTGAGCGTCGTTCATGGCCGCTAGAACGGCGCGCTCCACGAGCGCTGCATCCGCGGCGCGCGCCCCCGAAAGCCAATGCGGAGCGGCCAGCGCTGGGTCGGCCGACTGCATGGCCACGCTGCGGTGAAGCTGCGCGCGGTGCTCCGGCGTGAACGAGACGTATAGCTCGTCGCGCATCAGCACGTGCGTGAAGCGCAGCGTAAATTCGCTGGTCGCGTTGTCACCGACGACGCGCAAAAGAATGCCGCTGCTGATCGCCTCTTCAAGCTCGGCGCGGGTATCGCCCACCAGCGCCGCTAGCGCCGTTTGGGTGAACTCACGACCGAGCACTGCGGCGGCCGCCAGCGCGGCCTTCGTCGCGGGGCTCAAGAGCGCGAGGTGGCTGCGGACGACCTCACGGATACCGAGCGGTAGCTCCAGCGCCGACGACCACGCGCGATCGGGCCCTTGGGCGGCCGACGCCAGCAACTCGCTCACGAACAGCGGATTGCCCTCCGAGATAGCAAGAACGCGATCGACGCCGGTGGCGGCCTCAGACACCTCGCTCAGCCAGCGCGCCAAGGCCTCACGCCCCAGACGCCCGAGCGCCAACGTCGTCGCTTCGCGCGTGATCTGAGCAAATAGCTGCTGATGCGCGCTCGATGGCCGGGTGGCGGCGTCACGCAACGTCGCGAGCAACAGCACGCGCGCAGCCCCGCGTAGCTGGCGAGAGACGAACTGCAATAGCTCAAGGCTGGAGAGATCGGCAGCGTGCAGGTCCTCGAGCACGACGACCAGCGGCTGCTCCGCCGACAGAGCCCGCAGCAGCTCAGCGAGCGCGTCGAACAAGCGGAAACGCGCCTCACCTGGGTCAGCGCCGCCGCTCGCAGCAGGCTCCACGCTCAGCAGCGTGCCCACCTCGGGTTGCTCCGCCTGCGCCAGCGCGAAAGCTGTGCCCGTTTTGTAGGCCAACGCGCGCAGCGCTTGTCGCCACGGAAAGTACGCGGGTGTGCCTTCACCCTCCCACGAGCGCCCCCAAACGACCGTGAAGCCACGGGCTTCTGCGCGCCGCGCCAGCTCTTCCGCCAAGCGAGTCTTGCCGATGCCCGGCTCGCCCGTCAGCACCACCAGCCGCGCGTCGGCCGCAAAGGCGTCGCTCAGCGCCTGCTCGAGCACCAAAACCTCGCGTTCGCGCCCAACGAAGCTCGTCATTTCGAGGGCCCAAGCCTATCACCCCGCCGGCCCAGCAAAGCCAACGTGTTGAGGCCAAGGAGCGCGATCCTTCGGTCCCGCACACCGAGCGCATCGCCAAAGAAGTACGGCATCAGCTCTGAGCAAGCGCGCAGCAACAGCGACCGCCTGCGCGACCTCGCGCGAGCTGAAGGCGGCGGCCCTTTCCAGACCTGCCTTCGATCCCGACTGGCGCATAGGTACCGATTCCGACAACTCCCGCTGCCGGGCTAGGCTGCGTGAACAGCTTTGATTTGCCTAGCCTCCATCGACATCGAGCATCCATATTGCGACGTTCTCTGGCGCAGCGACAGGGCACGCTCTCAACCGTCGTCGTCGATGCCCACGGAGCGTAGCTGGCGGCTTCCCTCAAACACCGTCAGGACCCACAAGTCTTTTCCGTCGGTTCGATACACGATGCGGTAGCTGCGTAAGTAGGTTTCGCGAATGTCCGCCTGGCCAAGCTCCGGAACAATTCTGCCGAGAAGTGGCGCCTCGGCCGCCAAGTCAGCATGTTTTAAGATCCGGCTGATCCAGCGCTCAGCGGCGCCCCGGTTGTCGGCTGCGATGTGCGGGAAGACTACGCCCAGATCCGCGCGAGCGCGTCGCGACCAGCCTACTGCCAAGCGATCGGTCCGAACTCTGCCTCGAACGATTTCTTGAGCTCTTGGGTCGTGAGCACGCGCCCAGCGTTGACGTCCGCAAGTCCTTCGCCAATCGCTGCCAGAAGGCGACGGTGTTCTCGCAACGCGGCAAACTCGGTTGCGCCGATGAGCACGGCCGCGGGTTCGCCGCTTTGCAGAACAACCACGGCCTCGCCCGTATCGTGCACGCTTCTTACGAGTTCTTCGGCTCGCTCCGAAAGCTCGCGGATGCGGATGAGACTCGGCGCAAACCGGACATGACTGACTTATCTAGCCCGCCCACCCGGTGCGACGCAGGAAGCTTTCGAGGCCTTCAAGGCGCGGGTGCAGCGCTCGTAACCCAGGCAAGAACGCGTCGCCGCCGAGCTGATCGAAGGCCTCCCACATTGCCGCGAACTCGACGCTGAACTTACGAATTTCTGGGATCGCGCGCTCGTCGGAGATCGACTTCACCTGGCGTCCCATCACCCGACTGAAGACCACAGCCATTTCGCTTCCACTCAGGCCATCGCCTGCGAGGTCGAACGCGGCGCCAAGGAAATCGGCGCGGCGTTCGAAGCAGAGCGCGGCGAACACGCCAATGTCTTCGGCTGAAACCATTTGCAGCCGCTGATGCGCACGAATCGGAATTTCGAGACGGCCGTCTTTGGCTTTCGGTCCAAAATCCATCATCGGCGAGTTAAAGTTGTCCATGAAAAACGCGGGGCGAAGGACGGTGGCAGGCAGTTGCGAGTCGAGCAAATAGCGTTCCACTTCTTGCTTGCTCGCCACGTGTGGGACCTTGCTCGGCCAGGCGTAGCCACTGCCTACCGAGCTAAAAACGAAGTGCGCGACTTTCGCTGCTTTTGCTGCGTCGATCATGTTCTTGCCTTGGCGGACCTCGCCGTCGGCTCCCAATGGCTTGCCGCTGGCAGCGCCATCCCAAAAATTAGTGACGGCAAAGACGCCGTGGGCGCCGGCGAAGGCGCGCTCGAGCGATCCGCGGTCGAGCATGTCGGCCTGGACGACCTCCGTTCCGAGCGCCGTGAGCGCCTGGGCCTTCTTGGGATCGCGGGTGACGGCGCGGACGTGAAACGACCGGCGAAGATTTCTGACTACGGCGCCCCCTTGCTGGCCAGTGGCTCCGGTAACGACGATGGTGGGCGAAGTATTTTGGGTCATGGGTTGCTCTGGTTGGAGGATGTGGAGGTGGACGATATCAATCGCCCACCTGCGCTACAATATTGTCATTTGCAACATTACGTTGCAGAGGTGCAACGATGAAAGATCTCAACGAGCTCGCCGCGTTTTGCGCAGTCGTCGATCACTGCGGGTTCACGCCGGCAGCGCACGCGCTCTCGATGCAAAAGTCCACCTTGAGCCGCATGGTGTCGCGCCTAGAAGCGCGGCTCGAGGTCCCGCTGCTCGTGCGCACCAGCAGAAAGCTTGCTGTCACGGACGCGGGCCGGGAGTTGCACACCGGCATAACAGAGGCGCTTCGGCTCGTCGCCTCGACCGAGTCCCTCGCAGCAAAGCGAGAGGAAGACACCTCCGGGGTGGTCAGGCTCACGGCGACGCCGGATTTTGCCGCGCTGTGGCTCGCTCCCCTTGTTGCCGATTTTTCACGCCGGTATCCACGCGCCTCGGTTGAACTCGTCCTCACGACCCGCCTCGTTGATCTCGTCGCGGAGCGTATCGATCTCGCTGTTCGATCGGGTCCGCTGCCGGACTCGTCCTTGGTCGGGCAGCGCGTCGGCGTTGCGCGGCGTTGCATCGTCGCAAGCGAAGCCTACCTGAAGCGCAGGGGGACTCCGCGATCAGCCGCTGAGCTCAGGCATCACGACTGCCTGGCCTATCATGCGACGGACGGCGAGGTGAGATGGAAGGTGCATGAGAAGGGTCGCGCGAAACATGTGCGTTTGCCGGTCAGGCTCGCGGCAGATGATTTTGGGATCTTGCTCGATTGGTCCCTGAGAGGTCTCGGGATCGCCATGCTCCCCGGCTTCGTCTGCGCAACCGATCTGCGCGCTGGCCGACTGGTGAGCGTCCTGTCGGAGCTCGTCACCGACGCGGTGCCACTGTTCTTGGTGCACCCAGCGGGTCGGCATCTGAGCGCGACCGTCCGCCTGTTTAAGAACTTTCTCGTCACCGAGCTGCAAGCAGCGCCACCGTTCACCGGCGCGAAGCAGCCACGGCGTCCTGGCAACTCGCGGCCCGTTGCTCGGCGAAGAGATCCAAGGTGAACACAATGGCTGATTGAATGATGAGCCCTGCGGCTTGCGGCCTACAACGAAGCTAACGACGATGTCGGCGACAAGCAGCGCGATCTGCCTCGGCTAAGAACCCGTGCGAGTCTGGCGCGAGCGCCTGGCGAAAGTCGCCGGCAGCGTCTCTGCCGCGCTCCGCCCAAGCGTCGTGGGGCGCTGGGTGCTGCTGAAGCAAAAAGTCGCGGCGGGTGACCTCAAGAGCCAAGCTGGCATTCGAGCAGGCCAAGCTCGTTCAGAGCGCGCTCGAGACTGCGGATACGGATAGGCGATCCAAACGCCAACGCGGCGCCTAGCCCGGCCGCCGGAGGTAACGGAATCGGTACTTATGCGCGACGTATGGCCGAAGGCGGCCTGGAAGCAGCCGCTGAGCACCCCAACGTCTTCATATCGTCTCTCCTACTAGCCGCGTTCAAGGCGTGCAAGGCGCGGGGCGAAGGAAGGTCTTTGTCAGGAGGCGCTTGGCTTTGTGGGCCTCGAAGGCGAAACCGCCGATCATCAGCAGCCAGCCGAATGCGAGCATGGCAACGGGACGAGCCCACGTGCCACCAGAATTGCCATTGGTCCCGGCGGTCGCCAGCGACGAGAAGCCATCAAATATCCCGATGCCAAACCAAACCAGCATCACGATGAGCACGACTGGAGCGAGCGTCATTTCGACGACGATGGTGCAACCGTTTGGCTCCGCTTGGATGGTTCCTAGAACCCGCGGCACGAACGAATTTCGATAGCGAATGATGCGTCGAATGTCGAACGACGAGCCCTCTACTGATCCTTCAAATGCCCGCGTACGCCACGTGAACCGTAACCAACGTCGCGGTTCGATTTCGGCCGCGAGCACCTCTGAAGCCTCCGCCGCGGACAAGCGGCTGCTGATCTGGAACCGTCGATAAGGAAGGAGAAACAACAGCGTCCGGGACATGGCACTCACACGCGCTTACGGTTCGACGTCGACGTCGACGTCGACGTCGACGTCGACGAGTTGCGGGTCGTTGAAGATGGAATCCGGAGTCACGACTGTTTCGTTTGGATCGAATTTGGCGTCGGCAAAACGCTTCTGCAGGGCCTGTTGGACGCGTGGATCATCGAGGTTCATGTCCGCGGCCTTCTGCAGTGTCCCAACGCGAATACCAGCGGCCAGGTCGAAGAGTTTGTAGGCGAGCTCCGAACAGTAGAGCGATTGATCATCCCAGCGGAACCGAACGTCGTACGGTCGCCCAATCCACTCCGCACCAACGTGACGCATCTTCTCGATCACATCAGGAGGCAGTCTGGTGTCGGCGTCGCGAAGTCTCTTGACTGCGCAGCGCTGGCCGCGCCCGTGCGCGACCCAGCTCGCGAGCGGCGTCTTGCGGATGGGCGAGACCGCCTCGAGGACGAAAGCGCCCGTCGGCTCCATGAAGACGACGCCCATATGAGTCCAGCGACTCTTGGTGAGCGCGCGAACCATCTCGCTTTGTCTGGACGTCGACTCTTGAAACACCAGGTCGCCATCCCTAACCCTGAACGAGGTTGCCCCAACTTCGCGCGCCGCTGCGGTCTTAACCGGCGCACCGGCGCACCAGCGTAATGCTCGGAAGTCGCGTGGCGCTTGCAAGACGCCACACAAGCGACGCTGGCGGCAAGAACTCCAAAAGTGGTGAAGCGGCGCAACGTCTCCCAGTCTAGAGCGCCTCCCATGAACGTCGCCAGGACATCGTTGCGACTCGCCACCCCACCGTGTTAGTGAAACGGTCATGAAACTCGGGTGGAAGCGATTGTTCTGGGGTGTCGGGTTACCGCTGATTGCATCGGCATGCGGCTCGAGCGGAGACGCCGCGCCATCGTCGGATGACCCGATGACTGAAGCGCCGGAGTGCAAGCTCGGAGCCACCAAGAGCTGCTACGATATTCCCGACGGGTGCGGCTCGGGGCAAGCCACGTGTGAGGCTGGCTCGCCCAACGAGCTTGGTGCCTGCATCTGCACCGTCGTCGGGTTCAAGGAAGTGGGGCCCAAGTACAGCTACAACGATGGCATCTACGGCCTGGTTTCGGGCACCGACGCGTTCTACTGGAGTGAATACATTTTCGTGCAGGGCGCGCCTTACAGCAAGCTGCTGGTGTCAAAGCCGCTCGGCTCGGTGGGCGAGGTGCTCGTCGCCGACATTCCCGGCAAGGTTGCGCGCATCGCGGTGAAGGACGACGGCATCTACGTTGACGCTGACGACATCCTGCACTTTTCGACTGATGGCAAACTGATCGAGACTCTGAGCGCCAGCGCTCCGAGCAACGGCGAGGGTGGCGCCGGTGGCGCCGCTCCGGACTCGAGCGGCGCGGGCGGCGCCCCCAGTGACCCGTTCGCGACCGGCGGCGCTGCGTCCGGAAGCGCGCGCATCACCTATACCGCGGATGGCCTGCTCCTCGATGGTGAAGCGATCACCGAGCGCGTCGCCGCGTACCAAGTGACCGACGCCGGTGTCTACTACGTCGAATGGAACCAGGCCGACTTCCTCGACTACCGCTCGTTTGATAACCCCGATGACTACGACCTGATCGCGAGCGCAGGCACTGGCAGGGTCTTCCTGCAATTCCATGCCAGTGGCGACAGCCTCTACTCCATCGTCTTGGACGAGGACCGCGTCTCCAAACACATCTTCTACAGCGACCTTTCCCTGCTCGGGAAGTGAGCCACCCGCCAATCAGTCCCCCATGAACCAAAGCTGTACGTCAGGTTCGTGAGCCAGTCTGCCAACAAGCGCTTCGATCTCGGAGAGAATCGTGAAGAGCGGTGGGTCCGGATTGGCGCTCTTCACGGCGGCGAGGTCGGCGGCGAAGCCCGAACCGTACCAATATCCCAGCAATCCAGCTTTCGCCAGCACCGGTCAATTGCGCGACTGACGCTGAATGCGCCGCCAGCGAGGTCTGCGTTCAGCAAGTGTGCGTGCTACCCCGCTAGTGGATCTCGCCCAGCAGAAGCAGATGCCCGGGGTGGGCGAAGCAGTCTAGGCTGTAGTAGCGATGAGGCCTCAACCACTTGCCCGACCGCTCATTCTGGCACTCGTCCTGTTCGTACTGCTGCTCACGGGTTGCGCCAAGACGAGTCTGACGCGCGTTCACGATCCGGACTATCAGGGAATCCAGTTCGCGCACGCCGCGGTTTTTGCCGATGCGTCGGATCTCCAGCAGCGGAAGTTGTTCGAGGACGCGCTCGTCGCTGAGCTAAAAGCACGCGGCGTTTCAGCCCGCGCCAGCATCGATCTACTGCCGCCAACCCGCGACTACACTCCGCAGGAGCGAGCGCAAGCGCTGCTGAATGCAAGCGTCGACGCTGTCATCGTTGTCGTCGGTGAGTCGGGCGTGGAACGCACCTACGTCCCCGTAACCGGCAGCACGACGAGGACTGACGGCTCGGTCACCGTGCAGAACAACACTGCGTATTACAGGGAAACCGCGCGCACCGAGTACGAGGGCGGTTACACCATCACCAAGCCATGGGCGGAGATCACGACGCGCGTGATCGATCTGCGAGCGGAGCGCACGGCTTGGCTCAGCCAGACCGACACCCGCGGCGGCGGCTTCTCCACCTTTGACGACGTACGGAAGTCCTACGCTCGGTCGATCGCTAAACAACTCGAACGCGACCACGTATTCTCGACCGGTGGCGACCGGACCCGCGCGCCATCCCAACACGTGGCGGCTATCATTCCCCTCCAGGCGCCTCCAGCAGCAGTAGCGCCACCCACACCTCCAGCGGCCCCGGCCGCCGCCACTCCGAAAGTAGTCGAGGCAAGTCGAACGGAAGTTTCGCCAACAGCGCCGCCGAAGCCGCCCGTTTCGGCCGAGACTTCGTTGCTCGCCAAGCTCGAGGGCTGCGTCGTCGCCGGCGATGATGGGCAGTTTCTGGGCCGCATCACGACCAAGCCCGATCCGCAAAGCATCCGCGATGCCCACAGCGAATACGGCAGCACGGCGGGTAGGAGCTCTATCTTCAACCCGCGCGGCACGTACGGCAGCGCGCGTTCCGCTCTCTCGGCCTTCAACGCCGCCGCCTCCAATCCTCCCTCGGTGTTCTGTGGCGACCGCTTCGAAGCCTTCCTCACCACCAATCGCCAGAAGACTCCGGCCGTCGACTCCCGTCTGCTAGCCGTCATGCTGCGTTCAGCCCCCACTGCGCAGTGCGCCAAAGACACGGACTGCCACGGCAACCTGGTCTGCGAACAAGGCCAATGCATCACGGCAAACTCTCCGCTGCCCGACGTTAAGGCCTTCACGGGTCAGTCCGCATCGAGCCCGAACGCGCACTAACTACTAACTAGACTAGACTGCGGCGAACATGGCGGGAGATGCGGCACCGGGCCCGATGAGCTTCCCGGCGTGAGCACAAGACGGGGCCTCAGTGCGTTGATTGTCGTGTCTCGAAGTCGCAGCGGTGTTTGGTTAAGTGCATGAGGACGCGCAGCTGAGTGATCAGCTGAATCGCGTCGTCGGCACGCTGGTCAGGTTGGTGCGCGCGTAGCAGCTCCGTTGGGCCAGCCGCGGCAACAGGCATCGTGTGTGATGCAGCGCGTGCCTTCGCGCGCTGCACCACACCGAACGCCTACCCGCGCGTCAGCTTCCAAAGCATCGGCAGAATCCGATTGAGGAGCGCCGTCGCCGCCTCGCCGTCTGCGCGCGCCACGATCCCCCACGCGACAGCAAGCCGCACCGCCGCGCGCGTCTCCCCCGCGCTGCCTGCCGCGGTGTGGAAGCGTGCGCGCCGATTTCCGGGATCGGAGTACTCCGCCTCTCCAATGTTGAGTACCACGCTGCTCGCCGCTCGCTGAATCTGGTCCGCGAGACTTTTGTCACGTGCCTTGATCCGCGGAACCAAGGGCCGAAGCGTCTCAATCAACTCAATGCTCAAGTCAGCAACGATGAGTGCCATTGCGTTTGCTCCTTCTTGGCCTGCACCAACGCAGGCGTAACCAGCCCCCAACAGGCGAGCGGAGGCGCAGTCCAGGCTGCGAGCGCAGCGAGCATCGGCGTAGCCGACGCGAAGCGGCCTGGACGGCGCTGAGCACGCCGGTACGATCAGGAAGCCGAGAGGGAGATCCGGCTTCGCCGGGGTGGTCGTGATCGTGGTCGTGACAGTGGCAGAGGTCGGGCTCGTGACCGTGACAGCGACCGTGGTCGGGTTCGTGACCGTGACCGGGTTCGACACGACCACCATCACGGACACGACCACCAGCACGGACACGGTCACGGTCACGGTCACGGTCACGGACACGAGCCCGGCGAAGCCGGCGACCCGGTCACCAACAGCCGCTCACCAAGACCTGGCTCCGCCACAGCAGCCTTCTGCAAGTTGGGCCGTTACCTCGAGAGAAGGGGCGTCATCACCCTCGACTCGGACGCTGACAGCGACGTGCTATGCGTCTCCGAAGAGCTCGCCGAGCGTGACCCGGCTTTGGCGCAGCTCGCCGCCGCAGCAGTCTCGGGCCTCGTACCAGCCGGGCCCGAGCTACGTCGCAAGCCACGCGAACTCGCTTTCGCGGGGCGCCCCGGCGTGGTCATCGACGCGCCACTTTCGGTGCGCGAAGCCGGCTTCAGCCTGCACGCCGCGACACGCGCCGGACCGGCCGACGAGCAAGGACGCGAAACGCTGCTGAAGTACATCCTGCGCCCGCCGCTGGCGAGCGAGCGGCTCCTACCCGGCCCCGATGGCCTCGTGCGCATCGCTCTCAAGAAGCCGTTCAGTGAGCGGTCCGGACACAATCGACGTGAAGGTCCCCGGAGAGGCAATGCCCCCCGATGCCAAGAGCGACGCCGCGATCGTTCCCACTGCCGGATCGCTCGTCGCCGCGCGCGCGGCAGGGCATGCGCAAGCGAGCGCCTCGCGGATTGACACGTGCGGCACGACGCGCTCGAGTCAGAGGTCGAGTACTGGCGTGTGCTCTTGAATACCGCGCTCGCGCAGCGTAGCCTCGGGTCGTGCACGGCCTAGACTCGAAGGTGTTTGCACGAGACGAGTTCTACGTTGACGCCCCGCAACCTACGCGGCTTCCGGTATGACGACTAAGAAGCCAGCGGCGCGCAAGGCGTCCAAGAAGACCGCAACGGGGAAGGCTGCAAGGTCCGGAGCGCAGCGATCTCTTCCGCATCCTTCGGATCGCCCACACGCACGGCGCGCTCTCGGCCGCGCGAGGGAGGATGGCGGGGCACTGTTCCCCGTGCCGCCGCCAGAGTCCGAGCTGCCGACTGGCTACGCCGAAGCGCTTCGCAAACTGAAGCGGGTGATCCAACAGACACGGCTCCGAACCGTGTTCGCCGCCAACACGGCCATGCTGAAGCTCTATTGGGAGGTCGGTCGGACGATTCTGGATCGCCAAGCGCGCCAGGGCTGGGGCGCGAAAGTCATCGATCGGCTCTCGCACGACCTGCGCGAGGCGTTCCCCGATATGGCAGGACTGTCACCCAGGAATCTCAAGTACATGCGAGCGTTTGCAGCCGCATGGCCCGACCGGGAGTTTGTGCAAGCACCGCTTGCACAATTGAGCTGGTATCAGCACCTCGCGCTCCTCGAGAAGGTCGATAAGCCTGCAACACGCATCTGGTACGCGCAGCAGGCGCTCACGCACGGGTGGTCGCGGGGTGTTCTCGCTCATCACATCAGCGCACGCCTCCATGCCCGGCAAGGCAAGCTCGTCTCGAACTTCGCGGTCACGCTGCCGCCCACCACCTCGGACATGGCCGCGCAGGCTTTCAAGGACCCGTATCTCTTCGATTTCCTCGGGACCGCCGACCCACGCCGCGAGCGCGAAGTCGAGCAGGCGCTCATCGAGCACATCGAGCGCTTTCTGATCGAGCTCGGCGCCGGCTTCGCATTCGTAGGGCGTCAGATGCCGCTTGAGGTGGGCGACCAAGATTTCAAGTTGGATCTGCTCTTCTACCACCTCAAGCTCCGTTGCTTCGTCGTCGTCGAACTAAAGGCCGTCGACTTCGATCCGGGCTTCGTGGGGCAGCTGAATCTGTACCTCTCGGCGGTCGACGACCTGTTGAAGCACGAAGATGACCAGCCGACGATCGGGCTACTCCTCTGCAAGAACAAGAACAAGCTCGTCGTCGAGTACGCGCTGCGGCACCTGAAGCGCCCCGTTGGCGTCGCCGCGTGGGAGACCGAGCTCGTGGAGAAGCTACCGAAAGAGCTCGAGGGAAGCCTGCCGACGATCGAGCAAATCGAGGCAGAGTTTTCGCCCAAGCGGAGACGGCCATGAGCGCCGGGGCAACGAGCTCTGACACGGAGCTGTGACAAGCCGCCGACCCTCCCTGTCCTGGCTACTTCGCTCGTCCACCGCAGGATCGTTCAAGAATTCGCGCGGGACAAGTCTTGAACTTCCACGCCGAACTGAGCGAGATGCCGAACGTGATCGCACGCCTCGCCGGCCACCTTCGGACTGTCGTCCGGAAAGTCTTCGCCAGCGTTCGCGAGGAGCTCTTGCCCGAGCTGACGCCCACCCTGCTGAGCGGATTCGCAGTCGACGTCGCCCGAACGCGCAGCCAGCTCCTCGCCGAGAACGCGTTTCTTCGCCAGCAGCTCATCGTCGCCAATCGAAGCGTCAAACGACCGAGTCTGCGACGGCACGAGCGCGGCGCGCTGGCGCTACTCGCGAGCAGGATTCCGTCTTGGCGCGGCGCGCTGCTGATCGTGAAGCCCGAAACGCTAATTCGCTGGCATCGAGACGGATTTCGCTTGTTCTGGCGAGCGAAGTCGAAGACGTCCAGTCGAGAGCCACGAATCGGCGCCGAGGTTGCCGCCCTGATCCGACGGATGGCCGTCGAGAATCGACTTTGGGGCGCGGAGCGCATCCGCGGCGAACTCCTCAAGCTCGGCATCCGCGTGGCTAAGCGCTCCGTGCAGAAGTACATGCGGCAAGCGCGCCCGCCTACGCGCAGTGACGGACAGGGATGGCGAACCTTCTTGCGCAACCACTCGGTTTGGGCCTGCGATTTCCTCCAAACCTACGACATCCGGTTCCGCCCGATCTTTGCCTTCGTCATCGTCGACGTGAACACCAAGCGCGTGCTGCACATCGCGGCGACCCGAGCGCCTACGCAAGAATAGACGGCTCAGCAGTTGCGCAACGCAACGGCCTTCTATGCGGAGCTCCCGAGATTCATCATTCGTGACAACGACGCCAAGTTCGGCGGCGACTTTGATCGCGTGGCTGAAGGTGTCGGCATTCGCGTCATCCGCACTGCGATTCACGCCCCGCTGATGAACGCGACCTGCGAGCGGTTCCTTGGATCTTTGCGGCGCGAGTGCTTGGATCACGTGATCTTTCTCGGCGTTCGCCACTTTGAGAGCGTGCTGCGAGAGTACGCCGCGTTCTTCAACTCGGCGCGCCCGCACCAAGGCCTCCGCCAAAGCGTCCCGATCAACACCTCGCAGACTGAACCGGCCCGGGCGCAACATGTTCAGGCGCGGCAGGTACTCGGTGGACTGCATCATGACTACCGGGCCGCCGCGTGAGCGCGGACGAACGAAGTAGCCAGCACAGCAGCCGGAGCTTCTCAGGGCTGTGCGTTAAGACCATCAAGCGCCCCTTTGGCTTATCGCCCGCCACGCCGCACTTGCCAAAACCCAAAGTGCAGCAAGCGGTAGGAGGCTCATATGCCCACGGAGCCGAAGCCAGCGCTCGCCCAAGTTGTACGCGTCGAGGTCGTGACCAGGACTGAGGTAGGCGAGGCCGAAGCGTCCGTCGGCGAAAGCCGCTTTGGTGGACAGTCTTCCATCAAGGAACAATGGCAAGGTAAATTCCGTAAGCGGATGTTTGGGATCGGCGAGGTATACGAAGCTTTCCTGCTGGACGGGGACGGGTTGCTCCGGCATCTCGGGCATGACGGCCACAGCGGCCAAGCACACCAGCATTCCAACGAGGAGCAGGAAACCGGCGCCGATCGCCAGAGCGAAGCGCCAGATCCGTTGAAATCGGGGGATGAGATCGAAGACGACGGCGGCCGGGCTTGCCATCAGCGGAAGCGCGTAGACCAGGTGTCTAGGGCCGAATGCAGCACCGCCATCCCAGCGTGCGAACGCCGCCACCACCAATCCAGGAATTACGAGGCCGAGAGCGCTGAGCCAAGCCTCCCGACGTAGGCCCTTCTGCCACAGCGGAACGACCCCAATCGAAGCGAGCAACAGCCAAGGCGCGGTGGGTAATAGGCCGCGGAACTCGCCGAAGAACAGTTGGTAGATCGTACGGAGTTTTGGCGGATGAAACCCCATCCAACCACCCTGCATGGTCGCAGCGAATTCCGGTGCGTCGAGCGTGAGGTACCCAGCCCCGAATGGCGAGCCAAAGCAACGGTAATGATAGGCACCGAGGGCGCCGAGGACCAGTAGGAACCCGAGCGTTCCACCCAGCAGGTAGCGCCGCTCACTGAAGGGACGAGCGTAGACGACGAGCAGAGGTACGACTACGAGCGTTGGGTACTCGACTGCCACGAGCGTTCCGAGGAGTGTCCCCAAGAGGAGGCCCCAAGTGAAGTGCAACGGTGAGGCTCGCCTGAGCTCGATCACGCAGAGCGCCATCACGACCAGTGCTGCCGCCAGCTGATGTCCATAAAATAGCGTCGAGTAGGCAAAGGCTGGGGTGGCAAGCATCCAGCCCAGTGTGGTGAGCAGCGCTGCTGGACGCGAATGGGCACGGCCGAGCAGCAACAGATAGAAAAGGCCGCCCGCCACGGCGGAGCACAGCGATACGGTGAATGCTGTTGACCAATGCAGCGCCGCGCTTACTTCCCCTGGTTCGGACGGCGCTTCGTGGAAAAGCAGATAGACCGTGTGCGCCGGCACGGCCAAGAAGGCCAACCCAGGGGCTTTGTCCGAGTAGTAGTGCCCTTGGAACCTTGCAATGTCGAAGGTGGTCGAGGCGTAGTCGTCGATCGCCAGCGACGATTGCTCGACGATGGCGCGGGTCAGCGCGAAACGCGAGTTCTGGTTCGCGCCACCGCCCTGAGCGAAGTACATAAATGTTGCCCAGAGCAGCAACCCGAGCACAAAGGCCTCGAGTCGAGTCGAGCGGACGAGCTCCTTCATGGCAATTCAGACCCCTAGACCACCGACCTTTGCACGAGTCAGGGCCAAAGCGGAAGACGAAGCGACTTGCTCACCCTCGCCGTCGAACCAATCATCGACGCGAAGACGCAGGAGCTCCGAGCGCGCCGTGAGCCCCCACGTTCGCTGGGCGTGCGGCCGCGAAGCCGCGCCCTCTGGGACGGCAAGAGCGGAGCGGTCACGGCGGTGCAGCGCGGACCAGTTCTCGCAACGTGAGAATTTCACATAAGCGCTACATCTCGGCCTGTTTTTGGCCGAAGGCGCTCCGTTCCGTAGTCGGAGTCGGCGCCGAACGCTTATGAAGTACGTACGGCCTCGCGACGCCGTGACACCAAGCGAGCCCCATGCCGCTGTGTCGGCGGCGCCTCGTCAACGCAAGCTACGCACGAGCCCCGGCACCAGCTCGCGCACGAAGTGAGCTAAGGCGTTGCTAGACTCGAGGAGCCGTTCGACGACGATGCGCTGCGGCCCGAGCTCGACGCGTACGTGCGGCGCTCCGGCCACCGCTACTTCTTCGACTTCGACGCCTCGTCCGTTACCGCGCCTTCTTCGCAAGGTCCGCACGCGTAGCCGTCCCAACACTCCCAGGACTTGCAGTTGGCTGCCGTCTCGGCCTGGGGTGGCTTCGGGTCGATGTTTCTCGAGGCGGCGCCAGCACCAGCACCGAGGAGTACGAAGCAGCCTTGCAGCATGCCGAGGCTCAACCCGATGACGAGCACGACCGTGATCAAACGACTCACAAATCCCTCAGGCTGTTTCTGCCGTGGCCGGGTCGGGAAAGCAAGTGGGAAGGCAATCCAACATTGTGTTGGCTCTTCTCACTTCGCAGGAATCGAGCCTAGGCGTCGCGAACCTCCACCACGTCGGCGGTGCCGCGCGCGCCGCCTGCGAGCCACGCCGCGTGCACGCGGTACGTCACGCCATTGCGGCGTAGGGCCTCATTGTCTTGTCTGTCGCACCAATCGGCCATGGCGATCAGGCGAGGTGGCAGGTAGCTCAATAGAGCCGAGACCGGGTACCGGAGGGCGTCACCGGCGTAGGCGTCCAGAAAGACGTGGACCCGTTCACCGATCTGCGGCGGCGAGAAGTCGGTGCGGCCCCACGTGGAGCCATCGGCGACGGATTCGTCCACGTGTGGCGTGAGCGGTAGGTAACGGTACGCGGTGTACGGGGCGGACTTCGATCGCGCGGCTGCAGCTGTCGGTGCTCGCGTGATCAAGACTGCCGTACGCACGCCCGACATGAACGCGACTTGCGTGCGCTTTCTCGGCAGCGTGCGGCGCGAGTGATTGGATCACGTGATCGTCCTGAGCGAGCGCTACTTACGAGTGGTGCTCGCCGAGTACGTTGGCTACTTCAATCGCTTGCGTCCGCATCAGGGGCTGCACCACGCGACGCCGGTGAAGGGCGCGATCTCGCAGGATCGCGGCGACGTGGTCTCACGCCCTGTGCTCGGCGGCCTGCATCACGACTACCAGAGGGCCGCGTGAAGGCATCTCGACGAACAAGCAGCCGCGCGGTCCGCAGAAGATGCCCACCTCGGCGTAGACGCTGAAGTTCCAATGGTTGCCGAGAGCGTTCAAGAAGCCCGCAGAAAGAAAACTACTCAAGCGCAAACGCGGCAGTGCATAGACGTCGGTCCCAATCGCCAGGGCAATGGACTGAAACGCATACAGTGTCGAGGTGCTGACGGTAAGTGTCGTCCCTGGGGTCGTCTGCAGCTCGAGGTCCGGATAGGCGCGGCTCAACTCGTCCGTCGTCATCACCGGCTCGAGGTCCAGCTCGGGTTCGGGCTCGGGCTCGGGCTCCTTGACGCTATTGTGCCAGACCGTTCGTCCGGGCGGCTTGTCCTGGGCGAGAGCGGCGTCGTCTTGAGGCTGCGCCAATGCAACCCGTGGCAGCGCCAGGCTCAATCCGAAGGACACGACCCTTACCCCGATTCGTTGCACGCCAGCGAAGCTAGCCTAGATCAGCGGGTAAAGCGCCGTCGTCTCCGGTCGGCGCTGTTCGGGCGGAGCGAGACACCAGAGCTGCGGCGTGGTGACGGCGCTTGCTCTCCGCCGGGTGGGCTAGTCTCCGCGCGGTGTCCCCCTGCGCGTGCGCCTGTGTTCGTTGATCTGGTCCTCTCCCCGAGCGGACGTCTCCGCCTCGCGGCATCAGAAACCGCGATCGACGTTGAGCCGGCGCGGCTCGCGCGGCTGACGCAGGCATTCGAGCGCGGCTCTGGCGATGGCTTGATGCAACTCGGTGGCGCTGAGCTCGAGGGCGACTTGCCGCCTGCACTGGGTTGGTTTCGCGAATTTGGGCATCTGTTTTTCACGGCGCTCTGCGCGCTGCCGGATCTCGACACGCCCGGCGCGGTAAGCGCCGCGCCGCCTTCGCCCGACTTCGATGAGCTGGCGCGTTCGACGGCGCCGATGCTGGGTGGCGAGTACTTGAACGCGGCGGTCCTTGGCGCGCTTTGGAGCCAAACGTGGAGTGCGCTGTCAACTCGGGCGGCGGAGCGCGGCGAGAGCGTGATCGAGGTCGTGCGTGACTTGAGCACCGCGTGGCATGGCGTCGGGCGCGTCGTGTTTCATCTCGCCGAGAACAAGCGTGACGCCGAGCATCCATTCGCGTTTCTGGCAACGTACACGACGCGGCTGTCGCGCGCGGCCAAGGCGCAGCATGTGCCGCTGGGCGAGGCGCTGCGCGAGTATGGTGGCGCTCGCCAGCGGCAAGCTCTTTTGGCGGTGCTCCTACCGGTGCAGCGGGCCGCGGAGAAGAGCGACCTGGTGCGGCAGCTCGTCGACTCGGGCGATCTCTACCATCCGCTTGCCTGGACGCCTCCGGAGGCCTACCGGTTTCTGCGCGAGATGCCTAGCATCGAGCACAGCGGCGTGCTGGTGAGAGTGCCGGATTGGTGGAGCTCGCGGCATCGCGCACGCACGGTGGTGCAGGTGAGCGTCGGCAAGAAGCCGCCGTCGACGCTCGGACTCGATGCTCTGCTCGACTTCTCGGTCGAAGTCGCCCTCGACGGAGACAAGCTGTCGCCTGAGGAGTGGCGTGCCATCACGCGCGCCGAGGCTGGCCTGGCGATGGTGCGCGGGCGCTGGGTCGAGATCGATCCAAAGCGCCTGACGGAAGCGCTCGAGCACTGGAGAAACGTCGCGAAGGGCGCAAAGGACGGCATGTCGCTGCTGCAGGCAATGCGTCTGCTCGCGGGAGCCGGGCAGGGCGAAGGGCGCGACGAGGAAGCCGCTCGGTCTAGCGCCGCGTGGACGGGCGTTCAACCGGGTGAGTGGTTGACCAACACACTGCGCGCATTGCGCAGTCCCGAAACTGACGCGCCGAGCGATCCACGCGACGGACTTCGCGCCGAGCTGCGTCCGTACCAGCGCGCCGGCGTCGAGTGGCTGCGTCTGCTCGTCGGGCTCGGGCTCGGCGCCTGCTTAGCCGATGATATGGGCCTCGGTAAGACCGTGCAGGTGCTTGGGCTCTTGCTCCGAGACCGGCGTGAGGCAAGGAAAGCGACTAAGCGCCCAAGCTTGCTGGTTGTTCCTGCGTCACTGATCGGCAACTGGCAAGGGGAAATTGCGCGGTTTGCGCCGACTTTGGCCGTGCGCGTCGCTCACGCCTCCGTGGAGCCACCTGAGGCCGTGAACCTCGCACTGGGCCGCGAGGCCAACGCGATCGATCTCGTCATCACCAGCTACGGCGGTGCGCAGCGGCTCGGCTGGCTCGCCGAGCGTGATTGGCGTTTGCTGATCCTGGACGAGGCGCAAGCCATCAAGAGCCCCGGCGCGCGGCAGACGCGCGCCGTCAAAGCATTGAAGGCGGACGCACGCATCGCGCTCACGGGTACTCCGATCGAAAATCGAGTCGGCGATCTGTGGTCGCTGTTCGACTTTCTGAATCCGGGGCTCTTGGGCAGCGGCAAGGCCTTCAGCCAGCTCACCAAGCGCCTCGCCGGCGCGCCCGGGGGGTACGCGCCGCTGCGTGAACTGGTACGGCCCTACATCTTGCGTCGACTCAAGACCGACCCGAAGGTGATCACGGATCTGCCAGCCAAGACCGAATTGACCGCGTTCGCGGGACTGACACGCGCTCAAGCGACGCTCTACCAGCAGGCAGTGAAGGAGCTGGAGCGTGATCTGAAGCGCAGTGACGCGATGGCGCGGCGCGGCCTCGTCCTGGCGTCGCTACTGCGGCTCAAGCAGATCTGCAATCATCCGTCGCAGTGGCTTGGTGACGGCGACTATGCCGAGAAGTCGAGCGGAAAGCTCTTGCGGCTCCGCGAGCTGTGCGAGCCCATCGCCGAACGGCAAGAGCGCGTGCTCGTATTCACACAGTTTCGCGAGCTGTGCGCGCCGCTGGCGAGCTTTCTTAAGGGCGTGTTCGGTCGCGACGGGCTGACCTTGCACGGTGGCACCGCGGTCAAGGCGCGCTCGAAGTTGGTCGAAGAGTTCCAGGCTACAGATGGGCCACCTTTCTTCGTGCTGTCGCTCAAAGCCGGCGGCACGGGCCTCAACCTGACCGCGGCCTCGCACGTCATCCACTTCGACCGCTGGTGGAATCCGGCGGTCGAAGACCAAGCGACGGACCGCGCGTTTCGGATTGGCCAGAAGCGGGCGGTGCTGGTGCATAAGCTGGTGTGTCGCGGGACGGTGGAGCAGCGTATTGATGAGCTGATCAGCAGTAAACGCGCGCTATCGAAGGAACTGCTCGAAGGCGGTGGAGAAGCCGCCCTGACCGAGCTGTCCGACGCCGAGCTGATGCGTGTCGTCTCGCTCGATCTCGTTTCGGCGCTCGGCGACGACGCCACATGATTTGGATTTGACTGCAGCTCGCCAGCGCGGCACGCATGCCCCGCAATGCGCCGTCGTTCGAGCAGCTACTCTTCCGACCGTTTTCCACCGTATGTTCCGGTTGCGCAGCGGACGCGCGACGCCGCAGCCGCGGTTGCGAAACTGAAGAAGAAGGGCCTCGCGGTCGAACCGGTCGTGGTGGATGGGCGAACGATCGCGACCACGTTTTGGGGCAAGGCCTGGTGCAGCCACCTTGAGTCGCTGAGCGACTTCGAGAATCGCCTACCCCGCGGTCGAACGTACGTGCGGCGTGGGGCAGTCGTCCATCTCACGCTCGCATCCGGGCGCATCGTCGCCAAAGTCCAGGGCAGTTCGCTCTACGACGTCGAAATTGGCGTCGTGAAGCTCCAGCCGAAACGTTGGAGCAAGGTGGTTGCCGAGTGCACCGGTAGCATCGACAGCCTCGTCGAGTTGCTCCGCGGCAAGCTTGCCGACAGCGTGATGCGAACCGTGACGAATCGCGACACTGGGCTGTTTCCAGTGGCCTCCGAGCTCCGTATGTCGTGCTCCTGCCCGGACTGGGCCGGCTTGTGCAAGCACCTGGCAGCGGTGCTGTACGGCGTCGGCGCCCGACTCGACGCCCGCCCCGAGCTGCTCTTCACTCTTCGGGGTGTCGATCCGGCTGAGCTAGTCGAGGAGCGCGCAGCAGCCGCGATCTCGGAGGCGAAGACTGAAGGCAAACGCTCTCGTCGCGTGCTGCCGAGCAGTGGACTCTCGGACGTCTTCGGCATCGAGCTCGAACGTGCCCCCGCTCAGCGCGCCGCTCGGGCACCGGCCGAGCCTCCGCCAGCGAAACCCGCCGCGTCGAAGCGGAGCGCCGGGCCAAAGAACCCTTCGCACAGCGTGGCACCCGGCTCGCAGGCACGTACCCCGGCGCCAAAGCGGAGGGCGCGATCGTGACGCAGAGCTAGCGCGGATTTTGTGCAAGCAGCCTTGCACAATTTCGCCCCCCACACGCCATCGATACCCGTGCGCGCATGGACACCCCGGCACGGGAGGCTCCCACCCGGACTTGGAGACCGTGACGACAGCAGACCGGCCGCGCCCACATGTTGAGTCTAGGCGAGCGCTTCGTCGATGTCGTCGTAGACGCGAGGATGAAGCCGAACTGGCTTCAAACTTTGTTCGATGCCGAATCTTCGCTCGACGTATAGGATGCAGGCATGCCGAGCGCCGCCGAGATTGCCGTCGAAACGTTCATTGGAGCCTGGTGTGAGAGCGACCCTGCGAAGCGCGTAGCGATGATCGAAACGTGCTTCGCCGCCGATGGTCGAATGGTCACCCACGGCCGCGAGATTCGCGGTCGCGCCGCGCTTGCCGAAGAGATGACACGCGTTCGCGCCGACCCGCAGTTGCTGAGCATCCGCTTGGCCAGCGCCATCGACGCGCGCGGCACCACGTTTCGGTACCGAGGAGTCGCTGAGCTGCGGGACGGCACGAGCGCGGAGGCCTTCGACGCTGGTGAGCTCGATGCCAACGGCCAAATCTCGCTGGTATTGACGTTTGCCGGTCCATTGGGTGAGCCCATCGAAATCTAGGGAGTGTCCCTGAATTGCTGGTCTCGCCGTAAACGTGCCTCGCACGGCCCCGTATCTAGCGTAGGAGCCGAGCAACCGCAGCTTGGAGATCTTGGGGCTTGTAGGGCTTCTCGAGCACGCTGTTGGTATCCAACCCATAGCGCTCCGCCGCTCCGGTGAAGTCGAAGCCCGTGACGAAGAGCACGCGAAGCTGAGGCTGCTCGCGCTTCAAACGCTTGTACGCCTCCGGACCGCTAAGTCGCGGCATGTTGACGTCGAACACGGCCAGATTGAAGGGGCGCGGATCTCGAGCACAAACGTCGAGCGCGGCCTGGCCGTCGCTCGCGGTCACCACCTCGTAACCGGCTTCTTCCAGCATACGGCGCGCTAGATCAAGCAGCAGCGGTTCGTCATCGGCGAGCAGGATGCGCCCGCGGCCGGACTCGGCATCTGCGACGGGGAGGCCGCGAAGCACCGAAAGCGAAGGATCGACGGCTAGGAACAAGCTGAAGGAGCTGCCTTGACCCAGCGCAGTGCTGACGCTCACCCCACCACCGCAGGACTGCGCGGTGCCGTAAACAGCCGCCAGCCCCAATCCTGTCCCCTTGCCGAGCTCCTTCGTCGTGAAAAAGGGCTCGAAGATGTGAGCCCAATGCTGCGGGGCGATGCCTTGGCCGGTGTCGGAGACCCGAACCTCCACGTAGTGTCCAGGCGACAGCTGCTGCGCGTGGGACAGGGAGAGTGGCGCCGCGAGCGTGAGGGTGAGCGCCCGAATCTCGAGCACACCACCGTCGGGCATAGCGTCTCGCGCGTTGAGGGCCAAATTGAGGATCGCGCTTTGCACTGAGCCCGCGTCTGCCAGAAGCACCGCGCTGCCCTCGGTTGACTCGTAGTCTATGCGCACGCGCGGATCCAGCGTGCGCTTCAGGATTGATAGGACGCTCTGAACCGATTCGAAGACGTCACAGGCTGCGCTGCGACCGGTGCCCTTGCGCGAGAATGCAAGTAACTGCCCCGTGAGATCTGCAGCGCGCTCCGCAGCCCGCAGAATGCAATCCACGTCGCGCCCCATTTCCGGCGGCAAAGGCTGACGCCTGCGCAGCAACTCCGCGGCCCCCATGATCGCGCCGAGCAGGTTGTTGAAGTCATGCGCTACGCCGCCAGCGAGGCGCCCAATGCTTTCCATTTTTTGGGCCTGCCGCCGCTCGTCTTCCAGCTTGTGCCGTTCGGTAACGTCCATCGCGAAGGCAATCACGCCGTCGATTTCACCGGCCCCGTTCCGCGATGGCACCTTGCCTACCTGCAGCCACCGGGTTTCGCCCGAACCGGGCGCGGTGTGCGGTTCCAAAATGTTGAGTTTGGGCTGACCTGACGTAAGCACATCCAGGTCATCCGCGTAGTACGCCGCTGCCTGTTCGGGCGGGTACACGTCCTCGCAACGCTTGCCTTCCAGGTCGCTCGGGTGGAGACCCTCCAGCGCCGCAGCTGCGCGATTCACTCGCAAGATGCCGTTTTGGGCGTCTTTATACCAAAACATGATCGGCGTGGATTCGAAGATCACGTCGTATTCCGCGACGCGCTGGCGGAGCCGCGCGACTTCTTCCCGCGGCTCAGGCGCGCCAGAGCTGGGGTCGTTCCGGAGCGGGTCGGCGGGGTTCGTCATCAGCCTCTGGCAGTCAATCAGGGAGCGGCACCCCTAACTGCTCCATACTCCGCGCTGACGGTCAAGACGAGTCGACTGAACAGTTCCGGCTGAGCGATCACCTGAAGCTCGTCGAGTGCGAGCAGCAGCCGTTCGATGTTTTCTGAGCTTCGTTCGTAGACGACGTCCAAATCGAAGGTGTTGACCGGCGTCCCTCTCAGAATGGCCGCCATGCCACCGACGATCACGAACTCGACCTCGCGCTTGACCAGCGTGCCGATCAGATCAGCGATGGCCATTGCGTGAGCGTCGTGCGCTTTCGGCTAGATCGATCACACCCTGGGCATAGGCCAAGCGTTGGGCTGGACTCTGTCGGAGCATCCAGCGCACCAGCGTGCGGTCCACCCCGTTCGCGTCATAGATTTCTCCAACGTTAGCGCCGCGCAGCGTGGCTTCGCTGCTCCCAGGGCGGTCCGTCGATAGGCTCATGCGACATAGCGTACGCGGGAGGACGTCGCCGGTCACGCTGCGTCGACGAGCGAAGTTCCAAATTCTTTTGCCCCGGGGGGTCGGAGAGCGAAAGCCCATCGTTGGAAGAGTTCTTGGATGGGTGGGTGGAAGCCGCCGGCCCGCCAGGGGTCAAGTCTGAAGCAGCGCTGCGGCTGCTACCCCAAGCCTGAAGCGGGCCGGCAACGCCGGCGTAGTCACGGCCGAAGAGGTCGAGCGTGGCCGGCGCTTCGCTCAGTTCTGGGCGGCGCGCGCCGCCACCAGCGGAGCGAGCGCTTCTTCGTACATGAGTGTGGTCACGGGTTTCATCAGCACTTGGTGGAATTGCACGCCGCTGTCGAGCGGCAGCGCTTCGGTGTGCCCGCTCACGAGGATCAGCGGCAGATCCGGGCGAATACGCAGGATCTCGCGCGCCAGCTCGAGCCCGGTCAGGTGCGGCATCGTGTAGTCGGTCACGACCACGTCGAAGTCGCCCGGGCGCGAACGAAAGTCTGCTAGCGCGGCGACGCTACCGGTGTGCGTGGTCACGGCGTGACCCAAGCGTCGTAGCGTGCGGGTTCCGATCCGCGCCAAGGAGGTTTCGTCGTCCACGAACAGCACGCGCAGGCTCCATGCGGGCAGTTCCGTGACGTCGGCGAGCGGCTCTTGTTGCTCGTTGGCAAGCGCGGCAGGCAAGTAGACGGTGACTACGGTGCCGCGCCCAACTTCGCTGGCAATCTCGATCGCCCCGCCGGCGCCGCGCACGATGCCGTGCACGACTGCCAAGCCGAGGCCGGTGCCGGAACCCGCGGGCCGCGTCGTGAAAAACGGCTCGAAAGCGCGCTGCCGCACGGCCGAGGTCATGCCCCCCCCGCTGTCGCTGACGGTCAAACGCACGTACGAGCCCTCGTGCAGATCGGGATGCGAAATCACGAAACTATCGCGCGCGTAAAACGGCGCAAGCTCGACTTCGACGACGCCGCCATTGGGCATCGCGTGCGCCGAGTTGGTGATCAAGTTCATGACCACCTGGTGCGCCTGGGTGGGGTCGAGCGCCACGGCTGGCGACGAGGCATCCACCGTGCGGCGAAGCTCGATGGTGGTCGGCAGTGTGGCTCGCAGCAAGTGACAAGCTTCCGAGACGGCTTGATCGATGCGGGCCGCCGCCTTGGGAGGCTCTTGCCGGCGGCTGAAAGTTAGGATGCGCCGCACGAGGGCGCGCGCCCGCTCTGCAGCCTTTAACACCTCGTCGAGATCGCTGACCAGGTGTTGATGGGGGCCGACGTCTTCGCGGGCGGCTTCGGTGAAGCCGACGATCGCGCCCAAGATGTTGTTGAAGTCATGCGCAATGCCCCCCGCTAGTGTACCGATCGCCTCCATCTTTTGTGACTGCCGCAGCTGTTCCTCCAGATGCTGGCGTTCGGTCACGTCGCGCGTGATCTTGACGAAACCGCGCAACTGCTGGGATTCATCACGCAGCGCCTGCAGCAGCACGTTGGCAAGGAAGCGCGTCCCGTCTTGGCGTACCTCGAAGGTCTCTCTTTCGCAGCGCCCAACGCTGGCGGCTGTTTCCAACATTTGTTGGCACAGCTCAACCGTCCCAGGTTCTTCTGGAAAGAACAGCGAGAAGTGGCGCCCAATCGCCACGTCGGCCGCGTAGCCCTTGATCCGCGCCGCCCCGTCGTTCCAGGAAACCACCAGGCCCTGTGGGTCGAGCATGATGATCGAGTAGTCCTGAATACTCTCGACGATCAGCCGGAAGCGCTCCTCGCTTTCTAGCAAGGCGGCGTGCGCCTTGCGGCGCGCCGAGACGTCCACGATCGAGCTCAACACGAACAGGCCCTCTTCCGTCTCGATCGGATTCAAGCCGATTTCGACGGGCACCTCGACGCCATCTTTCCGGACACCGAACAGTTCGCGCCCGGCGCCCATCGCGCGAGCTCGAGGCGCACCGAAGAAATCGGTGCGATAGCCGGGGTGACCGCTGCGCAGCCGCTCGGGCACTAAAATGTCGATCGAGCGACCGATCAGCTCCTCACGCGCGTAGCCGAACAGGCGCTCGATCTCGCGATTGACCAGCACGATCACGCCATTGCGGTCGACCATGACCATGCCACTCGGTGAGGACTCAACCGCGGCTCGAAATCGATCTTCAGCGCGGCGTCGGGCACTGATGTCGACGATCGAGCTCAACACGAACATGCCGCGCGCCGTCGTGACGGGGTTCAGGCCAATTTCGATTGGAACCTCGCTGCCGTCTTTGCGCAGGCCGTAGAGGTCCCGCCCGGCGCCCATCGCTCGGGCTTTGGCATCCGCCGTGAAGGCCGCGCGAAACCCTGGGTGCCGAGACCGAAAGCGCTCCGGAACCAGCCGTTCGACCGGCGTCCCCACCAGTTCCCCGGAGGCGTAGCCGAACATGCGCTCCACCTCGTGATTGGCGAGCAACACCACACCATGCTCGTCCACGATCAACAGGCCGCTCGGCGAAAGCTCCACCGCAACACGAAACAGGTCCTCAGGATCGCGTTGCGAGTACGGCATTGAAAGTCACGCAGTCCCTTGCGCGTATGAGGCTCGCACGACTAGCAGCGCCCATCTGAAGAGTCCACCTGCAGGTGGAAATCAGGGGTACTCAGCCAAGCCAGGGGCCCAGCGCGTCACGCAAAGACTCGGGTGTGAACGGCTTGGCGACCAGGAAGAGCGCGCCGGCCGCTGCCGCAGTTTGGCGCATTTCGGGCGTCCCTTCGGTCGTGATGAAACCCAGTTTCACCTGGATCGCCTGCGCCGTGATCTGGCCCAGCAACTCGATGCCGGACATTTCGGGCATGTTCCAATCGGAGAGGACCAGATCGGGCAGCCCCTGGGCCAGTGCCTCGAGCGCCTCTTTGCCGTTGCCTGCCTCGCGCACTTCGAGGTCTTCAAACCCCGCCTGGCGCAGTGAGCGGCGGACGATCAGGCGCATCGCTTTGCTGTCGTCGACGATCAGTATTTTCTTGGGCATGACAAAAAGAGCCCTCCTCAATCCAAGGGACGGCGGTTCGCTCTGCAAGTTAAGGAATCGATTGTGGGACGATGCATGAGTGCTTTAGCTGTGCGGTGTGCCCGCACCTCGTGGCCCGTGCGCGCGCCTTGCGCCCGCATCACCCAGTCACGACAAGACAGCGTCGTTGTTAGCGACTAGCCCACCTGGGCTAGCCAACCTTGGCCGTATTAAGGGTTTTCCTGGCGAGACGTTCTGGTCCTCGCCAGCGGAGCGAGCTTTACGACTCGGTCCAGGGAAGCTGGCGTGTTTTGGGACCGGACGCACGACGTCTAGCGAAGGAATCGGCATGTCTACTGAAGATGATGAGCTGATGCGGGAGTTCTTGCTCGAAAGTCGGGAGAATCTGCATCAACTCGACCGTGACTTCGTGGCGCTCGAGCAGGATCCGCGTGACCGTGCGCGGCTAGCAGGCATTTTTCGCTGCGTGCACACGATCAAGGGAACGGCCGGGTTCTTCGGGTTGACCAAGCTCGAAGGGCTCACGCACATCGGTGAGAGTCAACTGAGCCGGCTGCGTGACGGCGAGCTAATCCTCGATGCCAATATCACGTCGACCTTGCTCGCGATGGTCGACGGCGTGCGCAGGATTCTGAGCTCGATCGAAGCTAGTGGGAACGAGGGCAACGAAGATTTTTCGAGCGTCATCGCCGCACTTTCGCGGATCGGCGAGCCGTCAACAGCGGCGCCTCTGCCGCCTGCCCTGCCGGCGGCCGCTAGCTCGGTCGTCGAAGCCGCGCCCGCCAGCGCGCCCGCGCCTGCTCCGGTCTCCGCGCCCGCTGCGGTTGCGGTTGCGGCCCCGCTACCCGCGCCCGTACCCGAAGCGCAGCCCGCGCCGACGCGCTCGGCCGCGGAACCCAGCGATGCAGGCGCTAAGGGGGTGCCCGGCGCCGCCGATACCACCATTCGCGTCGACGTGTCGTTACTCGACCGCGTGATGAATCTGGTGGGCGAGCTGGTGCTGGCTCGCAATCAGATCTTGCAATACGGCATCACGGCCAAGGACCCGGCCTTCACCAACGCCTCGCAGCGGCTCAATCTGCTCACGACCGAGCTACAGGCGGGCGTGATGAAGACTCGCATGCAGCCAATTGGCAACGTCTGGAACAGATTTCCGCGCATCGTGCGCGATCTGGCCAACGTCTGCGGCAAGAAGGTGACGCTCGATCTAGACGGCACCGAAACGGAGCTCGATCGCTCGATCATCGAAGCCATCAAAGATCCGCTGACGCACGCTGTGCGCAACGCCGTTGACCACGGCATCGAGAATCCTGAACGGCGCGCGGCCGCCGGCAAGCCGGCGATGGGTCGCGTGCTGCTCCGCGCCTATCACGAAGGCGGCCAGGTCAACATCGAGGTGTCGGACGACGGTGGCGGGTTAGCGCTCGACAAGATCCGGGCACGTGCGGTCGAACGCGGGCTCATCACCGCCGAAAAAGCCAGCCGCATGAACGAGCGCGAGGTAGCGCACCTGATCTTTGCGCCGGGCTTTTCGACCGCCGATCAGGTCACGAACGTCTCGGGGCGTGGCGTGGGCATGGACGTGGTCAAGACCAACATCGAGAAGATCGGCGGCACCGTCGACATCAGCTCGCGGCTCGGTCAAGGCACTGTCCTCAAGATCAAGATCCCACTCACACTGGCGATCATTCCGGCGCTGATCGTCACGAGTGGTGGCGAGCGCTTCGCGATTCCCCAAGTCAACCTGCTCGAGCTGGTGCGGCTCGAGGGAGCGCAAGCGCGGCGCGGTATCGAGAGCCTGCACGGCACGACCGTGTACCGGTTGCGCGGCAACTTGCTGCCGCTGGTCTTCTTGAACGGCGCGCTTGAGCTTACGAAGCAAGACGGCTCGAACGACGTTTGCAATATCGTCGTATTGCAGGCAGATGACCGGCAATTCGGGCTGGTCGTCGACGGCATCAGCGACACCGAAGAAATCGTGGTCAAGCCGCTCGGCAAAGAGCTGAAGGGCATCAGCGCCTTCGCCGGCGCGACGATCATGGGCGACGGTAAGGTGGCGTTGATCTTGGACGTGCTCGGCATCGCCCAGCGCGCCAACGTCGTTTCGCCGTCGCGTGACCGAGCGTTGATCGACAAGTCGCAGAAGGCCGAAAACGAGCAAGATGCGCGAGAAGCCTTGCTGCTCTTCCGGGTCGGCAGCTCGACACGCATGGCCATTCCGCTGTCGATGGTGGCCAGGCTCGAGGAGATCCCACCCGAGAAGGTGGAACGCGCAGCCGGCCGTGAGGTCGTGCAATACCGTGGCGCGATCTTGCCGCTGCTCGGGCTGAGTCGAGAGTTGCTGCGCGAGCCACGCCAGGAGACGGGCGACCCACTGCTCGTGATCGTCTACTCGGTGCAGGGGCGCAGCATTGGCTTCGTCGTTGAGCAAATCTTGGACATTGTGGAGGAAGTGATCACCGTGCGCAGCCAAGCTGCCCGCGAAGGCGTGCTCGGCTCTGCTGTCGTGCAGGGGCGGGTAACCGACCTGCTCGACGTGCATGGCGTGATTCGCCGCTTCGACTCCGCCTTCTTCGACCGCAAGGACGCGGCCTGACCCCGGGGAACCAGCCATGACCGAAAACCGACAACTGTGCACTTTTTTGCTGGATGGCTTGCTGTTCGGCGTCGAGGTGATGAACGTTCAGGAGGTCATTCGCTTCCAGCAGATGACCAACATCCCACTGGCTTCGTCGATGGTCAGGGGGCTAATCAACTTGCGCGGCCAGATCGTGACCGCCATCGATATGCGGGCCCGGCTGCGCCTGCCACCTTTGGCCGCGGAGCAGCAACCGATGAACGTCGTGCTGCGCACGGGTGACGGCGTCGTCAGCCTATTGGTCGACGATATCGGCGACGTGCTCGAGCTCGATGGTCGGGTGTTCGAGCGCGCGCCCGAGACGCTCGGAGCGGTGTTTCGTGAGGTGGTGCTCGGCGTCTACAAGCTCGAGCACCGGCTACTGCTATTGCTCGACGTCGAGCGGATCGTGGCTTTGGGCGACCAAGTCGAGGCCCGTGGCAAAGCGGGCGAGGCCGCGTGAGCACGCTTGCGCCGCGTGCCGCAGGCACGCCGCGCATGCCGGCGCTAGCGCTGGGAGTTGACCGATGACCCGCAAAAAAAACTTTCGCACGCCGCCCGGCGCTGTTGCCGAGTGTGGGGGCGATGAATCTGAACCGACGAGGGATATGATCATGGAAGACAGAATCGAACACAGCAACGGCAACAACGGCAGCCGCGAGTCCTCGCGCCCGCGTCTCATCGCGGAAGCGAACCTGACCGAGCTTGCGGACCTCAAGGCCAAAGCCCACGACCTCGAAGGCCAGCTGCAGGCCGTCCACCAGACTCAGGCCGTCATTCAGTTCGACCTGAGTGGCAACGTCATTACGGCCAACGAGAACTTCCTCAGGGCTACCGGCTACACGATCGACGAGATCAGAGGGCGCCATCACCGCATCTTCTGCGAGCCATCCTACGCCTCCAGCCCAGACTACGAGCGCTTCTGGGCGGCGCTCAACCGAGGTGAGGCACAGAATGGTGACATCAAGCGGATTGGCAAGGGAGGGCGCAACATACAACTGCGCGCCATTTACGCGCCGATGCTCGACCCGCAAGGGCGCGTGACCAAGGTCGTCAAGTTCGCTAGCGACATCACCCAAGCCAAAGAGGCCGAATTCGATCTCCAGAGCCAATTGCAAGCCGTCCACAAGACGCAGGCGGTGATTCAATTCGAGCTGAATGGGCAGATCGTTACGGCCAACGAAAACTTCCTCAAGGCCACGGGCTATACGCTCGACGAGATCAAAGGGCGCCACCACCGGATCTTTTGCGAACCGTCTTACGCTTCAGGCCCGGAGTACGAGCGTTTCTGGGCGGCGTTGAACCGCGGCGAGCCCCAGAGCGGCGAGATCTTGCGAATTGCCAAGGGCGGGCGCGAGATTTGGTTGCGAGCGATCTACTCGCCCGTCGCCGACTTGGCCGGGCGTTTAGTCAAAGTGGTCAAATTTGCGACCGATATCACGGCGGCGCATGAGGCCGAAAAGGAAGCGCTCGCAAGCCACGAGCGTGAACAAACGCAAGCCGCTGAGCTGAAGCGCAAGGTCGACTTGATGCTCGACGTCGTGGACGCAGCGGCGCGCGGTGACTTGACCAAGCCGATCCCCATCACTGGCGACGACTCGGTTGGTCGATTGGGTCAGGGCCTCGGCGCGTTCTTCGCCACCATGCGCCAGAGCATGTCTGGCATCGCCGGCAACGCCACCACGCTCGGCGCCGCCTCCGAAGAATTGTCGTCTGTTGCCAAGGAAATGACCGGCAACGCTGGCGAGACCACGACTCAGGCCAACGTCGTCTCTGCCGCCGTCGAGCAAGTCAATCGCAACATCCAAACCGTTGCTACGGCGACCGAAGAGATGACCGCCAGCATCCGCGAGATCGCCAAGAACGCGTCGGACGCCGCGCGCGTGGCTACGTCGGCGGTTAAGGCTGCGGAAACCACGAACACCATCGTCTCCAAGCTGGGTGAGAGCAGCGCGGATATTGGCAAGGTGATCAAAGTGATTACCTCGATCGCGCAGCAGACCAACTTGCTGGCGCTCAACGCGACCATCGAGGCTGCCCGCGCCGGTGAAGCCGGTAAGGGCTTTGCCGTGGTGGCCAACGAGGTCAAGGAGCTCGCCAAGGAAACTGCCAAGGCGACCGAGGATATCAGCCAGAAGATCGAGACGATCCAGACCGACACCCGCTCGGCCGTCGGCGCGATTGGGCAAATCAGCACGATCATCAACGAGATCAACGGTATTCAGAACACGATTGCTAGCGCCGTCGAAGAGCAGACCGCGACCACCAACGAAATTAGCCGTAACGTGGCTGACGCGGCGCGTGGCAGCGGCGAGATTGCGCAAAATATCACCAGTGTGGCGCGGGCCGCGCAAGGCACTTCATCGGGTGCGTCGGATACGGAGCGTGCTTCGGCGGAGCTGGCCACGATGGCTGCGGCGCTGCAGAAGCTGGTGGCCCAGTTCAAGTATTGAGCGAGCCATGGCAAGCGGACGCCGTCGAACTTGGGCAGGAGCCACACGATGAAAGCACTCGTAGTCGATGATTCGCGCGCGATGAGGCTGATCATCGCGCGCCAGCTCAAGTCTCTCGGCTTTTCTACGCTGGAGGCGTCCAACGGCCGAGAGGCGTTGGACGCCATCATTAACTCGGGCCCATTCGATATCGCGCTGGTCGATTGGAATATGCCGGTCATGAACGGCCTCGAGCTGGTGCTCGAGGTCCGGCGTGACCGCGCCTACGACGAGATGGCGATCATGATGGTCACGACCGAATCAGAACAGGATCAGGTGATGCGCGCGATCGAAGCCGGCGCCAGCGAGTACCTGATGAAGCCGTTCGCCCCCGAAGCTATCGAGGAAAAGCTAGTTATCCTCGGATTGAAGGCCGCATGATCCGCGTGCTCGTCGTAGATGACTCGGTCGTGGTGCGGCGCATGCTCACTGATGTGCTGAACGGCGACTCGCGCATCACCGTCGTCGCGACCGCGCCGAATGGCGCGATTGCGTTGCAGAAGCTGACACAGGTCAATCCAGATCTGGTGCTGCTCGACGTGGAAATGCCGGACATGGACGGCATCGAAACCGTACAGCGGCTGCGCGAGACATTTCCGCGCTTGCCTGTGATTATGTGCAGCTCGCTCACCGAGCGCGGTGCAGACGTCACCTTGCGCGCACTCGCGGCTGGCGCCACCGACTATGTGACCAAGCCCACGGCGGCGGTGACCCAGGCCGATCGTCTCGACTCTTTCAAGGCCCAGCTCGTGGAAAAAGTGTTGGCGCTCGGGCACGCCAGCCTGCTGCCGGGCGCGCCTCCGCCGCCACGGCTGCCCTCGATGCCGACGCTGGCGCCGGTGGTCCGGCTCGGCAGAGAGCCGATCGCGGCGCTGTGTATCGGTTGCTCGACGGGTGGCCCGAACGCGTTGACCGAGATATTTCGCAGCATTCCAGCCGATCTGCCGGTGCCGATTCTGATCGTGCAGCACATGCCGCCGCTGTTCACCAAGATGCTGGCCGAGCGGCTGTCGGCCTCCTCGGGGGTCAGGGTCGTCGAAGCAGAGCACGGAGCCAGCGTGGAGCCCGGCAGCGTTTACATCGCGCCTGGTGACCATCACATGGTGCTCGGGCGCGACGGCGTGCGCGTCGTAACGCTGCTCAATCGGGAGCCGCCCGAGAACTCCTGCCGCCCCGCCGTCGACGTGTTGTTCCGCTCCGCTGCGCGGTTTTATGGCGGAGGAGTGCTGGGCTGCGTGCTGACCGGCATGGGTCAAGACGGCGCGCGTGGGGCTCGCGACATCGTGGAGGCGGGGGGCGCCGTGATCGTGCAAAGCGCCGACACTTGCGTCGTCCCCAGCATGCCGGGTGCGGTCGTGGCCGCGGGGCTCGCCGACAAGGTCTTGCCGTTGAGTCAGTTGGCGCACGAACTGGTGTCTCGCGTGCGCAAGTCTGTTGCCGAGCGGCCGCGCGTCACCGAGTTGCCTAGGCGGGAGGCCTAAAGTGTTCGCAACTGCCGAGAGTTTGGTGTTCCTGCGTGACCTCGTCTACCGGCGCTCGGCGATCGTGCTCGAAGCCGAGAAGGACTACCTGATCGATTCGCGGCTGACGCCGCTGGTGCGAGAGGTGGGGCTGCGCTCGATCGACGAGCTGGTCTACACCCTGCGCGCCAATTTGGCGACGCCGCTGGCAACCCAGGTTATCGAAGCGATGACAACGAACGAGACGTTCTTTTTTCGTGATTTTCATCCGTTCGAAGCGCTCAAGCTGCGCCTGGTTCCGGAGCTGATCAAGGCCAGAGCTGCACAGCGATCGCTGCGCATTTGGTGCGCCGCTGCTTCGACCGGACAGGAGCCTTACAGCATTGCCATGACCCTGCGCGACGCGTTTCCAGAGCTTGCCAGCTGGGACGTGCAGATCTTTGCGACCGATCTGAACTCGGTCGTCTTGGCGCGAGCCCGGGAAGGCAAGTACCGCCAGCTCGAGGTCAATCGCGGTCTGCCAGCGCCCATGTTGCTCAAGTATTTCGATCGCGCGGGGGCGGAATGGCAGGTCAAGCCTGCGATTCGCGAGATGGTGAAGTTCCAGGAACTGAACTTGCTCGATCCCTGGCTAACCGTCGGCGCGCAGGACCTGGTGTTCATGCGCAACATCCTGATCTACTTCGACGTCGACACGAAGCGCCGAATCTTGGGGCGCGTACGCCAGACCCTGCGACCTGACGGCTTCTTGATCATGGGCGGCGCGGAGACCACCAGCAATTTGGACGACGGCTACGCGCCAGTCCGGATTGGCACTGGGGTCTATTATCAACTCAAGCCGCTGACCATCCCCCGCGTCGCATGACGCCAACGCTCGCCAAGGTGCTGAAGTGCCATGACCCAACTCAAAGACAATGATCTGCGGGAAGTCTTCCAAACCATTTGGAGCATAACGCTCGGGCTCGACTTGCTCGGGCCCGCCGGTTCGATTCCTCCGCCACCTGATGAGACGCTGTGTGCGTGCGTGCACCTCACGGGCGCGTGGACCGGTCTGGTTACGGTCAGTTTGAGCCAGGGCCTGGCGCGGCGTGCAGCTAGCGCGATGTTCGATCAGCCCGCGGCGGAGCTGAGTGTGGCCGAGCTACACGATGCGATCGGTGAGATCGCCAACATGACAGGCGGCGGCGTCAAGGCGCTCCTGCCCGCGCCCAGCCAGCTCTCGATGCCGAGCGTGGTCTCCGGCTCCAACTTCAGCTTCTCGGCGCCAGGCGGCCTCGTGGTCAACGACGTCGCGTTTCAGGTGGGCGGCTCGCAGATCCGCTTGATTGTCACCGCCAATCGCGAGAGCGCTGCCATGGCCAGCCTCGCCCAGGTGGGCTAGCCGAGGGCAGCGTGCCAGCCGCGACTCTGCCAGCGAACGAAGCCCAACGCCTGCGCGTGCTCGCGTCCTTCGCGGTGCTCGACACGCCGCCCGAGGACAGCCTCGACACCTTGACCCAGTTGGCGGCGCGTTTGCTCGACATGCCGATCGCGCTGGTGTCATTGGTCGACGCCGATCGCCAATGGTTCAAGTCGCGCTACGGCATTTCGGTTAGCGAGACGGCTCGCGACATCTCCTTTTGCGGTCACGTGGTCGAAGATGGCGAGCCGCTGCTGGTGTCCGATGCGCTGGAAGACTCACGCTTTGCGGACAACCCGCTGGTCTTGTCTGGTCCCCAGATTCGTTTCTACTGCGGCTATCCGCTACTCACGCTGCAAGGCGTGACGCTAGGCACGCTGTGCGTGATCGATCGGCGCCCGCGAACCCTCGAACCTGCGCAGCGGGAGGTGCTCGAGCTGCTCGCAAAGCTGGTGGTCAGCCAGCTCGAATACCATCGCGATCGACTCGAACTGTGCGCGCAGCAACGCAAGTTGGAGGCCCACGCCGATGACAGCGCCCGAGTCGAGCTTGAGTTGCGTGCGCTGACCGAGGCGGCGCAACGCGCCAGCCAAGCCAAAACCGCTTTCTTGGCCAACATGAGCCACGAGATCCGCACGCCCATGAACGCCATCATGGGCATGGGCGAGCTCCTGCTTGGAACAGAGCTCTCGCCCAAGCAACGCAAGTACGTGGAGAGCGTGCGTTCGGCTGGCTCCAATTTACTGGAGCTGATCAACGACGTGCTGGACGTCGCCAAGATCGAATCCGGCAAAGTGGAGCTCGAAAGCGTGGCCTTCACCCCGCGCGCGCTCGTAGACAGCATCGAAAATTTGATGCAGGCACGTGCCGCCGAGACGGGCGTGGTGCTCGCTTGTCACGTCGTGGCTTGGCCTGCCGAGACCGTCGTCGGTGACTTGGGACGCTTGCGCCAGGTGCTCGTCAACTTGGTCGGCAATGCCTTCAAGTTCACCAAGCAGGGCAAGATCACCCTGGAAGTTACGCGTTTATCGCTCGAAGAGTACCGTTTCGACGTCACCGACACCGGAGTTGGCATTCCGCTGGAGCGTCAGGACGCAATCTTCGAAAGCTTTACGCAGGCGGACAACTCGACCACGCGCCGCTACGGTGGCACGGGTCTCGGCCTCACGATATCGAAGGCCTTGGTCGAGCTCATGGGCGGCAACATTTGGTTAGAAAGCCGCCCCGGCTATGGCTCCAAGTTTTCGTTTACCGTCAACCTGCCTGCCCGGCGTTCCGCGGCAGACGCCGTGGCTACGCTGGGCGGCGCCGATCCTGGCCCGCCGCTGCCGACGTGGCCGCCGAGCGCTGGCGGCGGAGCGGCGGGGTCGATACCCGAACCGAGTGCTGGCGTTTGCATTTTACCGAGCGACAAACTGGCGCAGCCGGACGTGCGCATCCTGGTCGTGGACGACGTCGAGCACAATCGCGAGCTGGTCGCCGCGTTTCTGGAATGCTTCCCGTGGCAGCTGGACTTCGCGCACGATGGGCGGACGGCCGCGGAGATGTGCGCGAGCTTCGACTACGACCTGGTGCTGATGGACGTGCAGATGCCGATCATGGACGGCTACGAAGCCACGCGCCGAATTCGCGCGCACGAGCAAGCCTGCGCGAAGCGCAGAACACCGATTGTTGCGCTGACAGCGCACGTGATGGAGGCCGAAGTGAAGCGTTGCTTGGCGGCGGGTTGTGACGGGCACCTGGGAAAGCCGATCACCCGCGCCGGCCTCGTCAACTCGATCCTGGACTTTGCGCGCGGCAGCCCCCCAGCCCGGCGGCGCGAAGCTCCGCTGATCGTTGGAGCTTCGACGGCCGAGCCGCCTGCAGAAATCGCCCACTTGGTGCCTCGTTACTTGGATGCTTGTCGCGCACGCGTGGTCGAGCTGCAGCAAGCTGTCGGTAGCGGCGATTTTGACGCGATCGCCAAGCACGCTCACAACTTGCGGGGGACGGGCGGAGCCTTTGGCTTCCCATCGATCAGCGAGCACGCCGGGCGCATGGAGCAGGCCGCCAAACAGGGTGACCGTGGCGCAACGGAGCGCGAGATTGTGGAACTGCAGCATTATCTGGAAACCTGACAGCGCCGTACGGACGTTCGAGTGCCTCACATCCTGATTGCAGAAGACGACGACCTGCTGCGCGAGCTGCTGGATAGCGCATTGCGGCCGCACTTCCCCCAACTGACGTTGGTCAACAACGGGCTCGATGCGCTGGCCAGCGTGCGCAAGGGCGGCATCGATGTCCTGGTGACGGACTGGATGATGCCGGGTTTGGACGGCATCGAGTTGATTCGGCGCGTGCGCGCTGACTGCCGCCCAGCGCCGTTCATCATCATGAGCACCGTGCTCGGCTCCAACGAAGCGCGTCAGCATGCACTACGCTCCGGGGCCGACGACTTTCTGGCCAAGCCTTCGCGCCCCTCGGCGATTCGCACCTGCATCGAGCTGGCCACCCAACGGCATTCGTCGAGTCAGCAGCTGCCAGTCGCGCTGCCTGTAAAGCGAGCGCCAGTCGCAGCGGCGTTGCCGCAGGCCACGCCACCCCACTTGATCGTGACGATCGCTGCCAGCACCGGAGGACCGGCAGCCTTGCACGCGCTGTTCGATGAGCCGACGGTGCCCAGTGATTGCGCTTACCTGGTGGCGCTACACGGCCCAGAATGGATGTACCAGTCGATGGTCGACGCGTTGCGGCGGAGCTCTGCACTGCGCGTCGAGCTGGCTGAAGACGGCGTGTCGCCCTTGCCTGGCACAGTATATTTTGCGTGCAAGGATCGTCACTTGGTGCTCGACGCCGCGTTGCGCATGCGCTTCAGCGACGCTTTGCCGGAGCATTTCTTGCGACCTGCTGCCGACCCCTTGTTCCGCAGTGCAGCGCGCGTGCTGGGTCGTCACGCGCTCGGTGTGGTCATGACCGGCATGGGCAGCGATGGTTTGGCTGGCGCCGTCGACATCGCCGCAGGTGGCGGCATCGTGCTGGTGCAGGATCCGAGCACGGCCGTCGTCGGCAGCATGCCGGGCGCCGTGATCGACGCGGGGCTAGCGACTGAGGTCGTGCCTCTGTCGCTCCTGTCTCGCAGCTTGGGCCGACATTCCGCTACCTGGCGCGGCAAAAACTCGCCCGCTCCACGCGCGGGCGAACCAGCTTTGGCTCGCGGCTAGTCGCGCTCGCCGGTATCTTCGGCAGATATCTCGACGCGCTCGCCGACGACGTTCAAGCTCAAGTGAAGTCCGCTTTCGTGAGCGACGCGCACCAGCCCCAACATCGGCGACCGGCCACCGCCTTCGAAGGCGTTCATCTCCGCGCCGTAAGCGGCGCTGGCGTCGGCTTGGATGCGCCCGACGTGCTGCTGTAGGCGCTCAATCTGCTCGGGTTCGGCGTGGTTGGTGATCGTCAAGCGCACGCCACGCACGCCCTTGAAGAGCTCCAGCTTGACCTCGCCCCAGGCGGAGCCGTAGCGGAGCGCGTTGGCGTAGAGCTCGTAGATGGCCACGCTGAAGCGCTCAGCCAAGCGTGGTGCCAGCACGTTGCGGCAATAGCTACAAAGGTAGGCGTAGGCGGGTTCCAAGAGGTCCGCGTCGGCGATCGAGCGGATCGATACCAGCGGTGGCTCACTGGCCGCCGCGCCCGCCGGCGGAACCGACAGCAGCCGCCCGGCCTTGGCCTGGACGCCGGAGGAACGCAGTGCGGGATCCGTCGCAGTGGTCTCGTCGAGCGACACGGCGTTGAGTTGATTGGTGTTGGCTGCCTGGTGGTTCAAGCGTTTCCCCTGTTCCGCTACTCGAACGGTTGAACGAGGGAGAAGTTGAGTCGCTCGCGCCGTTACTTGGGGGTAGCTCTTTCGCACTAGTCAGTTTGCGCTACAGAAGCACGTCTAGCGCTAGCTGAGGCCCATCAACTTACTCACCAGCTCGAGCTGAGAATGCACGCGCAGCTTGCTGAAGATGCTCTTGACGTGATTGCGTACCGTGTTCGTCGAGAGGTTCAATTCCGCCGCGACGTCGCCCGTCGAGTTGCCTTGCGCGATCAGCATCGTGATCTCGCGCTCGCGCGGCGAGAGCACCGCGAGCGCAGCCTCCGAAAACTTGCGGCCTTCGCTGACGCCGATGGTTCCCGCGCTATCTGCGCTGTGAATTGAAGGCGCGAGTGGTCCGACCAGAGCCATGGCTAGGTTCAAGTCTTGGACCGAACGCGCGAAGGCTGCGGCCTGTTCCTTGGCGTGCTCCAGAGCGCCGCGCACACGCTGCTTGTTGATAGCGGTGTCCAGCCTAGCGAACAACAGCTCGGGCTTGAGCGGCTTGGTGATGTAGTCGACGGCGCCGTCGCGCAGCGCGCCGACTGCCGTATCGACGGTCGGCAGCCCCGTCATCAGCACGACCGCGACCCCAACCGCTCGATCGCGCACGAACGCCAGTAGTTCCATGCCGGAGATGCCAGGCATGTTGATGTCTGCTAGCAGCAGATCGAACGATCTGCGCGATAGCGCTGCGATCGCCTCTTGGCCGCCATCGGCCGCTTCGACGGTGAAGCCAGCGCCGCGCAGCGCGCGACTGAGCGCTTTCCGCTCTCGCTCGTCATCCTCGGCCAACAGCACCGACCCCCTACCCGTCGACACTTGCGGCTCCTTCACTGTACGACGAGCGACCTTTGGCGACTCGCGCTTCTTCTGCGCTTAATAGTGGAAGGTCGAGGCGGAACTCGAGTCGGTCGGGAGCCGCCGTCGCAAGCGCGAGGTTGCTGCCGAGCCGCGTGGCGAGCGTTCCGGCTAGGCGCGCCACAGCCGACTTTGCCAGCCAGGCGCGCCGCGGCAAGGCTTGAGCCGGCTGATCCGAAAACGTGGGGTGAGTCGCGCACAGGGTCAGGCGTGCTTGACCAGCGCTTGCGCGGCCGGCGGGCGTGACGACTTCCGCCTGCGTTTCCAAGCGGCACGCGACCTTGATCGCTCCGTTGTTCGGCGGCAAGGCTCCGACGAGCAAACCGAGCAGGGTGCTAACGAGCAGCTCGCTGACGAGTGCTTCGAGCCAGGCGTCGTCCGCACCGGCCGGAGTCTCGCATAGGGTTCGCAGCGTGGGGTCGCCCAGCCGTTGTAGCAACTGTTCGCCCGTGCTCAATAGGTCCGCGACGGAGCGCGCCGCTGGGCCTGTGAGCGGCTCCAAGATCAAAGCGCGCATTTGCTGCGTCAATTCCACACCTTCGTCAATCGAGTGATCCAGTTCTTGAATCAGCTCCTCGCGATCTTCGGCGCAGCCCTCCCGCAGCAGAAACGTGTTCGTCTGCAGGGTCGACAGCGCGTTGTTGAAATCGTGAATGATGCCCAAAGCCAAGCAGCTAACGAGACGACGTTCTTGTGCCACGAGCCACGACGCATACTCGCCTGAGGGCGGCGTGAAGTCAGACAGCTCGGCAAGGTTTCTAGAGGCCCGCATGGCTCAAATCATCCTTGGACGACGCGAAGGAGCTGTTGCGCGAGGTCCGCCGCCCGCAGCGCGGCAGCACGGATTTCTCCAAGATCCTCGCGTGTCGCCTGGTCCTTGGCGTCGTCGAGCAGCGCCTCCGCGTGGCTCAGGATCACCGACAACGCGTTGTTGAAATCGTGGGCCATGCCACCGGCCAGGCGCCCCACGGCTTCGATCTTGGCGGCTTGCTGCAGCAGCTCTCGGCTGCGCTCCAGCGACTGCCGCGTGCGCTTGTGTTCGTCGAGCTCGCGTTGCGTATCGGCTAGGTGCCGCGAGCTCGTGATGGCTTGGGCCGCGTGATTCGCCAACACCCGCAACATGTCGCAATCTTCGTCGAGGAGCGGTCGCGGGGCGGGCCCGTGGCGCGTGACCGATAGGGCGCCGATGATGCGGCCTTTGGTGCGCAGCGGCACCGCCACCATACCGCGCATGTTGTAGAGAGCGACGTGCGCCGCCAGCAGCGGCGGCAGTTGGGTCAGCCACTGTGGAGCTTGCATATCGTCGAGGCGCGCGTAGGTACCCTCGCGGATCGCCTCTGCGATGACGGTCGGGGCGTCGAGCGACTGGACGCCGCAACCAAAATCTCGCTCGCGGTCGCGCAATAGCGCCGCATCTTGCGAAAACTCGGCGAGTGCTTGCCAACCCTTGCCATCATCGGTGATCACGCCCAAGGTGCACAAGCCGTCCAAAAAATTGCTAGTCTGCTCAACCACCCGCTGCAGCAGCTTGGGCAGGTCGCCCGTCTCCTCCGCGAACGCCCGCGTGATCGCGCTGAGCACGCTGATGCGTGGGCTGGGTAGCGGCGTTAACGCTCGTGGCGGGCCTCCCTCGGCCTTCATCGGAACTTCACAGACGTCCACCCGGCTAGGTTTGATATATCCAATATGGGGGCCGTGTCGGTGACGGCTTTCGGAACATGCAGGCTCCTCCCTTTCCCCCCAACGAGCAAGCCCGCCTCGCCAGCTTGGCGGAGCTCGACCTTCTAGACACGCCCGCCGAGAGCGCTTTCGACCACCTGACCGTCTTGGCAGCGTCGCTGGTCGGCGTTCCCATCGCGCTGATTACTTTTGTGGACGCGCATCGGCAGTGGTTCAAGTCCAGCTACGGGCTGGACATCCAGGAAACGCCGCGAGAAATCGCATTCTGCGCCCACGTGGTGGCCCAAGAAAAGCCGCTGATCGTCGCCGACGCCCTGGCAGACCAGCGTTTCGCGGACAATCCGTTGGTAACCGGAGCGCCGCACATACGCTTCTACGCTGGGTTCCCACTGCGCACGGCGGATGGTTTCACGCTGGGCAGCCTGTGTGCGATCGATCACCGCCCCCGCACGCTCACGCCCGAGCAAGAACACACGCTGACGGCATTGGCCGCCCAGGTCGTCGCCTTGCTCGAGCTGCGGCGGAGCCAGCAGCGCCTGCGTGCTCAAAGCCAAAAGCTCCTGGCCTATGGGCGTTTTTTCGACCTCAGCCTGGAGCTGTTCTGCACCGTGAACCAAGCAGGCTATTTCGTGGAGCTGAACCCAGCGTGGACGACAGCGGTCGGTTGGACTTTGGAGGAGCTGCGCGCCCGGCCGTTCGAGGATTTCCTGCATCCCGACGACATTGCGGCAACGCGTGAAATAGCCGGGCTATTGCTCACGGAGTCAAGCAGCGCCTCGCAGTTCGAGAATCGCTATCGGCACCGCGATGGCCACTGGGTGCCCTTGTCCTGGTCGGGGCGCGCCGAAAATGGAGTCATCTTCGCGACTGCGCGCGACTTGACCGAGGTCTGGGCGCGACGCGCGGAGCTGGCGCGGCGTGAAACCCAGCTCCGCGAAAGCGTGGCGCAGCTTCGAACGACCTTTGACGCCATGGACGAGGGCGTACTGCTGCAACTGGCGGACGGCGCCGTGGCGGCCAGTAACGCGGCTGCGCGAGCAATCTTGGGGTTTGACGAAAACGCGATGCTCGGCCGCACTCCGCTCGAGCCGCGCTGGCGAGTGGTGCGCGAGGACGGCAGCGTGTTTCCCCCAGAAGAGCGGCCTGCCCTGAACGCACTGCGCACCGGGCAGCCGCAGACCGACGTGCTGATGGGCATGCAGAAACCCGACGGCGAGCCAGGTTGGTTTGCGGTCAACGCCCGGCCGCTGTGGCGCGCCGACGAAGCCTCGCCCTACGGAGTCGTTTCGACGGTGCGCGACGTTACGGAAAGCCGAAAATCCGCCGAGCGGGCGCTGCACTTTGCCAAGCAGGAACGGCTCGTCGCGATGGGCTCGCTCGCGGCCGGCGTGGGTCACGAGGTCAACAATCCTCTCAGCTACGTACTGAGCAACCTGGAGCTCGCTATTGAGGAGCTCCGTCAACAGCAAGCAAGCTTGTCTTCCCTGGACATCAAGGACGTGCTCGAAATGTTGGGCGAGGCCAAGAGCGGTGCAGAGAACGTCAAGCGCATCGTGCGCGGGCTGCGCGCGTTGGCGCGCCACGACGAGGTTTGCGTCGCGACTGACGTCGCAGACGCCGCGGAGGCAGCCGTGAACATGACGATGCACGAGCTCAGGGCCAAAGCCAGCGTGAGCTTGGAGCTGCCACAACTACCGCAAGTGAGCAGCAACGAGTCGCGCCTCACGCAAGTCTTGGTCAACTTGCTCGTCAACGCCGCGCAAGCCTTCACCAGCAATGATCCGAGCAACAACCGCGTCATTTTGCGCGCGGTGGCGGGGTCTGACTCGGTTTCGATCTTCGTCATCGACAACGGTCCCGGCATAGCTGCCGACGTTTTGCCACGTATTTTCGACCCCTTGTTTACGACCAGGCCAGTCGGGCGGGGCACCGGGCTCGGCCTCTCGGTGTGTCATTCGATCATCACGGCCTTGAAAGGTCAGCTCACCTGCATTTCCATGCCCGGTGAAGGCGCGTCGTTCGAAGTGCGGCTGCCGCTAGCCGATGCGCCCCCGACGCAAGCGCGCGATGCCAAGGTCAACGCGTCGCCGCGACGCGGTCGCGTACTGATCATCGACGACAACGAGTCGGTGCTCAAAGGCCAGATGCGCACGCTGACCAAACATCACGACGTTTTCGGCGAACACGACCCGCGCGAGGCGTTGCGGCGGCTGGCACGCGGCGAGCGATTCGACGTGATCTTCTGCGACCTGATGATGCCCTACCTTGCTGGTCCGGACCTCTTCCAGCGCGCCCTCGCGGTCGCCCCCGAGCAGGCCAGCCGCTTCGTCTTCATCACCGGCGGCGTCACACAGCCAGGCTTCGAGGACTTTCTGGCGACGGTCCCCAACCAATGGCTCGAAAAACCGGTGGGTCTGAAAGTCTTTCGCGACGTGGTACGCCGCGCGCTCGGCGGCGATTGAGGGCGGCCAAAAGGTGGAGCGCTAGGGAGTGTCGCTGAATTGCTGGTCTCGCCGTGCCCGTGCCCGTGCCCGTGCCCGTGCCCGACGGTCCGTAAGTTACCGTTGGCGGTAGTCGGGCTGGTAGGCCCGTGTTTGTGCTCATCATTCGTCACATTTGGGGCTGCCGCGCCGCAGCCTTCTTGCAGAAACTCCCGTGGCGGCTCCGGGCCAACTGCGCGACCGCTTCGCGCTGCTGCCGTCCGGGTAGCTCGTGTCGAGTCGAGTCAAGATTTTACAGGGAGACGGGGAGATCGGGAGTCCTGCGAGGGTACGCATATTCTGTTTTGGAGGACCAAAACAAAAAATCTTTCCGTGGAGGTGTGCACGCGGCAACCTGCGGGCGGGCGTGGCTGTTTCGCGGGCGGCAGCGCCAACCCTAAATTTCACCCTCGCACGGCTCCCGAACTCCCCGTCTCCCTGTGAAGATTCAGGAGCCATGACG
>JBBSAB010000060.1:0-49489 GCA_038252755.1 Polyangiales bacterium | reverse complement strand
TTGTTCGAACAGGCGCCTGAGGCCCAATCGCGATCCCGCTGCGTCCAGTTGCCAGTACCACCCACCCTAAATCTCGGCCTTCCCGTCTTCCCGCCTTCCTGTTGCCCCCGCTCGCTCGGGCAAGATGCGATGAATCATCAGTCGCCTTCCTGTTGTCTCGATCTCGCTCTCGCTCTCGTTAGTTGACGAAATTTTTACAGGGTTGCGTGGAGAGGTAGACGGCTTCGAGTGGGGGGATGGCGTTGGCGGTGAGGTCGAGGGTCGTGCCTTGTTGGTTGATGCTGATCCAGGTTTGTTCGGCGAGCGGCTTACATTCGCCGCCGGCCGATGCGCCCCAGGCGGCCATCCGCAACACGTAGAGCTTGGCGGCGCTGCCGAGACTGACGTTCGCGATCGTGCGTTTCTGACCGTTCATCGGCTGTGACTCGGAGGTGTTCCAAAGCAGGACGCCGAAGTGGCCCTTGCCGTCGTCGCTGGCGATGAAATCCGGGTGAGCGTCGTCGAGGTAGGCGTTCTTGTTGATCTTGCCGAGCGCGCTGTAGCTGGCCATCGCCAAAAAGAAGCCGGTGAATGCGTGGTGATCGCCCACGATGGCGTCGCCAAGCATCATCGTGTGCAAGTAAACGTAGGAGACGCGCGCGATCTTACCGTCGAGCTTGTCGTGTTTTTCGATCTGCCAGAGATCTTGCAGGTTGAGGGCTGGCGATTGGGCTTGCAGCTCGGTCGCGTGATTCGACGACTTATAGCCGTACTCGGTGATGTACACGGCCTTGTCGCCCATCTCGTGCAGACCCTCCCAGCCGCTGTACGTGTGGTACGAGTAGTTCTTCAGCTCAGCGCGCCCGGCGTGAAAGTTGTAGATTTTCCCGTTTTGGAACGCCGTCGCCGGCCCCAAGATGTGGTCGTAGTCGTTGTTCGTCACCGCGTAGAGCTTCTTCAGGTAGTAGTCCCACGACTCGGTATTGTCGTAGTCACCAACGAACCACACGCCGTCCGGTTCGTTGATCGTCTCGACGAACCTCACATTCTTGTACTTTTGGAGCAAGCCGTATGAGTGCGCCAAGTACGGACCATCGCCAATGTCCTTGATCGTGATCGTGACTTGCTTATCGGGCTGCCCCGCCACTTTCCCATAGTTGAGCGCCCAAAAGTTGTCGTAGCCCGGCACTGCCGACGCCGCGGTGATCATCGGCACGCCGTGTTTGTCGGCGAGCGACACGAATTTCTCGACGTTGTCCGGCGTACTGGTGCTGTGCCCGGTTTCGTTATCCCAACGGATCCACGCATCGGGCAACAGCTCGTGGTATTTCGCCAGCGAGCGGTCGGTGGTATCCCAAGCCAGCCAGCCCGCAGAAATATCCGGCGACATGTAGATGTCGAATTTTTGCGGATGAATGTCGGTATTGCCGAACGCCGGCAAGCTACCGCAGGCGCCGCAGTCCTGGGCGCAGCTGGTGCAGCTCTCACTCAAATCGCACGTCGCATCGCCGCACACGTTCGGATCAGGCATCGCGACTGCGCCGCCCGTACCCGCATTGGCGCCGCCGTTTCCGGCGCTCCCGCCGGTTGCTCCACCCGCGCTCGCGCCAGCACTCGTGGCAACGCCACCAGCAGCCGTGCCCGCGCCATTCGAGCTCGCTCCCGCAACGCTCGCACCACTACCCCCCAGCACGGAAGCGCCGCGCGCGCTCGCGCCAACGCCGTTCGCCCCCCCCGTGGCGGCTGCGTTTCCGCCCGCAGCTCCCTCACCGCAGCCGCAGATCGCCGCCAAAAGTCCAATCAGCAGCAGGCGCTCGCTTCGATCCGGCATGGTCATCGACACCCCAGTGCCGGCCCCTGAACGGAACCGTTGCTCAAATCGCGACTCCCAGATTTTTTCACAGGGAGATCGGCAGATCGGGAGCCCTGCATTTGGGGGTTCGAGACTTACGCCAAGCTGCGGATCCTGCGCAGGCTCCGCTCGCTATCGCACGTCTCGAACAACAAAACTTTCTCGCCCTCCCGACCTCCCGATCTCCCTGTGAAAAAATCTCGAGCGTTTACATGCTCGGCCGGGAACCGTCGACGCGGTACCTGGCTTGGTCCAGGTGGATATGGTCTTTGTGGAGCGCGTCGAAGAGCGGCGTGATGACCACCGAGAAGGTGCCTTCGTCGTACAGGCGGTTGGCAACGCTGCGCCAGAAGCGCGCTTCGGGTCGCTTAGGCTCGCCGTCGAGCTTGCCGAAATTTTGCAGCACGCTCAGCTTACGACCGTTCTTGAGCGTCACGCTGCGGATGTCGATCGCGTTGGCGTAGGCGTGCTCGCTCACCAAATTGAAGCGCGCCATCTTCCGACAATTGTAGGTGCCGCCTTGTTCGATGCGCGCGATCGGCTGTCCCAAGTAGCGCGTCGCTTCTTCGTTGAGCACTTGCTCGAGGCGCGCCAGACCAAGCGCCATGCCGCAGCTCACGATCGGCGATGAGTTGTAACGAATCTTGGCCGGCCCGCGCTGGTACACCACCGCTTGCGGCGCGCCGCACGTCGGCCGCTTGGCGTTGCCAGGTTTGACCGCCAATTCGGCGGGCGCGAACTCCACCCCCAACGCGCGCAGCTTGCCTTCACAATCGGCGATCAACTCCGGCGGCGCGACGACGTAGTCGTTGTCCGGATCCAGATCGGCCAGGGTCGCCGGGCTCGGGCTCGGGCTCGGGCTCGGCGAGAGCGAGGCGTCCGGCTTCATTCCGGCGCGCGCCTCGAACGCACACATCAGCCCTATCAAGCAAAAAGCGGCCGCCCGGAAGCTCATGTCGGTTAGACGCGGCAGCCCCCAGAAGTATTGGCTCGCGCGGGCTAACGCCGACCGGGCGCGTCCAACCAGCGCTGGTAGCTGCGCTCGAGACGCTCGGCGACCTCCGGCACATCCGCCAAAATGTCGGTGAGCTCCAGCGGATCCGTTTCCAAATCGAACAGCATCCGCCCACCGTTGTTGACGTCGAGCAAAAGCTTGTAGCGCCCGTCGATGACCGCGCGCTTGTAGGTGGTGTTCAGGCCTGTCACGCCCTCGACCACGGTTGGCAGGTCGCCGCTCGGCATGAGCCCAATGCCCGCAAAGTCGACGCCTACCAACGCGCCGAGCGTGGGCGCGAGGTGGGCCAAGCTGACAGGTTGCTTGAAATGGCGCGCCGGACAACCCGGCACCCAGAGCACTAGCGGCACGTGGATGCTCTCTTCGAATAAGTTCGGACCGTGCCCCTCACGACCGTGGGCGAGCAGCTCCTCACCATGGTCGGCCAGCACGGCGATAATCGTGCGCTGCATGCGCCCTTGCTGCTGCAGTTGCCCCAACAGTTGCCCCAACTGTTCGTCCACGTAGTGAGCGCCACGGTAGTAGGCTTGCTCGTCGGACAGCTGATTGCCCTTGTCATCGTGATCGAGCGAATAGTGCGCGTGCGTATCCGAAGCGTGAGCCCAAACCAGCGCCGGGCCTGTGCCCCCTTGCAGGAAGTCGAGCATGCCTCGACTCATAGCCGCCGAAGTCAGTGAGCCTTTCACGCCACGAATCGGGACATCACGCCAGTAGGGGTTCACGCCGTCGAAGCCGCGCCGAAACACCGCGTGGTCCAAGAAATCAGAGAAAACCGCAGTCCGATAACCGGCTTGGCGAAACCGCTCCGACAGGGTCACCGCGGGCGTGAGGTTCTCGTCCAAGAGTGCGTTCTTCGGCCCCACATCGGCGAACGCGCGCCCGCTCAAGATCGCCGTCACGCTGGTGAAGGTCATCGCGGTCGGCGAATAGGCGCGCTCGAAGAATAGCGAGTGACGACCCAGCTCGCTGAGCGCCGGCATCACCTCGGGCACGACTGCGTCCGCACGCAGGGCGTCGATCGCGAGCACGATCACGTCCGGGCGTGAAGGCAGGGCGCTGCAGCCCTCGGGTACCGTCACCGGGGCGAACGGCGCTAGCGGTTTGGCATCACCGCCGCGACAATCTTGGTCGATACCGTCACCTGGGATCTCGAGCTCGAGTGGGCCGATGCTTGCATCGCCAGGCGCGCAGTCGCCGCCGCCGAAGAGCCAACTCGGCAGCGCCGCGTCGTGATCGCGATCGAGAACGTCGCGCAAGAGCTCAGCTAGACCGGCGGCGCTGCTGTGCCCCCAAACCACGAATTTGGCGCCGTCGCGGGCCGTACCCGGCAATGCGGCGCCGAGCATCCCAACCGCAACCGCCACGATCACGATTGCCCTCATCTCACTTTCGCGCGCGGGCCAGCCGCGAATGCGCATCGCTAGCCCGACCAGCGCCAACGCACCGAGCGTCGCGGCCCCAGCAGCCGCGACTTGGTGAACCGGCGCGAATGCGAAATGCCCGGTCAAGAGTCCAGCCAACGCCGCGGCCGTGATCACCAACACCGAGAGCCAAGCTTGCAGCGCTAGCGCCAAGCCTTCGACGAAGTGTCGCGCGCGTGCACCGAGCGCGGAGTGAGCGACGAACAGCGTCGCCAAAACCGCCAGCCGCGCCGCGAACCGCATGCGCTCGACCTCACGCGGAAACTCGGGCGCTTCCAAGAACAACACTCGATCGATGCCCCACAGCAGCACGACCGCCAGTGCCGAAAATGTCACCGCCGAGAGCCAACCTGCCGCGGCAGGCACAAGCCGACGAACGCTTTGCCGATCCAGCAAAGCCATGACGGCTGCCAGCAAGGTGCCGAAAATGCCCAACAACCCAGCGAGCAACGCCCACAGCCGCAGTGCAACCAGCCCGGAGCTTACCGCGCCGACGAACGCGATCGCGATCAGCAGCACCTCGAGCAACGCCAACACGACTGCCGCTGCCGACAGGCGCGCCCACCATGCCAAGAAATGCTGCCAGCGAATGACGCGCCTGACCTAACCGAGCTTGGCTTTGATGCCGGCGATCGTCTGCTTCATCTTCGCCAGGTCTTGGACGAGCTTGGTCTTGGCGGCGCCCAAGCCATCGAGCGGGGCCTTGTCGAACACGGCCAGGTCCTTGGCGATCTGCTGCTGCTCTTTGACGATGTCCTGCATCGACTTTTGCACCAGCGGCTTCACCTTCGCAGAAGCCTTCGCCGACTTGGCCGACAGCTCTTGGACTTGTTTGTTCAAGGCGCCGAGCTCGGCTAGCCCCTCGGCTTTGTAAGCGGAGCGCGCTTTCTTCAAAGCTTCCTCCGCCGCTTTGGTCGCCTCTTCGGTGTCGGCTTGTGCCTTGCCGATCGCCTGATCGGCTTCGCTCTTCAGCTTGGCGGCGTTTGTCTCCGCGTCGGCCTTCATCTGATCGAGCTGCTTCTGAAGCGCGGCGACCTTGTCGTTCGCCGCTTGCTCGGCCTTCTTCAGCTTCTCGTCAGCGATGCGCTGCACTTCGGCCAGCTTCGCCGCCTGCTCTTTGTCGTCGTCACACGCGGTGGCTCCGAGCAGCAGTGACGAAACCAACGCTACGGCCCAAATTCGCTCGCGAATCGGCATGGGTAGGAACGCTAGCAGAAGGCTTTCCGAAGCGGCGCTGGTTGATCTTTCCACGGGCTCATGGCCGCGAAAAATCCCTCAAATCACCACTTCGATAACACCATTGCGTTCGTCGTTCAGGCACGAAGTGTCGAGATCATCCAGCGCGATGACGTTGTTGAGCGAGGTCATGTACGGGTATTCGGTTTGATCGAACGTCCACGTCACCTCGCCGGTCGCCGAGTACCTCAGCACTTGGTAGCCGTCGGGCCCGTGCGAAGGTCCGTGACCTTGCCAGTTGGCGATCAAGTAGTCGCCGCTCGGCAGCAGCTGATAGCCCGAGAAGAAGTTGGGCGAGAGCGGGCGCCGCAAGCCGTTCGGCTCCGGCTGCATCTTGCCGCCAATCGTTTGAATGACTGAGCCGCGCGCCGTATCGATCACCAACAGACTGGCGGAGTAACCGGCGGAGACGACGAGGCGATCGGGCGCGACGCGCAACGCCTTCAGCATGCTGTCCGCAGCGACGCCGTCAGGAATTTGAAACAACGTCTTCACGCCGTCTTTCCAGGTCGCTTCGTGAATCAGCCGCTTACCGTCGGTCTCGGAGCAGAACAACAGCGAGTCTTGCGCGGTGTGACGAACGAGCCGCCCCTTCAACAAACCCGCGCCAACGATGACTCGACCAGCGACTGGTTCGCCGCGCGAATCCAGCTCGCAAACGAAGATGCCGTTGTCGCCGTTGCCGAGCACCACGCTGTTGCCGTTGGGCAAACGCCGCGCCGATTCGATCCCGGGCAGCCCCGGCAAGGTCACTTCACGAAGCAGTCGACCGTCGCCGAGCGCTAGCTCGACGAAACCGGTGGGTGTGCTGCGCAGCAGGCGATCGTCACCGATCAGCTGCAGATCGCGCCCGGGGCCGCTGAAGGTCCAGCTGCGCGCGGGCGTATCGAGATCAAGATAGTGAACGGCTGAGCTGCCCTCGTCATTGAGGAGCAGCCGACGCGGAGCCTTGGTCAAGCTCGCGCTCACTGCAATACGTACACGTTGGTGATCGTCTGCTGACCCGCGTTGATGCTGCCCCAAGTCCAAACCACCTTACCGGACGCGCCATCAGGCTCGAACTCGATCACCATCGGCGTGTCCTTGCCAGCGCCGGTACCGAGGTGACCGAGCCAGTTGGCGACGATGTAGTGTCCGTTGGGACGGCGGACGAAACCCGAGAAAAAGTCGAGCTTATATTGAGAGAAGGCCGGGTTATCACGACCGCCAATCGTCGCGACAATCTTCTTGTTCGCGTCGATTTCGACAATCGTCGCGGGTTCACCCGTCGTCGCGTAAACGCCGCCACCGGCACGCCACCAAACGGCATAGCCCTTCGTGTTCGCGCCCATGTTCGCCGACCAAATCTGCTGACCTTGAGCGTTCAGATCGTAGACGACTTCAGTCTTGGACAACCAGTAGTGCCCGGTCGAGGGATCCCGGTTGATGGCGCGCAGGTTGGGCCCCGTCGGCAAGTTGAAACCATTCGCGTTGGGCTGACCACTCGCGTTAATGATGACAATCTTCGTGTCCACGCCGAGCGCTGTCGTACCGTCAGCGAGGCGGCAGGCACCCGTGACGCCGGTCGTGCCCGCACCGTTCACGGTGGGGAACTTCATGCCGTTCGAAAGGTCAATCTCCACGTACCCCGTGTTGATGCTGACCAACACCGCCTTACCGCCCTTCGCCAACGGGTTGTCGACAATCTCGATCGTGCGCGGCGAGTTGGCGCCGGTCGAATTGACCCCCGTGCTCCACTTGGCACCCGTGAACTCGTTGACGTAGTTCACCTGATTCTTGCCGTTGTCGTTGGCGATGAACTCGTGACAGATTTGGCCCGCGGGCTTGGGGCAAACCGGAGCAGCGCCGCCGCCGCCACCGCCCGCGCCAGCCGTGGTGCTCGTGGTGCCCGCGGTGCCGGTGTTACCGCCAGTGCCGGTGTTGCCGCCAGTGCCCGACCCTGCGCTGGTGGTGGTCTCGCCACCGCCCGGGTTGGGGCCGCTGCCAGCCGTCGGATCCTGTTGACCGCTACCGCCGCTGGTCTGAGCCGTGCCGGCGGTGTTGTTGCCCGTCATACCCGAGGAGCCAGTCGGATCCACGCTGCCCGAACCGCCCGCGTCGCCAAAACTACTGCCGTTGCTTGAGCAACCAATCGAAGCGGCGGTAGCGATGACCGCAGCGAACGTGACAGTAAGAGCGGTGAGTGCGCGGCGCGGGGTTCGAAGAGTGTGCATGTGCAAGTTCCTTGAATTGGGGGAGGTCAACGCCACCCGATCGGAAGGGCCAGGTTCTACTTCTTGTTGTAGAATTTTTATTCTACGTCTTGCTTTTAATAGAATATATGTTCTCTTAGTGACTATGTCCACCACGTTCCGCAGCCCCCTCCACGAAATGGTCTCGACGACCCCGACTGACTTTTGGAACGACTCCTGCGCCGTAGGTGAGCTGAAGTACGCACTTGAGCATGGCGCGGTGGGCGCAACGAGCAACCCGACGATCGTCGCCAACGTCCTGAAAACAGAATTTGCGGACTGGAAGGGCCGCGTCGAAGAGCTGTTTCAGACACAGCCGACGTGGACCGAAGCGCAGATCGCCTGGAAGTTGATCGAGGAAATGGCTGTGAAAGCCGCCGGTCTGTTGATGCCGGTCTTCGAAGCCAGCGGCGGCAAGAAGGGTTGGCTGTCTATTCAGACGAACGCGGAATTTCACAAGAGCCCTGATCAGTTAGTGGCGCAAGCCCTGCACTTCGTGTCGCTCGCACCAAACTTGATGGTGAAAATTCCCGCGACGGCGGCCGGCATCATCGCCATCGAAGAAGTTACGGCGCAGGGCGTCACGATCAACGCCACGGTGTCGTTCACCGCCCCACAAGCAGTCGCGGTCGCGGACGCCGTGGAACGCGGGCTCAAGCGCCGCGAGGCCGCCGGGCATTCCACCGCCAACATGGTGCCGGTGTGCACGCTGATGGTCGGCAGGCTCGACGACTGGCTGAAGATCCAGAGCGACAAGCAGGGCAAAGTGCCGACGCCCGGCACGCTCGATTGGGCCGGCGTGGCGACGTTCAAGAACGCGCTCAAGACCTTCAAGCAATCTGGTTACCGCACGCGCCTACTCGCGGCCGCCTACCGCAATCACCTGCACTGGTCCGAGCTGATCGGCGGCGACGTCATTCTCACCATCCCGCCCGAGTGGCAGCGCAAGTTCAACGCCTCCAACATCAAGATCGAATCGCGCATCGACAACCCGGTGCCGGCTCAAGCGCTAACGGAGCTGTCGGAACAGTTCGAAGACTTCCGTCGCGCCTATGATCCGAAGGGCATGAAGCCCGCCGAGTTCGACACCTTCGGCGCCACCCGCCGCACGCTGCGCGCGTTCTTGGACTCGTACTACGGCCTGCTCAGCTTCTTGCGCGACATGCGGATTCCGAATCCGGATAAGTAAGCTCCGCGCGATCCCATCGGTCCCATCGAGGCCAGAGTTATGGGCTGACCAGCTGGGCAGCCCCAACAGAAACACGCTCTACAACCGGAAGCGCAGCACGGCGTTGAACGACGTCGGTTCGCCGCCGCCGATGTCTTCGTTTTCGGAGAAGCTCTCGCCGAAAAAGCGATGATAGGTCATTTCGGCGCCGAGGCTGACTCCGCGCGGCAGTGGCACCTGGAAGCCGACGCCGATCGGTACGCCGAATTCGCTGCTGCTAATGAGTTGCGTGGTGGTGGACGAACCGCTCACGGACGTTGAATACCAGCCGGGACCCAAGAAGAGGTAGGGCTGCACGTAGGGTGTGGGCGCTGTGAAGCGCAGCTCAGCGGCGATCGCGTTCGTGAACAGGCCGCGACTGCCACCCGTGCTCACCGAATCGTCGGCGGAGTTGGACATGCCGATGTAGTGCGCTTCGACGGCGAACCAGCGCGTGACTTCCACGCCCCCGCGCAGGCCCCACGCTGGGCCCCAACCCGTGATTGATCCGGTGCCAGTGCCGAACCCGAACAGGTTGCCTTCGTTGAAGTGCGAGACGCCAGCATCGACACCGAGAACCAGGTGCGGATAACTGCACTGCCCCTTCCAGGAGCACGAAGCCTGCTCTTCTGCGAATGCGGTCGAGCTCGCGAGAAGGCTGAGTGGAACTAGGGCTAAGGCTGCGAGGATATTTTTCATGGTTGCGGCAATGTCCGGAAAAGGACGAGCGGCTGACTGCAACTTGGGGGCCCCGGCGTCGATCGCGACTTTCCCAGCCAATTAACGCTAGCGCACGCGGTCACGCGCACGATCGCCGCGCGTCAATGCGCCCCACTCGGGCATGAGCGGTAGCTGGCCGAGGACGTTGGGCGTCTCGAAATCCGGCCGACAGCCGTGACGGGCCGACCGCAGCGATCTGCCCGGTTAGTTTCGCTTGGAGCGCTTGCCGTTGCCGTGGCGCTTGGCTTCGACTGCGCGACCCAGGCCGACGATTAACGTGACCGCGAGGGTCATCGTGACGGCGAGCGAGCGGAACAGGCCGACGGCGGCTTGCTGCACTTCGAGGCTGACGTCGGCGTGCTCGGCGAGCGGGCTGAGCGGGCTGTCGGTCATGGCGATGACTTTGACGCCGCGTTGCTTGGCTTCGCGCACGACTTGGGCGACGTCGGGCGAGTAGGCTTTGGAGCTGATCGCGATGATCACGTCGCGGTTGGTAGCGTGGCCGACCTGCTGCATGAACATGCCGCCGACGCCGTCGACCAGCACGTTGCGCACGTTCATTTGGCTGAGCGCGTACGCCAGATAGCAGGCGATTGGGAATGAGCGGCGATGCGCCACCACGTAGACCGTCTCCGAATCGGTGATCAGCTTGAACGACTGGTCGAGTAACGTTCCCAGGCGCTTGTTTTGCTGCAGACGGCGTAGGCCGACGACGTCGGCTTCGACGAACTGCTCGAGCAGCGCGTTGACGTCTTTGGCGTCTTCGCCCTGCACTTCGGTGCCGTTGAGCGATTTCAGTCGCTCCTTGTAGTCCGGCATCGCGTCGGTCAGGCGCAGCCGGAACACGCGCTGCATGTCGCTGTAGCCCGAGAAACCGAACACCTTGGCGAACCGAATCAAGCTCGAGGGCTGCACGCCAGCGCGCTGGGACACCGCCGCAATCGTCTCGAGCGCCAGCTCACTCGGATTGTCGAGCGCGTGGCTCGCAATCTGCTGCAGGCGCTTACTCAAGCTGGGAAATTGCTCGATGATGGCTTTTTCTAGCTGGTCGTAAGTCTCGGGAAACGCGGCGGTGCTTTTTCTCATTGAATCACTTCACCGTGGGCATCGAGTAGCTCGCGCCGGGGCTGGCACCGCGTGGCCAGCGCGACGTGACGGTCTTCATGCGCGTGAAGAAGCGCACGCCCTCGGGGCCGTGCATGAAGTGATCGCCGAACAGCGACCCCTTCCAACCGCCGAAGCTGTGGAAGGCCATCGGCACCGGGATCGGCACGTTCACGCCAACCATACCGATCTGGATCTTCTTGGTGAACTCATCAGCAGCTTCGCCGCTGGTGGTGAAGATCGCTCCGCCGTTGCCATAGCGATGGGCATTCACCAGTTGGATGGCGGCGTCCAGCGTCGGGACGCGCACGATCGCCAAAACCGGGCCGAAGATCTCTTCCTGGTAGATCTTCATCTCGGCCGTAACGTTGTCGAACAGGCAGCCGCCGATAAAGAAGCCATTTTCGGCTCCAGCGACGCGCAGCCCGCGCCCGTCGACCAAAAGCTTGGCGCCTTCTTTGACGCCCAGGTCGACGTAACCCGAGACCTTCTCGAGGTGTTGCTTGGTCACGAGCGGGCCCATGTCCATGCCTGGGGCGGTTCCGGGACCGATTTTCAGGGTCTTGACCTTGGGGATCAACGCCTCGACCAAGCGATCGCCGGTCTCGGCGCCAACCGTGACCGCGACCGAAATCGCCATGCAACGTTCGCCGGCCGAGCCGTACGCGGCGCCCATCAAGGCGTCGACGGTGTGGTTCAAGTCGGCGTCGGGCATCACGATCATGTGATTCTTCGCGCCGCCCAAGCACTGCACGCGCTTGCCGGCGCGCGTCGAGCGTTGGTACACGTTCTCGGCGACGGGCGTCGAGCCGACCAGGCTGATCGCCGAGATGTCCGGATGCTCAATGAACGCGTCGACGACTTCTTTGTCGCCGTTGACGACGTTGAACACGCCCGGCGGCAGTCCGGCTTCGGTCCACAGCTCGGCCAGCCGTAGCGACAGTGACGGCACGCGCTCCGACGGCTTCATGATGAAGGTGTTGCCGCAGGCGATCGCGACCGGCGCCATCCACATCGGGATCATCGCCGGGAAGTTGAACGGCCCGATGCCGGCGCACACGCCGAGCGGCTGGCGAAACGACCAGCTGTCGACGCCACGCGCCACGCCTTCGGTGTATTCGCCCTTCAAAAGCTGTGGAATTCCCGCAGCAAACTCGACCACTTCCATGCCGCGCGTGACCGAGCCGCGCGCGTCGTCGAGCACCTTACCGTGCTCGGCGGTGACGAGCCCAGCCAGCTCGTCCATGTGCTTGTCGATCAAGGCCTTGAGGTTGAACATGACGCGGGCGCGGCGCACGGCCGGCGTCGCTGACCAGCCCACTAGCGCCTGCTTGGCGGCGGCAACGGCGGCCGCAACATCAGCGGCCGTGGACATCGGCACTTGGCTCGCCTCGGCGCCGAGCGCCGGATTGAAGACGCTGCCGAAACGCGAGCTCGCGCTGTCGGTCATCTTGCCATTGATGTAGTTCTGCAATTTCTTGGTCATGTCAGTTGTACCTGGGGCCGCTTGGCGACCTGAAGTCTTTCTCCGAGATTCACAGGGAGGACGGGAGGACGGGAGGTCCGCGAGGCGAGAATTTTTGGGGTTCGAGACGCACGGTGTCGATCGACGACTGCGCAGTGGCCGTGCGACAGCGTGCGTCTCGAACAACAAACACCTCGCGGACCTCCTTTACTCCCGTCCTCCCTGTAAACTTCTCGCGCTCGATTGGTCATTGGCAAGCCGTCAGGCCTCCGTCGACGTACAAAATTTGGCCGGTTACGAAGGCCGCGCCGGGTCCGCAAAAGAACAAGGTTGGACCCACGACGTCCTCGGGATCCGCGATCCGACCGAGCGGGATGCGCTCGAGCAATTTTGCGTTGGCGACCGGATCTGCCAGCAAATGCTGCGCCATATCGCTCTTTACGAACGTGGGCGCCACGCCGTTCACGTTGATGCCGTGCGGGGCGAGCTCGACCGCGTGCTGTTTCACCAGCATCGCCAAGCCGCCTTTGCTCGACGTGTACGACGAGTAGCCTTTGCCTTGCAGCGCGAGCATCGCCCGCACTGACAGCAAATGGACGTGGCGACCGCCGACCTTCGCTTGAACCTGACGCCGCGCGACGGCTTGCGCCAGGAACATCGCGGCCTTGAGATTGAGCGCGATCACGCTGTCGTAGCTCTCTTCGGTCGCGTCGAGCAGCAGCTGCTCGCGGTGAATGCCGACCGAATTGACCAAGATGTCACAGCGCCCGAAGTGGTCACACACGCCGTCGACGGCGCGGGCGATGTCTTTGACCGATCGCGCGTCGAACGGCACCGCGCACACGTCGCCGCCGGCTTTGCGCACGGCGTCCGTCACCTCGATCAGCCGCTTGTCCTCCGGACCGCCCACCGCTACCCGCACTCCGGCTCGGGCAAACCCGAGCGAGAGCGCTTCGCCGATCACGCCGGTTCCGCCGGCAATGAACGCGACCTTGCCGGCGAGTGGCGTGGCAGCAGAGCTAGAGGGGTTTGATTCGGTCATTCCATCAATCCAGGTGCAAACCGCCGTTGATATCGAGCAACTCACCGGTGATGAAGCCGGCTAACGGCGAGACCAAGAAGCACACCGCATGGGCGATCTCTTCCGGCTCGCAAAAGCGGCCAACTGGGATCGACTTGAGCGTTTGCTGGCGCTGCTCTTCAGTCAGCTGCTCGGTGATCATCTTCGTCTTCACGTAAGCCGGGGCGATCGCGTTCACGGTCACGCCGTGCGGCGCCAGCTCGCGAGCGAGCGAGAACGTGAGACCACCCAGCGCGCCCTTCGACGCGGTGTAGGCAGTGCCGGCGGTGAGACCACCGGTCTTCATCGCCACCGAGCACATGTTGATGATGCGGCCCCACCGATGCTCGCGCATGCTGGGCACCCACTCGCGGCTCAGGTGGTACGGCCCGTCGAGGTTGACGGCCATGATCTTGCGCCACTCTTCCGGGTTGGTCTCGGCCAGCTTGTGGTTCGAGAGCACGCCGGCGTTGTTGACCAAGATATCGACCGGGCCGACCTTCTCGCGCACGTCGACGCAGGCCGAATGAATCTGCGCTGGATCGCTGAGGTCGAAGCAGATCGGGAATGTGCCCTCACCCAGCGCGGCCGTGACGGCTTCGAGCGCCGGGCGATCGGAGTCGGCCAGGACCACGGTATGGCCCTCGGCCAAGAGTGCACGTGCGATCGCCGCGCCCATCGCGCCGCCGACGCCGGTGACCATCGCCACGCGCTTCGGATCGGCTGATTTCGGCTTGGTTTCGATTCTTGGTGTCATGTGAATTCTCGTTTTCGGTTGAGCAGGGCCCGCGTCTCGCTCAGCAATCAGCTAGCGCGCCCAGGTAGCCGCGCACGCCGGGGTGTTCTCGGAACGTGTCGTAAGTCGGAAGCTCGGCAACCTTGCCGCCAGCAACGAACAGGAAGCGCTCACAGTTGTCGCGCATGATGTCGATGTGAAACGGCTCGTACGGGTGTACGCACAGAAAGACGACGCGGCCGTTGGCGCGGAGCTGTTTAAAGAAGCTCAGCATGAAGCCGATGTAGCCGTCCTGCGTGCTGAACTGCGGCTCGTCGAAGATGTGCACCAGCGGATACGTCGAGTCCGCCGGCTGCAGCATGAAGTTGGGCTTGGTCTTCTTGACGCTGCGTACTTGGTAAGACTGATGGTAGTGAATCGCCATCCGGTCGCGCTGACGGTACTTGACCGTTTGGATGTCGCGGCCGCCGCACAAGATCTGCCCGCTGGTTGGCACGTTGCTGCCCGAAAGCAGCTCGAACAACGTGGTCTTGCCGGCACCGTTCGGACCCATCACGCCGACAATCTCGGGCTTATCGATCGTGAACGACCCCTCGAGACTGAACGTCTGCTGCTTCGAAATGAAGCCACGCGAATACGTCTTCTTGAGGTTCCGCACCTCGAGAATCGGATGCGTCACGACATCACCTCGCAAGACCGATGCGCCGCGCCAACCGCCGCGGCATGGTGGGAAATCAACAGGAAGGCGGGAAGACGGGAAGATTTCTTGGGTTTTGAGATCCAAACGGAGGCGCCAGCCATCGTTGCAGGTGCTTCGCAGCGACGTCCGGCTCGAACCCCCAAATCCTTCCCGCCTTCCCGCCTTCCTGTTGCCTCGCGCTCGTCTCGGTTCATGACAGGTCTCCCAGGAGTTTGGCGTCGTCCAAGAGGGCTTGGGCGGCGCCGTTGTAGACGACTTTGCCGTGACGGATGACGTAAGCGCGGTCGCAGACTGCGAGCACGCTGCGGACGTTTTGTTCGACAACCAGCACGCTGATGCCTTCGTTCTTGAGACGCGCGATCGTGCCCATCACGTCTTGCACCAATTTTGGTGCCAGGCCTTGCGATGGCTCGTCGAGCAACACCAGGCCGGGTCCGCCGAGCAGCGCGCGGCCGATCGCGACCATCTGCATCTCACCGCCCGAGAGGTTCTCGCTGTCGCGTTCGAGCAGGTATTCGAGCGCCGGGAACAAGCCATAGACCTCTTTGTCGGTCCAGCTGCGGAACGCGGTCTTCTTCTTACCGAGCGCCAGGTTCGTCTTCACCTTGAGCGCCGGGAAGATTCGCCGATCATCCGGCACCCAGCCGATACCGCCGCAGGCGATGTCGTTGGTCGCCGCGCGCGTGATGTCTTTGCCGGTGAAGCGCACGCTGCCGCGACGCGCCGGCGTCAGGCCCAAGATCGACCGCAGCACGGTGGTCTTGCCCGCGCCGTTTGGACCCAACAGGGCGACCGCTTCGCCTTGGCGCACCTCGAGCGAAACGCCGAAGAGCGCTTGTGTTTCGCCGTAGTAGGTCTCAATACCTTGAATTTCAAGCATCGGCGGGTGCTCCCAGCTTGGCGCGGCGCACCCACGGATCCGACCGCAGCTCGTCCGGCGTGCCCTGCGCGATGACCTGGCCCCAGTGAATGACCGAAACGCGATCCGCGAGCCTGAACAAGAAGTCCATGTCGTGCTCGATCATGACGATCGTGAATTTGCGCTTGAGCGTGAGGATCAGCTCCAGCAGTCGGTCGCGACCTTCGGCGCCCATGCCCTGCGTCGGCTCGTCCAGGAACAGCACACGCGGCTCAGCGGCCAGCGCTACGGCAATTTCCAGCGCCCGCCGCTGGCCATAAGACAGATTGATCGAGCGCGCGTCGATGTGCGACGTCAATCCGACTTGCTCGACGATCTTGATCGCTTTTTCGATCGCGACTGAGTCGCCAGCCACGCTCTTGAGCGGGTTCATGCCCGAGCGGCGCATTTCCGGCACGGCGAAGACCACGTTTTCGAGCACCGTGAGCTCGTCGAACAAGCTCATGATCTGAAACGAACGCGCCACGCCCTTTTGCGCGATCTTGCGCGGCGACAGACCGGTGATGTCCTCGCCGTCGAGCAGCACTTGGCCGCGGTCAGGCGGAAAATGGCCGGTCAAGACGTTGAAGCACGTCGACTTGCCGGCGCCGTTCGGGCCCATGATGCCCGACAGCGTCCCCTGCTCGAACGACAGCGAAATGTCTTCGAGCACGACGCGGTCGCCGAAGCGCTTGCTCAGATTCTTGGCCTCAAACAGAGCCATTTTCGGCCTCCGGAGTGATGGCAGGCGCCGCCGCTTTGGCGCGATTAGCGAATTTATTTCGGTAGTGTTGGAATGCGCCGGCGATGCCTTCGGGCTGGAACAGCACGACGCCCATGAACAGCAGGCCGTACCAGAGCAGCCAGGTCTCGGTCAGGGCGCCGAGCAGGTCGCGCGCGACGATGAACACCAGCGCGCCCAGCACCGGGCCCCAGAAGCTCACCGTGCCGCCGCCGATCAACACCGCCATCACGATGAAGCCCGAGCTGTGCACGCTCATCACGTCCGGGTACGCGCTCTCTTGTGCCGATGCCATCAACCCGCCCGACAGCCCCGCGAAGGCGCCGGCCAGCGTCACGACCGCCCACTTGGTGAGCCAGACGTTGTAGCCAACGAAGCGCGCGCGGCTCTCGTTCATGCGGATGGCCTGCAGGGCCTTGCCGAACGGCGAGTGCACCAGCCGCCACAACAGCACGATCGCGACTGCCAACACCGCGACCACGAAGTAGAACAGCGTGACGTTGTTCTTCAGCAGCTCGGGGCGATGCAAGTTGAGCATGCCGTCTTCGCCGCCGGTGACCGACGTCACCTTCATCGCCAAGAACCAGAACACCTGGCCACAAGCGATCGTCAGCAGCGCAAAGTAGATGCCGCGCCGATGCGCCACCAAGCAGCCGACCAACCCGGCCGCCACCGCCGACGCCAGCACCGCGCACGGCAGGCAAACCAGCGGATTTTGCGTCCAATGCAGGTAGCAAAGGCCGTAGGCGTAGGCGCCCACCCCGAAGAACGCGCCCTGGCCGAACGCCGGCAGCCCGGTGTAGCCGAGCAGCAGGTTGTAGCCGAGCGCGTACAGCATCCAAATCGCAACTTCGATGCCCAGGTATTGGTACAGACCAACGTGCTCGGCCCAGAGCGGAAAGCTCGTCAGCAGCGCGAGCGTGATTAGCATCGGCTTGGTGACCCAAGCCTGGCCTTTGGCGCCCGTGCCCTGGCCTCGTGCGGTGATCGGCGTGTAAAGCGACATCAGGCCTCGAGCGCGCTCTTCTTGCCCATCAGCCCGCGTGCGCGGAAAGTCAGGACCAAGATCAAAAGGAGGTACATCGACATCACCGACCACTCCGCCGCGTATCCGCCGGTAAGCCCGACCGTGACGCCGACCAACAGACCTGCGATGACCGCGCCCCAGAAGCTACCGACGCCACCGAGCACGATGATCAAGAACGACGGAATCACCGCGTCGACGCCAACGTGCGGCCGCAAGCCCCAAATCGGCGTCAAGATGATGCCGGCTGCCGCAGCCAGCGCGGCGCCCATCGCGAACACGAACAGCCGTAGCCGACTGATGTTGATGCCGAGCGCGCGCACCATCTCGGCGTCGTGGGCGCCGGCTTTGACGCGCGCGCCGTACGGCGTCTTCTCGAGGAAGAGCCAGACCAACGCCATCAGCACCATCCCCAAAAGCGCGGCAAAGAACCGGTATTTCGAGTAGATGAGCTCACCGGCCATGAAGCCACCGTCGACGCCCTCGGGCACCGGCAAGCTCTTCTCGCCCGGACCCCAGACGATGCGGATGCCTTCCTCGATCACGAGCGAAGCACCGAACGTCAAGAGCAGGCCGTACTCCGCCTTCTTGCCGTACGTGCGCCGCACCAGCCGCTCCAGCCCCATCCCGATCACGCCAACCACCAACGGGGCGATCACGAGCGCCAGGCCATAACGCACCGCCAACGGCAACGCCATGTACGTGGTTCCAGCGTCACCCAACCAACCCGGGTTGATGATCTCGACGGCCACGTAAGCGCCGAGCGCGAACAGCGAACCGTGCGCGAGGTTGATCACCTCCATCACGCCGACGATCAGCATGAACCCGAGCGCCAGGAGCCCAAAGAGGATCCCGAGCGAGATGCCGTTGATTAGGTGTGGGAGCACGGTGTTATGGCTCGTAGACGGGCGTCGACTCGAGCGGCTCCAGCTTGCACTTGCTGTCCGCCTCTTTGTCCACGACCTGGCTCGGGTCGGTGTTGCTCAAGATCTTGAACAGGTCGTCCGGGGCGGTCGACTTCAGATCGGCCGTCGCCAGGTAGATCGTCTGCTGCAGCTGGTGCGTGGCCGGATTCATGAAGGCGTCGTGGTGCTGCATCCGCACGGAAGCGGGGAGTTTCAGCTGCTCCAGTTCTTTGATGAGCGCACGGTTGTTGGTCGTCTTCAGCTTGTCGACGGCTTCCAGCAAGGCGCGCGTCGCCCAGTAGCCGTTGTAGAAGACGTTGCCGGGCGTCTTGATCTTCGAGTCGGCGTTGGCCTTCAGGTACTGAGCGTTGAACTCCTTCACGCCGGGTAGATCCAAGCCCTGGTACCAGGTGGTGCCGAACACACCGAACAGGTCGGTGCGCGGCAGGCCGTAAATGTCCGGCCAGTCTTGCTGGTTGTTGATCCAGGCGAACTTTTCGCCCAGCTTCATCTGGGCGACCTGCGCGCGCAGCGCCTTCAAGTCGTCGCCGCCGACAGCCGCCGCGACGACGTCCGGCTTCTTCTGCTGTAACTTGAGCAAGATCGCGCTGAAGTCGCGCGTGCCTTGCGGCACCAAAATCTCGTCGATGATTTGACCGCCGGCCTCGGTGACTTGCTTGCGCGTCGCCTTGGCGGTGTCGTGACCCCAGACGTAGTCGTTGGTGACCAACAGCCACTTCTTGCCGAAGGTACCGATCGCGCTCTTGACCGCAGCTTGCGAAAAGTTGTTGCCGTTGCCGTCCCAAACAAACTTGACTCGATGGCAGTTTTCACCGGCTTCCGACGGCGAGCTGCTGTTGGTGTTCAGGTAAATGACGCCGTATTTCTGCGCTACCTGCGACACCGCGTTGGCGACGCCCGAGCTCACGCCGCCAATGATGAAGGCGACCTTGTCTTGCTTGATCATGCGCTCGGCGATGCGCGAGCCGGTCGCCGGAGTCGTTTCTGTGTCCATGTGCACGTACTTGATCGGGCGGCCCATCACGCCGCCTTTGGCGTTCATCTCTTCGATCGCCATGATCACGCCGCGCTTGTCGGAGTCGCCGCTGTTGGCGTACTGACCGCTGGCGTCAGCGGTGATGCCGATCAAGATCGGCGCTTTGCCGTCGGCCGCCTTGCCCGAGCCCGACGCGCCAGCGGCGCCGTCCGTCTTCTTGTTGCAGGCGATGCCGAGCAGTCCGATCGCGGCTGCGATGACCAGGTTGCGGATGCGCGTGCTCATTTCTTTAGCTCGACGCCGTTGAGCTTGCAGTGAGCCGCGACCATGTCCCCGACCAGCCCTTCCGGGTTGCTGGCGAGCGCGGACACCAGCGAGTTGAGCACCTGCGGACCCATCGGCGCAGTCAGCGGCACGTCGGCCACCATGCGGTTGTAGTAGCGAAGATCCTTGGCGGCGTTGGCGAGGCTGAACTTCAAGCCCGAGTAGTCGTTGCTCTCCAAGATTTTCGGCACAATCAGCTGGAAAATGCCGCTATTGGCGCCGCCACCACCGACTACCTTGGCGAACTTGGCGAGGTCGACGCCAGTCGCCGCGCACGCGCACAGCGCCTCGGCGATCAGCGCGGCGTGACCCATCGTGATCAGGTTGTAGATGAGCTTGGTACGCGCTCCAGCGCCTACCCCGCCCATGTAGAAGATGTTCTCGCAGAACGCTTCGAGCACCGGGCGAATTTCACCGAAGACTTGCTCTTCGGCACCGACCATCGTGTTCAGCTTGCCGGCCTCGGCGTCGGCCGGGCTGCGCGCCAGCGGCGCATCGACGTACGCGGCGCCAGCGGCAGCCAAGTCTTTGGCGACGCGCTCGCTCATCGCCGGCTCGCTGGTCGAACAGTCGAGCAGCACCATGCCCTTCTTGAACGCGCCGAGCACGCCGTTCTCTCCATAGACGACCGACTCGACCTGCGGCGCCCCGGTGACGCACAGGATGACGACGTCGGACGCTTCGGCGATCGCGCGCGGCGTCTTTGCTTCGCCAGCGCCCTGCGTCAGCAGGTCCTCGATCGGCTTCCTATTCTTGTGCGCCATGACCGTGACCGGGAACCCCTTGGCGAGGAGGTTCTTGGCCATGCCGTGGCCCATCAATCCGACTCCGACGAAACCGATCTTCTTTGCCATGATGACTCCTGCTGCGGGCCGGCTCTGGCCGACTGACGCGGGCTTGCCGCGGATTTTCGCGAAACAGCCGTGCGAGCTTGGTTTTTCTACCGTAGAATATTTGTTCTATTTCGTCAACCGATAGAACCCAGATTCAGAATTTTTAGAATTTGTGTTTCAAATATTCCACTTCTGGATTATTCGTTCTGAGCGCTGCGCGTGGTTCTGCCGACCAACTAGGGCGGCCTTTCGTGCGATCCAGGCAGAGGAGATCCGCAACGTGATCAGTTCCCCCAAAGTCCTCCGAAATTTCGTGTTGGGTGGCGTCGCTTCCGCGCTGTTGCTCGCGGGCATGCCGGCGAAGGCCGAGATCTTCCTCGTCAAAAAGGAAAAGCCGACCGACTGGGAGGTGTCGACCAACGGCCGCGTCGACGCGTACTTGAACTGGCTCACTGGCGAGACCATCAACGCCGCCAACAGCGGTAACCCGGTTCCGAGCAAAGATCCGACGATGCCGTCGATCGACCGCTACACCTTGGTCGGCCCGCAGATCCAGCTCAAGGGCAACGCCACGCCCTCGGGCGCCGTCGCTAGCGCCACAGAAGACAAGACGCTCAACACGTTCCGCATCCGCGGCGGATTCGCCAGCACGATCCTAGCGTTCAACATCTACAAGCAGATCTTGCCGGACGTGAAGCTGACGGTGAAGCTCGCACTGTGGGCGGGCATCCAGAACGGCCTGAACGGAGGCGTTCGTCAGTTCAACGACTCGGCGTCCGTCGACTTTCGCGAGCAGTACATGGATCTGTCCGGAAGCTGGGGCGCGGTCTGGGGCGGTCGGCGCATCGGCCTCTTCAACCGCGGCGGCATGAAGATGGATTGGTGGTTGATCCACCAGCACGGCGTCGGTCACCCGTGCGACGTCGATTCCAGCGCTGCGGCCACCTGCGGCCACACTGGCGTGGGCTCGATGTTTCCGGCCCGGCACGCGCAGCTTGGCTATGCAACGCCCAACCTGGGCGGTCTGCAGCTATCGGTCGCAGCGCTGGATCCAGCGATGATCGACCAATTATCTTGGAACCGCACGATCGCCCCGCGCTTCGAAGGCGAGCTGGTGTTCCACAAGGACATGACAGATCGCCCCGTCGGCAAAGACGAGATCAACGTGTGGGCCAACGGGCTCTGGCAAATGATCGGGCGAACGGGCGAACAAGTCCCGCGACTCGACCTGGGCGATCGGGGCATTCCGGCGGACTCCACGCGCTCGGTCTGGGGCGGGGGGGGTGGCGTCTGGGGCCGCTTCATCGGCTTCGGCCTCGGCGCCACCGGCTGGTACGGCAAGGGCCTCGGGACCGCGTGGGCGTTGGGCAACACCGCCATCGACAGCGTTGGCCAGCTGCGCACGCACTTTGGTTACTTGGCCGCCGCCAACTACCGTATCTCCGACTGGGAGGTCGCGGCGTCGTACGGTTCGACCAACGTCAAGGAGACCGGCTGGGACGCTTCTCCCGTGAACCCGATCAAGCTCAGCGTCGTCAAGGAAGTGCGCGGCATCGGCTACAAGCTCGCGTACCGCATGGACCCGGTCGTGTTCTCCATCGACGGGATGATCCTGCGTTACACCTGGCACCGAGGCGAAGTGCAAAACGCCAACACCGTCAGCGCCGGCATGCTCGCCGAGTGGTGAAACCGAGCGCGTCCCTGCCAGCTCGAGAACCGAGCAAACAGGTCGAGCACGAGCGAACAGGAAGGCGGCTGAGCATTCGTCTCATTTCGCGATTCGAGCACGAGAAAACAGGAAGGCGGGAAGGCGGGAAGATTTCTGTGGTTCGAACAGGCGCCTGAGGCCTAATCGCGATCCGCCTGCGTCCAGTTGCCAGTACCACCCACCCTAAATCTCGGCCTTCCCGTCTTCCCGCCTTCCTGTTGTCCCCGCTCGCTCGGCCAAGATGCGATGAATCATCAGCCGCCTTCCTGTTGTCCTCGCTCGCTCGGCCAAGACGCGATGAATCATCAGCCGACTCGCTGTTGGCTCGGGTCTTAGAACGTCACCGTCTGCAGCGTGCTCACGTCGGGGAACGTGCCGGTTTTGACGGCGGTACCCCAGGCTACGCCGTCTTTACTGACGTAGAATTCGTAGGCTTTGATGTGGCCATTCTTGCCGACTTGACGCGGCAAGTACGAGAAGCCAGTCACCGTGTGGAAGGTGACCATGTCGATCTGCAGGTAGTGCGGCAGCTTGGCGTCGGTCGTGTCGTTGGGCGCGGGCTCCCACGACGTGTGCCAGAAGGTCTGGTCGTCACCGTCGATAGCCGCGGTGGCTGGATCGGACTCGTTGTTGAGTTCTTCCGAGTCGGCCGTGGGCACCCAACCGGCGCGGCTGATCGCCGCGTTGCCGGCGGTCATGACCTGCAACTCGGCGATTGAGCTCCACACCGCGCCCGCCTGCTCCGAGATCGCGACGAGCTTGACGTAACGAAATCCGACCGCCGGGGTGCCGCCAGCACCGGCCGTGCCCGCGTTGCCGGCCATGCCCGCTGCACCGCCAGCGCCGCCCGTGCCACCGGCACCGCCGCCGCCCATTCCACCAGCACCGCCGCCGCCCAGGGAGCTGGCGCCGCCGCCACCCATTCCAGCGACTGCGACCGAACCTGCCGCGGGCATGCCTGCGATTGGCTGTGACACGTCGCCGCCGGTCGCCGTGCCACCGAGGTCGGTTCCACCGGTTCCAGCGGTGCCCGCCGTCCCACCCGAGGTGAGTGGGTCGGTGTTCAACTCACTGGAGTTGGTCCCGGTAGCGCACCCGGCGCTCCAAGCGAGGAAGGAAATCGCGCAGGCGGCGATCCGCCCCGCCTGCCTGACCGAAAAGGCTGCCACGCTTGTGATTGCCCGGACCCCGCCAATTTCATCCCGCTGACGCCCGGCGCTACCCCCGCAAACGCGAAATTCAACAGGGAGATGGGGAGGTTGGGAGGATTCTTTTTGTGGCGAGTTGGGGCATCGAATAGTTGGAAGGCGATGTTTTCCACAATGCTTGGGCTCCCCCGCTCGTGGTCGCCAATCGCCGGAGCCGCTGTAGGCGGCCTGCTAGCCGCTGGTTGCGGGCCAGGCCCCGAGGCAACGAGCGCCAAGCCGCCAGTGCCGGTCGCAGCCGCCAGCGCGAAGGCACCGCCGCCGTCGACCGAGCCGCACTTGAAGGACGTGAAGCAGCTCACGTTCGGTGGCGAGAACGCGGAGGCGTATTGGTCGTTCAACGGCAAGCAGTTGATCATGCAGGCGCACCAAGGCGAAGGCTGCGACCAGATCTATCGCGTGCAGCCAGGCACCGCGCCGCTCCGCGTCTCGAACGGCAAGGGCTCGACCACGTGCTCGTACTTTCTGCCCGGTGACCAAGAGGTCATTTACGCCTCCACTCACCTGGGCGGCGACGCTTGCCCGGCCAAGCCCGATCACAGCCAAGGCTACGTATGGGGCTTGTTCGACAGCTACGACATTTTTCGCGCCAACGCCGATGGCTCGAACGTTCGACAGCTGACCAACTCGCCCGGCTACGACGCGGAAGCGACGGTCTGCAAGCAGGACGGCTCGATCGTCTTCACGTCCGTGCGCGACGGCGACATCGAGCTGTATCGGATGAACGCCGACGGCAGCAACGTGAAGCGCCTCACCCACACGCCCGGCTACGACGGCGGCGCGTTCTTCAACGACGACTGCACGAAGCTGGTGTGGCGCGCGTCGCGGCCAAAAGGCCCCGCGCTCGAAGAATTTCGCAGTCTGTTGGCCAAGCACCTGGTTCGGCCGACCAAGCTCGAGCTGTACGTCGGTGACGCCGACGGCTCGAACGCGACGCAGGTCACGTACCTGGATACGGCGTCGTTTGCGCCCTTCTTCTACCCCGGCTCACGGCGACTGATCTTCTCCAGCAACCACGGCGATCCGAAGGGCCGTGAGTTCGATCTGTGGGCAATCAACACCAACGGCACCGGGCTCGAGCGGATCACGACCGCCGAGGGCTTCGACGGCTTTCCGATGTTCTCGCCCGATGGTAAGACGTTGGCGTTCTCGTCGAATCGCGCGACGGCGCCGGGCCAGCACGACACCAACGTCTTCTTGGCGCATTGGTCGGACGCACCCAACGGCCAGGTCACCGAAGAGACCGGCGCTGATCGCGTTCAAAAGGACATCGCTTGGCTCGCTGATCCAGCGCGCGAGGGCCGTGGGCTCGGCACGAAAGGCTTGGTCGCTTCCGGCGAGTTCATCGAACAGCGCTTCCGAGCGCTCGGTCTGACGCCAGCGGGTGACAAGGGCACGTACCGCGACAACTTCGAGGTCGCCAAGCACGTACTGGTCGGCAAGGAGTCGAGCGTTGCGTTCGGCGCGGGTGCGGTCGCGGCCGATCAGTTTCAGCCGTTGGCTTTCTCGGCGCAAGGCAAGGCCGAGGCGGAGCTCGTGCTGGCGAACTACGGCGTGGTCGCCAAAGAGTTGCAGGTCGACGACTACCGTGGCCTCAACGTCAAAGGCAAAATCGTGGTCGTTCGGCGCTTCGTGCCCGAGACTGACAAGTTCGCCGAGCCGACGAACCAGCGTCGCTACGGTGATCTCGAGTACAAAGCCGTGACCGCGCGCATGGCCGGCGCGACGGCGCTGATCGTCGTCGACGCACCGCTGCCCAATCCCAAGGACAAGAAGTGGAAAGCGCCGGACGAAGCCAAGTTTCCGGACCTTACCCGCGAGAACTACGGCGACGCCGGCATCCCGGTCGTGATCGTGAAGCGCGGCGCGTTCGAGGCCACGCTGAAGGCGTTGGAAGCACACCAAAAGGTCAGCGCCAGCCTGAAGGTCGCGCTCAGCTACGAGAAGCAAGCCGCCTTCAACGTGATCGGTCGGATCTCCGCCAACGTGCCGGCCGCCGAGCGCCTACCGGGCCAGTTGGTGATCGGCGCGCACTACGATCACTTGGGCTACGGCGGCGTGCACTCGCTCACGCCGGACAGCAACGCGCCGCATCTCGGTGCCGACGACAACGCCTCGGGCGTCGCCGGCATCTTGGAGATTGCGCGCGCGTTGAAGAGCGCCCCCCAGCTCAAACAAGACGTGCTGGTGATGGCGTTTTCGGCTGAGGAGAGCGGCCTGCTCGGCTCTTCGCACTTGGTGCACGAGCCGCCGGCCGGCCTCGATCCGAAGCAGTTCCGCGCCATGCTCAACTTGGACATGGTCGGGCGGATGCGCGACAACCAACTCACGGTGCTGGGCGCAAAAACCGCCACCGCCTGGCAAACGCTCGTCACCGCGGCATGCGATCACGCGCGCGTCGAGTGTGCGCTCAGTAGCGACGGCTACGGCCCGAGCGATCAGACGTCGTTCTACGCCGCCGGCATCCCGGTGCTGCATTTCTTCAGCGGCTCGCACACGGACTACCACAAGCCCAGTGACTCGGCCGATCGCATCAACGCTGGCGGCGCGGCGCAGATCGCCAAGCTGGTGACCGACGTCGCGCAAGCCGTGACCGATTCGTCCGCGCCGCTGGGCTTCCAAGCCGTCGCGCCCGAGGCACCGAAAGGCGACGTGCGTTCGTTCAACGCTTCACTCGGCACGATCCCCGACTACGCCGGTCCCACGGATGGCAGCGGAGTTTTACTCGCGGGGGTGCGCCCCGGCAGCGCCGCCGATAAGGGCGGCCTGCGTCGCGGCGACACGCTGATCGCGCTCGGCAAAACCGAGCTCAAGAGCCTGCATGACTTCATGTTCGTGCTGAACGGCTCCAAACCCGGCCAAACCATCACCGCCCGCGTCAAGCGCGACGGCAAAATCCTCAACCTGCCCGTGACGTTCGAAGAAAAAGCACCGCGCAAAGAGTAACGGCCACGAGCGGCTCGGAGACTTGCGTTACTTATTACTTACGACAGTGAGGCTTTTCGGGCCAGCCGAGCTCGTACGGTTTGCGCTCGGCGTCGAACAGCGCTTTGCCGCCCATCTCGACGGTCATGTTTTGGAGGTAGAGCACGTCGCGGACCGGCATGCCGACACTCTCGCCACTGCTGGCTTGGCCACGGTCGCCCCACGGGCTGCCAACGATGTCCAAGTCGCCGTCGCAGTCGACGTCGCCAATCCGCGGCGTGTGACCGCGGAAGTCTTCGACGATCTTGTGCTCGACGAACGTGGCCTTGCCGTCGGTGTTTTCGAAGATGAACGACGGTCCGACGTTCTGCGCCCACAAAATGTCGAGATCCTTGTCGTTGTCGAAGTCGGCCAAGATAACGCCGTGCGTCCAGTGATGCTGGTCGCTGAGCTGGTGCAGCGTCCAGCTCCCACCTTTGCCGTCCATGTTCTCGACCCACGCCAAGCGTGAAGTGCTGTTGGCACCGAGCCAATGCGTGCTCATCGCGAAGTCGTTGTCGCCATCACCGTCGAGATCGCCAACGTACGTGAGCGGCTGCGAATCGGGGAAGGCAGCCGTCGCCGTGATCGCGTGCTCGGTGAAGGCCGTGCCTTTGCCGTTGTTCTCGTACCAGTAGTCTTTGCTCAGCAGGTAGTCGTTGGCTTTGTCGCCGTTCAGATCACCCCAGGCCACGCCTTGCTGAATTGGGTGAGCTAGCTCGCCACCTTTGACGAAGTTCTTCTCCGGCGTGGGGCCAGGCGACCACCACTGCGGATTGAACGGCAAGTCAACGTAGAAGATCTCGGCCTTGCCGTCGCCGGTCACATCGCCGACCGTGAGCTCTTCGCCGGCAGGCGTTCCCACGTTGAAGCGCGGCCACTCCATCTCTCGCGATTTGCCCGGGTTCTTGTACCAAGAGTCGCCGCAGAGCAGATCATTCAACCCGTCGCCGTCGACATCGAGCGCGTCACCTGACGATTGCGACTTGTGACCCGTTCCGACTTTGTGCCCGACCCAATGGTCCGCGGAGCATTGCTCCCACCAGACCATGCCGCCCGGCAACGTCGGGCGCTGACCCGACGCGAAGTCGAGATCACCATCGTTGTCCAGGTCAGCCAGGGTTTGCATGCCGATGCGGCTCGCGTCGGTCCCGGCGATCCATTCGCCCACCCAGTGCTCACTGAACGGAAATTTCGTGTCGATCGGCGCTTTTTTGAACATCTCCTTGCCCGGAGGCGGCGCGGTGCGCAGTGTCGCCTCCGAACAGCTGCCAACCGCATAGATGCCGGGCGGATTCGGCTGGCCTCCGGCCGCCGTGCCGCCCCCGCCGCCATTAGCGCCGCCTGAGCCTGCGCCGGTTCCGGCGCTAGCCGTGTCACCACCGCCGCTCTGGGTGCTACCGGCCGCGCCTTGCATGCCCCCATTCGTCGCCGCCCCACCCGGAGTAGTCGCAGCACCGCTGCTACCGGCCGTCATGGCGGCAGTACCTCCGGGGCCAGACGGGTTTTGCCCCGTGCTGCCGCAAGCAACCGCCAAGGCGGTGCAGAAACCAGTTACCACATAGACGCAAGTCGTTTTCATCGAGGCTCCTCGACAGCGCAGGGATGAGTGTTCTCTTTGTCTATGGACGTTCCCAGCCTTTTTTAGCTGTTGGAAATCGATTGTAGCCACCTATCTGGTCAAGGCTTCGAGCCGTGATGTTCATTTCGAGGTACATTGTTGCCGGGCGGCACCCAGTCCAGCAACCCGCGCAGCAAGACAGAGGATTCAGATGAGACTCGGCTTCATCCCGGCAAATCGAGGCATGTTCAACGAGCGACTAGCGTCGCGCATGCGCACGCAAACGCTCGAGAGCCTGACCGCGCAAGGCATCGACGTCGTCGTGCCTTCGACCGAACAGACGCGCCAAGGCTGTGTCGAATCGCGCGAAGAAGCCGAGCTGTGCGCCAAGCTCTTTCGTGACCAAGACGTGCAGGGCATCATCATTGGCGCTGTAAATTTCGGCGACGAGCAAGCGGCCGCGTTGACGGTGCGTAAAGCCGCGCTCGATTTACCGATCCTGATTTTTGGGTGCCAAGAAGACGAACGGCTGCGGATTGGCGCGCCGCGGCGCGACTCGTTTTGCGGTCTTTTGAGCATCGGCGAGGCCTTGCGCCAGGTCGGAGCGCGCTACAGCGTGGGCCAACGGCCGATCTGTTTTCCGAGTGACGCCGCCTTCAAGCAAGACGTCGATTGGTTCACCCGCGTCTGCCGTGTGGTGCACGGCATCAAGAACGCGCGCTACGGGCAAATCGGCGCGCGGCCGGATGATTTTTGGACCTGCCGCTTCGACGAGAAGCAGCTGCAGCGGCTCGGCCCCACCACAGTGACGCTCGATTTGTCCGAGGTGATCGGCGGGTCTAACAAAATCGCCGATGGCGATCCGGAGATCCGCGCGCTGCTCGCGGACATCAGCGACTACGCCGACACCACCGCTATCGCCAAAGACTCCTTGTTGAAGATGGCGAAGCTCGAGCTGTTCCTACGCCGTTGGGCCAAGGAACAAGCGCTGAACGCGTTCGCGATTCAGTGTTGGACCTCGATTCAGAACAACTACGGCGTGTGCTCGTGCACCACGATGAGCCGGCTTGGCGACGCGAAGATGCCGGCCGCCTGCGAGTCGGACATCTTGGGCACGCTCAGCATGCACGCCAACATGCTGGCCGCCGACCAACCTTCGGCTTTGGCCGATTGGAACAACCTGCACAACGACGACGACAACCTGGTCAACGTCTGGCACTGCGGCGTTTTCCCCAAGAGTTTCGCCAAAGAGCAACCCAAGCTCTCGGTCCACGGCATGATGGTCGATTCCGGCTCGGTGCAGGCGAAAGACGCCGACGGCATCGTCAATTTCGTCGTTCGCGAATCGCCGCTCACGCTCAGCCGCATCACGCAGTCGGCCGACGGCGAATGGAAAGCCGCGCTGGCCGAAGGTCGAATCGAAGACAACGAAGCCGCCACCAGCGGCTCGTACGGCTGGTGCCGGATCGCGAATCTGCAGTCGTTTTACCGCGACGTGCTGCTGCGCCACTTCCCACACCACGTGGCGATCACCCAAGCCAACGTCGGCAACGTGCTCTGGGAAGCGTTCGGTAACTACCTCGGCTTCGAGGTCTACCACCCCGGCCAGGTCACCCCCGGCAAGTACCAGTCCGCGTTGCCGTTCTAACCGTCTTGGTAGGCCGAGGGGAGCGCGGCTTCTTGAAGCAGATGCCACCGCTCGGCACCGAGCACGTCGACGCGCGCGGGGTGGAGGTCGTGACACGGTGGATTGCCGAGCTGCGCTGAACCAACGGTTTTGCGCCCGGGGCGTCACGAACGGCCAATGGCCCCGAAAACGTGGTGCGTTGGTCTGACCGTGGCGTTGTTTTCGTGCGCCGCGGGCCACGACGGCGGGACGTCCGGTGACGTGACACCGCCGGGGAGCGCGGGGTCGGGCGCGGCGTTGGGCTCGAGCTCGGGTGGGAAAAAGACCGGACCGACTTTGGGGATGATCGATCCGAACGCGATGCCGGAGGTACCGGCCAGCTCCGCGAACACGCCGCGACCGGTCGTGCCGTGTGCGGGACCGTGCACTGACTTTCCGGCGCAGCCGATGATCGATCCGAAGGCGATGCTGCCGGTGCCGGCCAACGCCGCGCAGATCTTCGCTGCAGCGGGCGGCAGCGCGGACGGACCGTGTGTGTTCGAGCCGGAGCCGTCGGCGTTGTTTCCGCGCAACTGGCTGAGGCCGCGCGTCAACTTCATCCGCGTTCCGGGCGACGACGTGTTCGAGATCCGCGTGCATAGCGACAAGGAAGCGAACGATTTGGTCGTCTACACCACGAATGTGCCCTGGTACATGCCGAAGGATTTGTGGACGGCGGTCACGTCGCACGTCGGCGAAGAGTGGAACATGACTATGTCAGTGCGCTCGGCGAATTCGCAGACCGGCGAAGCGCCCAAGAAAGCCGCCGATGTGAACTTCGCGATCGCGCCGGCCGAGGCCAACGGCACGCTCGTGTATTGGACCAGCACTGGGGTCGGCTCGCTCAAAGGCTTCGAGGTCGGCGATGAGAACGTTGTCAACGCGCTCGATCCACCGCAGGTCAAGCAGAAGACGTCGACGTGCATCGGCTGTCACACATCGACCCCCGACGGAAAATTCGCGGCCTTCGTCGTGCCGGAGCCGAAAGCAGCCGTGCCACCGAATCAGAACACGTTTACCGAGGCGATCGGCTCGCTCGAGAAGACGGCCGTCGGCGCCGTGCCGACGTTCCTCGGGGCCGGCGCGCGCCAGTTCATGGACACAGCGCAAACCGGGCTTTCCGCCTTCTCGGCTGCGCATTGGCAAGACGGCGACCACGTGATGATCGCGCAGTCGGGGCGCGGGCACAGCGAGCTGTTCTGGATCGATCTCGAAGCCACGACGCCGGGCCCAGGCACCGCCTACGGCACGCTGAAGCGCGAGGGCGATCCGAAAGGCGCGGGCGCGCCCACGTGGTCGCACGACGGCTCGCGCATCTTTTACGTTTCGACCGACTCCGCTGTCGACGGACGCATCGACGACACCGACATCTATTCGGTGCCATACGCCGACAAACAAGGTGGCGTGGCGAACAAGTTGCAAGGCGCCGCCGAAGGCCCGTTCGCCGAATTTTACCCGGCCGTTTCCGGCGACGACAAACTGATCGTCTTCAATCGCGTTCCGAACGGCACTGGCATCTACAATTCGCCGGTGGCCGAAGTGTTCGTCGTACCGAGCGCGGGCGGAACCGCGACGCGACTCGCCGCCAATGACCCGCCGACATGCACGCACTGGCCCGGCCCGGGACCGAGCAACACCTGGCCGAAATGGTCGCCCGAAGTGCAGAGCGTGAAAGGCACCAAGTACTACTGGCTGGTGTTCGCCTCGACCCGCAACCAAGACTACCGGCCGCAGCTACACATGACCGGCGTGTCGATCGCCGACGGCTCGACCGCAATCAAAACCCACGGCGCTGTCCAGATCTGGAACCAGCCTGAGAACGAGTCCAACCACACTCCGGCGTGGGACGTGTTCAAGATCCCGGAGACACCACCGCCTACGGTCGTGAAATAGCGGCGCGGCTAGACGTCCAGATCATCGTCGTCGATTTCGTCGTCCTCCTCGTCTTCCTCCTCGTCATGGTTGACGATCATCTCATCCAGCGCCGGCAAGTCGTTCGGGTCGCTGGCGTGGGGGCGAGCGTCGTGTGTGGTCTGCGTCGCGCGTTCGAGCCAGACGGCACCCAAGTCTTCAGGTTCGACGGCGTCGTAGCCTTCCGATTGTGCGCCCTCCGCGAAGCCGGGCATCGCATTCCAAACTTCGTCGAGCGAAGACTCGCTGAATGGGCGCCGGGCACGCGGGGCTGGCTCGGACAGCAGCGCGCCACCGGACGTCTCGTCCTGTCGCGTGCGAGACAGCGCGTCGTCAATTGCCGGATCAGCGCTGCGCCCGATCGGGAGCTCGGCGCTATCGGGCTCGATCATGTGCTCGCGGCTGGTGTCGATGGCGACCAGATGACGCTGCTTGCCAAGCCAGGTTGCCGCAGCGGCACCCGCAGCAGCGCCTGCAACCAAAAGTGCGGATTGGGTCTTTCGATTTCTCACGGTTTTGCCTCGGCCATCCTTGGTGCAAGCTCCAGGCCGAAGCCGAAGATCGCCCATTGGTCGCAAATTCGCGACGAACAGCCGTGCGTGTAGTCCGCCGAGAACGAGGCACTAGCGCACAGGCGTGTCATCCACGCGCGCTCCGCTAAGCTTGGCGCGTGAGCTACGAGCAGGACTACATCAAGCGCTTGCTGCAGAAGATGGGCGAGGTGCTGGCGCGCGCGCTGGGGTTGGGTAGGGCCGGCAACTTCGACGAGAGCCTGCAGGTGCTGGAGCAAGGCGTCGGCGCCGAGCTCGGCATGCCGTTCGCGCTGCTACTGCGGCTCGACCCCAAGTCGGCCGTCGCGCTGCTCGGAAAAGACAAGGCTGCAGCATTGGCTGAAGCCTTACGCACGCGCGGATTGCTCTTCGAGCTCGCCAGCCGCAGCGAAGAAGCGCGCGGCTCCACCGCCCAAGCCGAGCAGCTCGAGCGGTTGCTTCACTAAAGCCCGCCGCAGCGACCCTGCTGGCAGGTCACGGGCGCAGGCGGCGCGCACGGCGGGATCGGAATTGGCGGGCAGCTGCTGCAGCTCTTCTTGGCAAAGGCGCTGAGGTCCGCGGTCGCGCTCTCGATCACGCTGGCCGGCGCCGGCGTGCCACACGTCGATACGCAGGCGTTGGTTTCCCACAGCACCGCGCAATCCGCGTCCGCGGTGCAAGTGGTCTGCGACACCTTGGCGAGCAGCTCTTCACGGTGCTCTTGGTAACCCGTCTTGCCGGCACCACATTCGCCTGCGCCGGCTCCGCCCGCGGTGCTGCTCGTCTGGTTGCCGCTGCAAGCCATCACCAAGCCGGCGAAGCCGACTGCTAACGCAAATATCCGTGAGCTCATCGCGAACGGTGTAGCCGACTAGACGGCTTCCCAGCGTTGTGAATCGGCAGAGCGGAAGATGGCGTCGATGACGCGCATGTTGGCGACCGCGCTTTGCATGTCGTTCTTGACGGGCGTGCCCCTACGGATCGCCTCCGAGAACTGTTGCCACTGGCGCGTGTAGTGGTTGGCGGCGACCGTCGTCACCAGCTCGCGGCGGTCGTCGGAGCTTTGCTTGACCGTGAAGTCAGGGGCACCGACGAAGCCTTCGTCGACGTAGACTTTGCACGGGCGATCGTGCGGGGCATTGAAGGGAATTTCGACTTCAATATGGCCTTTGGTGCCGAAAATGTGCACGCGCTGGTACGGCACGTGCTGGGTGCCGACCACGAATGACGCCTGACCGGAACCGAAGTCCAAGATCGCCGACGAGAGGCTGTCGCAGCCGCTGTTCGGATCCCGCTCACACACGCCGACGACGCGCTGCGGCTCCGAGCCGAAGATCATGCGGGCGGTGGTGATCGCGTAGCCGCCGATGTCGTAGAGAGCGCCACCGCCGACTTCCTTCTGATTGCGGATGTTGTCGAGATCCGTGTTCGTGTACGAGAACGCCGTCTGCACCGCGCGCACCTTGCCGATGCGACCGCTCTGAATCAGCTGAACGACCGTCTCCCATTGTGGGTGAAAACGGACCATGAACGCTTCGGCGACCAGTTTCCCAGTCTCGCGTTGAACCTTGGCTAGTTCTTCCGCTTCGGTCGCGCTCATCGCGATCGGTTTTTCACACAGCACATGCTTGCCGGCACGCGCGGCCTTGATCGACCACGACACATGCAAGTTGTTCGGCAGCGGGTTGTAGATGGCCTCGATTTCCGGATCGTTGATCAGCTCTTCGTAGCTGCCGTAGGCGCGCGCTACGTTCACCGAGGCCGCCGCCTGTTTAGCCTTGTCGAGCGAGCGTGACGCCAGCGCCCGCAGGTCCACCAACGGGGCCTGCTGCATGGCCGGTATCGCGGCCATCAGCGCGAAATGACTGGCACCGAGCACGCCCCAAACCACAGGCTTGTCGCCCGACTTTTCCTCGACCATGGCAGGATGGTATATCGGGACGCGATGCCGACCAACAAGCTTTGGATCGAGCACACCGAGCGCGCAGCGTGGGATTCAGTGGAGGCGCTGCGTGAACGATTGTTGAAAGCCGAGAGCCGCCTGCAGGCATTGGCGACCGGTATCGACCACGTACCACAATTGCTCGATCTGCTCGACGAGGCCAAGCAGCGCTACGCACCCGACGCGCAAGCCCACGACGATATCGTGGCGCAACTGTTGGCGCGAATCGAACGGCTGCAGACCGAGCTGGATGCTGCCAAGACGCCAGAGCCGACAGTCGTGCACTTCGCGCCTCCGCCCGCGCGGCCTCGCCTCGATTCGGAAGACCTCGACGAGCCACCGCGACGTCGCGCCGATGACGACGATTTCGACTTGGCCGGCTTCACGCAAACTATGCAGCGCCACAACGACAGCAGCGGTAGCGAGCTGGGGCGTGACCTGAATCGGCTACTCACGCTCGCCGAGAATAAATTTGATGATTTGACCGAGCTCGAAGGTGCGGCGCTGCGCGAAGCCGCCGTCGAGCTGGCGATCTTGTCGGGCAGGATCTACGGCGCTTCGCGCGGCACTGGCTAGCTCCTCAACGGCCGATTTGTCGGCTCCAAAACTCCATCAAGTTGCGAATCACCGGGCCTGGTGGTGGCTCGACCACGCTGCCTAGATCTACGCGAACGCCGAAGGCTTCGGCGTTTTTGAACGGCCCCGTGCCGTCGGTCGATAGCAGCGGCACCTCGGGATTCGCCGGGCGGAAGCCCAGCGCCAACGCGCGCTGCTGTTCGGGCTTGTCGCGCAAGAAGGCGATCAGCGTCTGCGCTGCCGCGCGTTGGTCGGCGCTCACCCAATCGCCCTTCAGCACCGCTATTGGGTGACTCGACCACATCGTTTGCGGTGGATAGAAGACGCGCAGGTTGCCCCAGCGACCCTGCGCGTTCGGAATGTGTTGAATCGCCAGATTCTCGTACGTGACGACGACGTCGTACTTGGACGGACCGTAGAGGACCATCTCTTCCATGAAGCTGCCCGTGGAGTCGCCGAACTTGGGGACGCCCTTTTCAATCGTCTTGACGAAATCCTGGAATTTCTCGTCGAGCACGTCGCGCACCTCGAGCCCGCTGCGCTTTTTCTGAAACTCGTAGGCCATCAAGATCAACGCCTGGAGACCGGAGTTACTGCGCGTCGGATTGGTGTGACCGAGCTTGACGAAACCCCAGTCGGCTTTGCCGCCGACGCCGGGCCAGCCTTTCGGATCTTTGATCGCGTCGTGCAGGTGTTTGAACGTGAGGAGCTTGTCCTTGCCCGACAGCACGCTGGCCCGATCGTCCCAGGCCACCAGGACCAGCGGCGTGATCACTAACGGCAGCGGCTTGTCGGCGCCATCGCTCGCCACCAGGTCACTGCCGTTCTTCTGCTTCCAGTCGGAGGTGAGCAGGTTCAGCGCGACGTCGTCGGCAGGGCTGATCAACGTTGGGCGCTCGCCCTGATCGAGCAGGGTCTGCACCATGTCCAGGCTACCCTTTTCGACGGTTTCCACGGCGATCTCGGGGTGCGCGCGCCCAAAGCGCCCGAGCGCCTCGACCAGCCACGCCTTCTTCTCGGTGCTGTACATGAAGCGAACGCGCGTCACCTTCGCGGGCGGCGCGCTCGGGGCGCCCGACGCAGCTGCCGCCGGGGTCACCTCCGCGCTCGCCACGGCGTCGGTCGCGCTCTTCTCTTTGCGTAGGAAGATGAACGCGAACGCGCCGATCACCGCCAGGGCGAACAGCCCCAAAATCGCGAGCTTGCTCGTACCGGTTGAATCGTCGCTCATAGGCGTAGCTCCTGCATTGTCTCCTCGTACGTGGACTCGAGGATTTCGACGTCGCTAGTCATGGTTTGCACATTCTCGCTGATCGAATCGTTGATCGAAATCGCCTCTGCCAGATCGCTGGCGTCGAGCTTGACCAGCTTGGCCGAGAGGCCATCCAAGGATGTTTCGATCAGCTTGAGCTGCGCGTGGATGCGATCGCGCAGATCTTGCAGCTGTTGGTTCGTCTCGAGCTCTTTGGCTTTGGCATCGGCCGCCTGTAGAAAGCTCTTGCGCGCCGTCTCGTCTTTCGTTCGATCGGCCAACGCGCGCAGCCGAGTCAGCTCGCCGTTCAAGCTCGTCGGCGTGTCGTTGTCGAGGTGACGACGGATTGCGTCACTGCGTTTGGCGGCACGCCCGGCGACCACGACTAGTTCCTCCGAGCGACGCAGGCCATCTTCCAAGCTCGAGCGCAGGCTCTGGCTGGTGCTGGCGTAGACGCGGCGGCACTCTTCCATCGCATTCTGAATGCTGGTGTAAACCTCGCGAATTTCGGCATCGCGGAGCGTCTTGGGGTTGAGCCACGCGGCCGCGTCAGCGTCGTCCACGCGCACCCGCGAGTTGGCGCGACGGATGTAATCCGGATTCGTCACGTCGAGCGCCACCATCGCGGCGTACGCGAGCATCCCCAGGCCGAGCGTCACGACCGGCAGCGTTTGACCACCGAGGCCGAGCGCGCTGGCGACCGTGGCCAGCACCACACCGCTAGCCGCGACCCCGAGATGGAGCTTGCGCGTAGCCGAGGCCAGCAGCGCCTTCCGCAGCGGAGCAAAATCGTCAGCCATGAGCGATGCGGCGCCTTACCATCAAAAGAACGCCGCCAGGTCGCGATACACCTGACGAATCGAGTTGGCGTCGCCTTTGAAGGCCGCGCCGCCACCCGACTCAGCCAAATCGGCCAAGAGCTTGGTGTCGGCGCCGCCGCCGTAGGCGATCGTGAACAGGCGCACGCCGGACTCGGTGATCTCGGTCGGCTGTTTGACCATATCCTTCACGCGGTCGAGCGGCAGCTTGCTGTGCTCGTCCTTGCCGTCGGTCAGTACCACCACGACGAAGGTGCGCTTGGGGTTCTGCTTGGCGAGCTCGGCCAGCTTGTCGTGCGCTTTGGCAATCGCGTCGTAAAGCGCTGTGCCACCGTCGGCGAACGTGCCGGAGACGCTTTGATTCAGCTGATTTCGTGCATCGGCCAACAGCAGCGGCTCGGTCGCGTCCGGAACCTGATCGTTGAACATCAACAGCGAGACGCGGTCACGCCCGTCGAGCTGGCCCAAGAAATCGAGTGCACCCTGCTTGGCCTGCCGCAGTGGCTCACCCGCCATCGAGCCCGAACGATCGAAGACGAACGCGATGTCGACGGTCTTCTTGACCTTGGTCCACAGCCGCAACGCGCTCTCGACGACGTCGGTGCTGGGCACCTCCAGCAACGTCTGAGGCTCTTTCGGGTTGACGCCATGCGCGGCGTCGAGCGGCGCGCCGATCGCGATCTTCGGATCCGAAGGCCGAAAGCCGAATTTCGTCATTGCGATCGTCTGCTCAGCGCTGCTGAGCAGAAACGTGCGAAACATGCCGGCGGCTTGTTGATGCGCGGCGTCGCTCCAAGGTGCGTCGAGCACGTAGAACGGATTGTCGATCCAGAACGTGCCTTCTTTCGGGTAGACACAGACTAAATCGAGGTCGCGCGTCTGAAACTCCGGACGCGTGTAGGAGTCGACGATCAAGTTCTCGTACAACACGGCCGCGCTCAGAAACGACGGTCCGCGACCGAGCATTTTTTCGGCGAAGAACCCGGTAGATTTGCCGTAATGGACCACCGATTGCTCGATGCTCTCCATGAACGGCGCCACCTTGGGCTTGGCCAGCGCGTCATTGTTCAGACCGCGCGTCACGCCCAATGCGGCGTACGCCTCGGCCAGCACAGAGAGCGTGCCGGAATTGCTGTAGTTGGGGTGGGTGTGGCCAAACTTGAAGCTGCCCCATTCGGCATGACCCTTAGTGGCCCAGCCTTTCGGATCACGCGAAAGCGACAACACGTCGGACCAGCCGACAGGTTTGTCGGGCCAGCCGAGCGCTTGCGCCATTGGCTTCCACATCCCGAGCACGACCGGCGTGAGGACCAGCGACTTGCCCTCGTCCAAGATCTCTTTCTTGCCGCCCAGCGCGCCCTGATGCGCGGTCCAGGCGCGCGCCAGCACGTCGCGGTACATCGTGCTGGCCGGGGCCCAGGCGTGAGCCTTGACCGTGCCGTCGACCAAGTCTTCGACCGCAGCACCGCTGCCTACCGCTTGACCCTCGATGCGCACTTGCTCGCCGGTCGGCAGGCGCGCGGCTTGGTCGTTGAAGCGCGCTATCGCGTCGGTGAGCCAGCTCTTCTTTTCGCTGCCGTACGCGAGCACGACCGTGACGGTGGGTTTCGCTGGCGCCGCCGCGCTGTTGCCCGCCGGTGTCTCGGCGACCGGCGTCGTGGTGCTCGGCGGCGACTCGCGCTTGCAAGCTCCCAGCGCGGCGAACATCGCGAGCACCAAAAAGAGCGCACCGCGCGTGCGGCTCAACCTGGCGAAGAGGCTTGCTCCCTGTTCCATGACCGCCGAGCTTAGCCAATCTTGCGGGGGCTGAGCAGCCGCGTTAGAAATAGGCAGCTTCGCGTGGTTCTGCGAGGCTCCGAAGCCCACAGTGTGAGCTTCGGCGAAAGGGAGTGACATGCGACTGAATCGTCAGGCCGTGATTGTTTGCGTGAGCGTCTTGACCGCTTGTCAGGTGGCGGAACCGCCGGCGAATCCCACGCCGCTCGCGCCGGCCCCGCCCGCCGCGGTGGCGGCTGCCCCCGTTCCGCCCGCTGCGCCGGCTGCGTCCGCGCAACCCGCCACCCCTGCCCCGACCCCGAGCACGCGCAAATTTGAAGAAGACGTCGCGTTCCTTTCCGAGCACGGCGCCGCCGTCAAAGTGTTGCAGTCCGCGTCCGGTAGTCGCATCGCGCTCTCGGGCAAGTACCAAGCGCGCGTGATGACGAGCGCTGTCGAAGCGCAAGGCGCGAGCCTCGGTTTCGTCAACCACGGCTTCATCGAAGCCGGCAAGACCGGCACCGCGTTCGACAACTTCGGCGGCGAGGATCGATTTTGGCTTGGCCCCGAGGGCGGGCAGTACGCGCTGTACTTCCCTGCAGGCAAACCGTTCGAGTTCGGCAACTGGCAAACACCGCACGCTTTTCAAGAAGGCGAATGGCAAGAGCAAGCCGCCAGCCTTACCAGCGTGACGTTCGCGCGCTCGTTCTCGGTCGTGAACTACGCCAAGACCGAATTCAAGGTCGACGTGCAGCGCAAGGTCTCGCTGTTGAGCGCCGAACAAGCCAAGGCCGCGCTCGGTGTTGAGGTACCGGCCAGCGTGAAGTGGGTCGGTTTCTCGACCGAGAACGCGCTCACCAACAAGGGCACCAAGGCGTGGACCGAGGACAAGGGCCTGCCCAGCGTGTGGATCCTGGGCATGTTCAACCCAGCGCCCGGCACGCGCGTGATCGCGCCGTTCGAAAAATCAGGCAGCGGTGAGGTGGTAAATGATCGCTACTTCGGCAAGATCGCCGCCGACCGGTTGCTGGTGAATCAGGACAGAGGTTTCGTCTTGTTCAAAGCCGACGGCCAGTCGCGCGGCAAGATTGGCCTGTCGCCAACGCGCGCGAAATCGGTATTGGGCAGCTACAGCGCGACGGGCCAGATGCTGACAATCGTCCGTTTCACGAAGCCCGCCTCCGCCAAGCGCTACGTGAACAACTTGTGGGAGGTGTCGAAGGAGCCGTACGGCGGCGACGTCGCCAACGCGTACAACGACGGACCGGTCGAGCCGGGCAAGCCGTCGCTCGGCGGCTTCTACGAGCTGGAGAGCAGCTCGCCGGCAGCCGCGTTGGCGCCCGGCGCCAAGGTCGTCCACACCCACGAGACTTACCATTTCACCGGCCCGCGCGCGGCGCTCGAAACGATCAGTGTCAAGGTGCTCGGCGTGAGCCTTTCCGACGTGGAAAACGCGCCGCTCTAGCCGCGGGATTGGTCTGATGGTTCGTGTTACCTTTGGCGGAATGCCCAGCTGGAAAGCGCTCGCGTCGTGTGCGGTTTCGCTGTCGGTCGCCACGTCGTGGACGGTAGTCGCGGCCGCGCAAACGGATGGCGCGCCGATGCAGCCGCCGCCGGAGCCGCCGGCAGCGCCAACGCCGGTTGAGCCAGCACCACCAAGCGAACCACCGGCAGCGCCCGCCCCGCCACCGGCAGCGCCGCCCAGCGCTGAGCCGCCCGCGCCACCGCCACCACCGGCAGCTCCACCGCCACCACCGCCCGACGCCGCGCCGCCTTCCGGCGCATTTCCGTTACCGCCAACGCCTCCGCCGAGTGCCAAGAAGCGCCCGCGCCCGGTCGCAACCGAGCCGCCTCCACCCGCCCCGGTTGCGCCCGTTCCGACAAATCCACCGGCTCCGACCGAGAAACCGCCTGCCCACAAGCCAAGTGATGGCCTGTTCGAAGCCAAACCCGCGGACAACCACGCGCACGCTGACGACGAGAAAGACGAAGGCACCGATCAATTCAAGATCGGCCCCGTCGTCGGTCTGGGTATCCCGAGCGTCTTCAGCTTCGGGGGCACGCTCAAGCTGACTCGCTTCTTGGGCGCGGGAGTCAACATTGGACTGATTCCGAAGGTGCAACTCAGCTACTACGGCGACGCAACGCTTTCGTACCAGCACTACGATATCTACGGCCGCCTCTATCCGTTCGGCGGTGGCTTCTTTCTGAGCGGCGGCGCCGGCTACGCGACCGTCGACGGCACACTTTCGAGCTCCTACTCCGGGACGGTACCCGGGCTGGGCAGCGCGCGCGCGGACTACAATGGGAAGGGTTCCGTTCGAACGCTGATGCTGACCGCACTGATCGGCTACTTCTACACCACCAGCATCGGCTTCAGCTTCGGCGTCGACGCCGGCGCGCAGATTCCCATCGCACCGAGTCAGATTGAATTCTCGAGCGAGCTTCAACCCGAAGCGCTGCTCGCAGTGCCGCAGGTCAACGACTACAAGACCAAGGCTGATCAATCGATCCGCGACACGCTCGAGAAGATCGGCCGTACCACCTTGCCGACGATCAACCTGCGCATCGGGTGGATTCTGTAACGAAAGCGCCTGGACGGCGTCGACTCACCGAGCCGAACGCCACGCGCAGGCGACAGACGACCGAGCTACTTGTTGTAGAGCGCGTCGACCTCGGCGTCCGTCATACTGGAGCAACCGCTGAGGGCACCAACGTACACGTAGTCGTCGGGGCCGTTGTAGACGGCACCGTTGTTTTCACCGACGAACCGGAAGCGCGTGAGGTCGGTGATCGAGTTGGTGAACTGGGCAGTCCAGCCCGAGCGGTAGACGGCACCGTTGGCTTCGACTTTCGTGGCCAGCTGTTTGGCCTGGCCTTTGACGTATGTCGTTACTTTTGCCATGAGAACGCCGGCTAGCCGCTTGCCAGCGAAGCCTGCGGGTTCCAGATCGCTCCAAGCCGCGGCATACCGGTCACCGCCTAGCTGCATGTCGTTGGCGTTACGACGAATCGACGGCAACAGCACGCCGTCGGTGTACGGGTAAGGCGTGAACACCGTGCCGCCCGACAGCGTGAGTTGGTGACTGATATAGAAGCTGCCGGCAAAACGCGCGCGACCTTCGACCACGTCGTCATAAGACAGTCGTAGGCGATGATTGGCCGTGTCGACGGCCGGATCGCCGAACGTCCCGCTCCAGCCGCTACCCTCCGAGCCCAGCGTGTCCGACCACGCCTCGTTGATCGGGCTCTTGCAGGTCGACGCCGGCAAGCTGCAGCAGATCAGCCGCATGCCGTTCATGGCGGTGTCGTCGTCACTGCCTTGCGGGCCCTCGACGCGCACCGACAAGCCGCAAACCGCGCTGTCCGAAGGGCAGCTCGTCCACGGCCCCCAATCACCGTAGGTGTGAGCTCCGCCGGGATTGATCGAGCTGCCTGAAGAGCACAGCAGCTGCACGTCGTTGGCTCCGGTGTCGTCGCCCGAACCCTGCGGTGCCTCGACGCGGATGCGCCCACCGATGACGTAGTTGTTCAGCGCGGTCGGGTTCGAGTTGGCGCACTCCGCGCTGCCGGTCCAGCTGCCCCAGTAGCCGTCGTGCGGCGAAATCGAGCTGGAGCTGGCGCCGTTCGGTGCGCGGCAACCGAGAGACACTGCGTTGAGCGCGGTGTCGTCACCGCTACCCTGGCCGGCCTCGGAGCGCATCTTGAACGAGGTCACGTATTGGCCTGGGGGGCAGTAGCTGGGACCGAACCAACTACCCCAGGAACCGTCGCTCGGCTTCAGCTCACCGGTAATGTCGGCGCGCGCGCTGACGATCGGCGTCGTGCGCTGCTCTTGACGCGGGTTTTGCGGGTCGCTCGAGTCGATCAGCAAGAACTTCTTCAGGAATGGGTTCCAGATCTGAATCACTCCGGGCTTCGGTGTCTCCGCATAGCGCGTACCGGTGAACTGGAAGTTCTTGTCGACCTCGAACACCTCCATCAACGGATTGCTGGCCGGCGCGTTACCGTCGTACCAAAACCTAGCCAGAGGTAGGCGTACGCCACGCGCGTCGATCACCTCGTGGATCGGGTAGTCCGACACCGAATCATCGACGGTGACGGTGTCGCCGATCGTCATCTTGTAGGTGATGTACGGCGCGCGCGGTTGGTCGAAATAGTTGATGCCGTCGGTAATCAACGGGTTGTAAGCCAGCACGCGCTCCTTCACGCTCTTGACGTCGGGGAACGCGGCACCGGAGACGACCTCCCAAAAGTAACGATTTTGGCCGTTGCGCTGCGGCAACCGCCCGAGCACCAGGTAGTACCAGTTGTCAGCCGCTACCATGACCTTCTGGAAACGGAAGGTGACGGCACCGCTGACCCAGTCAACCTTGCCGTTTTCGGCGTACAGCGGATGCCGCGGGTCTTGCGGCGTGAAGCTCGGATCGGTGCCGAAGTTGAAGCTCTTGTAAGTGCCGAGGTTGTGGCCGTACCACCACTCGTCGCCACCGGACGACATGTTCATGATGTCGAGGTTCATCTTACTGCGAGCGTCGGCCTGCAGACCCCAGTCCCCGGTGTGAACGCCTCCGACCTTGTAGTGCCCAGCAGGAATGACCGAGCTGGGCCGCGCCCAGAAGTCGTATATGTGCTGGCCACCTCCGTCGCCACCCTTGAGCGGGTACTCGTTGTGATTGCCGCCCGCAACGTTCATGAACTCGTTAGTGATGAAGTTGAATTCTGGTGCGGCCTCGAACACGCCGCTCAAGTACGCGTCCTTCCCGTTGTCGTAGAAGTAACGCGGGTTGTAATCCTTGCGGTAGTGGTTCTCGGTGAAGCGGTCCTGGAAGCGGGCCCAAAAGCCGTTGTGCTTGTCGAGCATGAAATCGTGGATTGGCTCAGGGATGCGGTAGCGCCCTGCGCCCAAGATTTTCTCGTCCGCGATCAGCAATGTCCACAGCGCATGGCCCAGAGCCTGGCCACCGAAGGTGTAGAAATCGGTATCGAGGTTGTTCGCGGCTGCGCCTTGGCGTGGGGTCCAAGTGTCGGGCCAGGCGCACGCACCCGAGACCGCTCCCCACATGAACAAGGTCGGATCGTTCTCGTACAAGCTCGCGCGCTCGGTATTTTCGTGTTCGCGCCGGTGCGGTGACATGCGCTTGCAATCGATCGACTGGAAGGCAAATTTGGCCGCCGCATAGTCGAGTGCGTTCTTCGCCGCTGCCTTGATCTTAGGCGACTCGGCGAACGCATACAGGTTCAGCAGCGAGTGCAGCGACAGCGCCTGGTACGGCCGGGCGTTGGTCTCGAAGAAGCCGGCGTGCGGGATCCGTCCGATGACCGACAGCAACGTGCTCTCGAGGCTGGCGTTCGATTTGAAGTATTCGAGCGAAGTAACGCGCGGCGTGGTGGTGCCCCTTGGCCCCGGGATGCCCGGCACGATCCGGTTGATGGCCGCGAGATCTCGCCAGCGCGCGTCATTGCGGTAGTTCTTGTAGATCCACTGGTTCGTCAGGTACTGCGAAGACAACGTCATCAGCACGTGGTTCTCGGTCTCGGACCAGTCGTTGGTGAACCCGCCGGGCAGACTCGGGCCAATCGAAAACCGCATGGCATGCGATGTCGCCGACCCCCACCAGAAATACATACCGCGAGCGACGATGTTGTACGCCGCTTCATTGCTGAGCAAGGCGGGCCTGTCCTTGAACAAGTACAGCAGCGCCGTGAGCTCCTTCTCGGCCATGTCGTAGTCACCGTCTGTCTTGGTGACCGTTTCGATGATCCCAGGTGAGCCCTCGCTCGTGTAGCGGCGGATATTCTTGCTCCAGCCGTCGACGAGCGCGACGAAGTTGTCGGGCGCCCGCGGCGTAATTTCCGAGCGTTCGCGAGAAAGCAGTCCGGCCGCCACGCGGCGTACGGTTTCCTTCGGATCGCTGGTGAACGCGCCGATCCCGCTGTCTTTGACCTTTTGCGTCCACGCCGAAGCGATGCGAATCCGCCGCGCTTCCAGCCCGCTGTTCGCTTGCGCGATGGTAAGCCGTGGCCGGGCAGTCAACTCGCTCTGCGTTTCTCCGAGGGTTTCCTGCGCAGGAACTTGCGCCGAGTCGCTCCCTGGGTCCCCGCCGCAGCCAGCGCTCGAGCCAATCACGCACGCCAGAGTCGACGCACACACAACCGATCGAAGTTTCATCAATCACTCAACCCTTAGCCGCGTCACTCTGCGCAATGATTTCGAATCGTCCGAAAACGTCTGACGTTGCTCGAGATTACTGCAGCAGCGGCGCCGTGCTGCGCAGTTCGAACTTGGCGTCCAGGTGACTGTAGGATTCGACGCCGAGCTTGTACGGCCCCTCAGAAGGAGGAATCAGATACGAGATGCGCTCCGCGTTGTTGACGGAACGCGAGCTTGCCACCTCGCTGCCATTCTTGTTGTAGAGCCGCATATCGACGTCGACATTGCGATCATTCCAGGTGAGTTCCAGGTTGATGGCGCCGCCGGCAGCCAGGGCCGGCAAGCGGTACGAGCGAGTGTAGTCGTGGTGAGCATCGACGAACTCGTTGGGCACATAGATGTAGCCGACCTGTGCGACGTCGTAGCTGGCAGTGTGCAGCACGCGCGTCATTGCTCCGCCCGACTTCGAGAACACGCGCACCCGATAGGTACCGGTACGCGGAACGCTGAAGCTCACTTCCTCTTTCCAGCGACTGGTCGACGTTCCGCGGCTGACTACGTTGCCGGGAGATTCGGAAAAGCAACGAAGATGTCTTCTTTGTCGCTGCCCGGAATAGCCCTCAGCTTCTCGACGCCCGTCCCAAAGGTCTCGGTCGTGTTGTCGCAAATGCCTAGATTGAGGAAGCCGCAGCGGTAGGCGAGCCGCTGCACCCGAACCGTTTGGTCCCCGGCCAATGGGCTCACATCCCTGTTGAACAAGCGCTCTTCGACTTGGCCAACGTCCTCACCCGACTCATCATCAACGCCCACACAACCGAGGCTGACGGCGGCTCCGACGGTGAGCGCGACCAAACGCCCCCAAAACACGAACCGGTCATCTGACGTCGAGCCGCGTGATGTAGGCATGGTGCTGCTACAACCCGCAAGCTGCGTCATCTGCGCAACAGGGCGCAGGTTGCTCAGAGCAAGCCGACTTGACCAAGCCCTGGAGCCGAGCGAAGTTGCCGTAGGTGCAGGCTCAGATGGATCCTCGCCGGGCAGCCACTTCGAGCTCGTGCTCGGCGCTGATCACGGCGACGTGATCGACATCGCCGAACCGCGCCTGCGCGAGCTGCTCAGCGAGCCCTAGCTCGTCAGCTTCAATGTACGTAGCTACCGCGCGTGAGATCGGGCAAGAGCTTGTCGCGATTCACGAGCTGCCCTTTGCGGACGACCCGGGCAATTTTTGTGAGATTTTGAGCACTTGCGAGCGGATCGGCGTCCGTAGCCAAGAAATCCGCGGCCTGCCCGATCTCGAAGCCAACATGGCGCCCCACGACCGCAGCCGGCCAAACCGTCGCGGCCGACAAGCGCGCCCAGCCGTCGAGCCCCGCGCGTTCCAGCCACGTCTGAGTAGCGTGGCTCGAGTAGCCTTGAAACGCGCCGGCGGTCCAGCCCGCGTCCGATACTACGACCACGTGAACACCCGCTCGCACGGCGCGAGCCACCGACTCGAGCGCCACCGTTTGTCGGGCGCGCCCGAGGGCCAGGTCGGTTCGCCATTCTTGCCAGAGGTTTCGCTCGCTGCGGTAGGAATCACGAACGGCTTCTTGCAGCGTCGCGGTGAGGAACGGATCGGCCAATGCGAGCTCGTTTCCGAGCAGCCGATTCAGCTCGAGGTAGTTGGCCAGCGCAGGGGCGAACGCAGCACCGTGCTCGCGCATTGACTCGATCAGCGCGTCCGGCATCGGGCCTTCGGGCAAACCATAAATCACGCTCGCGCCCGCCTGTGCGGCTACCTCGGCCTGCGCCCAATCGTCGACAAGTACAATCGTGGGCAGGTGCCGCTTGGTGGCGCCCGCCAACAACTCCGCGAACACCGCCGGCTTCACGCCGCTGATCGAATCCTTGTGGGGATGCGTTAGCGCCACATAGACAAAGCGCGCACCGTGCCCGACACGCTCGTCGAGCGCGGCGCGCGCGTTGGCGGCGTCCGTAGCCGCATCGCAGGCGAAGCCTTTTTCTGCGCAAATCGCCTTGTCCGGATAAATCGGCTCGGCCGCCGCGAGCTCGAGCGCGTCGGCGCGTTTCAGCTCCCGCTCGGCCCAGAGGCGGTCCATGCCGAATACGCCGACGTGCGCGACCCCGTAATAAAGGTGCATCCCGAGGCACTGGGTAAAGTTCGCCTCTTGGGTCAGCACCGCGTAGTTCTGCGTCGAGTTGTTGCCCCACAGCGACGCCTTGAGATCCCAAAGCGCCGGCATCAAGTACGCGCCGTGCCCCTCGACCACACGCCGCCTGGCGAGCGTCGGGCGCGCCACCACGACACCGTTTTCGATCAGCACGTCGCGTTCGAGCACGCGCTGGGACTCGACATCGATCAGGTGAAAGCCACGCAGGACGAGCGTCTCCGGTGCGTCGTCACGTGCGCGACCCGTGCAGCCCCACGCTAGCCACGACAGCGCAAGTAGCTGCAGGGTGCGCCTCACCATTGGTAGAACCCAAACAGCTGCAGGAAAATTCCGAAACCCAGCACCGCGTGTGCTACCCGCGCTCGACCGGTGTCGTCCAGCCCACGCCAAGCCGCAAATGCGGGTAGGCACAAGTACGGCAAAATGAACAAGCACACTCGCGCGGCTTCACCAATCTTCAGCGCGCCGGCCAACAGCATGCATGCGAGCGACAGCGGCCCCAGCCAGGCAAGCGCGAAGGCATCGGCACTTGCACGTTTCAGCAGGGAGCGTCCGCGCCACCACAGAAGCCCGACAAAAGGCGAGAAAAATAGCGCAATCTCGCCAACACAACCCAGGCGGTACCAGAGGTAACGCTTCGGCTCTGCCAGCAGCAGAAAGCCCTTTTGGTTCTCCATCGCAGCGGCTTTCCAAAACGCGCGCCACCAATCGAACCCGAACCCGAGCTTGACCACGAGCAACAGCGCGAACGCCAGGCCCCATACCTGGACCGAGCGCGTGACCTTGCGGCGGCGCAAGACTTCGAAGCCGACCAAGACTGGCAGCAAGAACAGCGCGCCGAACGTAAAGAATAGCGACAGAAAAACCAACAGCGCCGCCACCAGCCACGTGAGGCGCCGCGAGTCGTCGACGAAGCTGACGAGCGCGCCCAGAAACAGCGCCGCGATCGGCGCATCGACGGTTGCCAGACCGTACACCAGCCAAGCGGGCAGAATCATGAACAGCGCCAGCGCGCCGGGCGGCTCCTCACCGAAGTTCAGCACCAGTAAGCGCCGCAGGTATGGCAACCCGAGGCCGAGCGACAGCGCGGTCACCGCGACCGAAATCGCTGCCGGGTAGTAAACCAGCTTAAAAAGCAGCCAATACAGCAGCACCGGACCTGGCGGATGCGTGCGCGCGTGCTCCAGCAGCTCGAACTGGATCGCGTTGTAGCGCTCGAGCAACCACAGCGGTCCGGGGATCAAAATGGCGTCGTGATAGTACTCGATGCCGCTATCACCCGACGTCGCCGTCGGAAAATCGAGCCCGTTGCGAAAGCCGTGCTGCAAGCTGCTGAGCGTGGCGAACGCGACCCCCGCCGCGACCACCCAGCCGAGCTTCACCTGGCCGCGCGACAACCGCGGCCAGGACCACACGAACGCAACGACGTAAGCCAACGTCACGCCTAGCTGATACGGCTTCGGCCAACGCAATCGAAACACGCTGAACGGATAGAAATCAGAAAGGTTCCAAGGATCGAGCTGCGCCTTGGGGCAATGCGCCAGCGCCGCAAAGTGCAGCGCCGCCACTGCGGCAAGCATCGCGACGAACGCGATCAGTAAGCTGCGGAACGACAAGGCCAACCTCCACCAACTCCCAGGAGGGCCACGGATATCAATCTTGGCGGCCGAGGGTCAAGCGGCGGCGTGTGCGTTTTGGCGATAAGAGCAGCGGGAAACGGCCCAGCAATGCAGGCTGGCTGGGATCAAAACCCCCGCCGGCACCGTGAACGATCAATCGGCGTCCGCCCACCTTGCTACATCGGGCACGACGCCCGCGGGTTACCTACGGGTCGATGCCCTTGTCGAGCGCTCGGCGGGTCGACTTGAGCCGGCCGTGCCGGCGATCTCTGACCCGACCGAGCTCGCGCGCGAATCGACCCGCTGCCTTTTTTCGCACCTACGCCTTCTGTCGACGCTGCGAGCGAAACCGTGCGCACCGAGACAAGTAGCGTTTCGGCGTCGCCGGAATGGATGACCACCCGCCGCAAGTACTGGGGTCTTGTTGGACGTAGCCGCAGACGACCGCGACTTCCAGACACGCGAGTGTTTCGCGAGCTGAGCCGAGTGCGCTGTGGTAGCGCGCGGCGCGATTCTTTCCGCGGCTGTACATGCCTTCGGCGAGGTTGAGAGCCACCGAGCTACTGCAACGCTTGAGCTGGCGAGCGAGGTCACGGTCCCTAACCTCAATCCGCCGCATGGCTGGCTGCAGCTGCTTCAAGACCTCCAAAACGACGTGATAGATGCGGAGCATGCTGTTTCCCTTCTGACGTGCTGAACTGCACGCCAGCCAAAACGCGCTTGCTCTGGCGAACCGCGTCCAGGCTGAGGGACGAGCGCAAGCGAGCCCCTCACGGCCGCGCTGCGGCCGCTGCGGCCTGGATGCGGTTCGCCAGAGCAGGCAAAATGGGAAAGCCAGGCAAAACAGAAGACTCACGGAGTCGTCAGCCGAATCGCGAGCGCCAGCGTGCAGCGGAGCCGGGTGCGCCGTATCGCGGACGCGCCCCGCGCCCCCCGCGATCCGCTCGCGCAAACGCTGCACGCTGCACGCCCGCGCTCCCAAATCTACCGACCACCGCTACAAAAGCTTCTGCAAGCAGGCCGCAGCTCGGCAGCCCACCGAGAGGTCAGTGTTCAGCCCGTCTTCTCGCCTTCCTCTGAGCATTGGTCTCATTTATCAGCTGCCCGCCCGCTCAGCCTGGCTTCTGGCGAGGCTTTCGCGAGGACCAAGCGACCTTTCCGGTCGCCTCTCGTTGAACGTACGTGGGTACGTGAGCACCGGACCGGAG
>JBBSAB010000059.1:0-49625 GCA_038252755.1 Polyangiales bacterium | reverse complement strand
TGGTCTCATTTATCAGCTGCCCGCCCGCTCAGCCTGGCTTCTGGCGAGGCTTTCGTGAGGACCGGAGCGGAGCGTACGTGGGTACGTGAGCACCGGACCGGAGCGAAAACGAAGCCAGAAGCCAGGATCAGCGGGCGTGGCTGCCAGCTGAAATGAGACCAATGATGAGCCGCCTTCCTGTTGTCTCGATCTCGGTCGCGTTTTACCGAGCGCCTTCGTCCATGCGGCGCATGCCTTCGAGGAGGAGCGCCTCGGGCGAGTCCTGGATGACTTGCTGCGGCGCGGTGAAGTTCGGATCCAGCGCGAAGTCGCCGTCGGTCAGCTTGAGCATGGCGAAGAAGGCTTCTTCGCCGCGCAGGGTCGCCCACAGCGCGTTGAAGATCTGCCCGCCGACGAAATGGATTTCGCCCGACGTCGTGCCGGAGCGGATCTTGAGCGAGCCGCTCTTACGTCCGTGCCATAGCACTTGCACCATGTCCGGCAGGCCCATCTCGATCAGCGAGCCAGAGACACCGCGCGCCGAGCCGGAACGCTGCGCTTCACGCTCGATGATTTGCTTCAGCTTGGCGACCAGCAAATCTGCCGACACCGGCTTGGACAGGAAATCCGCCGCGCCCAGGTCGAAAGCCTTTTGGGCGTCGTTGCGGTTCGACCGCCCGGTGACGACCACCCACGGCAGCTTTTGACCCCACGGACGCTTGCGCACTTCTTCGAGCAACGCCAGGCCGTCGTCCTTGCCCAAGTCGAGCTCGGCGATCACCAGCTCGGTCTCGGCTTTTTCCAGGTGCTTGAGCGCCTGCTCGACGGTGTGCGCCTGCGATACCTCGAAGCCTTGCTCGAGCAAGCGCAGCTCCAAAACCGTCGTTTCTTCCGGATCTGGATCGATGATCAAGGCGCGGTGGCGGTTGGCCAGCAGGCGCGCCTTCACGTCTTCGCCGGTGACGGTATGCTTGAACAAGTCGACCAGGTTCGGGTCAAACACCGTGCCGCGGTAGCGCGCCAAGACTTCACACGCCTGCACGGGGCGTAGCGTCTTGCGGAACGGATTGCGGGGATTTTGCGTCAGGTCGGCGTAGGTGTCGGCGATCGCCAACAAGCGCGCGCCGAGCGGGATCTCTTTCGCCGACGAGCCATCGGGGAAGCCCTTGCCGTCGTAGCGCTCGTACATGTGCTCCATGGTCTGCGTGACCTCGAGCGGCAACTGCACGGCCTCGAGCAAGCGCCCTGGGCTCTTGTACTGTTTCTCCGCCTGCGTGCGGTGCCCCTCGTACTCGGCGACGTTGAGCGTCGTCAGGTGGTACGCGCCCATCTTGCCCAAGTCGTGCAGGTACGAAGCGCAGACGTAGGCGCTCTTGGTGCTCTCGGGCAGCCCAATCCGCTCGGCGATTTTCTTTGTCAGGCGCGCGACCGTCGACGAATGCCCGCGCAAATCAGGGCGCGCGTTCTCGATCAGCGTGATCAGAACGTTGAGCGCTTCTTGAAACGATTCATCATTGACGCCGCTGCCGGTGGCGCCCGAGCCCGGCTTGCGAGCCTTGAAGTCCTTGTCGGAGAGCACGCGCTCGCCGGACGTAGCCTCCTTGGCCATCGACAGCACCATGCTCTCGTCGCTGACCAAGTTGCGCTCGAACACGTTCAGCATGTTCGAGAACTGCGTGTGCGCGTCGCGATCCAAGATCGCGAACGCGTGGATATCGCCGTTGTAGGCCTTACTGATCGCGGCCTTGACCGCGCGCGGGCGGCCGACGAACGCGCGCACCTCTTTGACGCCCGACGCCAGTTGTACGTCGTGCAGCGCCGGCGCGTTGTCCGGATCGGGCGTGACGACGCTGAGCGTTCCGGTCGTGGCGTCATACAAAACCGGGAACACGGTGTCGCGCTCAGCCAGCTTCTTCGGCACCTTGTCGAGCGTGATGCGATCGATGTCGGCCTTGGCCAGCTTCTCAGTCGAGACGAAGCGCGTCTTGTGTAGCGCCGCCAGGTACTTGAGCAGCGCCGCTTCATCGAGCGCCTTCAGCTCGAGGATCACCTCTTCGACACGCTCACCGGTCCGCGCCACCAGGTTGAGCGCCGCCTCTTGAGCTTCCGCCGTGATCAGCCCATCAGCGAAGAGCCGTTCCAGTAGTCGCGTATTGCCCGTGCTCATGTCGTGACCGGCGGCATCATGGACAGCCAGCCATTATAGCGGTCAGCAGCCGCCCAAAGTCATCCCGCGCGAGAGCGAGCGAACAGGAAGACGGGAAGACGGGAAGGCCAGAATTTTCGGGTTTCGAAGCAGCACGGCACCGGGTATCAAGTGAGCGGCTGCGTGGCGCTCGCGTGTATGGCGTTCGAACCCCCAAAAATCTTCCCGCCTTCCCGCCTTCCTGTTGTTTCGCGGTCGAAAACGCCTGGCGCCGTTGAGGCGGCCAGCTGGCCGGCGACGGTTAGGGGCGGGGTCGTGCGGGGTGGGTAGAACTGGGCCTACACACGCGGATCCACATGGACTTGACGGGTGGGGCCCTGGAAGCTAGTTAAGCCGCCCTTTTCCAGGTTCTGCGGGCATTTGCCCGAGACACTGGCGAGCAACGACTGAAGGACACGAAAGACGATGGCGACGTATCAAGCGAAACCGGCAGAGGCTGCGGCGACCCGTAAGTGGTACGTCCTGGACGCGACTGATCTCCCGCTCGGTCGGCTCGCGACGCGCGTCGCGACCGTCCTGCGTGGCAAGCACAAGCCGACGTACACGCCCCACGTCGACACTGGCGACTTCGTGATCATCGTCAACGCCAGCAAGGTCAAGCTGACCGGCGTCAAAGCCGACGACAAGATGTACTACTCGCACAGCGGTTACCCAGGTGCGATCAAGCGCGAGAGCTTCAAAGAAGTTGCCGCCAAAGACGCCGCCTTCCCGATCGAGAAGGCCGTCAAGGGCATGCTGCCGAAGAACGTGCTCGGCCGCGAGATGCTGCTGAAGCTCAAGGTTTACGGGAGCGACAAGCACCCGCACACGGCGCAAAAGCCCGAAGCTCTTTCGCTCTGATCGTCTGAAGGAACTAGAAGAGAATGTCCGAAGCTACGACCTACGCCACTGGTAAGCGCAAGACGGCAGTCGCCCGCGTTTGGATCAGCCCCGGCTCCGGGAAGATGATCGTGAACGGCATCGAAGCCGATCACTACTTCGAGCGCGAGACGTCGCGCATGATCGCGCGCCAGTCACTCGAGGTTCTCGAAGTGACCGACAAGTACGACGTGCGTGCCACGGTGGCCGGCGGCGGGCACAGCGCCCAAGCCGACGCCATGCGCCACGGCATCGCCCGCGCGCTCTTGGCCGAGACGCCCGATCGCCGTCTCGCGCTGAAGCGTGCCGGTTTCCTGACTCGTGACAGCCGCAAGAAGGAGCGCAAGAAGTACGGCCAAGCCGGCGCTCGTAAGCGGTTCCAGTACTCGAAGCGCTGAGGACACCATGTCCAATACCCTTCGCGTCGGCATTCTGGGCGCCGGGGGGTATACCGGCGCAGAACTGGTGCGCCTGCTGCACCAACATCCGCGGTTGTCGATCGTCATGGTGGGCGCGCGGGAGAAGGCTGGCAAACGCCTCAGCGAGGTCCTTCCGGGCGCGCTGGGTGTTGCCGGCCTTTCTGATTTGGTGCTCGAAGGCTTCGACCCTGCGTTGGACGCGGTCGAGCTAGCCAAGCGCATCGACGTTGCGTTCCTGTGCTTGCCGCACGCTGCGAGCGCGCGCGCCGGCAAGGCGCTGTACGAAGCTGGCGTGCCGGTCGTCGATCTGTCGGCAGACTTCCGGCTCAAAGACGCCGCCGTGTACTTGAAGACGTACGGCGAGCATCCCGCGACGGAGCTGCTGAGCAAAGCCGTGTACGGCCAGCCGGAGCTGCACCGCGCGGAGCTTTTAGGCGCCAAGCTGATTGCGGCGCCGGGCTGTCACGTCACGACGTCGCTGCTGCCGTTGGCGCCGTTGCTCAAGAATCAGCTGATCGAGTCCTGGCCAATCATTATCGATTCGAAGACCGGCGTGAGCGGCGGCGGGCGTTCGCCAGCGCCCGCGTTTCACTACCCGGAGGCGACCGACAGCATTCGTCCATACAAGGTCGGCAGCACGCACCGCCACGTGCCCGAGCTGGAGCAAGAGCTGTCGCTGGTTGCTGGCGCGCCGGTCAAAGTTTGCTTCACGCCGATCCTGGTGCCGATGTCGCGCGGCATTTTGGTCACCGCCTACGTGAAGCCGCAGCTCGGAGTAACGGCGGATACGTGCCGCGCCGCCGCGACCGAGCTGTACCGCGACGGCTTGGTAAGCGTGCTACCCGCCGGCACGTTACCGGACACCCTCTGGGTCCGCGGCTCCGCACGCGCTCACGTCGCTTACGTCGCCGACGAGCACGCCGGCCTGATTTTGGCGATGTGCGCGATTGATAATTTGGCACGCGGTGCCTCTGCTCAAGCCGTGCAAGCGTTCAACGTGTCGCAGGGCTGGCCGGATGCGCTCGGCTTGCCTGAGCTGCCGCTGTTTCCGTAGCCTGTTAGGTTCCGACCTGCTCGACGATCGCTGCTACGCCCTCGATCGCGAGAGACGCGCGAACTCGTTCGGCGACGATCGTCTCGACTTCTACTTCCAGGTCGAGGACGGCGCCGACGACGTTGGCCACGAACCAGCCCTTTTTTTCGAGGATGAGCTGCTGAGCGTTGGTGATTCTGATGGTGATCATGCTTTAGGCCTCCGTGCCAGGTTGCGTCGATTGGATCATGCCGGTGACGACCGCGTCCATGAGAGATTCGAAACTCGCGTCGCTGAACTTGGAACCGCTCGTGAGCCAATCGTGATGGCGAAGCTCGAGATTCTGCTCGGGGGTATCGTCGCGATAGTGACCGAGGACGTCAAGGTGATCGCCCAGCGCGGCCCAGACCACGGTCCCCCACAGTTGGGAGCGAATGGGGACGCAGCCATCGTTGTCTGCAAGGTCGGGCGATTTGCCAAATCCCCGAGTGAGCACCGCCTCGTTTGCCAAAAAGCCGCGGGAAGTGTCGCCCGCCGGCGTCGATGGAACTAGTGCGCAGGGGTAATGCTGGTCATGATTGGCGGTGATCCCGTGCAGCGCGGCGAACAGCGCCAACGAAAGTGATTGCGATGGATGCCCTAGAGTTCGCAGCCACGCTTTGGGCGAGGGCTGCGGCGACATCGACACCGTCGACTGGTACGAGACCCCGGGCCGGTCATTGAAGCCAGCGAGCATGAGGTCCATCGCTTCGGGACTGAGTTGCAGCATGGCGCCCTGGTCGTCTTTGATGGCCTTCAGGTAGGTACGCACATCCGGGCTTCGCGCGTCGTCTACCATACCAAGGAGTGACTCGACCGATCGGTCCAGGATCGGCAACGTGAGCCCAAGCGCCTGATCGCCGCGCCCGATGATACCTATCAGCACACTCACTACCGCTAGCGGACGCTGACCCAGCGATAGGGCGACGATGGTGAACACCGACAGCGCATACAGGGCTTGCTGCCCTTTGGCGGTGGCAAAGAAGGTCGCTAGCGGCGTACCGTAGTGGGGAGTGTTCATGGTCGTGACGCTGCGCAGCCGCGGAAGCCAGCGGTCGGTGTTCGCCGAATGCGGCAGCCGCGCGCCGGGAGAAGCCACTAAACGCGCGTCGAGTCCCCCAATCGAATGTCCCAGCAGATGGACGGGTCCTTCGCCCGTTGCCGTCCGTTCAATCAGCTCCGCGAGTCGCGCCGCGCGCCGACGCACCGACGCCGTCGGCAGCACGTCCGAGACGTGGGTCTCGATCTCGAGCCCCGCTTTTCGAAATCGCTCCTTCACCGCGCGCTCCACGTGCGAAAAATAGTTGTACGAAGCCAGGCGCGTGAAGCCGAACATTCCCGGCGAAAAATAGACGTGATGGATGACGATCGACAAGGGCTCTCAATCTGGTCCGTGGTCGGGCCGGGCAGCGCTTCCGAATGCTGCTCGCAGGCTAAAACACATGACACGAGTTGGGAACACCACTCTCGCAGGCCGCCAGCCCGACGCTCCGGCCGTGGCGCGACTTCAGTGGCACCAGCTGGGGCGTTATGGGACGCCGCCCCCAATCATCTCGAGCGATAGCCCGCGGGTTCCAACGCGGAACCTGCTCGTGCGCAAGACGACGACGAGATCTTTTGTTGAACCAGCAGGTCGAAGCGTGAGACCTGCTAGCCTGCGCGATCGAACGCAGGCTGAGCCAACTGGCGCTCGTGTTACTTTACCCGACTCTAGTGTGTTCGAAACGGACGCCCCCGCGCTGTGCAAACATCGCGCGCCGCCAAAAGCAGGTAAGCAATGATGAAGAAAATCGGCGTCGTCGCTCTATTTGCGTTCAGCTTCGCGGACGGGGTGGAGAAATCCGCCGACGACGCGGCGAAGTAGCTTGCCACAATTGCCTCGCTGGCTCGTTTCGGACGGGTTCGTATTCAAGCGAACGGCGCGTGCGCTTACGGCGCAGCCGCAGAGCGGGCCTATGACGCCAAGCTCGTCAATAACGGTCTGCACAGCAACCGTATTGGCGCTGCTGTTGGGGTGCGCCCCCCGACTAACGGCGACCACGACCACGGCCAAGGCCCCCCTGGGCGAGGCGACCGAACTCCGCGAAGGCCCAGCGAGCCCGGCCCTCAAGAACTTTCTGGACAAGCGCTTGAAGCAGGAGCTGAAGGCGCTGAAGCTTCAGGGTGAGGCGTGGCCGCAGGGCTACACGGCCGACGCTTCCGTTCTGAAGCTCGATTGGGTCGATGGAGAGAGCCGCGACAAGGTAAGCTGCACGGTGCGGCTGGTGCTTCTGGATTCGACGCACTCCCCGGTGGCCATCGTGCGCGGCAACGCCAGCGTCGAGGGTGCGCGGGGCAACCCATCGCTGGCGCGCGAGGCCGTGAGTGGAGCTACGCGTGGCGCGGTGACTCAATTGCCGAGCGTGTTTCAGCAAGTTCAGAACAAGAAATGAACTTATGAAACACGCCTCGCCCGCGACGGGGCTTGGCAGATGGCTTGCTGCGCACGCTGCGCGACTCGATCGCCGCGCTAAGGGCAGCCGTCTCCGCGAACCGCCGAGGTCCGACCACGTCTGCGGATCGACCGGCCGCTTTCCGAAGCCGGCCAGCACCGCCCCGGCAGCCAGCGGCGACGTGGGCCGCTTTTTGCCAGCCCAAGCGTCCCCACGAGGCCCAAAAAACGCCGCTTTGCTGACGGTCCGCTGTCAGGATCCGCCTTGTTCGGGCCTTGCGCCAGACTCTGAGCCGGCTAACTCTTCCGGATCCCATGAGCCGGCCTTTCAAGCTGCGAAGCGAGTTCACGCCGAAAGGTGACCAGCCGGCTGCAATCGAAAGCCTGATCAAGAGCTTCGAGGCGGGCGTGCAGTACCAGACGCTGCTCGGCATCACCGGTAGCGGCAAGACCTTCACGGTCGCCAACCTGATCCAGAAGCTGCAGAAGCCGACGTTGATCATGGCGCCGAACAAGACCTTGGCGGCGCAGCTGTACGCGGAGATGCGCGACTTGTTCCCCGACAACGCGGTGGCGTTCTTCGTCAGCTACTACGACTACTACCAACCGGAAGCGTACATCCCGACCAGCGACACCTTCATCGAGAAGGACGCGATCATCAACGATCAGATCGATCGCATGCGCCACGCGGCCACGCATTCGCTGCTCAGCCGCTCGGACGTGATCATTATCGCCAGCGTGAGCTGCATCTACGGCATCGGCTCAGCCGAAACGTATTCCGGCCTGTTGATCAACATCGTCAAGGGCGAGGAGATCCGCCGCGACAACCTACTGCGCCAGCTGGTCGACATTCAGTACCAGAGGAACGACACCGACTTTCACCGCGGCACCTTCCGCGTGCGCGGCGACGTGGTCGAGATTTTCCCAGTCTACGAAGAAGCGTTGGCGATTCGCGTCGAGTTTTTCGGCGATGAAGTCGACGGCATCCACGAGATCGATCCGCTGCGCGGCAAGGTGCTCGGCGCGCTCGATCGATACTCGATTTTCCCTGGATCTCACTACGTTACCCCGCGCCAGCAGCTCGATCGCGCGATTGGCGGCATCCGTGAAGAGCTGAAGGAGCGGCTCGAGTTTTACGACCGCGAGGGGCGTTTTCTGGAGAAGCAGCGCATTCAGCAGCGCACCATGTACGACCTCGAGATGCTCGAGCAGATGGGTTTCGTGCAGGGCATCGAGAACTATTCGCGCCACCTGTCGCAGCGCAAGGCGGGCGACCCCGCGCCCACGCTGATCGACTACTTCCCCAAAGATTTCTTGCTGATCATTGACGAGTCGCACCAGACGGTGCCGCAGGTCGGCTCGATGTACAAAGGCGATCGCTCACGCAAAGAGACGCTGGTCGAGTACGGCTTCCGGCTGCCCAGCGCGCTCGATAATCGCCCGCTCAAATTCAACGAATTTGAGACGCACATGCGCCAAACGGTGTTCGTGTCGGCGACGCCGGGTGAATACGAGATCACCAAGAGCGAAGGCGTGGTGGTCGAGCAGGTGATCCGCCCGACTGGCCTGTTGGATCCGGAGATTTTTGTTAGGCCGGTCGGCGGCCAAGTCGACGACTTGCTGGCCGAGATTCGCGTCCGCGCAAAGAAAGACGAGCGCGTGCTGGTCACGACGTTGACCAAGCGCATGGCCGAGGAACTGACCGACTACTACACGGAGCTCGGCGTGCGCGTGCGCTACCTGCACTCGGATATCGAGACGCTCGAGCGGATTGAGATTTTGCGCGATCTGCGCGCTGGTGAGTTCGATGTACTGGTCGGCATCAACCTGTTGCGCGAAGGTTTGGATCTGCCCGAAGTGAGCCTAGTGGCGATCTTGGACGCCGACAAAGAGGGCTTTTTGCGCAGCGCCCGCTCGCTGATCCAAACGATTGGCCGCGCGGCGCGCAACGTGAACGGCCAAGTGTATATGTACGCGGATCGCATCACCGATGCGATGAAGCTGGCGATGAGCGAGACGATCCGGCGGCGTAAGATTCAGGCCGAGTACAACGAAAAGCACGGCATCACCCCCGCCACGGTCGTCCACGCGATCTTGGAGATGAACCCGTCCAGCGGTCAAACCGACTACTACGCGGTGCCGAAGGGCCACGGCGCCAAGGGCGGCGGCAGCGACCGCAAACGTCCCGACCGCAAGGAGCAGGCGCGCACGGGCGAGACCACGGCTTCGCCGCAAGATATCGCCGAACGGCTGCTGGAGCTGCGCCAAGAAATGTTCGCCGCCGCCGAGAATCTGCAGTTCGAGACCGCCGCGCGCGTGCGCGACGAGATCAGGAAGCTGCAAGCCTTGAACGGTGGAGAATCCGTGGTGCCGCCGAGCAACGCGCCCGCCTCCGAGCGTCGCCCCGCTGCGCGCAAGCCCAAGGCCGGTGGCGGCCGACGCTCGCGGTAGGGAGCGTTGGGAGTTAGGAGTTGGCAGTTGGCAGTTTCGAGAGACGCCTGCGCTGAAACTCGACATGCGCGAGAATTCACAGGGAGATTGGGAGATCGGGAGTCCTGCGAGGGAACGCATTTTTTTGTTTTGGAGGACCAAAACCAAAAATATTTCCTTGGAGCTATAGGGCGTTGCCTGGAGACGCCACGGAAGTTTCTGCAATTCGAGCTGCGGCTGGGCAGCCCTACTTGACGATGATCTGCGATTCGCAGGTGAACAGCACCTGTACGTTCGCACCGACGGTGGCTTTGACGGCGTCGCAGGCTTGCTCGCACAAGTAGACGCGCGTGTCTTGGATGTAGAACGCGTCGGCTTGGCAGTCGGCGGAGGTTTTGGCTTGCTTGAGCTGGGTCGCCGGGCCTTGCGCCAGACCGTATGAGACCGCGATGTTGTCGAGTGCGAGCGTCTGCATCGCTGGCGCTTGGGGCAGGGCAAAGTCACAAGCGACCTGCGCCTTGGTCACGACGTCCTCGGCGATGCGATGAAACACCACGTCGTAGGCCCCGAATTGACACAGTGGGAAACGCAGCCCGCCGGTGCGGCGGCTCAGCTCTTGATAGACGAGGCCAGGCGAGGAAATCTTGTCGGCGTTGCCGGTGCACATCGCCATCTGAATCGGTTCGTCAGGCTGGTAGGCATCGCTCGCCGTCGGCTTCTCTTTCAGGCCGATGATGCTGTGCCAGACGATATTCGGCTTGGCCTCATTGGCGCCAAATTGCGCAGGATCGAGCTTGACCAGTGCCTTGAAGAACGAGTCCGCCGTGTACACTTGCGCGTCGTCCGCACCGCCTTCATCGTCGTCCGAAAGCTCCAAGAACACCTTCTTGGCGCCCACGCGCAGCCACTCAGAGTAACCAACCTTCGTCAACGACGTGCGGGTATCGGCGCGGTTGTAGAACAGGATGATGTTCTCGAGCGAGTCGTGGCTCTCGATCTTCTCGTTGTAGTGCTTGAAGCGTTCGGCCAAGACGGGCGCGGAACCGGGGCACGTCATCAAGCCGCTCAGCGGGCTCGACACGCAAATCGACGTGCTCGATTCGCCCGACGGAGCGCGCACGTCCTTGCGATGGCGTGAAATCAGAATCACCCGGTAGTCGACGTCGCTGGCCGCCAAGATCGAGGCAAAGTTGACGTTGATGTTGTCTTCAACCGCTTGCAGCTCCTGCGCCATGCTGCCCGAGTTATCGAGCACCAAGATGATGTCGACCGGCTCTTTGATCAGCTTGGCGTCCGCCGTCGCCACCGCGCATTGGTCGCCGGTGGTGCCGCTGGGCTTGCCGGCGGTCGCCTCGATGTTGCCCAGATCAGGGCCCTGGCCGCTGCCGCCGTGGCCGGCGCCGCTAACCGGGCTACCGGTCTTGCCTGGGCTCGCTCCAGAGCCGCTCTGCCCCGGATCTTGGCCCGCTGCGCTGCAAGCCTGAAGGCTGAGTGTGAAAAACGCCGCTAGCCACGGTCGATAACTACCTCGGAGGGCACGCATCGCAACACCTCGCGACGCTTAATGCGCGCGGAGTCAGCTTCGATCACGGCTTTCGGGAGTTGATCGCTTGGGACCACCGAGCAGCGAGCCCCGAGGTCAGCGACAGACAGTATTGATATCGGCCACCAGCGGCGTCTCACCACGCGCGATGTCGTCGAATTGGATGCGGCGTCGGCGCGCGCCGTCGGCGTCACCCTTTTCGACCGCTTCAGCGACATCGCGCAAGGCAGCCGCAGCTTCGCGCGAGAGCTTTTGATAGCGCAACGCGCGCGGAGCTAGCTCCGCCGAGGTCAGGTGCAGGGCGTCGATGCGCTGAGCCAAGTCGTCGTAGCGCCCAGCCAACGCCAGCGACTCGACCGACGCCCCCGAGGGCGACACGGCCGGCGCCGAGGCCGAGGCCGAGGCCTGCGGCGCCTGGCCTTTCCAAGCCTTGATCGCCGCCACGAACGTGCCGCACTCGCGCGCCGTCTGGAATTTGGCGCAACCAAGCGCACACAGCGCTACCGACGCGCTCAGCACGAAGGCTGCGCCGTTTTTCAGACCGGCCCCCCACGACGCGTCAACTCTTCGACCACCGTACGCACGTCCTGCGAGCGGCCGCGCGGCATGATCAAGATCGCGTCGTCGGTCTCGACGATGCACAGATCACTCACGCCGAGCAACGCTACCGTGCGGACGCTCTTGTTCTTTTGGCGCAGGTCCTCGATCAGGTTGCGGTGGGCGTCGACGAACACAGCGTCGGCGGGACCGACGTTGTCTGCGTGGTCACGCTTGCCCAGCTCCCAAACCGTCTGCCAACTCCCGAGATCACTCCAGCCGAAGGAGCCCGGCACCACCGCCAACGGCTTCACCTTCTCCATCACGCCGTGATCGATGCTGATCGACGGCATGCTGGCGAACGCTTGACGGGTCGCCTCGCGCTCGGCCTCGGGACCCTGCGCGGCCGCTTGCTCGATGAGTTGCAGGGCGGCATGGACCGCCGGCAAGTGTTCTTCGACCGCGCGCAGCATGTCGGTGGCACGAAAGAAGAACATGCCGCTGTTCCAAAGGTGCTTGCCACCGTCGACGTAACGCTGAGCCGTCGCCTCGTCCGGCTTTTCTTCGAAGCGTTCGACCGCGAGAATGCCGGGCGACAGCTCGCGCTGGGCTTCGATGTAGCCGTAGCCGGTCTCGACGCGCGTGGGCTTGATGCCGATCGTGGTGATCGTACCCCGCGCGGCGTTTTCGAGCGCTTGGCTCAGGATGCGCCGAAATTCCGGTTCGTTCTCGATGTGATGGTCGCTCGGGAGGACCATGATCACCGCTTCCGGATCGCGCCGGGCGATGACTTGCGCGCCCCAGGCGATACACGGCGCGGTGTTGCGTGCGACCGGCTCGGCGATGAAGCTGTTCGGGCCGAGCTCGGGCAAGGCCTGGCGCGTCACGTCGATCAGCGATTCGCCGGTGGCCACGATCATCTGCTCGGGCGGGCAGAGGCTGGCCACGCGCCGCAGGGTGTGACCGATCAGCGGCAGGCTCGGATCTGGCCCCATGCCGAGCACTTGCTTGGGGCGGCTCTTGCGCGAGGCGGGCCAGAAACGCGTACCGCTGCCGCCAGCGAGCACCAAAGTAAAGACGTGGCTCATGGGATTTGGGGCGAGCATAACGTGAGCTGAAAGGTACGCAACTGGCGCGAGCGCTGGCCGATTGGCTGTCGTGGTAAAACGCGGGTTGAGCATGGCCGCCAGGGCTCTGACTCGAGCGCCGCCGTACGCCGTGCGCCGCGCCGGCCACGTGGCGTCCGCCGTGCTGCTCGTACTGAGCATGCTTTTAAGCTGTCGAGATCGCGCCGTTCTGCGACCCGCTGACGGCCGCGGCGGTGCCGGCGGCGGGCGCCAGGACACCGGCGGTGAGCCGCTCCCAACACGGGATGCGCCTGGCGGCGGCGCGAACGTGGGCGGTGGCGAGGCTGCTGCCGGCACGGATCGGGAGAGCCCCGCTGCAGCTGGTGAGCCTGGTCGCGCAGCCAGCACCCAGCCACCGCTGGTCAACTGCCCGCGCGAACCAGCCCCCGAAACGTGCCAACTGAGCGGGGACTCGAGGAACGGCGTGCGCATCATCGGCACCTTGCTCGAACCGCTCGTCATTCGCGCGCGCGGCGTGCTGGCGCTCGACGCGGCCGGCAACATTCAATGCGCCGCGTGCGACTGCGGCGACGACGACGACGCTCTGGTCATCGACTGCCCCGATCTGGTGATCTCGCCCGGCTTCGTCAACTTGCACGATCACCTGGGCTACGCTGGTACGCCGCCACTCGCACACCCGGGCGAGCTGTACGAACACCGCAACGACTGGCGCTTGGGTGAGCACGGCCACGCCAAATTGCCGTTCGCGGGCGGGGCCAGCGCGACGCAAGTCTTGGCGCAAGAGCTGCGCATGCTGCTCGGCGGCACGACGTCGATCGTCGGTGCCGGGGGGCGTCGTGGTTTTCTGCGCAACCTCGATACCGTCGGACTAAGTCTGGGTCTGATGGCCGGCGACATCCACGCCGAGACGTTCCCGCTCGACGACGCGACCGGCAGCGTCGATAGCACGGCATGCAGCTTCGGCACCAAGCCGGACACTCCGGCGATTTCCGCGACCGCCCAAGCGTACGTCGCTCACGTCGGCGAAGGGACCGACCAGCGCGCCACGGACGAGCTGCGTTGCGCGCTCGGTAGCCTGGACCTGCTCGGCGACAACAGCGCGATCGTTCACGCGATGGCGCTGTCACGCGCCGACGCCCACAAGCTGGCCGACCGCGGCGCCAGCGTGGTCTGGTCGCCGCGCTCGAACCTCGATCTTTATGGGAGCACGGCGCCGGTGGCGCTGCTGGGTAGCTTGGGGGTGCGGCTGGCGCTCGGCACCGATTGGCTCCCGAGCGGCTCGATGAACCAACAACGCGAGCTGAGCTGCGCGGCCGAGTACGACGCCGCCGTGCTGGGCGGCTACTTCGATACGTTTCAGCGTTGGCGCATGGTGACCGAGAATCCGGCTTGGGCTTTGCGGCTCGAGCGGCGCTTTGCAGCGCTAAGCACCGGCTTGGTCGGTGACATTGCCGTGTTCACCCAGCGCGGCGAGGACGCCTATGCCAGCGTGGTCGAGGCGAGCGCTGCCGACGTCAGATTGGTGCTGCGCCAGGGTACGCCGCTCTATGGCGACACCCAGCTCGTCAAAGCCTTTCGCGACGGCGAGGCGTGCGACGAACTGATGGTGTGCGGCGCGACGCAGCGCGTGTGCGCGCTGGAAACCGGCCAGTCGCTGGCTGATATTCGCAAAGCGGCCGACGCCATCTACCCGCTGTTCAGCTGTGAGCCGCCGCCCAACGAGCCGCATTGTGAGGCGGTCGTGACACGCGAGTGCCCGGCGGGTGAGGCCGATTGTCCGCCGCCGCCACCGCCACCAGCGTGGAACGAGACCGACGCTGACGCCGACGGCGTCCCCGACGCGCGCGACGACTGCCCGCGCGCGACCAATCCCGACCAAGCCGACAGCGACGACGACGGGCGCGGCGACGCGTGCGACGCATGCCCGGTCTACAATCCCGGGTTGAGGCCGTGCCCGCGCTCGATTGCCGAGCTCCGCGCGCCCACAACGCGACTCACCACCAAGGCGGCGGTGTTGTTGACCGGCGCGCGCGTCACCGCGCTCCGCCCACAAGACTCCAAAGGCTTCTACTTGGAGGACGGCAACCACGCGCCCTATTCGGGCATCTTCGTCTACACGAGCGCGGCACCCGGAGTCGAGCTGGGCGCAATCGTGAGCGTACGGGGCTATTTCGACAGCTTTCAGGGCACCGATGAGCTCGTCAACACGGAGGTCGTGTCACACGTCGCGGGCGTTACCGAGTACCCCCCGCTCGCGATTGCGCTGGCCGATGCCGCGGACGGTTCCGCGCGAGCTGCCGGGCTGGCTTCATTGTTCGTGCGCATCGAAGGCGCACAGGTCGCGATCACGAATCCGGACGCGCCGAGCGACTACGACGAGACGCTGCTGTTGGGCGGCCTGCGTCTCGACGACTTGATCTGGGCCGACCTCGACAACCTGTTTCCAGTCGGGACCCCATTCGGCGCGCTCCAAGGCATCGCCGGCCTCTCTTTCGGTCACCACAAGCTCTACCCCCGCAGCGCGACCGACCTCACACCTTAGCGCAGCGCATCACGCGCCAACCGCGAAAGCTCGGTTTCATCGGTGAACCCCGTGGCCACACCGCGCACGGTGCCGTCCTTGGCGATCACGACCAGCGTCGGCAAACCTTGCACGTGGTACAGCGACGACGCCACCTCTTGGTCGTCGAAGACGCTCGCGTAGCCGAGCTCGGAGTGCGCCAGGAAGCGCGTGATGTTTTCGCGTTCGTCGCTGGTGCCGACACCGAGCACGCGCAGCTTGTCCGAACCGAACGATTTCGCGACGCGCTCGAGCACCGGGCTCTGGGCGCGACACGGCCCACACCAACTCGCCCAAAAATCGAGCACCACCGCGTGGCCCTGCAAATCGCTCAGCCGCTGCGCTTTGCCGTGCTCTTTGGGCGAGGCGTAGGGCAGCAGAAAATCCGGCGCTGGCAGCCCGACCAGCGGCGATTTCTCGGCCTTCCTGACGCCCAAGTAGGGCAGCACGAACAGCCCCATGAACAGACTGAACGCCAGCACCAACCCGGCCACCAAGTAACCGGTCGAAGCCTCGTTCGGCTTGGCGTGCTTCGGCGGTGTTTTCATGCGACAGGTCGACTCGGGTGCTCTTTGCGGAGCGGTAGCTCGCGGGCAGCGGCGGTGCCGCGTACTGGCAACGTCAGGCGGAGCCGTGCGCCACCCAGACTGCCGGCGTCGGCCGTGACCATGCCGCCGTGCTCGATCGCGATCTTCTTCACGATCGCTAGGCCTAGGCCAGTGCCGGTGTGTTTGGTGGTGACGTACGGGTCGAACACGACTTCGCGCATTTCGGTCGGGATGCCCGGTCCGTTGTCATCGACGTCGATGACGAAGAAATCGCCTTCACGCCGCAAGCTGACCTTGATCTTTGGCGCGACGCTCTTGGCATCCGCCAGCGCGTCGGCCGCGTTCTGGATCAGGTTGAGCAGTACGCGACGCAGCATCTGTCGATCGACGGCGACTTCGGCTGGTTGCGCTGGCAGCAGCCACTCGAACGTCGGGCGGACGGAAGCCAGCCGGATCACCGAAAGCTCGTCGGCTTCGGGCGCTTCGGCGCGCTCGATCTGCCGGCGCTGTTCGCCGATGAATTCGGCCAGATCTGCCTGCTCCAGGTGGGCTTCCGGCAGGCGGGCAAAGTCCGAAAACTCCGAGACCAACCGGCGCAGAGTGCCCACCTCGTCCTCGACGATCTCGAGCGTGGTGTCGAGCAGATCGCGAAATTGCTCGTCGTGCCCCTCGTAGCGGCGGTGGATCTCCTGCACTCCGAGCTGAATCGGTGTAAGCGGATTCTTGATCTCGTGTGCGAGCCGCCGCGCCATCTCCTGCCAAGCGCTGATGCGCTGCAGGTACTCGATGCGCGCCCGGCTGGTCTCGACTTCACCGAGCATGCGATTGAAAGCACGCGCCAGGGCAGTGATCTCGTCGTTGCCACCCTCGCCGACGCGAATCGAGAGATTGCCCGCGCCAACGCGCTGCGTCGCCAGGGCAAGCTCGCCCAACCGCACGGCCACGCCACGCGCTAGGAACGTGCCGACGGCGATCGCCAGCGCGATCGTGATGCCGAGCAGGGCCGTAAAAGCCCACACGTAACCTTGAATATCTTGCTTGCTCCGGCGATCGACGACTTTGTAGGTGTCGATGAATTGGCCCATCTCGGACAACTCGTCGAAGCGGGCCTTGTCGGCCGCGAACACCAAAGCCAGCTCAGGCGCGTCGTCGCCCTCCGCCACCTCGGCGAGCGGGCGCGTCACTTCCAGCTGATTTTCCCGCTCCGGATCGAGCGGCCGACCGCGATCCACGCTGGCGAGCGTCTTGCCGTCGCTGAGCGCAACGCGCAGCGAGACCAAGCTGGGGTGCTGCTCGAGTTGCCTCTTCAGCTCGGCCGTTACCGCGCTGGCGTCACCGGCTGCGACTGCGCGACGCAGTCCTGGGCTGAGCGCGAGCGCCGCGCCCTCTTCGCGCATGCGTGCCTTCAGGGTCCGGGCCAGCTCTTGGTACAAGCCGAGTGAGCGATCCAGGTGCGTACCGATCTCGGGCACGAAGTAGCGCGCGCCGGTTTCGCGCACGTATTTGTCGCCGAGCCAGATCGCCACCAAGACCGGAATCAGCGCCGTGATCACAATCGCGAGCGCGAGCCGAACCTGGATCCGGCCAGGGCTCCTCACGCCTGCACCCGGAACCAACGCGTCAACACGCGCCACGGATCGAAGCCGAGGTAACGGCGCACGTCGCTTTCGACGAACGCGTAAGCGCGTTGCAGCCGCGGACCGAGTCCGGTCGGCGCGCTCAGGCCCTGGAAAATCCCGAAATGGTCGAGCAAACCTTTGGCGAGCGAAAGCGCCGCGCGACCGGCGTCGACGCCGAGCGGCACCGCCAAGCCGGGCGTAACCGGCGTCAAAACGACGTCGCGCACCGCCACAGCGGTCGCCCAAGCTCCGGGAGCGGTGTCGACCGCCAAGCGGCGAAACGTCGAAAGCTCGGCATAGCAGCCAACCGCCACCGGACCCAGCCGCGCTTCGACTGCCGGCCCCAAGTAGCGGTAGTCGCGTGAGAAATCTCCCGACAGCAGGCCCATGTCGCGACGCACGCGGTCCGGGCCCATCACGACGTCGAACGCTGGCCCACGCCGACGCAAGCACAGCGCCGTGTACAGCTCGCCGGCATCGAACGCGCCGATCACGAGCGTCTTGCCATCCGGGCACACCAGATCGAGCGCGCTGCCGAGCGCTCGCTCGGTAGGAAGCGGCCATTCTGCGAACGGCGACGGCCAAAGCTCGACCTCTCCTTCTTGTTCCAGCTCGCGCATCGCCGCGACGAATGCTTCGATCTGAAGATAGAACGACTGACCGCGGGTCAGGCGGCGCGCGAAGCGATCCCCGAACTGCTCGAGCGCGCTGGTCGACAGCACGATCGCGAACGTACCGTCGTGCTCGAGCCCGAGCTCGGCGGCCGAAGCATGGCCAGTGGCGGGCGGCGGCAAACGACCGTGCAACGTCGACGCCACCTTGATCACGCGCTGGCCGTCGCGCACGGCGATGATTCCGCCACTCGCCTCGGCCGCGGCGCCAGTCGCCGGCGCCGGCGCCGGCGCCGGCGCGGGCACGCGGAACAGGTCCGGCAGACGCAGCCAATCTTCAGCGGTGAAATCGTGAACTTGAGCGTCGGGGGTGAACATGAGGAAGGAGGCAGCGCCGCGGGACGCCGGAGTATAGTGGAGCCATGCTTCCCGACCACGCCGCCGATCCCGCCACCCGGGACCTCCTGGCTTTCATCGAGGCCGCACCGACGCCGTACCACGCGGTTTCCGAGGTCGCGGCTCGGCTTTCGAAAGCTGGATTCCGCCGGGTTTCAGAGCGCGAAGCCTGGCAACTCGCGCCCGGCGAGCTCGGCTTCGTCGTCCGCGGCGGCGGGTCGATCGCCGCATTCCGAGTCGGCAAAAAGTCACCAGCCGAGGCGGGCTTCGTGGTGCTCGGCGCGCACACCGACTCCCCGAACCTGCGGCTGAAGCCCCAGGCGGAGCTGACCGCGCATGGCTACGAGCAATTGTCGGTCGAGGTGTACGGCGGAGTCTTGCTGTCGACGTGGCTCGATCGCGAGCTCGGGTTGGCGGGGCGGCTGGTGCTGGAGGACGGCTCGACGCGCTTGGTGCGGCTGCCGGGCTCGTTCTGCCGGGTGCCAAGCTTGGCGATTCATCTGAACCGCGACGTGAATTCGGGCGGGCTCACGCTCAACGCGCAGACGCAGCTCTTGCCGCTGGCCGCGCTCGAGCTTTCGGCGGGCGGACTGGAACTCACAGAGCGCCTGGCGGCTGCTGCCGGCGAGGGCGTGACTGCCAAGGCGATTCGCGGCAGCGATCTGTGCTTGTTCGATACGCAGGCGCCAGCGCTGGGCGGCGCGCGTGGCGAGCTGATTTTCTCCGCGCGACTCGACAATTTGGTGTCGTGCCACGCCGCGCTTTCGGCGCTGCTCGGCTCGACCGACAGCGTGGATGCGACGCGCGTCGTCGTGCTCTACGATCACGAAGAGGTCGGCAGTGAGAGCGCGATCGGCGCCGGTTCGCAGTTCTTGGAGAGCGTGTTGGTCCGGTTGTTGGCCTGCCACGCGCCGACCAGTGACGGCTTCGCGCGCGCGCTTGCCGGATCGTTGTTGGTCTCCGCCGACATGGCGCACGCCGTGCACCCCAACTACCCCGACAAGCACGACAAGCAGCACCGCCCGCTGCTCGGCAAGGGCCCGGTGCTGAAGGTCAACGTCAGCCAACGCTACGCGACCGACGGCCCGACCGGGGCGCGTTTCCGGGCAGCGTGCGCCAAGGTCGGGGTGGAACCGCAGCATTTCGTGTCTCGCAATGACATCGGCTGCGGCAGCACGATTGGGCCGATCGCCGCGGCCGGGCTAGGGCTACGCACGGTAGACGTGGGCGGGCCCATGCTCAGCATGCACAGCTGCCGTGAGATGGCCGCGAGCGCCGACGTGCCGGTGATGGTCCGCGTCATGACCCAGCTGTTCGACGATTTCGCGCCGCTCGATCCGGCAAGCTAGCGCTGCATCAGAACGACTAATAGCGCGGCGGCGGCGCAAAGCGGCTCTGGCTGTACGGAAACGCCTCGGGCTCCTGGTCGTCGCGGTAAACGTAACCGAGCAATGACAAGTCGATGCCGCGCGCCTCGAGGCCGTCGTAGTCATCGTAGCGAACCCGCAACACCGCCGCCGGATGCGTCGGCGAACGGCGCTCGAACGCCACCTCCACGACACTGCTGCCCTCGCGCTCGCCGTATTCCGTGCCGATATTGCTGGGCCCCTCCGCTCTGCCCGAGCCCTGGGCTCCCCCCCCTTTGCCCTTCCGCGGCGCCTGATCGTCCTTGTACATCTCGCGCGCCTCCGACCGCGAGCTCTGCGCGCGCGGCGCCGCCCCTGCACCATCCGCATCCGTGGCGCGCGGAGGCGAGCTGGGCGCGGGCGCCCGATAGTCGCTCTCGGGCAGGTAACGGCGCCGCGGCCGCCACACCGGCGCCGGCGCGCGCGGCTTCTCCGTAAACACCGCCACGCCGATCACGCCCACGTGCTGCGGGGTGCCGCGCCGCGCCGAATAGCTATTGCCCTTGCCGGTGAAGCGAAACGCCGCGACCTCATCCAAGCTGCGCCGAAAGCCCTCAACGAGCAGCGAGCCCCACGGCTCGATCAAGTAGCCGCGCTGACTCACGTAGTCACCGACGTCGCCGCTGACCGCGTCGCGTCCGTCGACCGTCACCACGACCTCGATCCGTTCAGCGCTCGGGTTCTGGACGCGGATGTTGTAGCGATCGCCAGGCTCACCCAGCACGTACGTAGTGCCAGCTTGCTGAAACGTCGGCATCATCGAGCCATCGATGGCTTCGAGCGAGAGCCGGTACGGCGGCGGAGGGGGCGCCACGTTGCGGCGGCGCCAGGGGCTCTCCGCCCCGCAAATCGAGGCTCCGCCCAGGACTCCCAAGAAGGCGAACCCCGAAATCAGCGCCAGGCGGCGCGACGAAAGCTTGGGCGAGGTCATCTCGGCTCTTACGCACCAGCTGAGCGATGGATCTTCCGAAAACTTGGCGGGTTGGGCTCCGGCCGAGTATTGGCCGAATTGCATGGATAGTTCCCCGCCCAGCGCACCCGCGCACCCGTGCGGCCTGTGTGGTCAAGGCAGCCACGCCGAGGTGATTTGCGGTGGGTGTGAGCGGACCTACGGCCCTCGCGTGGCGCGGCTGTTGGCGCGCGCGGAGCGCGACCAGGATTTCGCAGCAGCGTGCCTGGCGAATTTTCCTGCCCCGCTGCGCGCGCGGTTCGCGGCGTTGCTCGGACAGCGCTGCATGTTGCCGGGTGCCGACACGCGCGCCCGCCCCGGTTTGCGCGCGGCCAAACCTCGACTCGATCCGAAATCGCTGCGAACCGCTAACTGAACCGCACTTGCCAGCTGACTAGTTTCTGCTGGTGCAGCGGCTTCGAGCACGCCACTCCGCGGGTATGCTGCAAGGCAGGATGCAGCGCGGTGCATAAAACAGACTTGCGGCGTTTGATTCAGCTCATGCTCACGGCCACGGTGGTGCTGTGCGTCGGCGGCGCACAAGCCAAGCGCGACGGACAAAACATGCCGTGCAAGGTCTGCCACGAAGGCATGAACCCGCCCAAGCTCAGCGTGACGTTCGAGCCAGCGACGGCCACGCCGGGCCAGTCGGTGCGCATCAACGTGACTGCGTCACACCCGAGCGCGCTCGTCGGCGGCGTGTTCGTCGACACGTTCGGCAAAGGCGAGCTGAAAGTGATCGAAGGCACGCAAACCCGCCTGATCGCTCCCGGGCAAGGCACACACAGTGAGCCGCATCCGTACGCCGCTGGGCAGGTGAAATTCAGCTTCGATTGGGTCGCGCCCAGTGACGTGGGTGCCTCGCGCTTCGTCGTCTGGTCGAACGCCGGCAACGACAACAAGATGCCGGCCGACGACAGCCCGACGTCCATCACCACTTACCTCGCCCACGGCTGCACCGGCGTCTGGTCGTACCCTGACACAGACCTAGACGGCTTCGGTGACCAAGCCAACGGCGAGCTCGGGTGTGCGGCGGTGCCCGGCCTGTTGAGCAAAGGCGGCGACTGCGACGACGCCAAGCCGACCGTGCACGCCGGCGTGACCGAGGTCTGCAATGGCTTCGACGACAACTGCGATGGTACCGTCGACGAAGGCTTCAACCCCCTCCGCCACTATGTCGACGCCGACGGCGATGGCTTCGGCGCGCTCGGTAGCATGGCGATTATGGGCTGCAGCCCGATCCCCGGCTACGCCCCCAAGACCGGCGACTGCAACGACAAAGCGGCGGAGATCAATCCGTTCGCGACCGAGATGCCCAACGGCATCGACGACAACTGCGACAGCCAAATCGACGAGAAACCCTCGCCGATCGGCGGCACGGGTGGCGGTAGCAGCGGCGGCGGCGCCACGACTGGCGGCAGCGCGCCGACGACGCCAGCCGAGCCCAATGCCGGCGGCTGCAGCTTCGGCGGTCGCAGCGTCGGCCACGTCGGTTGGCTGCTGATGATGTTCGGCGCCGCGGAGCTCGGACGGCGACGCCGACGCTCGCTACTCCTTCAGTAGCGCGAACAGCGCCAGCACGACGAAGCCCAGGCCGATGCAGGCTGCCGCTAACAGCGCACGTCCCTTGCCGGCCGGAGCGATGCTGCGCGCAGCGTCGTCCACGCCAGCCTGTGACAGGTGGCGTTCGAGGTCGCGGTCGGTCTGCGCGACGCTACGTACGAACATCAACAACGTGACCAGCAACGCTAGCGCTGAGTAGCCCGCTGTCACCCAGCGAATCCGGCGCGCGCGGCGCTCTTCGCGCAGCCGGGCGACCGCAGAGCCATCGAGCAGCAACAGCTCGCGCGCATCGAACGTCTGTGGGTCGAGCGTAGCTGCATCGACGATCGGCCAGCCCACCGCGGACGGGCTCGCCAAATCGGGCTGACTCGAAGCAACCACCCACAGCGGCGTCGCGGGCAGCCCGGCCGGCCACGGCACGACGGCCGTGAGCCGCCCGTCCGGCGCCGGCGAAAGCGCGGCGTGAAGGCCGAGATAGCGGCGATTTTCGTCAAACACGGCCAAGTACGCCAGACTGGCGGCGCCGCTGCTGACCAGCCGCAACCCATCACCCTCGCGGGTGACACGAATCGCCCCTTGCACGACCTCGAGCCGCGCGGCCAGCGTGCCTTCGCCGATGCCGTCGGCAGCGGCTTTGAGCTCGACTCGCACGGTCGGCTCGCGTGGCTGCAACCTGAGCCGCCCGATGCCACGGGCGTCGGTTCGAAGCTCGGTCTCGGCCGGCTCCGCACCTTCGAGCTTCACGCTCACGCGCGCGTTCGCTACCGGTCCGTCCGCCCGCTGCGCGCGGATCATCAGCTCGTCATCCAGCGCGCCTTGTGCGGTCATCAGTACGCCGTGCGCCGGCGCGACCGCCAGCTCGATGTCCCCGGTGTGGCGTCCGCGCTGAAATCCACCGCGCCGCGTCGCCGCCGCTCGGAACGTATCGGTCCGGCCGAGCACGAGCCCACGCCCGAGCAAAGTCGCAACATGATCGGTCGCCTCGACCCGCAGCTCGAGCACCGAGTCGCGCGGCCGCGGCAGCTGCACGCGCACTTCCGCGCTGCCGAGTGCGTCAGTGCGACCGTTGGCGCTGGCGACGCGCTGCCCGCCTTCGACGACGACGACGCTGAAGGAAACGTCCGGGACCGGCATCTCCATGACCCGATCGCGTTCGCCCACCTCGACCCGCAGGCTGAGCTCGGTCAGCCCCTGCGTCGGTCCCGAGTAAACACGCGCGCTCCGAAACGGTCTTACCCCCCCGGACACCACCCCGAGCAGCACGACGAGCACGGCCGAGAGCGGCGCAACAAACAGCCAGAATCTGCCCCGGGAGCGCGACGGCACCGTGACAATGTCTCACGTTTGTGGCGGCACCGCCGCATCGGATTGGAGGGTAAGCCCTGGGGGTTTGCGGTCGCGTGCCAGGTTGATTTAGGCTGCGCCGCCCCATGGCCGAGACCAAGAAAAAGAAGAAGGCGAAACGCGAGCGCAAAGAGCGCCGTTTCAGTCCCGAGCAGACCTATTCGTCCGGCGTTGCCGTCGCTGGCGGCATGTTGGGCGCGCTGGCCGCCGGCGCCGGCGTATGGAGTCAATGGATCAGCGAGACCCCGCACCCGTATGCGCCGTACCTGTTCGGCGGCGGCGCGCTGGCTCTCGGCGCATCCTTGTGGTTCGGCGATGCCGGAGCCGTGCCGGTGCGCGTCGGCGATGCCGGTATCGCCCTGGAACGCGGCAGCGAGCTGACGCGCCTACTGTGGTGTGATCTCGAAACGGTCGAGGTCGCTGGCAAGCAGCTCGTGGCCAAGGGTAAAACCTCGACCTTCACGATTCCGATCGCTGCCCATCCGAAAGCTGTGGCGTGGATCTTGGCCGAAGGTACGCGGCGCGTGCCCGAGGCGATGAACGTCAAGAAAAGCGATCTGGAAGGCCTGCCCGAGCCGAAGGATCTCGACGGCGAAATGGTGACCGTGGAGGGCCTGCAGGTGGCCGGCAAGCACTGCGCAGCTACCGACAAGCCGATCGCCTTCGAACGCGACGCGCGGCTCTGTCCGAATTGCGCGCAGGTCTACTTGAAGGATGCCGTGCCCAAGAAGTGCGTCACCTGCGAGCATGACCTCGGCAATGGCGGCGTCGAGCTTTAGGCTGCGTCAGTCGGCCTGAACCAGCGACACTTCGACGACCGGGCGCGTGCCCGACAAGTCTTCGATTTTGCGACGGACGGTGCGGCGCACGTGCTCGGAGAGCTCGAGGCCGCGGCCTTCGCGGAATTGCTCGACCGCGCGCGCGGCTTCCAGCGCCAGGCTGCGCAAAGCGGCTTCGTCGCCGTCGACCGACGGGATACCGCGCGTCGCGACCACCGGCGGCCCGAGCAGCTTTCGCCCGGCGAGCGCCACGGCGACCGTGGCGAGACCGGCGCGGGCCAGCTCCTGGCGACGGTGCAGATTTTCGGGCGAGAGCGCTGCGCCGCCGATCGCAATCGGCACGCGCCCGCTCTTCACCTCGTCTACCTTCGACGCATGCTCGCCGTCGAAGCCGACGACGCTGCCGTTTTCGACGACGATCGTTTGCGCGACGCCGACCGAGCGCCCGAGTTCGGCGTGGCGCAGCAAGTGATGCAGCGTGCCGTGCACCGGCATGAAGCAGCGCGGGCGGGTCAACTCAAGCATGCGCTTTTGCTCGGAGCGCCCGGCGTGGCCACTGGTGTGCACGCCCGGTTCGGTGATCCGCGTGTGCACGGTGAGGCCGCGCCGATGCATGGCGTTGACCATGGCGATCACCGGCCGATCATTACCAGGGATCACGCGGCTGGAGAGGATGACGGTGTCGCCTTTTTCGAGGCTGAGCAGCGGGTGAACCCCGTCGGCCAAGCGACGCATCGCCGACAGCCGTTCGGCCTGCGTGCCCCCGGCCAAGATCAGCACGCGCTCGCGCTTCATTTCGCGCAGTTCATCGCCGGAGACGAGCAGATCACTCAGCCAGCCGAGGCGCTTGATCTCTTTGGAGATCGTCACCTGTGCGTCCAAGCTGCGGCCGAGCAGACACAATTTACGCCCGGTCCGTCGCGCGATCTCGCCCAGCAGCATGAGCCGCTGAATGTTGCTGGCGAACAGCGCGACGACCACGCGCGCAGGGGCAGCTTCGATCAGCCGCTCGAGCACCGCGCCGACGCTGCGCTCCGAACCAGGCCGCTCCGGCACGTCGATGTTGGTGCTGTCGCTGAGTAGCAGGCCGATACCAGCGTCGCCCAGCTCGCGGATGCGCGCTTCGTCGGTCGGTTCGCCGTCGGGCGGATCGGGATCGAAGTTGAAATCGCCGCTGTGGAAGACCACGCCTTGCGACGTCGTGATGGCGAGGGCGCTGGCTTCGACGATCGAATGCGCGACCCGCACGGGCTCGATTTCGAACGGACCGACGCTGTAGCTCTGGCCTGGCTTCGCCACGCGAAAGTCGAGCTCGTTCGGACCAAACCCGTGTTCAAGCAAGCGCCGGCGCGCCATGCCCAACGCGTGCGGGGGTCCCCACACCGGTACTTCCAGCTCCGCCAGCAGGTAGGGCAGCGCACCGATGTGATCCTCGTGCCCGTGGGTCAGGAAGATGCCGCTCAAGCGCTCGCGGTTCTTGAGCACGTAGTCGAAATCCGGATGGATGACGTCGACACCCAGGTCGTCCTCAGGGAACGCAGCGCCGCAGTCGATGATCACCGAGCGCCCTTGGTCCTCGATCACCAGACAGTTCATTCCGATTTCCCCGAGGCCACCGAGGGGGATCAGTCGGACGAGGTTTTCGGGGCTGGTGGTCAAGGCAAACGCTGGGCCGAAACGGCAGAAATAGCTGGGTCTGAGCGGGGAAGCCTTCGGTTTAGCACCTCTTTGCGAGCAGCGGGCGCTGGTGTTACGGGACGCTGGTGGCAACCCAAAGTGTTTCCCCCGAAGAAGCCAGCGCGCTCTTGGCCGCCGGCTATGTGTACGTCGATGTCCGCAGCGAGCCGGAGTTCGAAGCCGGGCACGTGCCGGGCGCGCTCAACGTGCCGGTCTTGAATCAAGGCCCCGGCGGCATGACGCCGAACCCGGAATTTCTGTCGGTGATGCAGCAAGCGTTCGGCAAAACCGAAAAATTGGTCATCGGCTGCAAGGCTGGTGGCCGCTCCAAGAAAGCCGCCGATCAACTGGCCCAAGCCGGCTTCAGCGAGCTCACGGAAATGTCAGCCGGTTGGGACGGCTCACGCGACGCATTCGGCCGCGTCGTGCCCGGCTGGAGCAAACAAGGTCTCCCGATCGAACCCGGCAAACCCACAGGCCAAGCCTACGCCGACGTGAAGCAACGCAAACCGCGCTGAGCTCGGTTCACTTCACCCGCGCGTAGTCCTGCGCCGCCTTCTCGATCACAGAAAAATCTCGAGCGGCGCGTTCTGCCTCGGCGTCGAGCACTGGCGTGAAGAGCGTCAGGCCCCAGATGCCGTTTTCGCGGCGACGAAACGGGTAGCGCGTGCCATGTGCGGTTTCGACCGTCGCGCGATCGCCGGCGGTTTCGATTCTCTTCACACCCGAGAGATCGCGTCGCAACCGAGCCAGCCAGCCGTAGCGTTTGGCGTACAGCGCAAAGACGTCCGCGCCGTCGGGCGCGTTGGCCTCGGCCGCGTACTCGAGAGCCAAGCGGCTCTTTTCAGGCTCGGGGTAGGCGTCCAGCACGCGCTCGCGCGCGCGTTTGCGGTAGTCGCGAATCGTGTAGGCGGCGTGCTGAGCGCGCGTCTCGGTGTAGGCAAAAAAGTCCTGCGGCCGGCCACGGTTCACGGCGATCGCCACGCGCAAGTAAGCGCCCTCCGGCGTGCGGTCGCTGGGAAAGGACAGGTAGGCGTAGGCCACGCGCAGCGCTACCAGCGAGCCCACCCCGGCCAGCGCGAGCACGGCCGTACGCCGGCGAAACGCGGCAGGCTTGGGCGCTGTGGAGGCGGCGGCGTTCACGGAAACGAGGCCCCGAGTAGCACGGATTGCCGCACGCTTGCCGGCACGGCGCGACACTTTCTGCGGCCCAGCGGGCGTATTGGCTTCAAAACGCGGCATTTCGATGATACCCGACGTTCGGTGCTCGAGGCCAAGCGCATCGCCGTTGTGATCCCCGCTTTTCGCGAGGCGCGGCTGATCGGTCGCACCCTGTCGACCTTGCCCCGCTTCGTCGACGCCATCTACGTCGTCGACGACGGCAGCCCGGATGACACCTCGCGCGCCGCTAGCGCCGTGGCGGACGCACGGCTGCGTGTGATCCGCCACTCCGAAAACCAGGGCGTGGGCGCAGCGATTGTCACCGGCTATCGCGCTGCGTTAGCCGACCACGCCGACGTGATCGCGGTGATGGCGGGCGACGCGCAGATGGATCCGGCGGACTTGCCGGCCGTGCTGGCGCCGGTGGTGTCGGGGCGCGCCGACTACGTGAAGGGCAATCGCTTTCGCTCGCGCGACAGCCGCAACATGCCCTGGCCGCGCCGCGCCGCCGGTAAAGCCTTGTCGTTCGCCACGCGGCTGGCCAGCGGCCTCGAGGTCGACGATTGTCAGTGCGGCTACACCGCCGTCAGTCGCCACGCGCTAGCGCGGCTGCCGCTAGCCGAGCTTTGGCCGGGATTCGGCTACCCGAATGATTTGCTGCTGTTGGCGGCCGAGCAGGGGCTGCGCGTCAGCGAAGTCACGGTGCGGCCGGTGTACGGTGATGAGCAGAGCGGCGTCCGACCCTGGCACGCAGCCCTGATCTTGGGACTGATGGCGCGGCGTGTGCTGCGCGCGCCGCGGCTACTGTTAGCGGACACGCGGCACGAGCGTGCCGGGCGCTCGATATAGCTCCTGCGGCACCTCGGCGGCCGGGTCGAGCTTGCAGCTAATCGGGTGGTATTCGAGCCGCATGTCCGTGCCCTGCACCGTGGCGCGGAACAGGTACGAATGCCCGAGATCGCCGAGCGGAAGCAGCACGCGCGTGGTCGGGACCGCGACGCCATCGGCTGCCACCGGCTCGCCGTCGAACGTGGAAACACAGGGCGTCGTGGGCGTGCCGTGCATGACGGCGTAAGAGGTGAGGAACGTCTGCGGCGCGTCGCCGCCGTCGCTGATGATCACCGGGTGGCGGGTGCCCGGGTACGGCGCCGCGACGATGCGTGGCGTCGACGTCTCCACGCTGGCGGAGCAGCGCTCGACCTTCTCTGGGATCGAAAGCTGAGTCGGCACGTCGATCGGCGCCTCCAGCACGTCGCCACGCGCCCGAAACAGGAACAGCTTGGCGTCGGCGCGCGCCGACGCGCTGTCGAACGTTTCGATCACCTGGCCCGCACGTAGCCCGGAGTAGGCGATGTTGGAGCTCTGGGTGAGCCCGAAACGCGCCGGATCGAGCGCGCCGTTGGCGAACGCCTCCAGCTCGTACTTGCCGTCGTGAAAACTTGCGCGCACGACGCCGCTGCCGCGACCGACGAGCAACAGCGGCACGTGGTCGCCAGCGACGTGCGCCATTTCCGAGTGTGTGCCGCGCACCGCTCCCGCGGGCCAGGTCACCGCCGGTATGCTGTCGACGCGTTGCCCGTCGAAGAATAGCGTCGGTTGGTTGTCGGCCGGAGCGTGATGGATACGCAGGTAAATGCCGCCTTCGGCGATGCTGAGCAGGGCCGGATCGGCCTCCTGCTGCCCACGCGCACCGCGCGCGAAATCGCCAGGCGCGTAGGCGCCACCGTCACCGACCGAAACGCGCCGGGTCCGGCCCTCGAACAGGTTGACCCAACCGAGCTCGGTGCCGGTCAGGTGCGTGCTGCCCGAGCCGTCCGGCACCAGGTAGCGCAGCGCGGCCACGCCCTCGACCTGATCGGAGACGCTGACGGCGTAGGCGCGGCCGCGTTCGCTCGGCGTGAGCAGCATCTCGCGCTCGACGCGCGGTTTGCCGCCGGTCGACGCCACGAACGCCCAAGCCGACGCGCGCGCCGCATCCATTCCCGAAGCGAACCAGGCCGCTTTGCCGATCGCGGCTTGAAACGCCGTCGGAAATTCGCTCACGCCTTCCAGGCCCTGCCACGCCGATGAATCGAGCGTGCAAGCGATCGGCGTCTTCAGCCGCGGCACCGAATAGTCGACTGGAGCCGAAGCCAACGCCGGCTGCATCCAGGCGTCGTCTTCGCCCTGACCGCCCCAACCCAGCCGCGAGATATCGGTGCCGATCGCGCAGCCGCTCGGCGTGCACGCCACCTGCACCTCGCAGCTCGAGTCGTTGACGCAAAGGTCGATCGGCAGCCGACCCAAGCTTTGAAAGGTCGAGCCGCCGTCGAGCGATTCCCAAACATCGTTGGTCGTCGGCGAGACGGCCAGCGCACGGCTGCCCGCAACGCCGAGCTGACCGCGCGGATCCGGTGGCCGCGCCACCGACAGCACGTGGCCGGTTTCGTCGAGCACCAGCCAAACGTGCGAGCGGTAACGCGAGACAGCCAGTCCAACGCTGCCGTCCTCGGCCGGCACCAGCGCGTCGATGTGCACGCCCGAGACATTGCCCTCCCAGCGCTCTTCGCTCTCCGAGCCGTCGCCGGTCGGCAAGCTCAGATCCTGAGCTTCGAAGCTGCGCCCGGCGTCGCGCGACACGAAGATCGCCAGCACCCCGCCCTTCGTGCGCCGCCCGACCGCGTAGGCGAACCGGCCATCGAGGGAAAACGCCACCGCGAGCGCCGTGTCAGCCAGCGATGGCGTGGCCGCCGCGATCTGCTCGAAGGCTGGGTCGTGACCGACAGGCGCCGTGCCGGGCGGTTTCGCGGGCGGCACCGCGGCTTTCGTCGCAGCTCGGCCGCGCCGCGCGATTCCCTGCGGCGCGCAGCCTGCCCCGGCGCTGTAGTTCGCACACACACCCGCCAACAGCAACGTGCCGTCGGCGCCGAGCGCCATCCGAAAGCTGATCAGGTTGCCGTCCAGCGCCGCGCCGTCGACGTGGAAGGACTGGCCGCCGTCGTCGCTTGCCCAGAGCTCGATCGGCTGGGTCGCGACGTCGGCCCCGCCGCGGAAGCAGGCGATCCGCAGCCAACGCTCGAACGCCGCCAGCCGAACCGCTTTGCATGGCAAAAGCTCAGGCATGTCACGCGTAGTCAGCGGCCCGGCGAGTGGTCCTGACGTCAGCTGCCAGGCGGCCTTGTCGCGCATGCCGATCTCGAAGTACGCGCCGGCCGTCGTCGCGGCGCGCCCCTCGTTCAGCGCTCCGGCGTCCGGACCACGCGGCGGCTTCATGTCGAGTAGCGCGCCAGCCGCGACACTCTTCAAGCTCTCGAGCGGCGGCTCCGCGCCTTCGCGATAGCGAAACATGCCGAGCGACGACAGCACCCCGTAGCCGCGGTCGGGCAGGCGCTCGAGCCCGAACGCGCCAACGCTGCGCGCTTTGAGCGGCGTGAAGCTCTGCCCGCCGTCGCGCGTCTCGTACAACGCTTCGGGCACGGCCAACGCCAGCCCGCGCCCGCCTTCACCGAGCAGCGCGCTGACGAACTTCGGACCGCTCGGGCCGATGGCCTTCCACGTCGCGCCGCCGTCTTCGCTGCGCAAAAGTCCGCGGTCGCGTCGAATGCCGACGATCGCCGTGCCCGAGCTGGTGACGCTGGACAAAGGCTCGAGCGGGGCGCTGGAGCGGAAGAACGGCGCGACCGGCGAGTGCGCTTCGTAGCTGACACCGCTGGCGCCGACGAAAATCAAGCCGCCAGCCGGCGCTTTTAGGATGCCAACCAAATCTTCCGGTGCGAGCACGGAAGCCGCCGTCAGCGCGCCGGTCGACTTCGATGCCAGCCAGCGCTCGCCGCGTCGCCCGGCCAACACGCGTTCACCCGACGGCAACTCGAGCTCCGCGTTGACGCGCGCGGGTTGCGGCGGGTGGTAACGCCAAACCGCTGGCGTCACGAACGCCGGCAACGCCGAGACTTCAGAAACGAGTGAGGGGCGCGGCCTTTCGGCGGGGCGCCCTTCACTGCCTCGGCACGCTACGCCGAGCACCGCTACGAGTGCGAGCGCCGCCGGGGCGTCGAACGACGACTTACGGCGGCGCAAGCTTCGCACTTCAGCCGTTGACGAGCTCGAGCAGCTTGGCTTTGGTGGTCAGACCAACGTGCTGCGCGGCGCGCTGCCCGTTCTTGAACACCATGATCGTCGGGACGCCACGGACGCCGAACTTTCCGGCGGTGATCGGCGAGTCGTCGACGTCGAGCTTGCCAACTTTTACCTTGCCGTCGAGGTCACCAGCGATCTGATCGATGATGGGAGCCAGCGCTTTGCAGGGACCACACCAGGTGGCGGTGAAGTCGACCAGCACCGGGAGACTGGAATTGACGACCTCTTGGTCGAAGTTGAGGTCGTTGAACACTTGAACTTTTTCGGATGCCATGGTTGCTCCCTGGGGAGAAAATCGAGCAGCTGGCAACATAATGCCGGTTCTGATTCGCGCAAAGGCGCAGCCCCAAAAAGGTTCCAAACTCCAGCAATGAAGGTCCAATCAAGCCTCGAATGAAACGACAACCCGAGCTTCTCGTACCGGCGGAAGCGATTTGGACCGCGGATCCGTGGCCGGCGGGCTGGACGCCTGAGGGCGTGATCGAGACGCTGGAGCCGTTGGCGGTCGACGAGCGCCGAGCGCGTTTGTGGCAGGTGGCCAGCGGCCGCATCGGCAGCGTGACCGTGCTGATGGACGCGCCGCACGACCCGCACAACGCCGCGGCAGTGCTGCGCTCGTGCGACGGCCTCGGCATCCCGCGCGTGCACCTCGTACCGCGTGAAGAAGACTTCGCCGTCGGTCGCACCGTGGCTAAGGGCGCCGAGCGCTGGATCGAGGTCGTGCCGCACCGCTCGCCCGAGCTGGCGTTGGCGGCGCTCCACGACCAAGGCTTCACGACCGTCGCCACGCATCCCGAGGGCAACCTCTGCCCAGAAGACCTGGCCAAGCTGCCGCGCGTTGCGTTGATCCTCGGTAACGAGCACGACGGCCTGCGCGACGCCCTGCACCAGGGCGCCAAGGAATCGGTGCGCATCCCGATGCGCGGCTTCGTCGAGAGCTTCAACGTCAGCGTCGCGGCGGCCGTGCTGCTCTACGCCGCGACCCGCGGCCGCAGCGGCGACCTTTCACGCGCCGAGCAACTGCGCTTCTACGCGCGCGCGCTGGTGCGTTCCGTGCCGCGCGCACTCGATGTGCTGGATGCCGCGAAAACTCGAGTTCTGCCCGGCTAAGGCGATCCTCACCCCGCCGGCGCCCCCCACGGGCTCGTCCCCCGTGCCGCTCCTTAACCCCGTCCCCGCTGCGCACTCCCCCCGCTTTCGCTGCCCCGAGCACTCGCCGCCGCCAACGCCTCATCGCTGCGCCGACCTTAGCCGGGTTTCCAGCGCGAAGGGGCCTAGCCCTGCCGCCCTGGAAAGACTACCGTCGGCGCCCCCACGCATGCCACGCCCCAGCTCTGACGTTAGCGTTCTCGGCCCCTCCACCAGGGTGACGGGCCGGGTCTCCGGCGACGGCGCGCTGCGCGTCGAAGGCAATGTGCGCGGCGACATCCAGGTCAGCGGAGACGCGGAGATCGCCGCTGGTGCAAGCGTCGAAGGCAACGTCTCGGCGGCGTCGCTCGACATCGGCGGTACATTGCTGGGGGACGTCGCGTCGCGCGGCCCGGTCGCCATCCGCAGCGGCGCCGTGGTCCGCGGTGATCTGCGCGGCAGCGAAATCTCGATCGAGCCCGGCTCGCGCGTTTCAGTGCGACTGGCCACCGAGTTCGAGCTGGATCTCGGTCCCGTCGGCCCCGGCGCCAAGCGCCGCTAAGACCTCAAAAGTAGAGAACGAACAAGATCATGGCAGGCACGGTCATCGGAGAAGGTCTGAGCATCGAGGGCGACATCACCAGCGACGAAGAGGTCGTCGTGCAAGGCAACTTGCGCGGCAAGCTCACCTCATCGGACGCGGTGTCGATCGGCTCGAACAGCGTCGTGCAGGCGGACATCGCCGGGCAGAGCGTGAGCATCGCCGGGCAGGTTACCGGTGACATCACCGCGCCCGAGCGGGTCGATATTCAAGCCGGCGGTCGCCTGGTCGGTGACGTCAAAGCCGCGCGCTTCACGATCGCCGACGGCGCGTCGTTCAAGGGCGCCGTGGACATGGAGGTTTGAGCATGAGCCAGAGCTCGGTGATCGGCGCCGGCACCGTGGTGCGCGGCAACCTCGAGGGCGAAGGCTCGCTCGACATCTTCGGTCGCGTCGAAGGCGACGTAACGATGAGCGGCGACGTGACGGTCGGCGATGGCGGCAGCGTGCGCGGCCACATCACCGCCAATAAAATCAGCGTCCAGGGCGCCGTCCAAGGTGATCTACACGGCAGCGAAGCCGTGCTGCTCGAACGCGGGGCCAAGGTCGTCGGCGACTTGAACGCGCCACGCATCGGCATCGGCTCGGGCGCGCTGGTCCGCGGCAGCGTGCGCACCGAAGGCGAGCCGGCCGTTGCTGGCGGCGCCAAGCGCGCCCCCGTCGCCGCGCTCAAGCCGGCGGTGTTTGCTGCCAAGCCGGTGGCGAAGGTCGAGCCAAAGCCCGCGCCCATGCGCGAAGCAGAGCCGATCGCCGTCGCTGCTGCCCCGCTACCGCGACTGAAAGAGCGAGAGCCCGAGCGTCGCCCGCCGCCGCCGGTCTTGCCCTCGCTCGGCAAAGGCGCCAAAGCCAAGAAGAAGGGGCGCTGATGGCCGACGCCGCCAAACGCGCACGCTTGATTCAGCTGCTCACCGAGCGCAGCTTCGAGCGCCGCAAGGTGATCCTCGCCTCCGGGCGCGAGAGCGATTTTTTCATCGACTGTAAGCAGACGATGCTCACGGCCGAAGGCCACGCGCTGATCGGCGAGCTGATGTTCGACTTGCTCGCCGAATTGCCGCCGTGCGAAGCGGTCGGCGGCGTGGAGCTGGGCGGGTGTCCGCTGGCGAGCGCGGTGTCGCTGGTCAGCTTTCAGCGCGGCAAACCGCTGAACGCGCTCTACGTGCGCAAGGCCAAGAAGGACCACGGCACGACCAAGTTGGTCGAAGGCGACAAGTCGCTGAAGCCCGGCCTCAAGGTCGCGTTGCTCGAGGACGTCGTCACCACCGGCGGCTCCAGCCTCAAAGCGGTCGAGTCACTCAAAGAAGCCGGCGCCCAGGTGGTCGGCATCGTGGCACTGGTCGATCGCCTCGAGGGCGGCGCCGAAACGATCCGCGCCGCGGGCCTACCTTTGGTCACCCTAGCCACCCGCGCCGATTTCATCGCCGAGTAACGGCTCGAGCAGCGAGCAAACAGGAAGGCGGGAAGGCGGGAAGTTTTTGTTTGTTCGAGCACGCGACCGAGGCCTCATCGCTGTCCTGTCGCGTCGAGCTGGGCCCGACTGCCCACCCCCAAAATCCCGCTCGCCTTCCCGCCTTCCCGCCTTCCTGTTGTTTCGTTGCTCGTGCTCGCCGTGAAAAGCGCGAGACAGACGCTGGCGTCTCCGGCTAGGTTCGGAGGCTGGATGCGGTTTTCAGCTTCGTTCCGTGGCGCGCGCCGATTGGCAGCGCTTTCGTGCGGAGTGAGTTGGTTGGTTGCAGGCGGGTTGGCCCACGCCGCCGAAGCGCAGCCCAAAGAGCGCCAGCTGACGCCGGAAGAGATCGATGCCTGGCTCGACGCGCGCGCCATGCCCAAGTCGCCAGGTGATCACGGCGCCGACGATGATCTCGAAGCGCCGCCGCCGCCGCCACGCAAAAAAGGTTTCGTCGTCGAGTCGAGCATCGGCGTGATGGGGCAAATCGGACATCTGAAGCACATCACGCCCAACGCTCCTTGGTTCGGTCTGCGCTTCGGTTATGAGCCGCTGCGTTGGCTGATGGTGTTCGTCGACGGTGATCTGTTCGTGGCCAGCACGTCCTACGCTCACCCGCCACCGCCGCCGCGCTCGTTCACTTTCTGGAACGTGGGCGCCGGCTTCCGGCTCACCGTCAAGCCGACCGATCGCTTCGGCGTTTACCTGCAAGGCAGCCTAGGCGCCGGCCGCGCCACCGAAGACGTATTGCGGCTCTACGGCTACCGACACGCCCACGAGCTCGGGATGTACCAAGGCGCTGAGCTTGGCGTCGAGTGGTACCAGGTCAACCCGCACCTGGCGCTCACCCTCCACGGCGGCGTCCGCAACTACCCCCGTGCCCTCGCGCGGGATCGCGATTCGCAGCCGCCGATGACGTGGCTGGGCGGGGCGGGCCTCCGCTACACGTTCTAAACGCGGAAAATCCCTACGGCTTTCGGGGGCGCGGCTTGGGGCTTGCGTTGGCCGAAAGAGCAAGTAAGAACAGGGCCTTACGCCTTAAATGGGGTCCCGAAGCCTTGGACAGCGATCTGGCTGAGTCGATTTCAGCGCTACGAGCTTCATTCGAGCGTCGCCGAGTGCCGGTTCAATTCGGCAAGGCGGAGCCCTCTGCGGTCGAAGCGTTACGCACCAAGCTGCGCATCCCGCGGCGCTTCCGTGAGTTCTTGCTCGCCTGTGATCCGGTCGACCTCGAGACCGCGACCCCCGCGGAACGCGTGCGGCTGATTCCAGCTGCGCGACTCGCCGACGAGCAGCAGGGCTTCGCCTTGCAAGAAGACGGTCAGGCCCGTGCCCAAGGCCAAGCCGCTCCCAACGGCTGGCGCGCAACGTGGGTCATCATCGGCCACAGCACGCTCTTGGGCGATCCGTACTTCCTCGACACCGCCACCGCGGACGCCGAAGGTGATTGCCAGGTTTTCACGGCAATGAACGGCACCGACAACTGGAAGCCGCGGCTGTGCGCGTCCAGCTTCGCGATGTTCCTGCGTATCCTGGCAGTTGGCATGGAAGTCGCCAAAGGTTTCCCGGATCGGGGCCTGGACGTTGACGACGAGCAAGTATTCCGCGAGGCACTCGGTCCGCGGATTCGCGAGTATGATCCGGCCGCCCTCAAGGCCGGGCACTGGACATGAGCAACACCTTCCGTTCCGTCGACGCAAACAGCCCGGATTTTGCGGCCGCCCTGACGCGCCTGACGCGCCGAGGCGAGAGTGATCTCGAGCGCGTCGAGCCGATCGTAAAAGACATCTTGGCCGCCGTGCGCAGCCAGGGCGACGCAGCCGTGCTCGGCTACGTGGAAAAGCTGGAGCATCGACGCCCCGCGCAGTTACTGCGGCGCGAATTCGATGGCAAGGCCGCGCTTGCCGAGCTGCCGCCAGCGGTACGGCAGGCGCTTGAGCTTTCGGCGGCCCGCGTGCGCCGCTACCACGAAGAGCAGAAGAAACACCTGCTCGGCTTCGCCTACTCCGAAGGCGGCATCACGCTCGAAAGCCGCGTGACACCCGTGGCCCGCGCGGGAGTGTACGCGCCTGGCGGCAAAGCCAACTACCCGTCCAGCGTGTTGATGACGGCGATCCCGGCGCGCGTGGCCGGGGTCGAAGAGGTGATCCTGGCGTGCCCACAAGTCAGCGTCGAGGTGCGAGCCGCGGCGCACCTGGCTGGCGTGACCGCGATCTTGGACGCTGGCGGAGCGCAAGCCATCGGCGCGCTCGCGTTCGGCACCGAGAGCGTGCCGCGCGTCGACAAGATCGTCGGTCCCGGCAACCTCTACGTCACGGCCGCCAAGCGCTTGGTGTTCGGTGAAGTCGACATCGACAGCCTGGCCGGGCCGAGCGAGATCTTGGTCGTCGCCGACGAGACCGCCAACCCGCGCTGGGTCGCGGCCGACTTGATCTCGCAGGCCGAGCACGATGAAGCCGCGTACGCGCTGCTCTTGTGCAAGAGCGAAGCGTTCGTCGACCAAGTGCGGGCCGAGCTGACCCGCCAGCTGGCAGATTTGCCGCGCCGCGCGATCGCCCAGGCGTCGCTCGAAACCAACGGCCTCGCGCTGGTGGTGCACGAGCAGGCAGACCTCGCCCGCATCGCTACGCTCATCGCTGCCGAGCACGTGGCCGTCCACACCGCCGCACCCGCCGACGTAGCGCGCCGCGTGCTGCGCGCCGGCGCGATCTTCGTCGGCCCGATGACACCCGAGGGCGCAGGCGACTACGTAGCTGGTCCTTCGCACGTACTGCCGACGGGCGGCGCCGTGCGTTACGGCTCACCCCTCGGTGTTTACCACTTCCTGTCGCGGACCTCGCTGATCACTTATGAAGCTTCCGCGCTTCGCGACCAAGCGGCGTCGATTGCGGCTTTCGCGCGCGCCGAGGGTCTCGACGGCCACGCCCGCGCGGTAGAAGTCCGGCTAGAGCGTTAAAGGGCGTGTCCCTGAAGTTCGCGGACACGTGAGAGCCAACGAATTCAGCGACGCTCAACCAGCCCCGGCTGCAAGCATATTTCAGCGGCTGCGGGGCCAAAAGGTGACGGCCCCGGCGAAAACTTCGGGGTAAGCTGCCCGACGCACGGTCAACCCGCAAACGTGGGCACCGCGCACTTGAGGAGCTCCCGCATGACCCGATGTGTCCGCTGGTCCGTGGCTTTTTCGCTGTTGGCGTTCCTGAACGGTTGCGCGACTGAGCGCGCGCCGATCAACCGCGTGCAACCAGAGGCACTCGAGAAGAGCTTCTTCGTCGGCGCGTCGCTGACCGACGACCAAGACGACCCGCAGTTCTACTACCGGCCGACCGTCGCCGACGTCGACTACGGCGCGTCGCAGAGCGGCCTGTTCACCGCCAGCTACGCCCAAACCACGGCGCGCATCCGCTGGGAGATCACCGAGGACAAGCTGCTCGGGCGATTGGCCTACGAGCGCATCGAAGGCGCGACCGGTAACGGCATCGAAGAGACCAACACCGGGCAGATCGCCGCCGCGTTCAAGATCGAAAAGCACTTCGACGTGAAGCGCGACTACAACCCGCAGACCGGCGAAGATCTGAACGTCGTCGTCGAGAACGACACCGATCGTCCCTGGTACGAGCGCGAGTTCATGCGCGTCGACTGGTCGCAGAACCTGATCACGACCGCCTACGACCTCGACACGCTAGCGGCGCTGAAAATCTTCGCCGATGAACCGCTGGTGTACGAGCCGGTCGCCTACTCGGTCAAAGACCCGAGTGATCCCGACGCCCCGGTGTTCGAGGCCAAAACCGGCTACTTCGACATCACCAACAAGCTGTACGTGACGCCGCAAGTGCTGAACACCCCGTTCGGCTCGTTCCCGGCTTGCTTCTTCTCGCCCGACACGCTCAGCGGCGGCGCGCCAATCGCCGACTGCAATCCGGTCGAGGTAAAGATCCGCTTGTCGTTTCGCAAGGTCGAGGATCGCGACTACCAGCCGGTCGATTGGGACGGCACGCGCCAGGACATGTTCGGCATGTTCACGACCGCCGAGCGCCGTGGCTACCAGCGCAACTACGGCGTCGTCGACGACAAGTGGTACCGCTTTGCCTCGCGCCACAACATTTGGCAGGCGTCGCATGCGCGCGGCAACGACGGCAACCTGGTTGCTTGCAATACCGAAGCGACCACGCCGCCCGGCGCAGATTCGGACCGCGATACGCCGACCATCACCGGCAGCGCCGACGAGTGCGACGCGGTCGGCGGCGGCTCGCGCTGTGACAAGTTCACGCACGCCTGCACCCTGCCGTACAGCAAGCGCAAGATCCGCACGACACCGTTCTACTACGGGCCCGACAGCGATCCGACCCTGTGGGAGAGCGTGCGCGACGCCGTGGGCCAATGGGACGTCGCGCTGCGCCACGCTGTCTTGACCTCGCGCTACACCGAATGCCTGCGCGTTTCGCAGTCGGGCGCGACGCAAAGCCTCGACGAAATCGCGGCTTGCAAGCGAGATAACCCGACCAGCGAGGATAAGGCCGACATCCTTAAGAACGAGCCGCAGCCGGTGTTCGTGTTCTGCCACAACCCCGTCACTGAGGCCGACGCCAAGGATTTGAAAGCCGCCGGCGCCCAGGGTGACGAGTGCGGACCGGTCGGTCTCACGGCTCGCATCGGTGACCTTCGCTACAACATCACCAACGTCATCCAAAACCCACAGGTGCCGTCGCCGTGGGGCATCTTGGCCGACGCCATCGATCCGCTCACCGGCGAGGTCGTCGCGGCCAGCGTCAACATCTGGAACGCGGTCACCGACGTGCGCACCCAGCTCGCGGTCGATCAGATGCGCTGGTACTTGGGGGAAATCACCAACGACGACGTCTCGAGTGGTCGTTACCTCAACGACTACCTGTCAGCCGCCAACCGTTCGCCCACGCCGCCGACGCCGCGCCTGGTCAGCTCGCCGTTGCTCGACGACGCGCAGATCAGCCGTCGCGTCGCCGGCTTCGATCGCTCGCTGCAAGTCGGACCGTCGGAGAAAAAGCTGCCGCTGCAGCTGAAGCAGCGCGACATGATCGACCAGGCCAGCGCCCAGGCGCGCGCCCAGTTCGGCGACAACGTGCTCGGCAGCGGCAACACCGGCGCCAAAGCGCGCCTGCTGCAAACCCGCGACACGCCGATCGAGACCAAGCTCACCACCAATCCGTACCTGCGACTCGGCGGCGTGAACCCGTCGACGCCACCTTCCAGCGCGACGCTCGATCTGGCGTCCCCGCTGCGCGGCAACGCCGTCGCCTTCAAGGCCGAGCTGGATCGCCTGCGCGAAAACCAGATGGGGCAAGACGGGCAGTGCATGTTGAGCGCGCCCGAGCCGATCAGCGTCGACGACTGGGCGCAGATCATGAACGAGAAGTTCCCGCTGCCCGCGAAGCCGGGGCCGTCGGACATCATGAATCGCAACCAGCAGTGGCACGACTACATTCGTCGCCACCTGACGTTCGGCGTCATCTTGCACGAGCTCGGCCACTCGATGGGCCTGCGCCACGTGTTCACCGGCAGCTTCGACGCGCTCAACTTCCACCCGCAGTACTGGCAGCTGCGCACGCAGGACGGCGCCGAGACCGACTACTGCACGGCACCGACCGACGACGGCTCGAAGTGCGTCGGGCCGCGCTGGCGTGACCCGGTGACCACCACCGAGCGCAAGGGACTGATCTGGATGTGGGAGCACACGTCCGTCATGGACTACCCGGGTGATCTGACGCAGGAGGCGGTCGGCATCGGCGCCTACGACCGCGCGGCGATCCGCTTCGGCTACGGCGACGTGACCGACGTCGTCGACGACGACAGTGTCAACTGCCAGCCCTCGGCCAACGGCACCACCCGCAGCTGCTCGCCGAACGGCACCACGGTAAGCCAACTGGTGGACGCCAGCTTCGGCGGCATCGGCGGGCCCTGGTACCGCGACGACCAAAACTTTTTCCACTACTCACAGCTCGGGCAGCGAATGAACTTGGTACGCGACTGCCACCGCGTGGATACGTCAGCGCCGCCCGGCTGGGACGAAGGCAAGGACGGCATTTACAGCCCGGTCTTCGACGGACACATCGTCAACGGCACGCAATGCAGCGGCTTGCCAAACGACTACGTCGCTTACTCCGAGCTGCAGCTCGACGCGCCCGGCTTCCAGCAGGCGTTCGGGGCCTTCGGCGGCGATCCGCGGAAATTCGACTCGCGTGGCCGCGTGCGCCGCCCGTACATGTTCGGCTCCGACGAATACGCCGACATCGGCAACCTCGCCGTCTTGCGCGACGACAACGGCGCCGACGCGTTCGAGATCGCCAACTTCATGATCAACAGCTACGAGGACGCGCACCTGTGGGACAGCTACCGGCGCAACCGCTCTTCGTTCAGCCTAAAGAACGCGTTCATGCGCGGCTACACCCGCTACAACGCCAAGCTGAAGGAGATCAGCAAAGGCTTCGGCTTGTTCACCGAGCTGTTCAGCGCGACCAAGCAGATCGATGCGTACACGACCGGCACCGATGCCGACGGCCTGCTCTTGGCGAGCGCCATCGGCACGTCGATGGTGTTCGACCATTTCACGCGGATTCTGACGCGGCCCGACGCCGGTGCGCATTTCTTGGACAGCAACTACGACCCGCGCAACGTGGCCGAACCCCGGCAGTTCCAGGTGTATCGCTCGGCCGACCAGGCGCTGGCCGTCAACGATGCCAATCGAACCAACCCGCCGCCCACGATGCTAGTGCCCAACGGCTCGCAAGGCATCGGTACCGATCTGCTGTTCGGTGGTCGCCCGCTGTTCAACCAGCTCGATCGCACCAAGGGCTATTACGCCGTCCAGTACGACGCGTGGGTCGGCTCGTACTACGACAAGACGCTCGTCGCGGACATGCTGACTGACGCCGAGGATCGCTTCATCAGCACCAGCCGTGACGATTTTGCCGACGGTCGCTACCGCAACATCAGCTTCGCGACGATCTACCCCGACGGCGTGCGGCGCCTGCTGGCCGCCGCGCTCACTGAAGACCAGGCGTCGCTCGGCTGGCGCGTGGCTTCAGACGGCGGCAGTGCTCAACTGCAGGAGAACCAGACCCCAGACGCCGGCATGGGCTACCGCTCGTTCTGGCCCAAAGCCGGGCCGGAAGTGTGCTGGCGTCGCTCGGGCGCGGTGATCTGCAAAGAGTCACCGACCGAGTTGTCGATCGACGCGAGCGCCCCGAAGGAGTCGCTGCCGATCGATCCCGAGATCGGCTTCGAGGTGCAGAAGTTCTTGGTCTTCTCCGCGCTCGTCAATTTGCCCGAGACCTACAAAGAAGACTGGATCGACATGATGCGGATCTTCCGGCTCGGTACCGCTTCGGACCCGGTCTTGCCGGCGGGCGAACAAATCACGTGGGTCGACCCGGTCAGCGGGCAGAGCTACGTGGCGCATCGCTACGGCAAGGAGCTGCTCGACGGCCTCGAAGTCGAGCGCGGCATCAGCGCACGCATGCTCGCCTGGATGAACACGCTGAGCCAAGAAGCTTATGTCACGACGGGAATAGATCCAGTGACGGGCGCGCTCATTTATGACAAAACCCTGGACGGACAGCCGGTGGTGAAGTCGGCACGTTACGTGAATCGTGTGAAGAGCTACCAGGGTCTTTTGGATTTCATGCAAGAGGTGTCGGGGGCTTTCGGGTTCTACGCACCGAATTGGCGAGGAGTTTTCTAAGTGTCTTATCGGTCTTCGACTTACGGATCTTTGGTAGCGCGCGTGGGCGTCGTCGTGCTCGCCACGTGCGTGGCGGGTGGCGTCGTGGGTTGCAGCAAGAAGAAGCAAGAGGACGCCAAGGCGCAGGCCGAGAAGGCCGAGGCCGCTAAGAAGAAGAAGCCCGAGGGCGATCGCTACGTCGACGGGCAGCGGCTGGCGGCCGCGCTCAAAGACTGGACCAAGCGCTGGTCAGACACGGTCGACTTGCCCGCCTGTGATCCGTTACTGAAGCTGCCGGCGGAGCTCGAGCTGTGCAAGACCGCGCAAACCGCGCTCACCACCATGAAGGCAGCCGCTGCCAAGCCCGAGCTCGAGGCTGCGCTGATTCACGCTGGCGCCGAGCTCGCGTTCGCGACCGAGGCTGCCTCCGAGGTGCTGCGCACGGCTTCGATGGAGAAGATGCAGAGCGAGCACAAGGCGGCTGCCGCTACTGGCAGTGGGACGCCCGGTGCCAAGCCGCCGGCTCCTGGGTTCAGCAGTCTGCCGCGAGCGCGCCCGCTCGGCTCCGCGAACAAGGCCGCGCTCGCCGACAAGCTGATCGACAAGCTGAAGCCGATGGAGGCTACGGCGCTTGATCCGGCGATGCAGGTCATGCAAGCCTATTCGCGCGTCAACCGCGCTTCGCTGCGCTACTTGAGCCAGTTCTTGCAGTTCGGACCACTGGCGACGCGCAATGTGGCCTTCACCGAGCTCGAAGCGCTGAGCCACCGCAAGGAGAGCTGGCCCGCGCTCGGTCGCACGCTGCGTGAAGCGTCGATGGCGGAGAACGACGAAGCGCTCCAAGGCAAGCTGAAGGCCTTGTCCCCCAAACTGTCACGGCGTTCGCCGGGCGCGATGCTCCCAGGCATCCCTGGCATGCCGCCCGGTCACCCGCCGATGCCGGAACCGGGTGCGGCGCCAGACGCCCCGCCGGCAACAACGCCCGCCAAGTAACGCCTAGAACCTCGCCTCAAGCCGGCTTGAGAAAGCCGCGTTGGACGAGCGATAGCAGCGCCTGGGCTGATTCGAGATCTGGCCCGGGCGCAGCGTCGAGGAATGCGTCGAGGTTTTCGGCTGACAGCGCGGCTTCCAAGAGGTCGAGATCGGCGTCTTCGAGCTCGCGCAAGTGCTGGGTGAGCGGCAACTTGAGCACCAAGCGCCCGCCGCCTGCCAACTTGCCGCGCAGCTGGCCCAGCTCATCTTGCTGGCGAAATCCCTCCATCAAGACTTCTTGCGCGCTGACGTCGACGCCGCCTTCGAACTCACGCGTGTCTGGCGGATCGAGCGCGAACGAGCCCGTCTGCCAGCCCAGCATGCGGTAGAGCACCTTGAGCGGCGGCACGCCGGGCACGCCCTCGAACTCCGCGAAACGGATGCGTCCGTCGTTCAAGTAGATGCGCCCTTCGCGACCGGCGGAGCGCAACACCAGCACGCCGGCTTTGCGCGACGTCCCGAACAGCTGCAAAAGATCCGGCAGCGGGATCTCTTCCAGGATGCCGGACATGCGCGGCGCTTCCTCGGTCGAGCGAGGGCTGGGCTGCTGCTTGGCAGTGACGCGTCCGACGGCCATCGCCTTCAAGTTGGCGCGAGCCTCGGCGTCTTGCGGTGCCGCGACGACCTTCAAGATATTGGTGCCGATCAACACGCGGTCACCCTCGCGTAGCGTGCCTTGCTGCACCTTCTCGCCGTTGACGAACGTGCCGTTGGTCGAGCCCAAGTCTTCGATGTTGATCGTGCCGTCGGTCAGCGCGATGCGCGCGTGCTTGCGCGAGACCATTTCTTCGACGAGCACCATGTCGAGCTCGCTCGAGCGACCGATCACGATCTCTTGTCCCTCAGCGATCGGGTACTCGCCGCCCTGGTATTTTCCGGAGATGAAACGGAGCGCGAACCGGGGCTCGTTCTTGGCCTCGCTAGGACCGGGCTGCGCTTGTCGAGGAACCATGGAGGGAGGAGGCGTGGGGGCTACGCCGTACAGACGGCACGGGTCCAAAAACTTTAGGACTTTGAGCCAGATACGGTCAAATCGTTCTCACCGGAACAGCAGGATCTGCCGGCGCTAGGGTAGGCGCGGGCGTAGGCTCGCCGGCCTCTGGAGGGGCAGGAGTCTGACCGGCCCGGTGCCCGTGCGCTTCGCCGACGGGCAGCAGGACGGTGAAAGTGGCGCCATCGCCAAGCTGGGACGCGACTTCGATCCGGCCGCCCATCTCTTCGACCATGCGTTGACTGATCGCCAGGCCAAGCCCCGTGCCGCGATCTTTGGTCGTGAAAAACGGCACGAATAGGTTCCGCAGGACCGACGGCGCGATGCCCGGACCGGCGTCGCGGACCGAAACCTCGACCCACTCACCGGCCGGAGCCGACGCGATGGCGGAAGACGGCTCCGCGTGGACCGCTGTGCGCACCCGCACCGTGCCTTGCCCACCCATGGCCTGAACCGCGTTCCGCACCAGGTTGATCAGCACCTGCCGCAGCTGCTCGGCGTCGGCCCGCACCCGCGGTAAATCGTCCGAAAACTCTGTGACGATTTCGCACTCCTCGGCTCGATCCGAGGCCAAGACGGTCACGGTGCGGCGCACGACGGCGTTCAGATCGACCGCCCCGAGCTCGCCCTTCGACGGCCGAGCGTAGTCGAGCACCGAGCCGACGACGCGATCGAGCCGTTCGACTTCTTCCAAGATAATGCCGACGAACTCCTGCTCGACCGCGCCCAAGCGGTGATCGCCCCGCGGATCACCGAGCAGCTGCGCCGCGCCCTTGATCGCGCCGAGCGGGTTCTTCACTTCATGCGCCAAGCCGGCGGCCATCTGCCCGAGCGCCGCCAAGCGATCACGCTCTTGCATGCGCCGGTACTGGCGTGAGTTGTCGATCACGACGCCGACCTGCACCGCCAGCGATTCGAGCAGCACGGCCTCGTCGGACGAGAACGCGTCGCTCACGCGATCATCGACGATCAAGAGCAGGCCGAGCAGTTCGCGCTTTTCACCCCAGATGCCCAAGCAAACACCGGTGCGAAACGGACCGAGCAACTGCGCCGAGCTGAGCAGCCGCTCATCGGCCTCGGCCTCGCGCGTGAGGCCCAAGCGACGGTGCTCCAGCACCTGGTGGGCGATATCCTCGAGCAAAATAGCGCCGCCCAAGTTCATGCGCTCGGCCAACGGATGCGCCGCCGCCAGCTCGATCCGCGGCGGCGCCATCGGACCAAAGCCCGCGCCGAACACGAAGTCGGAGCCCAGCGGATCACGCAGGTAAATCGCGGCGCCAGTCGCGCGGTGCGACTCTTCCAGCGCGGAAATCAGGATTTGCTGCATTTCCGCGACTTGCAGGGTGTGGACCAAGACGCCGCGCGCCTTGGCGACGGCTCGTTCCAAGTCCACGCGCTCACGGAAAAACACCTTATGCGTGTAGTCCTCCGCCTTCGAACGCAGCGGCTCGAACAGCAGCAGAATCACGATCGCCGCCAAGATCGCGCCCAGGTACATGGTGTCAAAACCGCCCAGCAGCACGACGAACACGTAGAAGATGCCACCCATCGCGAAGGCGAGCGCGGTCGACACCAACAGCTGGCCCAAGATGTCGTAAAGGTCGACCAGCCGCTCGCGGGTCAGCGACTCGGACAAGACGAACAGGAACACGATGCTGAGCACCGCGCTGACCGGCGGCAGCGGCGCCCCGACGAACCACAAAAAGTCCGCCAAGCTGAAGCAGGTCGCCAGCGCGCCGATCAGCACCAGGAAGCGCACGCGGCGCTGCACGGCGCGCGAGCCGCTGCGCTCGCCGCGACGCAGCAGCCGGTACAAGCCCGCCGCGATCAGCCCGAACACGTACGAGAACACCAACGCGCGTACAAAGATGTGCCGATGCTCGGTCAGCACCAGCACCAGCATCGGTACGACCAAGATGCTGGCGACGCGCAGCAGCATCGAGCGCCGCCCCGGCTCGGGCAAGATCGACTCGAACAAGTGCAGCGCGAACTGCGGCAAAAACACCGCCAACACGGCCGTCCAGCGCGCCCACAAGTCGCTGCGACCGCTGTGGTAAAGCCACTGCGCCAGGTACCAAAGGCCGGTGTCGAACGCGAGCGCGGCGAAGAACAGCCGCGGCCGATTCGGGCGCCCACGCAGCAAGATCGACACCGCGATGGCGAGCCCGAGCACACCGCAAAACAGCGAAGTTCGGGTCCGGAGATCCAAGCTTGGTTAGCTTAGCCTGGATGCTCAGAGCGAGCTGCCCCATGCAATTTCCAGGGCGATCTGGTTGCCGAGGCCAGGTCGAGTCTGCCAAAGTCTCGCCGCGTGGCGACACGTCTTGGCCAGCCTGCTGACGCCGTCGAGCTAGCGCACGACGGGCAGACGCTCGTGGCCCGGCGCGGCGAACCGCTAGCGCTGAGCTTGATCGCGGCTGATCGGCTGCTGTTGTCGCGTAGTCCGAAGCTGCATCGCCCGCGCGGACCGTACTGCTTGCGCGGCGCGTGCGAGGGCTGCCTGGTGCGCGTCAATGGCTTACCGAATCAAGCTGCGTGCCGCGTGCTGGTGCAAGGCGGTGAGCAAGTCGAGACGCAGAACGTGCTCGGTACGCGCGAGACCGATCTGCTGAGCGCCGCGGATTTTCTGTTCCCACAAGGCATCGACCACCACCGGCTACTGGCGGGCATCCGTGGCATCAGTCCGATTGTCAGCAATTTCGCGCGCCGGATCGCCGGCCTGGGTCGGCTCGCCGACGGCGCACCCGCGGTGACCCCCGCTGAGCGGCTCGAGGTACCGCTGCTGATCGTCGGCGGCGGGCGGGCGGGGCTGAGCGCCGCCGCGAGCATGGGCGAACGTGCCTGTCTGGTCGACGATGGCCCGACGCTCGGCGGCGCCCTGCTCGCGCTCGAACCCAAGCAAGCGCTGACGCTCGCCGCGAAGGCCCGCGCGGCTGGGGCGCGGGTGTTGGAGCGCTCGAGCGTGCTGTTGCTGTCTCGTGAGCCCGACGACGGCAGCGGGCGGATCACCGCGCTGATCGTCGGCGCCGAGCAGACGTTCGTCGCGCGCTGCCAAGCCGTGCTGTTGGCGACTGGGCGGCACGATGCCGTCCCGGCATTTCCGAACAACGACTTGCCCGGCATTTTCTCGGCGCGCGCGGTGCTTTTGGCCTGGCGCAACGACGTGCTGATCGGCAGCCGCATCGCCGTCGTCGGCGGCGGACGCTACGCAGCGCGCTTGGTGGAACAAATGTCGGGCGCAGTCGAGCTCGTGCAGCTCGACGCGGCGAGCGTCATTCGCGCCATTGGGCGCGAACGTATCAGTGGCGTCGAAGTCCAAACCGACGACGGCACGCGCCGGATCAAAGTGAACGCGCTGGCGTTCGACGGTCCTGGTGCGCCCAGCTTCGAGCTGGCCGTCCAGGGCGGCGCCAACGTCGATTTCGAGCCAAACGCCGGCTACTTTCCGCGCGCCGACGCCGACGGGCGCGTCGCCGAGCGGTTGTTCGTGCCGGGCCGTGACCTAGCGAACACGCTGATCGCCATCCGACAATTGCTGGCGTAGCGCTCAGCCCGGTCATGGTCCGGGTCCAGGAACGACTTGGCTCACCTGCACCTCGAGATCGCGGAGCATCGTTAGGTATTGTTCGAGCAGGATGTGGTCGTCTTTGGGAACACCCTGGATTAGCCACATCGACTCTCCCCTTGCGAAGTCGAGCAGTAGCTTGCGTCGTTGCGGCACCGTATCGACGCTGCCGGAGACCGGTTGCGGCGGCGCCACCTCCGGCAGAAAGAGCGCTTCACGCGCGCGGAACTGCGAGCTTTTTATCAGGGCCACGAGCAGCTCACCGAGGTCGAGCTTCGCGTTGGCGAAGGCGGAGTAGGCGGCATCGACCGCGCAATCGTCGCTCGTCTCCGAACGGCGCTGGACGGCGTAGCTCAACCAAGTCCTCGCCAAGCATTTGCCGACGGAGGCGCTCTGGCTCAGCCGCGACGCCAGCTCTCCGACGCCGTTGAAGTTGCCATCGAGATCTCCGGCCTGCGCGAGCGTGCCGCTGGCATCGACCGGCAATCCGTGGTCGGTGGTCCGGTACAGGCCTAGCTCGTCGAAGTTCTCGAAGCCGAAGCCAATCGGGTCCATCAGCTGGTGGCAGCCGGCGCACGAGGGGTCGCTCCGATGCTGCTCCCAAGCTTGACGTCGCGTCTGGTTGGGCAGAACCTCGATTTGCTTGGGGATTTGCGGCGGCGGCGGCGGGATCAAGCCGCACAGCAGGCGCTCGCGCACGAATTTGCCGCGGTAGGTCGGGTCGCTAAAGCGCGTCAGCGTGCTGGCTCGCGTGAGGACGCCGAAGTAGCGCTTCGGATCGAGCTCGATGGCCGCAAAGTCTTGAGCCGGCACCGCGACGCCGTAGCGGGGCGCCAAGCGAGCGTCGACGAACCCGGTGTGCGACTCGAGCAGCGTGGTCAGCGTCCGGTCGCCCTGAAACACATCGACGACGAAGCGCTCGGTCTCGGTGCGCATCGAGCTCAGCAAATCCGGCGTGAAGCTTGGGGAGAGCATCTGCTGTAGTTCGTCCAACCCCAACCATTGCGAGTGAAAGTGCACGACGGCGTCGTCAAACCTGGGCGTCTTCATCAGCCGTCGTGCTTCGGCTTCGATGCCGGCATCGGTGAGCAAATCGCCGCGTGCAGCAGCGTCCAACAACCCCGCATCAGGAGGCCCACCGGCGAGCAGATACGACAGCCGGCCGGCGACTTCGAAGGCGGTCAGCGACGTCAAACCGACGCTGGCGCCGCCCACGCCCAGATAGATTTTGTGCAAGAACAGCGGAGAAAGCAGCGCGGCTTCGACCACCAGCTCGACACCCGCCGCCATGTCCCCCTTGCCGCTGCCGAGCTTGAACAGGCCGACGTAGCGCGAACGCTCGGCGTCGGTGAGCGGCCTCCGAAACGCTTGCCCGACGAACGCATCGACGAACGCCGTGGCGCAGGCGCCGTCGACCGGTTTCGTCACGTCGCACGGCAACAATTTCCCATCGCGGGCGGCCACGCCCTGCCGCTCGGCCTCGGCTAGCAAATACGCCCCGCTCGGGCCGCTCCAGCTCATCGAAAAAGCGAATGGCCCCTCACGCAGCGCATCTTGCACGTATTCATTGCTCGGGGCGGTCCCGGTCAGCGACAGCACGCTGCGCCGGTACTCCCACGTCGAAAGCCCACGGAGTGGCGCCAGGTTGACGCCGGCGATGTTGGCGCTGTTGGCACAGGACCCAGGGGCACCGCCCGCTGCTCCACCACTGCCCAACATGCCTGCTATACCGGCCGGCATGTTCGGGTCGCTGCCACCGTTGCTCCTCCCCGACCCGGCGCTCGTCCGTCCTCCCGTTGCTGCAGACGACATCCCGCCCGTCCCGCCGTCATCCGCGCCCGCTTCCGACACGGTGCGCGACGCGATCCCACCTCCGCAAC
>JBBSAB010000058.1:0-50087 GCA_038252755.1 Polyangiales bacterium | reverse complement strand
TGCGGGCTGTCTCGGATGGCATGACGGTGTCGCACTTGCGACAAGGTCAGCGGCTGCTGACGACGGTGTCGCAAGTGCGACACCGTCATGCCAACGAATCGCGGCCGCGAATTCATTCAGCAAAGTGTGTCGCAAGTGCGATACGGATTGACGCGCCGAAAGGGGTCGGCCCAACCATACGGGAGCGCGAGTGCGGACGGGAGCGCGAGCCGCAGCGGCCGCTGCGCGGCCGTGAGGGATCGCGACCCTCGTCAAGCTCGTTGCCAGTTCGCAAATGCGACACCGAAAACTAAGGCTGCGTCTCAGTCGCGTAATCGAACAAACAAAAACCTCCCCGACTGCCCTCGCCTTCCCGCTTTCCTGTTCGCTCGCGCTCGTTCTCGCGCTCGTTCTCGCGCTCGCTCTGGCTGTTAGGCGTCGAAGAGCGGTAAAGCTTCGCGGAGCGCGATCGAGGTGCCAACGAAGTAGACGATGTCGCCGGGCTCGAACGCGGCGTGTGGATCGAGGTTTTGTAGCAGTTGCTCGCCGCGCCGCAGGCCGACGACCAAGACCCCCGTCGTGCTGCGCAGGCGCATGTCGACCGGCGACGAGCCCGCCGCTGCGCTGTTTTCGCGCACCAGCACCGACTCGATTTTCAGCTCCGCCAGCGCGCGCACGTCGCCGAGCTGCGCGCGCGGTAGGGTTTGCTTGCGCTCGCTGGTCTGCGTTTCGGCGCGGATTGTCTGCAGGCTGGAGTCGATGACGTTTCGCGGCACCTCGATGCTGCGCAAAAGTCGCGCGATCACCTCGACCGCGCCTTCGACCTCTTCGGCGACCACGTCGCGCGCGCCCATTTTCATCAAGCCTTCGCGCTCGGCCAGGTAGCGCGTGCGCATCAACACCGGCACGTTGGGCGCCACGCGCCGCAGCATGTCGACGATGCGCTGGGCCGCCTGCGGATCGTTCATCAGCAATACGACTTGGCGCGCCTCGTGCAGATGCGCGTGACCGAGGGCCTCTTCGCTGGTCGCGTCGCCGTAGTACACCGGCAAGCCCAGCTGCTTGCCACGGCGCACGTTGTCGGCGTTGAGTTCGAGCACGACGAACGGCGCACCAGCCGCCAACAGCGCGCGCGCGGTGAGCAGCCCGGCGACGCCGAAGCCGATGATGATCACGTGATTTTCGAGCTTTCGGCTCTCGTCGGCCTCGTCGATGCTGCGCACGCCGATCAGCCGTTCGAGCGGCGCCAACAACCGTTCGCCAGCGGTGATATGCGGGGCGGCGCGCACCAAGAGCGGTGTCAGGAACATGCTGGCGATGCCGGCGGCGAGCAACGGGCTCACCGCTGCGTCGTCGACAACGCCACTGCTTTGAGCCAAGCGCGCCAGCACGAACCCGAATTCGCCGAATTGCGCCAAGCCCACGCCCGCCAACCACGCCACACGTGACGGAAAGCGCATCGCCATCGCCGCCAATGTTGCCAGCGCGCCCTTGGCGAACAAGAACCCCGCCAGCAGCCCAAACACCAACAGCGGATGCGCAGCCACGACGCGCACGTCGAACAGCATGCCGAGCGAGACGAAGAAGACGCTCACGAACGCGTCGCGCAGCGGCAAAATGTCGCCCATGGCGCGGTGGCTGTATTCGGTATCGGCGACCACCATGCCGCCCAGAAACGCGCCCAGCGCCAACGACAGCCCGACCATCGACGTCAGCCACGCCGTGCCGATGCACAGCGCCAAGATCGCCAACAGGAACACCTCGCGGCTGCGGCTCGCGTCGACCCAACCCAAGATCTTCGGCACCACGAAGCGGGCGACGACGACCGTGCCGACGACCACGACTACCGCCTTGCCGAGCGCGAGCCCAATGCTGGCCGCAGCATTCCCGGCCGTGCCCGCCGCGCCCAAAAGCGGCACGATCAGCACCATTGGCACGACGCACAGGTCTTGAAAAATCAACGTACCGACGATGAATTTGCCGTGCGGCGCGTCGAGTTCACGCCGTTCGGACAATGCGCGCAGCACGATCGCGGTGCTCGAAAGCGCAAACGCGAAGCCATAGAACACGCCGCGCGCCACCGACTGCCCGAGCAACACCGCGACACCTGTCGTCACGCCCGTGGTCAGCCCCACCTGTAGTGCACCGCCCAGCGCCACCTGCCGCAGGATATCGCGCAGCCGCGCCAGCGAAAATTCCAGTCCAATCGAGAACAACAGCAAAACGACGCCAACGTCGGCCAACACCTCGATCGCATGCACCGACGACACCAACCCGAGCCCAAACGGCCCCAGCAGCGCACCCGCCAAAAGCAACCCAGCGACCGTCGGCAACTTCAGCCGCGCAAGCACGACGGTAACGAACACCGCCAGCGCCGCCACGATCGCCAGCTCGTCGAGTAACGGCACATGACCCATCAGCGCCGTTCATGTTTGCCCGTCCACGCGGCTCACGCGACAGCAAATCGAGATATTTCGACGTGTATCGAAACGCGCCGATTGGGCAGAGCGAAAGGCGGCTGAGCATTCATCACATTTCTCGCCTCGAGCACGAGCGAACAGGAAGGCGGGAAGGCGGGAAGATTTCTGTTGTTCGAACAGGCGCCTGAGGCCCAATCGCGATCCCCCTGCGTCGAGTTGCCAGTACCACCCACCCTAAATCTCGGCCTTCCCGGCTTCCCGCCTTCCTGTTGTCCCCGCTCGCTCGGGCAAGATGCGATGAATCATCAGCCGCCTTCCTGTTCGCTCGTGCTCGTGCTCGTGTCAGCGGTTCGTGCTGGTCAGCAGCTGAAGAGCCGAGAGGACGCCGGCGAGGATGCGTTCGCTGGTGGGGGGGCTTTCGGCGCGCGTGGCTTCGAGGACGGCGCGGCCGATCGAGCTGGCGCTGGGTGGCGCGGGCACGAGCTCGAGCGGGCGAGATGGCGCTGGGGCCGGCCGCTTCGGTGCCAGGCCGTGGGTGGTTTGAAGGGGTCCGTGGAACGAACGACGTGCCGATGCGTTGGCCATGAATCCTCGGGAATCTCCCGGTTGGAGTAGACCCCGGCGCGTTTCGTAGCCGTAACGTAGGCGCTTCCGCAGCCTACGCGATGTATGCGGCACCTTCTCTGAGCAAAAACGGCGATCGCTCGCCGAGGCTCTTCCGGTTCTCGGCTGCCGGCGCTAGGCAGATGGGCATGAAAACCCCGTTCGGGAAGCAGGCGAGCGGCATTCGGCTCGAGCGCATGCAGGGCTCCAAGCGCTACGGCGACGGAGAGTTTCACAACCTGTACCCGATCCTGGCGGGCCTCAAAGGCGGCGCGCCGATGCCCTCAATCGGCGATTTCATCTGCTCGAGCGGACGGCGCGTGCCGGAAGCACCGCTCGCGACGCTCGACCCACGCCCGGCCTGGAGTCACGCACCGGAGACCGGCTTGCGCGTCACCTGGCTTGGTCACTCCACGCTGTTGGTCGAGCTCGACGGCGTGCGCGTGCTGACCGATCCGGTGTGGGGTGAGCGCGTTTCTCCGGTCGGTTTCGCAGGGCCCAAGCGCTTTCACCCAGTACCGGTGAAGCTCAGCCAATTGCCGCCGCTCGACGCCGTGATCGTGTCCCACGACCACTACGACCACCTCGACTACCCGACGATTTTGGAGCTAGCGAAGAGCAACGTGCCGTTCATCACCAGTTTGGGTGTGGGCGCGCACTTGGAGTCATGGGGCGTCGCCGAAGAGCGAATCACCGAATTGGATTGGTGGGAAAGCGCGCCGATCGGCGGCGGTCGGGCGACGGTGAGCGCGGCGCCGTCGCAGCATTTTTCGGGTCGCGCGCCGGGCTTGCGCAACACCACCGCCTGGTCGTCGTTCGCGCTCCGCGGCCAGCGCCACGGCTTCTTCTTCAGCGGCGACACGGGTCTGACCCATGAGTACGCGAGCATTCGCGAAAAGCTCGGCCCGTTCGACTTGGTCGCGCTCGAGGTCGGCGCGTTTCATCCGGCTTGGGGCGACACCATTTGGGGCCAGCAAACGCGCTAAAAGCCGTCGAGCTGTTGGGCGGCGCGCGGTTTCTGCCCGTGCATTGGGGCACCTTCAACCTGGCGATGCATGACTGGGATGAGCCAGCCGAAGAGCTGCTGAAGCTCGGCCGCGGCGCCCCGCTGCTGATGCCGCACCTGGGCGAGGCGGTCGAGCCGACCCGCATCGGTGCGCCCGTACCGTGGTGGCGCACGCCTGGCAAGGCCGTTGAAGGCGTGCCAGAAACCGAGTCGGAAGCAACGCCGCAGCTGGATCCGAACGCACCCCTGGTCTGGCCGATCGACTGATGGCGCCCGCGACTAAAGTCACGCTACGCGCGCTTTTGGCGAGCGATGCACCGGCCTACAACGACTTCTTTCGACAAGGCGCGCTGGCGCATCCGGACACGCTGCGCATTTCACCGGCTGACATCGCCGCGGCTCCGTTCAAGACCGACCACGGCGCGGAGGGCACCACATTTGCGGCCGTGGGTGCAGGCGACGTGTGGCTCGGAGTCGTGACGCTCGAGCGCGAGCAAGCGCGTGAGAAGCGTCGACATGTTGCTTGGGTCCTGCGCATGTACGTGGCCGCTAGCGGCGCCGGTGCTGGTGTTGGACGCTTGCTGCTCAGCGCCGCCATCGAGCGCGCTCGCGAGCTACCGGGCGTGGCCAAGGTGAACCTCACCGTCGCCGCCCACAACGCGCGCGCGGTCGGGCTGTACGAGTCAGCGGGCTTTCGCAGCATTGCGCGCGAAGAAGACGCCTTTCGCGATCCAACGCCCCGCACCGAGCTGACCATGACGTTGACGCTGTGAAGCGCCATGCGCCCTGCCGCATGCTAAAAGCGCCCCGCGATGACTGACTCTGGCAACCATGAACCGACGCCGTTCGAACGCATTGGCGGCGAAGCCAACGTGCGCGCGCTGGCGGAGCGCTTCTACGACGCGATGGACGAGCACGAGCCGGCGTTGGCCGCGCTGCACCCGTTGCAGGACGGCAAAGTCAGCCGCGCCGCGCGCGACAAGTTCGCGCTATTTCTGATCGGCTGGCTCGGCGGGCCGCAAGAGTACATGCGCCTGCACGGCCACCCGCGACTGCGCATGCGCCATGGACACCTCGCGGTGACGCAAGCCATGCGCGACGCTTGGATGCGCAGCATGCGGATGGCTTTGGAGCACGAGAGTATCGAGGCGCAGATGCGGAGCTTCTTGGATGAGAAGCTGGGGAATGTGGCGGATTTTCTGAGGAATCAGCCGGGGTAGCGGGGTTTGGCGGCTCGATCGGCTGGCTGAGGTGTGCGTTCGATTTCTGTTGGCGGGTGGAGGTTCCGTCGTGGTCCGCGGACGCCGGGCGCGAAAACCAAGACCTCGCCCCAGATGTCCTAATTCGTCGGACTGATGTCCTTTGCGACATCGACCGATGAAGGCAAGATGCCGCCATGAAGTCACGCCGCCGCATCGGCATCCTAGTCTTCGACGGCATCACGGCGCTCGATTTGGTCGGCCCCGCCGACGCGTTCGGCAGCGCTCAGCACGGCCCGGCCGAGGCCCCGAAGCCCGCCTACGAAGTCATCGTCTTGGGCATCACGAGCCGAGCCTGCGTGTCCGAGTCGGGGGTGAAGCTGACGCCGGACTGCCGCTTACAAGACGCGCCCGCCCTCGACACGCTGATCGTACCCGGCGGATGCGGCCTGCGCGAACCTGGCACGAACGAGAAAGTCGTGCGCTTCATCCAGCAGCGCGCCCGCAAGGTGCGGCGCATCGCTGCAGTGTGCACCGGCATCTACGGCCTGGCACCGACCGGGCTGCTCGACGGCCGGCGTGTCACCACGCACTGGAACTTCGCGAGCGACGTTGCACAGCGTTTTCCCAAGCTGCGCGTCGCGAATGACGAGCTATTCATCAAAGACGGCCGCTTCTACACAGCGGCTGGCGTGACCTCCGGCATCGATCTTTCACTGTCACTGATTGAAGAGGATCTCGGCCCGGCGCGTGCCCTTGCGGTCGCGCGCGAGCTAGTCGTTTACATGAAGCGCCAGGGTGGCCAGGAGCAGTTTTCGGAGCCGCTGCGCTTCCAGCTCGCCGCGCGCGACCGGCTGCGCGACTTGAGCGACTACGTGACCGCGCACCTCGCCCGCGATCTTTCGGTGCCGGTGCTTGCCAAGCAGCTGGGGCTTTCAACGCGCCAGCTGACACGTCAGTGCCAACGCGAGCTCGGGCAAGCGCCGGCGGCGCTGGTGCAGCGGCTGCGGCTCGACGATGCGCGGCGACGACTGCTGGAGCCGGGCGCAACCGTCGATCTGGTCAGCGGTGCCGTGGGTTTCGGCAGCGCTGACGTGTTTCGGCGCGCTTTCGAGCAGCGCTTTGGCGTTAATCCCAGCGCTTACCGCGAACATTTCCGCGCGGTCCGCACCCGGCGCGCGCGGGCGGGCACGGCGTCTCGAAAGTAGACGACGCGTAGCGCGATCTGATGATGACGCCTGGCGCGCTTTCGCGTACGAGCCGCGGCTATGTCTCGCTTTGGTTGGGTGTCGGTGTTGGCGGGTGGTTTGGCCGTGGCGTTGATCGCCACCAGCTGTAGCAAGACGTCGAAGGATTCTTCCCCCGCTGTGGGCGGGGTCGACGGCGCTGAGGGCGGCGCACCAACGGCTGGCAGCGCCGGTAGCCCGAGCGCCGACGCTCCGCTGGCCGGCGCTCCTGCATTGCTACCTCCGATGGCGAACGGGCTGCCGTGGCTCGGGACGCGCTGCAAAGTCCCGGCTGATTGTGGCGAGCAAGGGCTACGGTGCCTGTCTGCGAACGAAGACTACGTCGACGGCCAAGGCGCGCCTGGCGGCGGTTTGTGCACCACCGACTGCACGACCGACGCCGATTGTCGCGCGTTCGACGCCCACGCGGTGTGCGCCACATTGGCGGAAGAGCCGTTCATGTTGGAGTTCGCCAGCAAGGCCGTGCCGCGTTTATGCATGCAAGGTTGCTCGCTCGGCGCACCCAGCGGCAGTACGAAATGCCAGGGGCGAAGCGATCTCGCGTGTCGGCCGTTCGCGCCTGATCATCCCGCGACTTGCTTCCAAAAAGACGACGTTTGTCCGGGCGGCACGTTCTGCTTCCGCGGCGCTTGCCGTGAAACCGCGTGCGGCCCACGCTGCAACGCCAACGCCGATTGCGATAGCGGACGGCGTTGCAACCCGCTCAGCGGCTTGTGCGATTCCGAGCCCCCGTTTGGGGTGCCGCTGGGCGCCGCTTGTGCGGCTGAAGGCCAACCCGGCCCCGGCTGCGGTGGCGGCCGCTGCACGGAGGTCGACGACGCTGACGGCAATGCCGTCAAGCACATGTGCACGCAGTCATGCACGATCGGCAGTGTGTGTGGCGAAGGCCGGGGCGCTTGCGTGTGGGCGCGCATCCCCAATTACGTTGTTGGCGACGCTGGGTACTGCCTGCAGCGCTGCGATTGTGACGGCGACTGCGTCCACCCTGCCGACCACTGCGTGGCATGGGGCGACGCCGAGACGGAGCGCGTCTACGGCAGCCGGGGGGGGTGTGACTACGTGCCTGAGGGCACCCCAACGCTGACCTGCGATGACGGTCAGGGCGGAGCCGGTGGAGCTGCCGGCGCAGGCGGCGCCAATTAGAGATTCCGAGCGGAACAGGGCAGCAGCTTGTCGAGCTCGGTCGGCGCGGGACACAACGCGTTACACTTGAGCGGCTTGTGCACGCTGCAGGTCGGGTTCGGCTCGCAGCATGGATGCCAGTCGAAGTAGTGCGGGTAGTCGACCAGCTCTTCGACGCAGATTTTACAGCCACCGGCGTAACAACCGGCCCACCCGGGTTGGGCCTGCTCACTGCACTCGGCCGCAGTAGCGCGACGCCGGTGACACTCGCTCTGTGCCGGATCCAAAAGTGTGTCGTCACAGGCCGCGGCGCCAGCCGTCGGTTCGCTCGTCCCGCCGCCGCTCGGCTGGCCCACTCCGCCGCTGCTCGACTCGCTTGCACCGCCACTGCTCGGCTCGTCCGCGCTCGACGATAACGCGCCGCCACCCGCTTCCGGCACGTCGTCGAACAACGGAGTCAAATCGATCTCCGCGCGGTAGCAGCTCGCTCCCACTGAGAGCGCACCGACCAGCGAGCAACCGACCAGCCCCACCCGGGCGTGACGCCGAAAGCTCAAGGGCCGCCCGGCTCCGCCGCGGCAGCTTTGAGCGCCTGAGCTTCATCGACCGCAAAACCGGTCGGATAAGCCGCCAGGTAACGCTCGGCCTCGCGGCGCGCGTCGTCGGACCGACCGGCTTTCTGCAGCAGCCGGAACTTGCGGACCAGCGCCGTTTGCGCGAGCGGCGACGCCGGATGCTCGACCAACAGCTTGTCGAGCCGCGACAACGCGCCGCTCACGTCGCCGTTGCGACCCGCTTCGGCGGCCTCTTTGAACAGCTGATTCTCTTCGCCCAGCGTGCTTTGCGGCTCAGCCGACGTCGCGGGAGCCACGCTCGCGGCGCTCGGCGCGCTGTTCGAACGTGGCAGCGCGCTCGGCACGGCAAGCGGCGCCGCGGGCTGCGCAGGCTGTGTCTCGGCGCGATGCGACAGCCGCGCACCGTTGGACCCCGAGAACGTCTCAGGCGAGATGGCCAGCGAGCCCGCACCGAATCGCGCGTGGCGCACGCCCAGCGTCACCGCCACCAGCGCAGCCGCTGCAACGAGCCCGAACGCGACGCGGCGCCAGGCTCGCTGCGTCGTGACCAAGCTCTCGACCTCCGCGTCGATCAGCGCCGCCATCCGCGCTTCGCGCGCGCTCTCGCGCACCGGGTCGCGCTCTGTCTTCGGGCCGTCGTGGCCCAAATCGCGCAGCATCCTCCGTAGATCTGCGGCGTCGTCGAAGCTGGCCGGCTTTTCGTCGGTCATGCGCCCCCCTTGCCGCGTCCCGGCAAATTCAGGCGCTCTTGCAAATCGCGCCGCCCACGCACGAGCCGTGACTGCACGGCGGCTTCGGTCGAGCTCGTCAGCGACGCGACCTCGGTCAAGTCGTAGCCCAGCGCGTCGTGCAGCAGCACGGCCTCGGCCCGGCCCGGGCTCAGGGTGGCGAGCGCCACGCGCAGGTGGCGTAACTCATCACGTGCTTCGAGCGCGCGCTCAGGATGGCGTGGCGCGTGCGGCAGGCTCGGGTCATCGACGTCCTCCGAGCGGTCGAAGATGCCGCGTTCGGTCTTGCGCGAGCGAATCGCGTTCAGCCCAATGTGGCACGCGATGCTGGCCGCCCACGACGTGAGCCGGCAACGCCCCTTGAACTGCCCTTTGTAGATCGTGCGTACGACCTCTTCGAAGGCAGCTTGGACCCAGTCGTCGTGATCGGGCTGACCGGGGCCGAGCACCCGCGACAAGGTCGCGTCGATTACCCGCACTAGCCGTGAGTACAGCAGCCGGCCGACCTTCTTGTCGCCGCGTTGAATCGCCAGCACCAGCTCATCGTCTGACAGCTCGCCGCCGGCCATCCGCGGACGCGAGTCGACCGCCGGCCATGCGGCCCCGGTCGGGTCATAGGTCAACGCAGCGCCAGTCACCTGGGACGGAAGTAACGCCACCTCCTCGGAACTAGCCACGTCAGCGTCATTTTTCTTCTGACCGTCAGAAGGGGTGGTCATAGACGCACCTCAACCCCGGCCAGCACCTCCGCTGAAAACGCCGGATCGTGCAGCCGCAAACCCTTGTTTTCATTTGTGTTACCTGGCGGAAGTCGGACCACGACACCCCCCGTTGCAGCCAGCACACCCGACGCTGGAAAGCTGACTAGTCCGCGCGCCCGAACCGGCACGTCCTGGTCGCTCGCACCCTGGCTGCGAACGTCCACCTCGATCCGGCGGAACAGCACCTCCAGCTGTGCGCTGCCGGCGATGTCGAGCGCGCGCAGCGTCCCGGTCACGCCTGCCCCGATGCCAGCGGTCGCCCAGCGCGTGCTCAAGGCGGCGCCCGCAATCGACGGGCCATCGCTGAGCGCGTAGCTGCCGGCCGCGTGCAGTACCACCGGCGTTTGGGGAATGTGGAACCCCAATGAGAGCCACCCGCCAACCTGCCAATTGCCACCGCTCCAACCAGGCCCAGTGAGCACACCCAAGCGCCCTTGCCAGCGCGGCACCGGCGGCGTCTTTGGCCGAGCTGCCGGCCGCGGAGTGGGCGCGGCTGGTGGGGCGGGCTGCGCAACGCTTGGCGCTTGCGAGGACGCGGAGTTAGCGCGGCCGTCGCTGGGTTGCGGCGATGTTTCAGGCTTGCCGTCACCGGCCTTGATATCGAGCGCACGTGTTTCCCCCACCAGTGTCGCGACAGTGAGCCCAACTGTCGTCCAGCGCTCGGAAATCGAATCTCTTTCGGAGAAGGTTAAAGCACGCGCTACCCATTGAGCGCGATCACGCCCCACGCGCACCGTCACTTGAAGCAAGCCGTCGCCTTGCCACAACACCAGCGCGACGGCCTCAGGCCGCGTGCTTTCCGGCAGCGAAGACGCCATCGCGCAGCGTCCTTCGGCCAAGGCGTCACTGCAGGCCGACACCATCGCCGGTGCGTATTCAGCCGGCACATCGGCCGGCAGCACATCGAGACTCACTACAGGGGACACCAGTCAACGGGCTCGTAACACGCAATGAGAAACCCGTCACAGCCTACGTCGGCGTGAGTGAGATTTTCATGCCTTGGGGGTGCCTGAGTTTCGAGGGGGCACGTTACGTACCGGTAAGAGCCAGGGGTACTGGCCCTACTTGGTGGTGGACGGTGATTGAAAAATCTATGTTTGAGAATCAGACCGGCGTCGCGCCAGCAGCGTTGGCCGAGCCGGACGCGTATGTCCATGGGACCGGAACCCCGGTTGGGGGTTTCGGCCCACGAGCAGAACAAGATTTGGAGCAGCTTTATGCTGAGCACGGGCGCGGTCTGCTCGCGCACTGCGCGCGCATTTTGGGGGACTGGGCGTCGGGTGAAGACGCTACCCAGGAGGTATTCCTCCGCGTGCGTCGCTGTGCTGGCAGGCTGCCAGACGCTTCAGAAGTGCGACCCTGGTTGTTCCGAATTGCGACGAACCATTGTTTGAACGAGCTACGTAGTCGCGGCGTACGAGCCCGTACTCCACCTCAGGTGGTCGGCATGACCACCGCCAATCTGGAAGACACGATGGCCGCGCGCAACGACGCTCGCCGGTTCCTCGAGCGGCTGCCGCCGCGCGCAAGGGCGATCGCCTGGCTGACGTATGTGGACGGCATGCTGCAACAAGAGGTGGCCGAGACGCTCGGTGTTTCGCGGCGCACGGTCGTCAACTACTTGAACCAGGTCCGCTCGCGGCTCGAACAAAGCTCGCGCGGTGGGCTGGCGATGGCGCGCTGAGTTTCGCTCGGCTATGGAGCCCGGATGCCGGGTTCTGTTGACGAAAGCGAGCGACCGCGCGGCCCCTTCTCGTTCACGCCGATTGGTTGGGTGTCTTCGCCGTACCAACGGCGCTTCGGTACTCCGCAGCAGGCGTCAGCGGTCGACTCGAATCGCGACGCGGTGCTCGAGCTCGACGCCGAGCAGATCCCCGAAGCATCGCTGCGCGATCTGCTGGGCGTGGAACGCATTTGGGTGTTGAGTTTTTTGCACCGCAGCGGCACGTGGGGCCCGCTGGTGCGACCACCGCGCGGACCGCGCGTGCGCCGCGGTCTGTTCGCCACGCGTTCGCCGGATCGCCCCAATCCGTTGGGGCTCTCGGCGGTACAGCTCGTGAGCATCGACAGCGCGCGCCGACAGCTGCACGTGCGCGGGGTCGACCTGCTCGACGGCACACCGATCCTCGACATCAAACCGTACATTCCGTACGCCGACGCGTTTCCGCAATCGCGCGCCGGTTGGATCGACGAAATCTCCGACGCCGAGCTGCAGTTCGCGAAACGCCCACCAACGCAGGAGTAACGCGTCGGTTACCGTGGTCGCGAATCCGCGCCGGGCGCGAGGCGCTCGACCAGCGCGCAGGTAGCCGAGCCGTGGGCGAGCAGGCGCCCTTGTTCGTCGTTGAGTCGACCTTCAGCGGTGACCAAGCGGCTGCCGCGATGCACGACCCAGCCTTCGGCCGTCACCTTGACCGTGCGCGACGTGATCGCGCGCGTGAGATGAACCGTCAACGTAGCGGTCGTGTAAGCGGTGGCGGCGTCGAGCGTCGTCATGACCGCTGTGCCCATCGCCGAATCGAGCAGTGTCGCCGCCACCCCGCCGTGAACGGCGTTCGTCGGCCCGTACAAATGCTCGCCCGGCACCAGCTGGAAGCGCGCGAAGCCATCGCTCACCTCGACCAGGTCAAACCCGAGCGTCGCTTGTAACGGCGCGGCCGGCACTGTGCCAGCGATGATGTCATTGAGAAACTCGATCCCGGGTTTGGCCAACGCGGCCGCCGCCGTCACACCCGGTTCGTCAAAATCGAAGGATCGCGTCAGTTTGCCGGCCATGCTTCGGCTTTCGCTGGTCGAAGGAGAAGTCGCTGAGACCTCCTCGCTACCACGCGCGCCGTGCGAAGTCCGTCACTCCCGCGGGTGCCGAAACGTGTGGCTACATCGCACACCAGAATGCCGGCGCGCCGCGTGGTGCCGGCCAGGGCGCCAGGCGAACGCCCATGATCGCCGACCCAGGTGCTCCCAGGCCGCGAGCCTCGAGCTGGGCGCGGTCGAAGCTCGGCTGAATCGCATCGCGCTCTACACGTGGAGCGAGGGCAACCGCCGCGAGCGGCTGTTTCGGATTTCGGCGGAGCGCCCGCTCGCCAGCGAAAAATGAGCTGAACCTCTGGAGGCGCGCGCGGCGATTGGACCCAGTGACCCAAGTCTTCTTGCTGGTTTTCTTGGTTGCCATTCAACTCACTCGCGGACTCTAGAACGTAGAAGTAACTGACAAATTCCAGGTCGCAGGCGAGGCGCCGATGCGAGGCGCGAAGCCCAGGCGCGGCACCAGCTGCAGGCTTTGTGGACACGACATCGGCAGATTGGTCGGCTGGGTGAGGATTTGTGCTTCACCGAGTGCGGTGCTGGCGACGGCCGTGACAAGGCCGCTCACGTAGTGGTCGTAGCCAAACGCGATGATGCTGCCAGCCGCCACCGACAGGCTGAAGTTCGCCAGGTGCCATGGCCATGTCACCCGAGAGTGCTCGTCGTCCGCGCTCTCGAGGCGCAGCCGCCCGAAATGCTTGCTGCGCTGGTCGACCGGCAGCGCGTCGAGCTCCTCGACCGCTGACTCGACGCGCAGCGGAAAGAACCACGTCACCAGCACCGTCACGCCGGAGCCAACACCGGAAACGATCCAATCCGGGCGCGATTCCTTGTCAACCAAGGGCACGGCCACGAATGACCCGACCGCAAGGCCCGCGCTCACGCCCGACCAAGCGTAGCGCCAGGTGCGGGCTCGATGCGCCTCCTCGCGCAACGACGCCTGGTCACACTGACTCGGCTCCGCCAGCGCACTTGCTACATGCAGGATGCAACACGAAGCGAGTGCGAGGCTGACGAGCAAGCGCATGCTGATGACCGACTCGAGCGAGTCCGACCCGCAAAACTAGGCTAGAACGGCGCCGTGAGCCACGTGAGCTTTCGAGAGGCCCTCCGAGTATGGGCAAAGATCGGGCTTCTGAGCTTTGGCGGCCCCGCCGGCCAAGTCGCGTTGATGCATCAAGAGCTGGTCGAACGGCGGCGGTGGATCGACGAGGAGCGGTTTCTGCACGCGCTCAACTACTGCATGCTGCTGCCCGGGCCCGAGGCTCAGCAGCTGGCCATTTACATCGGCTGGTTGATGCACAAGACCCGCGGCGGCATCGCGGCCGGCGTGTTGTTCGTGGTGCCGGGCTTCTTCGCGATCCTGACCCTGAGTGTTCTGTACGCGGGCTTCGGTCAATTGCCGGCAGTCGCCGCGATCTTCTTCGGTTTGAAAGCGGCCGTGCTGGCCGTGGTGGTCGAAGCCGTGCTGCGTATCGGCAAGCGCGCGCTCAAGAGTCGACTGCTCGTCGCCCTGGCGGGGCTCGCTTTCGTCGCGATCTTTTTCTTCGAGGTGCCGTTTCCGTTCTTGGTCGTCGGCGCGGCGCTGGTCGGCCTGGTCGGCAGTCGCGTGGCTCCGGACGCCTTTCCAAGACCGCCGAGCGCCAACACCGCCGGCGTTCACGACACGGTCATCGATCGCATGGCTGCTGCCGGCGAGCTCGCTCACACGCGCCCGTCACGCGCGCGCGCCGCTCGCGTCATGCTGGTCTGCGCGGTGCTTTGGGGGCTCCCACTCTTGCTCTTGCGTGAGTACTTCGGCAGCGGCTCGGTGTACTTCCAAGAGGGCACGTTCTTCTCGCGCAGCGCCGTGGTGACGTTCGGCGGCGCGTACGCCGTGTTGGCGTACATCGCCCAACAAGCCGTCGACACCTTCCACTGGCTGCTACCGGGTGAGATGCTCGACGGCTTGGGCTTGGCCGAAACCACGCCTGGACCACTGATCTTGGTCGTGCAGTTCGTGGGCTTCTTGGGTGCATTTCGCCATCCGGGCTCGCTGCCGCCGCTGCTGGCTGGCACGCTCGGGTCGCTCGTCACGGTGTGGGTGACGTTCGTGCCCTGCTTTCTCTGGATCTTCCTGGGCGCTCCGTACATCGAAGCGCTGCGCGATAGCCGCCCACTGCGCGCCGCGCTCGCCGCCATCACCGCGTGCGTCGTCGGAGTCATCCTCAACCTCTCGCTCTGGTTTGCGCTACACGTGGTCTTCAAACAGGTCGAGCCTCACCACTTCGGCCCGCTGCGCTTGCTCCTTCCCACGCTCTCCAGCGTCGACCCCGCTGCTCTCACGCTCGCGACCCTGGCGATGCTGGCGATCTTTCGCTTCAAGCTCGGCCTGCCCAAAACGTTGGCGGGCAGCGCCGTCCTTGGATTGCTGTGGAAGCTGGTTTCGTGAATTTTGGGGGTAGGCCTCGTTTCGCTACAAAAATGTCCGGCTCGGCCGCGCTCGAACGTTGACGGTAAATCATGAGTGATTTCGTATTTTTGTTACGCAGTCAGGAAGACGACTACCAAGCGGCCATGGGCACGCCCGAGCGCGCCCAAAACAGCCTGCGAGCCTTCGCGCCGAGCTTTGCGGCGACGGATTGGAGCCGCGTCATTGCGCTCTACGATCGTCTGATGAGCGTAGCGCCGTCACCAGTCGTTGCGCTGAGCCGAGCGATCGCCGTCGCCGAGCGAGATGGTCCGGCGGCGGGCCTGGCGGCGCTCGCGGCGATCAGCGACGTCGAGCGCTTGAGCGCGTATCCTTTCTACCCGGCGGCGCTCGGCGAGTTCGAGCTTCGGCTCGGGCACTACGCGGCGGCGCAGCGGCATTTCAGCACCGCGCTGGCGCTTTCGCGCAACGACACCGAACGTCGCTTTCTCGAGAAGCGCCGAGCAACCGCGAGTCACTGAGCCGGAGCCAGGGCCGGCGGGTGGATCATGTCGCAGGCTCAGAGGTGACGGGTCTCACCCGCGAACGGCGTCTGCCAGTCGTCTTGCTTGCCGTTCACGTAGCGGACAGGCGCATCCACCAGCTCGTCGTCGGTGACGTTGTCGAGACAGGCTAGGTTGACGGCGTAGAACGCGCCACCCAGCGCCGGCATGAAGCCGCCGCGGGTGAACGGCCGCACCCCGCAGCGCCCGCAGAACGACAGATGCAAGAATGGATCGGGCCTGCCGGGCGGCGTGTTCTGGTAGTCGACCAGCGCCTCGGCCCCCGCCAAGAGCCGAAACAAGTCGGCCTTGACGATCGCCATCCAGAACCGCGCTTTGCGGCAGAACGTGCAATTGCAATGTGCGTGCAGCTCGGTCCGATGCGGCACCAGCAGTCGTTCGAACTCGGTTTCGTCGATCTTCGGAGTCGCCAGCGGCAGGGTAGCAAATCGCGGCAAGCAGGCTAGATTGTTCAGCAATGAGCAACGTCCCTGTGTCCCAGCGCTTGCCTGGCGTACGGCGCGCCGGGCCGGGTGAGGTGGCGACGCTGGTGCCCATGCTGGCGCGCGCTTTCGATACGGATCCCTTCTACAACTGGATCCTGCCGCAAGACGCGCGGCGTGCGCAGAGCTTCATCAGCATGTTCGAGCTGATCCTCGGGCGCATGTCCGACGACTTGAGCGAAACCTTCGCAACGAGTGCGCTCGACGGCTGCGCGATCTGGAAGCGCCCCGGCACTCACAAGCTCTCGGTGTTGCGCCAAGCCCAACTGTTACCGTCATTCACGCGCATTTTGGGCGTGCGCCGCCTCCCGCGCAGCATGCGGCTTGTGGCTCACGTGGATCGCATGCACTCGCGCATCGCGCCCGAGCCGCACGTCTACTTGTACGTGCTCGGCGTCGACCCAGGACAACAGCGCCGCGGCCTCGGCGCGCAGCTGCTGCAGCCCGGCTTCGAGCGCGCCGACCGCGAGCGCCACCGCATCTACCTCGAGACCGCGCGCGCCGACAACGTCCCGTTCTACGAACGCCAGGGTTTTCAGCTCCAACATACCGCCGAGCACGCTGAATTCCCGATGCTGTGGGCGATGACGCGCGACCCGCGCTAGCGGGGCTTCATCTTCGCTCCCGAGGAGCCGTACAGCCGAACGGTCGCCTCGGGGCGATTGCGCAGCACGCTACTTCGATCGCCGGTGCCGCAGGCGTGACGCCGATTGACTTTCGCGAAATACCTTAGTCATTTCGGATATTTCCAGGCGACTCTCGGCATCATGATCGGCCGAAAGTGCTAGGGTGTGAAAATTCGCCGGGCTGATCCGGCCCCCAGTTGGCGACATACGGAAGTGAAGCCCCAGCTCGAGGCAACAACGTAGATCCATGGGCTACGACGGTGAGCTTATCGTCTGGGAGAATCGCCAAGTGCGCTCGGCGCGGGTTTGCCTGGGCGAGGTCGTCTACGAGGCCGGCGGCCAATGCGGGCCGCGCAACCAACGCGATTTCCAATTGGTCTTCTTGCATTCGGGCGAGCTCAACGTCGCTGTCGACACGCGCCAACACCAGCTGAGGCCGGGGCACGTTGGCTTGTTCTTGCCAGGCGGGGGCGAGCATTTCTCGTTCTCGACGACGCATACTACCCACCATTCGTGGTGTTCGGTAGCTCCCGCCTACGTACCCGCCGAGCTGCGCCAGCAGCTCGAAAACGCGCCGCCCAGCCAGGTCTGTAACGATCTCCTGCGGCGGCTGCTGGCGGCAGGTCTGACGCTGGACCAAAGCGCTTCGGAGCTGGGCCACAGCGTCGTCGATCACATCGGTTTGGCCTTGCTCACCGGCTACGCGATGAGCGCCGACGAGCAAGTAGACGACGTGGTCGTTGCCAAGGCCATCCGCTACCTGCATCAGCACTTATTGGAGCCAGACTGCCTGCAGCAAGCGCATGTCGCCGCCGGCGTCTCGCGCAACACGCTGATCAGTCGTTTCCGAAACCAGCTCAAGACTACCCCTGCTCGCTACGTGTGGCGGTGTCGAACCGAGCGCGGCATCGCCTTACTGACCGAAACCAGCCAAACTATCGCGGAGATCGCCTATGCGTGCGGCTTTCGCGATCCGTTTCATTTTTCGCGGCTGGTCAAGGCGCTGCAAGGCATTTCGCCCCAAAGCTTGCGCCAGCAAGGCCGACCAACCACCGAGCCTACGCCACGATTTCGTCGATCACCTTAGACACACGGGTGAGCGGCGTGAGGCGTTGCTCGACGCCGCGGTACGGGTAGCTGAGCAACATGTGGTCGATGCCGAACAGGCGCAGGATCGTGGCGTGGACGTCGGCGATGTCAGTGGCGTTTTCGGTTGGCGACCAGCCAATGTCGTCGGTCTTCCCATGGCTGACGCCACCCTTGATGCCGCCGCCGACCATGAAGATGTTGAACGCGTCCGGGTGGTGATCGCGGCCGTCGGCGCTTTCGCTGGTTTGACCGAGCGGCGTGCGGCCGAATTCGGTCATCCAGATCACCAGCGTCTCGTCGAGCAGGCCTCGCTCGCTCAGGTCCGAGATCAGCGCTGCGATGGGTTGATCGACACCACCAGCCAAGTGCGTGATCTCGTTGCTCAGACCGCCATGCTGGTCCCAAGAGCCCGAGAACACGTTCACGAAGCGAACCCCCTTTTCGACCATGCGCCGCGCCAGCAGACACTGCCGAGCAAAGTTGGCGTAAAATCCGGCGGCGGGCTTGCGATTCGAGAGCGCGAAGGTGGCGGGCGGGTCGACCCGATTGGCGCCGTAGCGATCGAGCGTGGCCTGACTTTCTTGTGAAAGGTCGGTGAGCTCGGGTGCTTCGGTCTGCATTCGAAAAGACAGCTCGTAGTTTTCGATGCGGGTCTGGATCTCCGGGTCCATCATCTTCTGCTTGTGAGCGGCGTTGAGCTCGGCGAGCGCATCGAGGCGATCGCGTTCGACGGCCGCGGAGATCCCGGGTGGCGGCTGCAGATTCAGGATCGGATCACCCTTGGGTTGCAGCAGCACGCCGCTATGGACGGACGGGACGAAGCCACTCGACCAGAGCGCTACGCCGCCGCTGATGTACGCGGCAGACGACAGCACCATGTACCCGGGCAGATTCTGATTCTCCGAGCCCAGACCATAGTTGAGCCAAGAACCCATCGACGGATAGCCAGGCAAGTTGTGGCCCGCTTGGACGACGAGTTGCGCCGGATTGTGATTGAACTGATTGCTCGTCACGGCGTTCAGCATGCAGATTTTGTCGGCGTGTTGAGCGACGTTGGGCAAGAGCTCCGAAAACCAGAGGCCACTTTGACCGTGCTGCTTGAACGTTCGCTTGGCGTTGGGCGCAAGCAAAACGGCGTCCTTGCTGATGAACGCAAAACGCTTCCCATCGAGCAAGCTGGGCGGCGCCTTTTGCCCAGCAAGCTCGGTCAACTTCGGCTTGTTCGCGAACAGGTCGAACTGCGACGGCCCGCCTTCCATGAACAGGCAGATGCAGCGCTTGGCCTTGGGTGCGAAGGTCAACGCTGCAGGCACGTCGGCCAGCGCCCGGTCCTGCTTGAGCAGGCTCAACAGGGCGGCAAGGCCAATGCCGCCCGCCGTGCCGGTCAAGAGCTTGCGTCGAGTGAGGCAATCGTATTCGACAAGTGGGTGCATGTTCATTCTCGATTCAAGACTTCGTCGAGGTTCAAGATCGTGCTGGCCGTGATCACCCATGCCGCGGCGTCGGCTACTGCGCCCTGCGGCATGAATTTGCCGATCACCGCCGTGGCGGCCGCGGTGTCAGCGGCAAAGTGAGCCTGTTCCTTCGCAAATAGCGCTTCAAGCTTGGACAGCTCGTTGTCGTCAGGGGCGCGCGCTGTCGCGAGTCGGAACGCGAGCACCAGCTGGTCGTGGAGGCTGCCAGGTTTTTCCTGCTGGACGCGCCGCCCAAGTCCTTGCGCCGCCTCGATGAACTGGGTGTCGTGCAGCGTCGCCAGCGCCTGCAGCGGCGTGTTTGCGCGCGTTCGCCCGGTGGTGGACACCGACGCCGACGGCCAGTCGAACACGTCCAGATTCGGGTAGATGGCGAGCCGTTTGTGAAATGTGTAGGCACCGCGGCGGTAGCGGTCCTCACCCTCGGTGTCGAGCCACTCGAAGTTACCGAAGGCGCCGCGCACCAAGTCCTTGAGCTCGGGCGGCAGCGGCGGGAAGACGCTCGGCCCACCCACCTTCGGCGACAACAGACCAGCCGCGCCCAACGCGATGTCGGGGACGAGCTCGGCCTCGACGCGCAGCCGGTTTTGCCGGTAGAGATAAGCGTTCTGTGGATCGCTCGGGACATCCGTGCGCAGCACCGAAGACTGGCGGTAGGTGGACGACATCACGACCTCTTTGATCAGGCGCTTGCGCTTCCAACCATTCTTGACGAAATCGGCGGCCAACCAGTCGAGTAGCTCCGGATACGCCGGGTATTGCGCGCGCGCGCCGAAGTCGTCGAGGCTGGTGACCAGGCCTTGACCGAACAAGTGGTACCAAACCGTATTCACGAAGACGCGCGGCGTGAGCGGGTTTTCCGGTGCCACTAGCCAGCGCGCTAGATCGAGGCGATCAGGCTCGGTGCCGCGCACGCTGAGCGGCGGCAAGACGGCGGGCGTTCCGGGCACGAGCGCTTGGGTTTTGTCTGGATCGAGAAAGTCACCGCGAATGAACAGGTAGTTCGGGCGCCGCTCCTGCGCGCGCTCCTTTAACACGTAAGCCGAAACCATCGGCCCCTGGCCATCGGCGGTCGACGGCACGCTGAACAGCTCGCCCGCATCGACATTCGGGTCAGCGGTGTCTTGACCTTTGACGGAGTCGTCGGCGTTGTTGAAGAACGCGACGAGCTTGTAGAACTCTTGCTGTTTGATGTTGTCGTACGGGTGACTGTGGCACTGCGTGCAGCCGAGCGTCAGCCCGAGCCAAGCCTCGGCAACTGTCGCGGCGCGATCGATGATGCGCTTGCTACGGTCCTCTTCCGGATCGATACCGCCCTCGCGGTTGACCAAAGTATTGCGATGGAAACCGGTAGCGAGCACCTGGACCGGTGTCGCGCCCGGCAGCAAGTCGCCTGCGATCTGCTCGATCGTGAATTGATCGAAGCCTTGGTCCTGGTTGAACGAGTCGAAGACCCAATCCCGCCAGCGCCAAGCATTCGGCCGCGGGCGGTCCTTCTCGTAGCCGTCCGAGTCCGAATAGCGTGCCAAGTCCAGCCAATGCCGGCCCCAGCGCTCGCCGAAGTGCGGGGACGCGAGCAGTCGATCCACGACCGTTTCGTAGGCGGACGGAGAGGCGTCGCCGACGAACGCGTCCACCTCGGAAGGTGTCGGCAACAGCCCAATCAAATCGAGCGATACGCGACGGATCAGCGTCGTGGCGTCGGCTAGCGGCGAGGGCGTGACGTTTTGCTCGCTGAGGCGGTGCGAAATGAAGCGATCGACCGGCGAACGTATCCAGGCTTCATCCTTGACGCTCACCTCGCTCGGCAAGCGGTCGGTGACTTTGGCGAAGGACCATTGTTCCGGCCATGGGGCGCCTTGAAAGAGCCAGCGCCGGAGCTTGTTGAGTTTGTCTGCGGGTAGCGCCTGCTGACCGAGTGGCATGCGCACGTTGGGGTCATCGGCCATGACCTTTGCGTAAAGGATGGAGGTTTCCGGAACGCCGGCCTGACCGAGCACGTGGGCGGCTTCAGCCCGTGACTGCAGGTTGAGCGGGATCCGTGGCGCCAGCGGCAGCTCGCGGACGCCACCGTGGCAGCGCACGCAGTAGTCGTTCAGGATCGGCTGGATATCGAGGAAAAAGTCGACCGGAACGTCGTCGGCAGGCAAGGCCGCGCCCCCTGCGCCACCAGCCCCGCTGTTGCCAGCCGCCCCACCCGTCGCCAGGCCCGCACCACCACCCGTCGCCACGCCCATGAGGCCGCCGCCAGCTGGCCCCGAGCGGCCGGTGGCCGTTTGATCAGAGCAGCCGCCGAGCCAGAGACTCTGCGCTGCCAACGCCAAGGCGCACGCCCGCTGCATCCAAACCATTGACAAACTCCTGCTGGAGCGCGTGCCACACGAACACGCGCCGCTCAGTCCCTATTAAGCGACAGTTCGCCCAGAAATTGGGCCACTTAATTGCCTGGATAATCCGAGGAACAATCTGGAAAATCCACGCGACACATCAGCGAATTGTGACCAATCGCCCCCGAGTAAGCGATGCCCGCGCTCCCAAAAGCATGTGTGTCATCCCAACGCTGGCTCGTATCTGCCGAGCCGCACCGTCGCCGACACGCTGGGTTCGAACAACCGCTGACCAACGGCCCAGTTGCCAGCAGCCACCTAGCTAGGTCGCAGCAGTTGCCTCCGCTACGTACTACGCCACAGGCACCCGTACGACCCCTGGGCCGATGCCCGTCGAATGGCTCGGCCGCAGCAGCTCCCATTTCACGCGCGTCGCGCGAATCTTCGCGTTCGCGCTCAGCGTGCCGCACACGTTTCGACGCGTGTTCGACGGTGCGTCGTTGGACGCCGCCACCTCCGCAGGCAATCCGGCCAATGATGCCGCCTGCCTCGCCGTGATCAACGATCTGCGCTTCGCCGTCTTGCCTCCACGAACTGAGCAACGGGCGGCGGCGGCACCCGGCTCACCACCTACGCGACGAGCTCGCTGCCAGGTGCCAATCCCCGCCGCGCAATGGTTTCAATACGGCTGCTGCGCCTGGCGCTTCACGGACTCGGGTACGCCGAGATCGACGCTGGGAACGGCGGTGCAAAGCGCTATTTCGGTGCGCAAGAAAGCGAACTTGAGCCCCACTGGTTGACGCAGCAAGCGCGCCGTGACGTCTTGCTAGTTCCCGGACCTTCGAGTCCGCCTCGCTGAGCAGGAGTCGACATGTCGGAAAGCCCCAAAGACCGCACGCGCGTCAACGTGAACGAACCCGCGGACGTCGCCTATTGGTGCGAGAAGTTCGGCTGCTCGCAGACTCAGCTGCGCACGGCCGTGAAGATGGTCGGCGTCGCGCCGAACAAAATCCGCGCACACCTGGCTCAACGCAAGTAGCCACGAGCCGGCTAGCGGCGGCGGTGCTGGCGCGGGTGGGTCGACGGCTGGATCGCTGCCCGCCGCCATCCGCCGCCGCCAAGTGATTCGAGCGGGGGTGGGAGCATCCCGGGATCGGCGGTATAGACCGGGCTGTGGGCCAGGATCCCGAGCTGCTTCGAAGACTGCTCCGCGCGAAGGACCGGATCGACGCCGCCTCGCAACAGGAATGGCCGATCCCACGGCTGGCACGCGTGAGCGGCGTCTCCGAAGCCCACTTCGCACGCTCCTTCAAAGAGGCGTTCGGTGTTCCGCCGCACCGCTACCTGCTCACCCGGCGCATCGAGCGAGCCACGTCGCTGCTCCGCGAAACCGAGCTCCCCATCACCGAGATCGCCTTCCAGACCGGCTGGGGCAGCTTGGGAACATTCGGCCGCACCTTCCGTGACATCACGGGCGAGAGCCCGGGCACGATGCGGACGCGCGAAAGGGCCGCGCGGCACCAGCCCGGCCCCGTGCCCGCGTGCTTCGTCAGCGCCGCTCAGCGACCGGACCTGACGATCGCAGCTTCGGAGAAGCGACGGCGTGGGCGAAATTCGCTGGCCTGGCGGTGCTGCTCGCCCCCGTGCCGGCGCGCGTGAAGGAGTGGGCTTACGCCGGCTTCGCGCTCACGCTCGTCTCGGCGCTGATCGCACACTTCTCGGTCGGAGACGCCGTGAAGAGTTGGGGCTGGGCGGCAGGCACGGCTGTGCTGTGGGCGCTGTCGTACGGGTTCTGGCGAGCGTTGCAGGCGAAGTCAGCCGGGTCGGTGTAGCGATGGCCACCAAGCCTTTCGGCCTCTTGGAGCAGGGCCAACCGGTCCGACTGTCGATGGGCCGTGGCGAGTGCACCGTCACGGATGAGGTATGCCGTGAAAACGTCCAAGATTAGGCCCAAGCTTGCCAAGCGAGCTTGAGCGCTAGCCACTGCTGTCGAAGAGCTGTCTTTGTCCGCCATTGCTTCGACGAAAGCCAGTCGTGCCGCCAGCGCAGGACTCAGCGTGCCCGAGCTGGCGCGCGCAGCGGCGACGTAGGTCGCGCGCGCCTCCGGACGACTCATGAGCGCCCACTCGAGCAGCGTTGCCGCGGGCGCAGATGTTGGTTTCGCATCGGAGCTCGTCGGCGAGTCTTCAAAAGTGAGCATCCGAATAGCGACGGTGGGCGCAGAGTCAGGTGTCACTCCGAGGTCCATGTCAGCCTCGCGGCAGCTCTTGCCAGTCGCGGCGAGCAGCGAAAACGCCAACGCGGCCTGTCGCGCGAAGGCTTCACGCAGGGGCGCCTTCGACGCTACGAGGAACCGCTGCAACAACGCCGCTTGGTCGTGACACGGACCGGCAGGCGCTGCGTCAACTGCGGCTCGAGCACTGCGGATCAAGTTTGATTCGGCATCCTCGGCGATCGCTGGAGGCGGGGACGCCTCCGTCTTGATTTGCTTCTCACGCCGTGGCGGCGACGCAGCGATTGAAGGCCCCGTCCTCGCCGATGGGGCCCCGCATGCCGCCACCGCGGCAAGCCCCAGTCCCAACAGCCACTCGTACTTCATGCCGCATGCCTACCACCCGCCCGAAGCAGGCTCTAGGGCGCCCCGGACAGATCACACAGTAACCGGATGACGGTCGAGTGCAGGCAGGCGTACTGCCCTGATACCTACTTGATCCAACACTTTCGGACGCCGTTTCCCCCGTTCAGATTCCGGCATGCCCCGCCCGTTCGCGTCAGCCAAATTCGCTTTTGTTGCGGCGGCCCGCAACGGGTCGCAATCGCTTGGCGTCGTGGCGCCACAGGCAGCTCCAAGCGGATTTACCGGCCTCACGTCGCTTCCTCCGGCGGCCGCCGCGTTGCTGTCGGTACCTCGGACGCCGCCAGCCGAACACGCTGGCGCAAGCATTCCGACAACCACCGCGACCAGACCAAGGATGCTTTTCATGCCGCGAATCTCCAGACTTCCGCGTCTAGCAGGGCGCGGGCACCGATTCCAGCAGCCGTAGATGCCCCGGCGAGAAGGCCTTTCACGAGCGCGGGTGACCCAAATTCTCGGGCACCGCCGGGCGCAAACCCGCTGTGACACCGGCAAACCGTAGGCCGGGCCTGCGCAATGAGCTAGCCTTGCGGGGATGAGCGACCCGCTCACCGCCAGCGACTTTTGGCCACTGATTCTGAAGCTGCCCCACGACGAGCGCGTACGTCTAGCCAAGCTTGCGCTGCGAGCAGCTGCCCACGACGATTCGTCGGCGGCTGCCTACGCTTCAGCGCCCCCTGCCCCGGAAGAGTTCTCGTCGGACGACGAGCCGCTCGCTTGGGAAGGCCAAGGTTGGGAGGAGTTCGGTGCGCCGCGGTGAAATCCGCTGGTACACGTTTGCGCTCCCCGACAAGCGACGCCCCGTGCTCATCCTGTCGCGCGACGCCGTACTGCCGAGCTTGAGCGAGGTCATTGTCGTGCCGGCGACGCGCACGATCCGCGGCATCGACACGGAGGTCGTTCTAACCGAAGACGACGGTATGCCTGCCGCGTGCGCGCTCAACTTCGATCACGTCTCACTCGCGAGGAAGGAGCGCCTGGGTCCGACGCTCGCCAGCTTGAACCAAAACCGCTGGATCGACGTCGAGCAGGCACTACTCATCGTGTGCGGCTTGCCGCGACCTGGCTAGATTCGTGACCAGGAAGGCGTATTCCACCTCTACCAAGACGTCGGGCAACCGTCTGGTTCCGTGGCTCGCCGCCGAGGGGCCGCTGGCCTACACGCCCGAGTCACCACCTGCGCGCGACGGCTTGTTCCAGTACGGGTGGGTCTTGCCACAGGTTTGTCGGCCTGGCCTGCGTCGGCACCTCTACTTCGGCGCGGGTGCACGGCAGCAGGCGCGGGTGGTGTTCGATTTCTGGGAGCGTGCCCGCCGCGGAATCGCCGAGCGAGTCATCGTTCAAGACGGCCGACTCGCGGATGGCAGCGTAGAGGCGCCCATCGGCGTCTATCGGTACACCGACCGATTTGGGGAGAAGCAGTACGTCCTCATTCAGCACGGCAGCTACCAGTACCTGCCGGTCGACGAGCAACCCGAGCTCGAAGCGGGGCTCGTCCTTCTGCACCGCGGAATCGGCGACGACAAGGTCTTCCGTTGGTGTGAAGCTCGGTCTCGACGTGATGCGGAGTGGAAAGGCGCATGGGCGGCGTACACGCGGCTCCAGTTCGAGATCCTTTCGCGCTCCGACGTGTCTTTCAACTCGATCCACGACCGCACCAAGCGCGCTGAAACGAGCCACCTTCACGACGACACCTGGTTGACCGACGAACTCGCTGCACGGCACGGGCTCGACATCAACAACGACCGACCGACCCGCGCGCTCTGGAACGCAACCCACCAGAGCTTCGCGCTCCGCAGTTGGGTGAGCGAGAACAAGTTCGGGCCGAGTCGAGTCGTGTGCCGAACTCCAATTTCCAACATTCGCATCACGACCTTCTTCGCGGGTGAGCAGGAGGTACGGGTGCTCGATCCGGCTCGAGTCGAGCTGCTCGCCGCGATCGGCTGCGAGGTGAAGACCGAGGGCTGAGGGGGTCGATCTCGCGGTAGCAGCATTTCGACGGCTCTACGAGGCCGCACGGCCGGCGGCTCCGGCGACAGCACGACCTTGGCGTGGGTCGATAAGCTCGACCACGACCTTGCTGTTCTCGACGTACAGGCTGGCGAGCTTGACCGGCTGGGGGGCTGCGGCGCGGGCGGCGCACGGCGCACGGAAGGCGTCGAGCTGGACGACGTTAGCCAGCAGCCAGCATCGTCCCCTCGTCGGCGGGGCGCTTGAGCGCTACGTCGAACGCTTCAGCGTCCGTTAGATTTGGACGCGGCGCTGGACAGCGCCCTCATTGGACACCGTCTTTTCAGGCGCCCCAAGCGTTCCATTTCTCGAACCTGGAAATTCGAGGTGCGATGATGCTCGGCAGAGCAGGCACTGCAAGCCCATCACACCTCCACGCCTTCGAGCCGCCAGGCTCGTGCAAGGCGGTCGAGGCAACCCCCTCCGATGACATCGGCATGCCCCACTATCAGCCGCTGAGCGGGTCGCTCCAGCATGGCCTGGATCGAGCGCGCCGTCGCCGCCTTGTCTGGAATCTTGTGTTTGACGTCGGGGGCTACGCGCACCCGCTCGTAGAAGCCGAAAATGCGCGCGCCTAAACGACAGGTCCAATGGTCTTGAGCGCCGGCACAAACGACAACGTCTGCGCCCAACAGGGTTTGCGTTGGCCGATGGTAGAGCACCGTCTCATCGAGGAACGGCACACCCAAAAGTGGCAAGGCTTCAAACTCGGGAACCTGCTCGCCGAATTGCGCGTCGCCGATACCCATGTGAATTGTCAATGCCTTGTTCCTGCTGAGCGCCGACGCCGGTCCCACCACCTGCGCCTCGGGGAAGTGAGCCGCCGCCGCCGGCGTCCCCAAATGATGAAAGCAGTTGGGCACCACCAGCCAGCGCACTGGGCCTAGGGCTCGCAGCTGCTCTGCCAACGCATCGCTGATAGGGGCTGGGCTGTGCAGGAGCAAACTGCCGTCGTCGAGGCGAACGACGGTGGTGCGGACGCGCTGCCGTATCCCGCTGAACCACACCGGGCGATCTAGGCTCCAGATTCTGTCAGGAACAACGTCGGTGAGAGCGCTCATACAACTCCTTGACGAGGTGGCAATGCCGTTCGCGAAATGGCCGCGAGCTTGGCTGGGTTCATGCAAACCGAGATGCCGAAGACGACCTGACCGTCTGTCTCGATCGTCGTAACGCTCACGATCGCTGCATCCAGGAGAATGATCAGCGCTGGCCAGCCGTTGACCTCGCGGATCTCATAGCGAAAGTTGGGGTTGACCTTGTTGGAGAGGCCTGCGTACAGCCGCGCAACCCGGTCCGCGCCACGTACGACGTTGAGCGCGGTCTTCACTTGCCCCCCACCGTCCATCACGGCGCGCGCGTCCTTAGCCAAGAATGATTCCACCTTCTTCACGTCACCCGTCTGAACGGCGGTGAAGAAAGCGCCCAAAATCGCGACGTGCGCCTCGCGCGAGGGAGCGAAGCGCGGCTTGGCCGCCTGCACGTGCGCACGGGCGCGATGCAGAAGCTGCCGCACGGCCGGCGCTTCGCGTCCAAGCGCGGTCGCAGCTTCCTCCGCGGAGTAATCGAAGATTTCGACCAGCACGAAGACCGCGCGCTCAAGCGGAGAAAGTCGCTCAAGCAGCGAGAGGAACGCAAGCGAAACGGATTCGGGATCGACCGGCGCGCCCTGCAGCCTCGCCCCTTCCGTCTCGACCGGCTCGGGGAGCCACGGGCCGACGTATTCCTCACGTCGCGAACGCGCCGACTTGAGCTGGTCAAGGCAAAGGCGGGTTACCACCTGCTCAAGCCAGCGCTTCGGGTACTGCACCTGAGCGCCAGGCTCCGAGAACCGGAGATGGGCCTCTTGGAGCACGTCTTCAGCGTCGGTCGCCGTACCCAGCATCCGATACGCCAACGCGAAGAGCCGGGGCCGATGGTCGCCAAATGTATCCGCCATCACGACTTTCAAATCCCCAAGACGAGGGACCAAGCCTGAACGTGACATCTGACGACGCAAACTGAAAGAGCCCCCTTTCGCTGGCCCTTCGACAATTCCTGCGGGCTCGCCCAAGCGTTCGATTTCTCGAACCTGGAAATACAGTTTGACAGCGGCCTTGGCCGCGCCGACCGCTAACTCGAACGCAAAGACGGCGCAGTACCGGCCCGGCCTGATCGCGTCATCCCTCTTTGCGGCGGTAATGCAGCGCGACCTGGCCCGACTTCAGGCGGATCGTCGAGACGAGTTCGAGGCGCCGCGAGGGCTCCAGGCCCTGAAATAAGGTTGGCCCGTGGCCGGCGACTCGAACCGGACCCGCAACGCGGCTACGTTGCTGTCGTCCCGACGTTTCCGGGTTGCTACAGCCAGGGCGAGACCGCAGACGAGGCCTTGTCTGACGCGCGCGAAGCCATCCTGCTCACGATCGAAGACATGCGGGATCGTGGCCAGATCATCCCCGATCCAGCCGGTGAGTTAGTACGCCGCTTGGCCGTCGGGGCGTAGCTTGCCAGGCCTCCCTCGCGTTTCTGGGCGAGAGGCAGCGCGCGCATTCGCTGCGGTCGCTTTGAGATAGTGCGCCAACGCGGCAGCCACTTGCGCTTGCGGCATCCGACGAGCCATCCGGAGTTCGGGAGCCAAGAGCCCTCCGACCTCCCCGCGTGTCGGCCTGAAAACACAAGAGCCCCGAGGCTTTCACCTCGAGGCTTCGTTGCTCCCCAACAGCTCCTCAAGTAAGAACTTTGCGACGTGCGTGGTCGTGGATTTCGCTGCGGCGAGAAAGCGACTAGCCGTGGGCATCGCTGGGGATCGTGTCGATCCCTTGAGGCGCGCCCTCGAATGGCAACGCCAACTGGAAGCGGGCGAGGTCGCGTCTCGTGCGGCAATAGCCCGGCGAGAGGGCCTCTCCCGGGCTCGAGTGACCCAGATTCTGAAGCGATTGGCAGCGGTCGTGGCCACTCGTCAACGCGCGGGATAGACTCGCGGGGTGGAGCAAACCGGATACCACGTCGTACTCGAACCGGATCCGCAAGGCGGTTACGTCGCCGTCGTCCCGGCGTTTCCGGGGTGTTATAGCCAGGGGGAGACAGCAGACGAGGCCTTGTCTAACGCGCGCGAAGCCATCCTGCTCACGATCGAGGACATGCGAGATCGTGGCGAGCCCATCCCCGATCCAGCTGGTGAGTTAGTACGCCGCGTGGCCGTCGGGGCGTAGCTTGCCAGGCCTCCCCCGCGTATCTGGGCGCGAGGCAGCGCGCGCTTTCGCTGCGGTCGGTTACGAGATCGTGCGCCAACGCGGCAGCCACTTGCGCCTACGACATCCGACGAGCGTTCGGCTGCCGCTCACGGTCCCGGACCACGGCGAGCTGAAGACCGGCCTGCTGCGCGCGCTCATCCGCGATGCGGGGATGACCGTCGAAGAGTTCGTGGAGGCGCTGAGGCGATAAGTGGGCCCGTTTTATTCACATCGTGCTGCCGAGCCAGCAGTTCGACGAGCCATCGCGGCCGTGCTCAGCGCGGCGTCATCCGCGCCAAGCGTGGACGCCGTGACGTCATTGACGCTCGGCTGCCATTTCGACGTTGCAGCAAGTGCGCTCGCGTTCGTGGCCGCTCAACGCCGAACCGATGGCGGCTGGGGCGATGCCGACAATCCATCGGACTTGCTGACCACCGTGGCGGCGCTCGACCTTCTCTGCCACTTCGATCCCGACTTCGATCCCGCGGCCACGGGAGACTTTCTAAGGCGGCTACAACGGCCTGACGGTTTTTGGCGCGCCTTTGGTCCGGAAGCCCCGTGGCTCACCGCGACAGTCGTAGGGCTGTTACGAGACCTCGAGCAACCGTTCGCCTTGCGCTTTCGATTTCCGCGTGCTCAGCCTGAAAACCTAGACCGCAAGACGGGGCTGCCGTCCTTCGCGTACTTCATTGAGCTTTCGCGCTTGTTCGGCGCCATGCCGGGGTTGGCGAGTGCCGAGGTCGAGATTGGTTTCATCGATCTCATCGGCTTTCGCGCGTTCAACAACCGCTACGGTCAGGCACAAGGAGATGAAGTGCTGCGCGCGTTTGCAGAGGCGCTTTCGTCCACGAAGTCCGTGTGTACCGTTCGCGATGGCGGCGACGAGTTCCTACTCTTGGGGCCGCCGGGCGGCGAAGCTCTCGAAGCGGTCATCGGCGCGGTGCAACAGGCCTGGCCAGCCCACTTTCGGACGAGATTCGGCGCAGAGGCTGCTCCGGTGTTGGCGCGTGCCCTAGTCACCCGCACCCGTGGCAGAGAGATTCTCGCGGCTCGCGAAGAGCTCGGTCGCGCCATCGGTGAGCTGAAGACGGCTGCGTGCCATCCTGAGTTCGGGATTCTGCGACGCGTCCAGCTCGGTGCATGAGCGCCACCCTTCTCCGACCTCCCCGCGCGTCGGCCTGAAAACACAGCGGCCCCGAGGCTTTCACCTCGAGGCTTCGTGGCTCCGCATGGGGAGCGGCTTGCAAACCACTCTCTGGGCCGTTCTGCGGGACAGGCCGCCGAGAATCGCACCGTCCAGCCGAGAGCGAGTCCCTGAGATTCCGCAGGGTTGGCGGGGCCGAACCGGGACGGGTCTCTGCGTTCGCGCCGTCCGGTCGCGCATAGGCCGGCACCCGCGACCGTCGCGGCTCGCCGCGGTCGACAGGCCGCCCGCAGCCGTCGGCGGCCCACGAGAACCTCGCTCTGACGCGCTCATGCCCTCGCGAGGTACCGTCCGACCACCCGCTGGCAGTAGTCCAAATAGGCACGGACGACTCTCGAGGGATGCTGCTGTCGTTGGTACAGCAAGCTCACCTCTTGCTCGGGGAATGGGTGGTCCGGCAGCAGCGCCACAAGGCGCCCATCGCGGAGCGCCTCAGCCGCAAGGAACGGAGGAAGCTCGGTTACGACGTCTCCCGCAATTGCCCGCTGACGCAGATGGAGATAATCGTTCACGGCTAGGACGGCCGTCGGTTCGATCTCTCGCTCGCCGAGGCGCCAAGGCCGATGCGCGTTCGCGTCGCGGACCCAGATCGCAGTCGGTAGCGCGAACAACGCGTCGGGGCTTGTTGGCGGCCCGAATCGTTCGAGCAGTGTGGGGCTTGCGACCAGGACGTGGCGGTACCGCAAGAGGCGCTTCGCCACGAGGCTCTCGTGAACGACGGGCCCGATTCGCAACGCGATGTCGATGCCTTCCATGCTCAGGTCGACGGCGCGCTCGGTCGTGTAGACAACCACCTGGATATCGGGATGCTCTCGCTGAAACGCGGCGAGTAGCTCCCACCACGGCTCGAACGACGGTGGTACCGACAGCCGTAGGCGTCCCTTGAGGACGTTCTGGTGGCTCGTCACCGCAAGTTCACCCTCGTGCAGGGCGTCGATGCCGCGGCTGGCGTGCTCGTACAGCAGCATGCCCGCGTCCGTGAGCTTCGTGCCGCGCGCGCTTCGCTCGAGCAATTGGACGGCGAGCTCTTCCTCCAACTGGCGGACGTTTCGGCTGAGGGTCGCGAGTGGCACATGGATCTTTGCAGCCGCGGCCGAGAGGCTCCCGGCGCGAACCACGGCGACGAACATCTGCGCGGCCTTCAGGTCCAAGCTGAGCCTTCCATTTCTGGAAGGATTGTTATCAGAAAAGGCTCTACTGCGTCAAATACGAGAGGTCTATCGTCTTCTTCGCAGTCGGAGCTCACCGCTGCGCAACGGAGGAAGGCCATGACCATCAAGGAACTGATCAAGACGTACGAGGTCGCACTCAACGCGAACGACCTCGAGAAGATTCTCGCGCTCTACGGCAGCGAACCCGTCTTCATGCCGCAGCACGCACCGGCCCTCGTTGGCCGCGACGCTGTGCGCGCCGGCTACAAGCAAGTGTTTGAGACCCTCAAGCTCAACATCCGCTTCGAAGTCCACGAGATCGAAGAGGCCGGAGACTGGGCGTGGGCTCGCACAAGTTCCGCCGGCCGTACGCGGATCCTCGCCGCGGGCGTCGAAGTCACCGAGGGCAACAACGAGCTCTTCATCTTCCGGCGCGAGGGCGGCGAGTGGCGCATTCACCGCTACCTGTTCGCCACCAATCAGCCCCGCGCTTGAGAGGACCACCCATGAACGCTCAGAACTTCCTTCGAATCGCAGTTGCTGCCACCTGGGTGGCGTCGTGGTCAGTGGCTTCGGGGTGCGCAGCGAGCACGGCACTAGCGTCGCCAACAGCTAGCGCAGCGGCGAGCTCGCAGCCCGATGCTCGAGCGATCGCGGCGATCCGTGACGTAATCCAAAGGTACGAGACTGCCCTCAACGCCAATGCCATCGACGACATCCTTGGGCTGTACGGCAGCGAGCCGGTCTTCATGCCGCAGCACGCGCCGGCGCTGGTCGGTCGCGACGCAGTTCGTGCTGGCTACCAGCAGGTCTTCGAGACCCTCAAACTCAACATCCGGTTCGAGATTCACGAGGTCCAGCAGGCGGGCGACTGGGCCTGGGCTCGCACGACTTCGGCAGGCCGTACGCGCATCCTCGCCGCAGGCGCCGAGGTGGCAGAGGGCAACAACGAGCTCTTCGTGTTCCGGCACGAAAACGGTGCCTGGAAGATCCACCGCTATCTCTTCTCGACCAACCGTCCCCGCTAGGAGCACTCCATGAAGAAAACCATTCGCGTTGGATTGGTTGGGGCAGATGCCGACGGCAAGGGCTGGGCCCCACTTGCTCACATCCCAGCCATTAGGGGTCTCGAGGAGGTTGAGCTCGCAGCCGTGTGCACCAGTCGCCCTGAGTCAGCGGCGGCGGCAGCGAGGGCGTACGGGGTAGACCGTGCGTTTCACGACGTAGGCGAGATGGCGGCGACGGATGAAATTGACGCCGTCGCGGTCGTGGTCAGAGCGGTGCACCACCATACGGCGGTGCTGGCCGCCTTGAAGGCCGGGAAGCACGTCTACTGCGAATGGCCGCTAGGAACGAGCATCCAGCATACTGAGGAGCTTGCGGCAGTTGCCCGTGAACATGGGGTCGTCACCGCCGTCGGGCTGCAAGGGCGTTACACGCCCGCACTTCAGTACATGAAGGAACTCGTCGACGCAGGCTGGCTTGGCGACCTCCTCTCGGCTGATGTCTCCGTCGTCGTGGGCGGGTCGACTGAAGCCCCGTCGCAAGAGGCGTGGGAACGAGAGCGCAACAAGGGTGCGCACCTCTTCAATGTCACGGGCGGCCACACGGTAGACACTCTCCTATTCTGCTGCGGGGCGCTTTCGCGGGTCAGCGCCAGGGTCACGACGCGGATTCAGACGGTGCGATTTGCCGACACAGGCGCGGCGGTCCAGGTGGAGCAACCCGATACGGTGCTCTTCGTCGGTGAGCTCGGTAACGGCGCGGCGGTCTCCTACCGAGCCGCAACTGTGACGACGCGCCCAGCCGGTTGGCGCATGGAGTTGAGCGGCACCAAAGGAACGCTCGTGGCCACGACGCCAGTGCTGCCCCAGATCACGCCGATTGAGCTACGAGGCGCACGGGGCAGCGAGGAACTCACCGTGCTTACTGTTCCCGAGCGCCTGAACGTGATCTCGGAGAAGGTCGTCGGCCCCGCGCGCAACGTCGCCGGTCTCTACAAGGGCTTCGCCAAAGCCATTGCAACGGGCAGCCAGTTCAACCCCGATTTTGACCATGCGCTCGTCGTACACAGGGTCCTCGAGTCGCTCGTCCAATCGTCACGCGAAGGTCGCGCCGTCATGTTGGATTCTTCGGGTGCGCTTCGACCTGAAGGGAAGGCATCGTGAACCAGAGAACGTTGTTCCGAATGGCGAGCGTCCTGTGGGCGATGTGGGGCTTGCTCCACCTCGTGGCCGGCCTCGCGATGATGTTGACGTTTGCGAGTGAGGTCGACGGTGTGCCCGAGTCCGTGACTCTCGCTGCGATGGGCGACATGCCGTTCCACGTCAGACGCACCCTTGCGGAGCACAACTTCAACAACATGTGGTTTGGCATCGTCGTGACCGCGGGCAGCGTCTTGGTGTGGAGAGGCAGCCGCCTCGGTGTGGTCCTTTGCGCCGTCGTAGGCGGGTTGGCCCATCTTGGCTTCACTATCTTCTTGGTTCTTCCTGGGTACTCGAATGCGGTGGGTGTTGCGATGACCGTCATCGTCGCCTCGGCCGTCTTGCTCAGTTCCGTGGGGCACTTCGGCACAAGGCATCGCGAAGATCGAACGAAGCAAGAATCGAAGGGAGATCCAACATGAAAGCCTACATTGTCGAACACGCCGGCGGCCCCGAGGTTCTCACGCTCGCCGACGTCCCGGCGCCGCAAGCCAAGGCGGACGAGGTAACGATCCGCGTCCGCGCCTTCGGTCTCAATCGGGCCGAGGCGTATCGCCGAGCCGGCAAGATGGGCCCGATCACCAGCCCGGTGGTGCCTGGCATCGAAGCCGTCGGCGAAGTCATCTCGGACGCGTCCGGTACGTTTCGCACGGGCCAGCGTGTCGCCACTGCGATGGGCGGAATGCAGTTCTCGCGAACCGGAAGTTACGCCGAGGAGGTCGCGGTCTTGCGCAGCAACGTGATCGACCTCCACGACACGACGCTGTCCTGGGAGGAGCTCGCGGCGCTACCCGAGTCGTACCTGACTGTCTGGGGCGCGCTGAGTAGGAGTCTCGGCCTCGCGAAGGGGCAGACTCTCCTCGTTCGCGGGGCGACGTCTTCGGTCGGAATGGCCGCTACTGCGTACGCGAAGATGCTCGGCGCAAACGTCGTCGCGACGACCCGCTCGGAGGGCAACGTTCAGCGGCTGCGCGAGGTGGGTGCCGACGTCGCCATCGTGGACCGAGGACAAATTGAACAGGACGTGCGGCGAGCGTTTCCCGACGGGGTCGATGCTGCCCTCGAGGTCGTAGGCGCGACGACGCTGCGCGACACAATCAAGGTGCTGAAGCCGTTCGGAGCTGTGACGGTCGTTGGCCTTCTCGGGGGCCCGCCGGTACTGGAGAACTTCCACCTGATGCAGGACCTCCCAAACGCAACGCGCCTCAGCTTCTTCCCGAGCGGCATGCTCGGCACGGCGGCCCTACCGCTCACCGACACGCCGCTGAGAGCGATCGCAGAAGGGGTCTCTGCGGGGCGCATTCCATCGCTCCGCGCGCGCACCTTCGACTTCGGCGACGTGAGGCAAGCGCACGCCCTGATGGAGAGCGATCGCGCGCTTGGAAAGCTCGTCGTACGGGTGTGACGTGAGAACTGCTGCGAACTGAGTCGTGAATCGAAGTGAATAAAGGAGATTAGATATGGCGAACAAGGACATCATTTTGGTCACCGGCGCGACGGGAAAGCAGGGCGGCTCGACGCTTGGATACCTCGCGAAGCATGGGGGCTTTCAGCTCCGTGCGATGACGCGCAACCCGGACGGCGACGCGGCCCGGGCGCTGAAGGGTCTCGGCGTAGAACTGGTGAAGGGCGACCTCGACGACGCCGCGTCGCTCGAGCGCGCGGTTGCTGGCGCTTGGGGCGTCTATGCCGTCCAGAACACCTGGGAAGCGGGCGTCGCCAAAGAGGAGGAGCAAGGCAAGCGGCTCGCGAAGGTCGCGCGCGAGCAGCGCGTGCAGCGGTTCGTGTATGCGTCGGTCGGCTCCGCTCACAAAGCGACCGGCATCCCGCACTTCGACACCAAGTTCCGCGTCGAGCAGACCGTGAAGGCTCTGGGGTTCCCGTCCTACGCGATCGTGCGCCCCGTCTTCTTCATGGAGAACCTTCTCTCCCCCATGTTCATCCAGGGCGACAAGATCCACACTGCCCTCGGGCCCACGACCAAACTTCAGATGATCGCGGCGGACGACATCGGAAAGTTCGGCGCGCGGGCGTTCATCGACGCGCAGAAGCACACGAACGTCGAGGTCGACATCGCGGGCGACGCGGTGACGATGGTCGAAGCAGCCGAGGCGGTGAGCGAGATCCTCGGCAAGAAGGTCACGTACGAACCGATCCCGATCGAGGCAGTGCGAAAATCCAGCGAGGACATCGCGCTCATGCTCGAGTGGTTCGAGCGCATCGGCTACTCGGCTGACATCGCGAGCCTTGAAAGGGTGTGGGGGATCCGCCCGCTTTCGCTGCGCGACTGGGTCGCTACGCAGAAGGATGCCTGAGGTCGCTGCCAACGACGCCCAGCGCGCGCGCAAGATGGTGGCGCAATGCGCCATGGTGTCTGGAATCGAAACCAGGGCTTTCACGCCGATGCGCGTAGCTCAGCGTGATCGCGTGAATCGATACTGGCCGGATCGAGAAATTCGATATGTGGCAGTCACGACTCAGGTTTCGTGATCGCGATCAAGAACGCCGAGATGGAAAGCGAAGCGCCCCGGTCGCGCGGAGCGCGAGCGGGGCGAGGTCGCTGCTTGCTGGGTGTGGCTAGCGGCGTTTCTGGACGAGCTTGGCCTTGGCGGGTGGGTTGAAGACCGGCGTCGAGGACGTGGTCGAGGCAGGCGCAAAGCTCGTCGCGAGTCGCGAAGTCGAGGTCGATTCTGCGCCGGATGCGCGTCGCGAGGGGCAACAGCTGATCGCGCCGGAAGCGATCGATGAGGCGGCGGTCTCCGGCGAAGACGACACAGAGTAAGGAGCGGGAGTCGAAGTCCTTGCTGGCGAGCAGACGCAGCTCGGAGAAGACGGTGTCGATCATTTCCTGGGCTTCGTCGATGATCAAGACGGGGCGAATGTGTGATGAGGCGATGTGCTCGGCCCAGCGAGCGCGCAGGGCCTTGAAGCCGGCCCAGCGGTTGTGCAGCGGCATGGCGATGCCGAAGAGGTCGGCGAGCTCTCGGTAGAAGTCGAGTACGCCGCTCTGGGGATGGTCGACGGAGCCGACCACGACGTCGCGCATGCCGCGGAGACGTGCGGCGAGCACGCGGAGCGCGATCGATTTGCCGGTGCCGGGGTCGCCGGTGATGAGGGCGAATCGGGCGATGCCGAGTCGCTCAAAGCCTTCGCGGGTTTCGGCGGCGAGCATGGGGGCGCCGTTGTCGGTCAGCAGCATTCTGGGCAGCCCGCGTTTCTGAAGTGCTTGCATGAAAGCGTGCACGAGCGACTCGGCGGTTTCTTCTAGGAACCACTGCAAGTGGCAACAGAGCCGAGAGCAATCGCCGAGCACGCCGAGCAGGACCGGTTTCTTCCACTCGCCGGAGGGCAAGAGCACGCTGCGCGAGCCCTGGTGAAAGTCGAGATGCCAGAGCGCATGGACGTGGCTGACCTCGAACGAGCGCTGCTCGCGCGGCGCGAAGCCCGGGCCTTCGTGGTCGCGCCGCTTCTTGCGTTTGCGGAGCAGGCCATCGCTCTGCATCCAGCGGCGGAGCGTTGGGTAGCTGGGCAGCGGCAGCAGCTCGGCGCGCGATTTGGCGAGCGCCAGGAGGTTGTCGTGGTGCAGCTTGAATGACCAGGTCGGGTGCTCGCGGTGCTGTGCGCGCATAGCGGCGCGGACGATTTCACTCACGGCCGGGTGTTTCTCAGCCAAGGCGTGAGTCTTTCGCTCCAGCCGCGCCACCGGATCGAGCGGCTCGTTTCGCGCGGCGTAGAACCACCGCGCGATCGTCGAAACGCCGAATTTTACCGGGTCTCCGGTCGAAGGGTGCTCCCAGCTGCGCGCCGCGAGCGCTTCGAGCTCGGTGCGTAGTTGGCCTGGCTCGGGCGGAGCCGTGAGCAATTGGCCGACAACTGAAAAGCGTAGCCGGGCCCAGCGCAGCCGGGCGGGTGCGTGCGTCTTCGTCAAGATGGACTTCTCCCGTGCGGCGAGCGTGGGCTGCCGCGTGAATGGTCTCGGCGGCGACTCTACGTTGCGACCAAAACCTGGGAAGCTGCCAACCTCTGCGCGAGCCGAGGCGACGCTCGGCGAAGCCGGCTCAGCGCCAGCCAGAAACCGTGATCGGAGTCACGAACTTCAAGACGCCGAGCAGCTGAGCGCAAGGGGCGTCGAACGCGAACCGCTCGACGAGCGAAGCCGGCATGCCGAGCGCCGCGGGCGGCGGCGAGAACGCCCCCTGCGCCGCGCACCAGAAGCGGCTCGCTGGCAGCTCCGCTTGAAAGAATCGCAGCCAACGCGCCACCGTCCGAAGCCGCGCCCCGGTAGCGCGCGCGGCTTCCGTCAGCGCGACGGCGAGCGCGATCAGCGCGCCGACGAGCACGGCCACCGCTACGTACACCCGGCGACCCAGAAACCGCACCGACGGCGGCGTTTGCCGCTTTCGACACCGACCGCAGCAGAAGCTGAATCGCCGCTCGAAGCGCGCCATCACGGCGTCCGCCAGCCCGCGTGCCTTGCGCGGGTAGTCCGCTCGATGCAGCGGCCCCGAGCAGCGCGAACACCCCCGCTCGCGCTCGCCACCCGAAAGCCCTTCGTCTACCTCAAAAAGAATTGCAGAAAACTTCTCATCCGATAGCAGCTCATGCCACACGGGTTACCTCCGTCGCTTAGACAACGCGGAGGAAGCCCCCTCGGAACGGCCCCGGCCAACTTCTCCGAGAGGGCTTTTCTATGCCCGCTCGGTTTCCCTGATCCGCTCGACCCCCGCAGCGATCAGATCACGCGGCCCTGCTGACCGTGAAGCGGTCGATCGCTCGGCATGAGTGCACTGTCCTGCGCTCGGCCGACGCGTTCGAGGAGGGCTGCGACGTCGCGAAGGTCGGCGAGGTCGTCGACTGCGGCAGGTGCCCGGGCACAGCCTGCCACGTGAAGGACGCGACGGTCGTCTTCAACCGCATGGGGGACATGGGCAAGCTGCCCACCTCCGCGTGGCTTCGGCTCTGGAAAGACGGAGGCGTGCGCGAGGCGCTCGCCGAGGTCTGCCGCGACGAGGTCTCGCCAACGAAACGAGCCGCGCTACTCGTGAGGCGCTTCGCGCGCGTCCACCGGGTCGGGCGCAAGCTCGCGACGATGTTCGTGAGCGCGCTCTCGACGCCGGCTCTCGCTCCGGGCCTCACGCCGTGGTTCCCGGACGTCGATGGCAACGACCTGGTCGTGGTCGACACGAACGTCGCGCGTGCAGTGGACGCCCTTCGCGAGCCGGGTGCAGCCAAGACCTACGACGCGCGCGAGCGGTGGGTGCGCGAGCAGGCTGCCCAGCTCGACCTGCGCCACTTCCGGTCGGACCTCCCGAGCTACTCGCCGAGGCTCGTCCAGCAGGCCCTCTACGCGTTCTGCTCGAAGTCCAACCGCGTGGCGCGAGGTCTCCCCGCGGGCCAGAAGAGAGAGCGCGAACGCCGTCCAGAAGGCCCTCGTCACGCCCTACTTCACGCCCGCGGCGCTCTCTGCTCGAACGCTGTCCAGGAGCCCACCGCGCGCGCCGAGCGTCGAAGGTCGCGGAAACGTGGGGGAGAAACGCAACGGCCCCGGAGATCGCTCTCCGAGGCCGCTGTTAAAAAGTGCGGGGTCGCGTTTCCGCGACCCCGCGTGAATGGCTCCGCATGGGCAGCCGTTTGCGAACCACTCTCTGGGGCTGTTTGGCGGACAGAGCGGCGAGAATCGCAGTGGCCAGGCGAGAGCGAAAGGCTGAGATCCCTGGTGCTTGAGCGCGTCCATCCGGGACGGCTCTCTGCGTTCGCGCCGTCCAGTCGCGCATGGGTCCCCCACTCGCGACTCGCGGCGCTGGTCGCGTTCAACGGCGCGAGCACCGTCCGGCCCGACGAAGGCCACGTCGGCGCCCTTTGGCGGCGCCCACGTGCCCGCTGGCGCGCGCCAGCGGGGCTAGCGCGGACCGAAGCGCCAGGCGGTCGGGATCGCTCAGCCTCGGTGGGCGTCGCGTCGGCGAGCTCGAGGTACACGCGGCCGCGTGCGTCGTACAAGCTCTCGGTCTGGACCACCCAGCGCTCGCGCTCGGGCGTGGCCAGCTCGACATCGGCGGCGAGCTTGTGGAGCGCGGCGCTCACCAGGCGGTGGCTGGTGCCCTTCGGGAGCCGGATCTCGATCTGCGGCTCGGCGGTCCCGTACCGGCTCTCGCCGGCTGTAGTGCCGGCTGGGCGAGGCTCGCCAGTGCAACCCAGACTCACTACCGCACCGCTTACGCGTTGGCAGAAGAGATCACCTGAACCACGACAGAACGTGCTCGAGCCAGCGCCTGACCCTGGCCGCGAGTCCGTCCTTCGCCTTGCGAGACTCGTAGTACGCGCGGCGGCGCTCCTCTTCCCCGCGTCGACCGCGCTCGACCTGCTCCGGGCTCCACGCTCGCGACCATTCGACTTTGCCCCCGTCGACCCAGTAGTGAGACGTGCATGGAAGCTGCCAGTTCCCGATCGATGGCCTGAGCGACGGGCCCTTCTCCGACTCATGGAAGGACCACTCGGTCGGGCTCAGAGGCGTCATCACCTTGTTCCCGCAGCCACACGCGCAGAGGTGCCCAGCGACGTCGAACTCCTCCGAGACGTACAAGATGCCGGGCTCCAGCTCCTTCGGCATGTAGTGGACGCGCTGGAGCCTGAGCGTCGTCATCTTCGTCATGATTCGAACGCCTCTCCCAGTACCTTGAGGTCTTGTGTCCCAAAGAGGACGTGAACGAGGTTGCCTTCGTCGAAGTAGAAGCCGCGAATCTGCTTGTACCGCAGCACGGCCAGCGCCGCGTTCAGCGCGTTGAGCTCCGAAATTTGAACGTTCGTGCGGTACTCGTCGCCGGGCGCATCGGCCATTTCCGCGAGGTTCTTGGCCCGCACTTCGGCTCCCCTCTCGGCCGAGTAGTACGTCACGCGAACCATTCCACTCAGCGAGGCCCGCTTTCGGTCGAGCCCCATGCCGACGTCGATGAACGGGATCTTCTTGGCGAGCAGGAGGTCAAAGATCGCTGACCGCGCCGAACCCTTGTCTACGCAAACGAAGGCGAAGGTGACTCCCTCCAACTCAGCGTTGCACGAAGCATCGATGAACTTCGCCTCGACGCGCAGCGCCTCGCGGAAGTTGGCGTAGCGCTGCGCGTAGACGTCGGCCTTGGCCTTACCCAGCTCGCCGTCGTCGAGCAGCCGGCCCGGTGAGCGGTAGGCGTTGTGAACATGGAAGGGGTCGTTGTCGAAGGCGCGGATCTCCTTCACCGGCACCTTGACCATGAAGTCGAGGAGATAGGCTCCGGTGCCTCCAAGCCCGATGATCGCGACCACGTCGTCGCTCAGCTTCTTGGCGAGGTCACCGATCTCCGTCCTGCTCGTGAGCGTGTCGTGGAACTTGAAGACCGACCCCGAAACGGCCTCCTTGTCGACCCGGAACGTATAGGGCGTCGCGTCTCGATGAACCTCCATCGCGGGCGCAGAGATGACGCGGGTGTAGCTCTCGATCTTCTCGAAGAAGTCAGGGAACCCGTTGCCGCCAACAGGCTTGTTCGAGAAGGACCGTTCGACGACGAGGCTCGAGTCCTCCAGCGTGAGCTGCGCAGGCCCACCTCCCAGGTTCGGAATCGGCGACCCGTCCACGCTGTGCGGGTGGGCCCCGCAGAAGAAGACCTGGTGGTCTTGCTGCTTGACCTGAACCTTGTCGACGAACTCGAGCTTCGTGACGAAGGCTCCAGTCCGTAGGCTCTTCTCCTTGTCCAGATAGGGCACGTCGCGAACCACGAGGTGCCCGCTGTCGAACTTGATCGCGTAGCCCGTCTCGACGAGCCGCTTCAGGTCTTCGTTACGACTGACCAGTTCGTGAAACATTGAACACCATGTCCTTCTTGACCATGACGGTTCCCCCCTGCGCGAGAATCCCTTCGTGGTTCACGTTCGGGCCCCGCTTGTAGGTCACCGAGTACGTGATCTCGGGGTGCTGCGGGTAGTCGGGATACGCGAGAGTGACGACCTCCGCGTACGAGATCTTCTCCTTCTCCACCTCGTGCGGCGTGCCATCGACGATGATGGTCACGCTCTTGTCGTTGCCGTGGTTGCCGTTCATGACGTTCTCCTTTTGCGCCCGAGCGCTACTTCACGAGTTCCCGATACGACCTCTTCGGTTTCGGACTCTTTTTCAGGGATGGTGGACATGGCGGACTGCTTCCTTTCCTCGAGAGCTACTTCACGAGCTCTCGAAACGATGTGAACGACACCTTGAACTTGCGGCTCTCCAGCACGAGCTTGTCGGCGTCGGCCTGCTCGACGGTGATGAGGCCCGCCTCGATCGCGAGCACGAACAGCTCAACGGTTCCGAGGATCCGATCGCCTCCCACCCGTGCCTCGGCCTCGCGTCGGAATCGCCGTTTCTCGTCGGAGGCGATGGACCATCCGCGCTTTGCTGCGATCGCGATGCACGCGGACTCTCCGCGGCCGATGTGAGCGATCAGCTCGGTGAAGGTGACCAGAACATCGATGTCGGTGATGGACTCGAGCTTCACCGTGCCGGCGTCGATGGCTGCGTCGAGAGCTGAGCGCTGGTCAGGGTTCGTGACCTCTTCGCGAACGTGGTCGGGGACGACGAACTCGTGGCCTGGGAGACTGCCGAGTAGCCCCAACCTCGCCACGTGCATCAGATTGATGAGCACGTTCGAGTCGGTGACCACGATGCGAAGGACGGGTATGTTCACGGCGTTGGGCTGGAGGCGTCGGCGTCGATGCCGGCGTCCTCGATGAGCTGGTCGAGATCGTCCGCCGCCAGGCCGACCATCGCGACAAGCTCACGCAGCTTGCCGTGGGACACCTCGTCACGTCGGAAGGCCTCGAGCGCCAGGCCAAGGAAGCGGTGCTTGAACTCGCTGCGCATCTCCGTGTGGTCCGGCTCGGGGAGCCCCAGGAGCTCGGCGAGCTGCTTGCCCTTGCCTTGGTCGTCGAGCGCCTTCAGGTGATCGAACTCGGCCGCGGTGACGAGGCGCAGGTTCCGCAGGCGAAACAGTGAGGAGAGCCGGCTGACGCCAAAGTGATGGGCGAGCTGGACGACGTCGTACAGCTGGAGCGCCTGCGTCCCCGGCTCAGTTCGGCCCTCGACGTTCAAGCTGCCGGCTTCGTCGAACACCTCGGCGAACGCTCGGCTCGCCTTCCCTTTTCCGAGGCCAGCGACGAACTGGCGAGCACCGTCCTCGGGCATCAAGAAGTTCGCCGCGAAGGCATTCGCGCGGACCTCGATCAGATCGTCGCGCTCCGATGCGCGGCTAATAAGACCGAAGCGCTCGCGATCGGCAACGACGTGCGCGTACTCGTGGGCGAACGAAAACCGACGACGCAGGTAGTGATGTGCGCGGTTCGCCACGACGAAGAGCCCGACCTTGCGATCGCTCAGCGTCAGGCCGGAGACGTCATCGGGAAGATCAACGAGCCCGGTACGAACGCTCTGCGACTCGAGCAGTTCGCCCATGTCCGGCAGCGGCGCATTTCCGAGTCCAAGGCGCCGACGCTCCTCCTCCGCGAGTCGCTGCCCTTGCTGGACGGCTTCCCACCGGGTCTTCGGCGAGGGCAGCGGGTACGACGCGACGGTCGCGAGGTCGCGGTCGATGCCGACGAGGTGCTCGAGGTTCGTCAGCTCGCGCCCGATGGCCATGCACTCGCGCAGCTTCTCGAGCACGAAGGGCTCACCGACCACCGCGAGCTGCGCACGGAAGAGGGCGGAAAGGGAGTCCTCCTCCTGAAACGAGTCCGCCACGAACTCGCGGATGTCTCGACCGAACAAGTAGGCCAGCTTGTCGAGCTCGATGCTCGAGACGGACCTCTTCCCTGCCTCGAGCTGGACGAACGTCGGGCGTGAGACCCCCAGGTGCTTGGCGGCATCGTCCTGGGTCATCCGGCACGCCTCACGCGCTGCCCGGATTCTCGTGCTTAGTTCTTGCTGGGTGATGGGCATCGTCATCTCACGCGAGTAGTGGGAGGCTGACTGGGGTGAACGCGTCGAGCGCGACGTGGGAGCCGTAACCAGCAAGGAGGCCTGCGAGGGCTCCGGCTCCGAGGCGGCAGAGGACTTCGACGAGGGCTTGCCAGAGCCGCTCCAGGGTGCGATTCGCTTCCGCGCGCAGCTGTACCTGCCAACCATTCAGCGCGTTCACCGCGGCCCGCCCCGCCGCGGCAACGGGAACGATGCCGTGGGCGAGGCTTCGGTGGCCCGGGTGCACGGGTGGATCGAACACGTCCGGGAGCCGCGCGCCGAAGTTCCCGGCGAGCGCACCGCCGAGGATCTCCAGCAGGACATGCTCGGGCGCCTGCTGATTCGCCTTGGCGAGGGCGTAGCCTGCCCCTGCGGCGGTGCCGATAGCTCGATGGGTTCGACCGCTGGACATGGACTCCTCCGTTTGCCCAATTAAGTTAGCTTTCCGAACATGTCCTGTCAAGAGCCGGAGTCAATGTTCATGAACGGGGATAGGCAGCCCATCCCCACCCCGTTTTCCTGATGCTCCGACTTGTCATGTCGACTTCCGTGTGTACGGTATGCATGCTGACAATATGGCGCGTCAAGCGCCGCCCAGGAGCCCCATGAGTGCCGAAGCCGTCCCACCCGAGACTTTCGCGCGTCGCGTCAGGGACCTGCTCGACGCCAAGAAGCAGACGATCGCCGAACTCGCGGATAGAGCCGAACTCGCCGCCTCGCTGGTGAGCAAGCTGCTCACCGAGACCGAGGCCGCGCGCCGCGAACCGAGGCTGGAACACATCCTCGCCATCGCTCGTGCCCTCGAGGTGGCGCCGCGGGAACTCGTCCTCGGCACGACTGCGGAGGCTCTGCTCGGCGAGTGGGTGCCCAGGAGCGAGTTTGACGAGGAATCGAAGGCCAGGGGCGCGGCGCAGACTGAGGCGGCTCAGCTACGAACCGAGCTCGCTGGAGCACGCAGCGAGGCGTCGGCGCTGAAGACCGGCGTCGACCAACTGTCGCAGGAGGTCGCCACAGTCACGCGCCGCCTCGGCGACGTCGAGGCGAACGCGCGTCGCGAGCAGACGACGCTCCGGGTCGCGCGCGACTCCGCTGACGCGAGGCTCGCGTCGGCGCTCGTCGAGCGCGATCGGGCGCTTGCTCTTGCACAGCAGAACTACCAGGCGTGGGCGAACGCGCGGTCGCAGATCCTGCAACTGCAGCGCGAGGTCGCGGACGCGAAGGGGTCCGCGTCAGCCGGATGGGTCGCCGCGCTCGTCGGAACCGTGGGTGGCGCGATCCTGGGCGCCGCCGCTGCCGAGCCGTCGCCCCCGGTGGCTTCGACGTCGCGCAAGCGCGCGAGTCGGCGCACGTAGCGTCTCGACTCACCCCACCAGCTTCTTCAGGAGCGCCATTCCGCGCTCGGCCTCCGCGGGCGTCGCGTCCGCCAGCTCGAGGTACACGCGGCCGCGGGCGTCGTAGAAGCTCTCGGTCTGGACCACCCAGCGCTCGCGCTCGGGCGTGGCCAGCTCGACATCGGCGGCGAGCTTGTGGAGCGCGGCGCTCACCAGGCGGTGGCTGGTGCCCTTCGGGAGCCGGATCTCGATCTGCGGCTCGGCCGTCCCGTACCGGCTCTCGCCCTGGTTCACCGTCTTCGTCGTCTGCGTGTTCTGGCTCGTGGTTGGCATCGTCGTACTCGCGTTCTGCAGGGCGGCTCGTCGCCCGTTGCGAGTGACATACAGGCTTCGGTTCGCGCCCCAGGCAAGGCCGAACACGGCTGTTTCCGATGTATTTTCCGGCACGTGGAATAGTCGCGACCTTCTGCGGACTTGGGGCGTCGCGGCAGGTCGCGCCTCCTGCCGACCGTCGCGACGCCCCTTGGATCTCCGCGACCTTCACGCGCTGACGGCGCTGGCGTTGCCGAAGAGCGCGGCGGCGTCTTCCGCGCCCAGGTGGGTGAGGTAGTGGCCGAGGGCGCGGCGGAAGAACTCCATCCGGTTCTTGATGCCGCGCGAGCGCCACGCCTCGTCCATGCGCTCGACGATCTCGGCTTCGAGCCGCAGCGGGAGGATCTTCACGTCGAGCGGCTCGCCGTTGCGCTCGCGCGTCTTGCGCGGGCCGACCGGGATGCGGCCCTTCTCGGCCTCGCGGATCTTCCAGATGAGGTAGCGGCGGTTATGGTGAGCACACCATAACCGGCGTTATGTGGAGCCGCCGAATATGTGGAGTCGGGGCCCTGCGAGGTGTGTTTTTCCTCGGAGAGCGTCGCGATCGACTCCACATAATCGTGCCGGCTTTAGCGGTCGAATGACCTTGAGGTTCCCGGGCCCGGAAGCCTGTATGGCGACGAGCGCCTGTTCATGGCGCTCGCAAGGAGAGCGCGCATGAGCAAGGTCAAGATGAACGAGGGTTCCCTCAAGGCGCTGCGGCTGCCGGAGCTGCAGGCGAAGTACGCCGAGATCGTCGGCGAGCCGACGCGTACGCCGAACAAGGCGTGGTTGGTCCGCAAGATTCTCGAAGCTGCCAAGACGCGCGCGGCGACGGCGAAGCAGAAGTCGGCCGCGTCGACGACGACCACGTCAACGAAGACGATGTCGGTCGAGGAGCTGCAGGCGCGCCACCAGGAGCTCCTCGGGAGGCCCACGGGCTCGACCAATGTCGCGTACCTGCGATGGCGGCTGAGGCAGGCCGAGCGTGGTCTGATCCGCGTGGGGTCCGAGCCGCGCGTGGCGCACGGCGCCGACGACATCCTGGTGCTGCCGCTCCGCATGCCCGCGACCGTGGTCGAGCGGATGGACGAGGCTCGGCGACGGATTGGTCTCGCAAGCCGCGCCGAGCTCTTTCGCCGCGCGCTCCACCGCTACTTCGTCGAGTCCGGGGAGCGCGAGGTCGCTGACTTCCTCCTGCTGCGCGGCGACGGCGGCACCAGGGCGGGCGCCCTGCCCATCAGCGAGGCCAGAAGCTGATCGGGCGGGCTGAACGTGCCCTTGCGCAGCGAGGGCAGCTTCACCGCGTCGAGCGCCTCCATCTTCTCGGTCGGGTCGGCCTGCAGGTAGACCTCGGTCGTCTGCTGGCTCGCGTGGCCGAGCCAGAGCGAGACCTTGCGGATGTCGCGGGTCGCTTGGAGCATCGTCATCGCGCACGTGTGCCGGAGCACGTGTGGGGTGACGCGGCGCTTCGCGATTGAAGGACACTTCGTCGTCGCGGCCTCGACGTGCTTGGTGAGGACGTAGCGGCAGCCCCACCGTGAGATGGGACCGCCGCGCGCGTTGAGGAAGACCTCGGGCACGAGCGCGTCACCGCGAACGGCGAGCCACGCACGGACGGCGTCGGCAACCTCCTTCCACAAGGTGAGGCCGCGCTGCTTGCGCCCCTTGCCGCGTACGCGCAGCTCCAGGTACGCGCCGTCAAACGAGATCTCGTCGAGCCGCAGCCCGATGATCTCCGAGACGCGCAGGCCGCCGGCGGTCCCCATCAGCAAGATCGCTCGGTCGCGAATGCCGAGCCGGGTCGTCGGATCGGGCGCGTCGAGGAGTGCCTCCTCTTCAGCGCGATCGATGTGTCGCACGAGCATCACGTCGCTGCGCTGCATGGGGATCGCCAGCACGCGACGGACCTGCTCGATCGCCGACGGCACGCGGTACTCGACGAAGCGCATGAAGGACTTGAGCGCGACGAGGCGGGCGTTGCGGGTCCGCGCGCTGTTGCCCCGCGCGGTCTGCAGGTGCGCGAGGAACTCGAGGAGCAGCGGCGCATCGAGCTGCTCCAGCGCTAGCGCCGAGGGCGCAACGCCGAGCCGCTTCGCCGTGAAGGCGAAGAGCAGCTTGAACGTGTAGGTGTACGCTTCGACGGTGTGCCGGCTGGCCTGGCGCTCCTGCGGGAGCCGCTCGCGGAGGTACGCTGTCAGGTGGGGCGCGAGGGGAGTCATCGTGCACCTCCGTGGGCACGCGCCTCGCGGACGCGGTCGGCGATGTCGCGCATCAGTCGAGGCGTCGCCTGCAGGTACCAGTACGTGTCGGTCACGTGTCTGTGCCCGAGGTACGTGGTGAGGGCGAGCATGTGCTGCGCGATGCGGTCGCGACCGTCGGGGCAGGACTCGAGAGCGCGCACGGCGAACGTGTGCCGAATGTCGTGAACGCGAGGCTGCTGCTCCCCCGTCGGCCTCTCGACACCCGCCGCCTTGCAGATGCGCCGGAACACCATGCCGAAACCTCGCTGACCAAATCGCTTGCCGTGCCAGTTGAGGAAGAGCGCCTTGGTCGAGAGACCGAGCGAGCGCCTGCGCTCGAGGTACCGGTCGAGACCGGCGCGGGCCGTCTCGTGCAGTGGAACGAGCCGGGTCTTGTTGAACTTGGTGCGTCGGATCAGCAGCCCCTGCGGCGTGATGTCGTCGAGGTCGAGCGCGAGCGCCTCCGAGATGCGCAGCCCAGTCGCGAAGAGCAGCGCGATGACGGTCTGCGCCGTGAGCTCACGCATCGAGCCAGGCATGCCGAGCGCGCCGACGGCCTCGATGAGTCGGCGCGACTCCTCCGGGCTGTAGATGTACGGCATCAACTGCCGGGGGACCCGAGGGAAGACCTTGTTGCTCGGCACCTCGTGGCGCTCGTCTTCGGCGCGAACGTGCCGAGCGAAGAGCGCGATCGCGTGGAGCCGGCGGGATCTCTGTCCTGCGGTGTTTGCCGAGCCAGCCCACTCGATCGCCGTGGCCGCCCGCACATGGTCCTCGCCCCGCGTGGCTGCGTATTCGGCGAATGCGTGGAGCGCCCGCTCCGGCTCGCGGAGCGAGAACCCGAGCGCGCGCCGGGTGTCGAGGTATTCGGTCACGAACTGCGTCAGCATGACGGCACCTCCACGAGCCACGGCCGCGCGATGCTCTGCACCTGGACGGTCGGCGGAGGTGGGCGGTACGACAACGCCGGCTGCGGCGCTGCCTCCGTCCAGGGCTGGGCGACCGAGCCGAGCAGCCCCTGATCCACGCGGGCGTAGACCATGGTCGTGTCGATCGACTGGTGGCGCAGGACGGCGGCGATCCCGTCGAGCGAGGCACCGTCGCGCAGCATCGAGGTCGCAGCCGAGTGCCGAAGAAGGTGCGAGCCGAAGGAAGGCGCATCCACTCCTGCACGCCGGATGGCTCGCGCGACGATGTTGGCGACCGTCGCGTTGTTGCCGATGGCGGTCCACGGGGCGCGCGCGGTGAGGATCACGTGGGAGTCGGCGATCTTCGGCCGTGCGTGCTCGAGGTACGCGAGGATGGCGTCGCCCACGTCTTGCGGCAGAGGCAGCCATGCCTCTCGCCGCCCCTTGCCGATCACGCGGATGCTCGCCTTGTCCCAGTCGATGTCGGCGAGGCGCAGAGCGATGACCTCGTCCGCGCGAAGACCAAGTCGAGCGAGGAGCAACAAGACGGCACGATCACGAAGCCCGGTGGAGGTGGCGACGTCGCAACTGGCGATTACCTTCTCAACCTCCGCGGGCGGCAGGTGCTTCGGGAGCGTGGTCTGCGACCAGCGCGCAGGACGGGGGATGCCGTCTGCAAGGCCGGAATGGCAGCGACCAAGCACGGCGAGCTGCTTCAAGAACATCCTCGTCGCCGTGACGACCTGCTCGCCCTTGCTCGCCCCGTGACCATCGGCGAGCGCGAGCACCGCTGCGCGCAGCGCACGCACGGTGTACTTCGCCGGGTCGTGGCCGACGTGGACGAGCAGCCCACGAATCACGCGGGTGTAGGCCTTCACGGTCCACTCCTTCGCCCCGCGCTGTTGCCGCATCCACGTCACGAAGGCGGTGACGAGCGGCTCGTCCACGATGGTCGCGACGGGTCGCGCGACCACTCCGACCTCCTGCAAGTACCGGCGGAACACGCGCACACGCGCGAGGGCGCGCTCATGGCTGCCAACGCGCTCGTCGTAGCAGTCGCAGGTCTGGAAGTGGCCCACGAAGGACGCGATGACCTCCTCGTCGAGCGCGCTGAGCGGCAGGCCGCGCGGCTCCATCCAGCGGCCCAGGTGAACGGCGTGACGGAGGCACGAGCCACCCGCCTGGAACGAGTACCCCCGCGCGATCAGCGACGTGGCGAACCCGTCGATGTGCGAGCCCACGGGGCTCGTGCGGAAGCGCTCCAACACGAAGCGCTTCTCGAAGAACGTCTCCAGCATGTCGTCTCCTTGGTGAACGACCGGGAACAGCCCCGGCCGCCGGAGACGACGCCGCGATTATGTGGAGTTGTCGAGCCGTGCGGCACGCCCAAGCCGCTGAACTTCCTGGCCTTCAGGCGGCGACGCGCTCGCAGCTCCACATATCGACGGGCTCCACATAACGACGAT
>JBBSAB010000057.1:0-51258 GCA_038252755.1 Polyangiales bacterium | reverse complement strand
TGACGCCAGTCCCGATCGCGCACGTTCATGCCAAGGAGCTGATGGCCATGGCGGCGCTGCTCGACCGGCTGCCCGAGGCCGTGGCTCTCGTTCACGAGGATCTCAGCTTTCGTGCCGGTCGCCGCGTCGACCCGACGAAGGGCCGCGACGGGATGGCCGCCGAGCAGGTGGTTCGGGTCGCGGTCCTCAAGCAGCACACCGGGCTGAGCTACGAGCGGTTGGCGTTTGCGCTCGCCGATTCCAGCACCTATCGCAGTTTCTGTCGGCTCGGTTACGAGCAGAAGCCGCCGACCAGGTCGGCGTTGCAAAAGAACATTAAGCGTGTTTCCGCGACAACCTGGGAGAAGATCAACCAAATGGTTGTTCGCCAGGCTCAGGCTCTCGGGGTCGAGAAGGGCACGAAAGTGCGCACTGACTGCCTTGTCGTGGAGTCCAATATTCATCACCCTACCGACTCGTCGCTGCTTTGGGACTGTGTGCGTGTGCTCGCGCGGATCATGAAGCGAGCTAAGAAGACGTTCGGCTTGACGTTCGTCAATCACCGCCTTCGAGCCAAGCGCAGGGCCTTGGAGATCAGCAACGCAAATTCAGCGGACGAGCGGAAGCCGCTGTATCGGGATCTCTTGGCGGCTGCGGAAGAAACGCTTGAGCAAGCCGAGGCGATAGCCGCCAAGCTCGATCACGTGCCGTGCGTCGAGGCGACGCAGTTGGTGCTCGCAACCGCTCTTGCAGCACAAATTAGGCACTTTGTGCCACTCGTCAACCAGGTTCTTTCCCAAACCGAGCGCCGGATTCTTCGAGACGAATCCGTGCCCGCGACAGAGAAAGTCGTTTCGATCTTCGAGCCCCACACCGACATCATCATCAAAGGCAACCGCGACACCGAGTACGGTCACAAAGTTTGCGTGACGACCGGCGCTTCAGCGCTCGTGACCGATGTCGTGGTCGAGCAAGGAAATCCTGCTGACTACACGCTCGCGACAAAGATGATGGAGCGGCAAACCGCGACCTTTGGTCGTCCGCCCAAACAGGCAAGCTTTGACGGTGGCTTCGCGGCAAAGGCCAATCTTGATCAAATCAAGGCTCTCGGCGTCAGCGATGTTGTGTTCCACAAGCGTCGGGGACTCGACATTGAAGAGATGGCTAGCAGCACGCGAGTATTCAAGAAACTGCGAGCATTCCGTGCTGGGATTGAAGGAACGATCTCCTTCCTGAAGCGCGTCTTCGGCCTCGAGCGCTGCACGTGGCGTAGCTTTGATTCCTTCAAGGCGTACGTGCAGGCAAGCGTGCTGTCCTGCAACCTGCTCGTCATTGCGCGCAAGCTGCTCGCTGCCACGTAGCGCACCCCGCAAAACTTACTCGCTCTTCTCCTGCCCGCCGGAGGCCCACGCGCTGCCCAGGTGGGTCCACCTCAGAGACGCCTGCTAGGCGGCCAGCCTACTTGCAGCCGCTTGTCGAGGTCGTAGACGCCACCCTCGCGCGCGCCTACGATCTTGCGATCGCGCCATTTATCGCCGCGATCTAGTTAGCGTCGTTCGCGCCCGAGCCCGATTGGGCGTTGAGACCAGGCATCTCGGAGGTCAATCCTGCCTCGCTGCTGGCGGTCAGTCGACGGTATACTGAATTGCATGCGGTACCCTTTACGACTCGCGGTCCTCTTCACGGCGGCACTCTCGGCGTTCGGATGCGGCAAAGCGCAGGTTGGCGAGGAGTGCGACAAATCCGGAACGACCGCCGAATGCGAAGACGGTGCGCTGTGTACGGGTGAGGCCGGCGGCGCCGTCTGCCGGCAGCTCTGTGACGACACCGGCCAATGCGCAGCGGGTCACTCTTGTAATGGCGTGTCCGGCACCAACGTCAAGAGCTGCCAGCCAGCGAAACCGAAGTAAGCCGGCCACGCTCCACAGGGTTGGAAGTGCGTGCACCGTCACAGCGTCGCCTCAATTTTTGCGACCACGGCGGCGCGCGAGCAGGATTTCGGCCGCCGTGGGTTGGCGTGCGACTGGGGCAGTTGGGACTTGGGGCGCCATCGTTCCTTGGCTCCCGCGTCCGGGTGAGCGAGGCAGTTTTGTCGGCAGCGGCGGCGCGCCGACGGTCGGCAAAGGCGGTGGGCGTGAGAACCGCGGCACGCTGGGCGGCGGCTCGTCGGTCTGGTTGTGACGATGTGCGGCTTTGCGGCTCCGCACGCGCTGCAGTGCGCCGAGCGCCGTCGGTGGCTCGTCGGTCTGCGCTTGGTGTCGTTCAGGGTGTGGAGCACGAAAGCCGACCCAAGCTTGCTCGAGCCACTCGGGCACGCTCAGGCGTCGCGCTGAAACGGCGAGCAAGAAACCGAACGCAGCGATGCAGAGCAGCCACGGTGCGAGCGACGTGTACGCGAAGCGCTCGGCGTCGCGGTCGAGAAAAACGCCGGCCAAAGTGTCGCGCACTTTTCCGCCGCTCTGCTCGGCGATGCGGCGCAAAAGGCCGCGATCGGTGCCGGTCGGTCGCAGCTCGTCGCCGAGCGTCAGCACCGCGCCGGTCGTCGCCTCGAGCTTTTGCGTTTGTTCATCGACCAACGACGCCACGTACGCGCCTGGACGGCTGGTCGGTACGGTGGCGCTGTACAGCCCGGCTCCGACGGCGTCGAGCGGGATGCTGCTCGACGTTCCGTCGGGCGACGTCACCTTGGCGACTAGCCGTCGCAAGCTCTCGCTGCGACCGTGCTCGTCGGTCACGCTGGCGCGCAGCTTCAGCTCGCCACCGCTGGTATCGGCCTCGAGGCGAACGTGTGGGTTGTCCGCGTGACGTGCGAGCTCACGCCCGAGCTGCCCGAAGAGTCGCTCCGCGCCGCCCCAGCTCGTCCAAGCCTGGCCCCAGCGATCTTTGAAATCGCTGGTGAAGACGCCCGCGCGCCCGACGCCGACCGACCAACTTGCCAACAACGGGTCGCCCTCGGGGCCGGTTAGCGTGACCTGCGCGCGGCCTTTCGGGATCGTCACGACGTAGCCGGTCAGGTTGGGTGCTTGGCTCAGGTCGACGCCGCGCAGGATTGGGCTTTGCGCGGCGATCGCGGGGCGAAATGGCACTTCATTGATCGCGCTGCGCGCCGCCAGCACCGTTTCTTGGGCAAACACGGCCGGCAAGCGCGTGGCGTCTTCGATCAGGTAGAAGCGGCCGTCGCCGAGCTTGCTCATGCGCTCGAGATCCGGCACGTCCGAGCCTTTGCCGAGCGCGACCACGCTGGTCGTGATGCCGCGCGCTTTGGCGGCGGTGACCAGCGAGAACGAGCGCGCGTGCTCTTCGGCGTCGGAGCCGTCGGCGAACAAAAGCAGATGCTTGAGTTGCACGCTTTCTTTGGCGAGCGCCGCGTAGCCGGTTTGCAGCGAGAGATCGACATAGATGCCGCCGCCGCCCACGCCGACGCCGCGCACGGTCTTGGCCATGGTTTCGCGGTCTTTGATCTCGCCGAGCGGGATGGTCCATTGCACGGCGGTGTCGACGTGCATCACGCCCAGGCGATCACCCGCGCCGAGCAGGTCCATCGAGCGCACGGCGGCTTCGTTCGCTAGGTCGAGCTTGGTGCCGGACCCGGCGCCTGCCTGCGCGCCCATCGAGCCCGAGTAGTCGACGACGATCACCTCCGCCAAGCTGGCGCGGCGGCGTTCTTGCTTCACGTCGAACGAGACCGGGCTGACGTCTTCGATCGGTGTCTTGCCGTAGCCGCCGGGCCCGAGCGAGCGATCCCCACCCATCAGCAGCAATCCGCCGCCCAAATCACGCACATACGAGGCTAGAGCCGCGATTTGCTCGGGCGCGAGATCGACCGCGCTGATGTCGGACAAGACGACCAAGTCGTAGAGCGCGAAGCCAGCAGCGTCCGGCGGCACCTGCGTGGCGTCGCCGGTGTGCACTTTGAAGGCGGCGCTCTCGAGCGCGTGGACGAGCGGTCCGGCCAAGAGCTTGTCGCGCTCGAGCACCAGCGCGCTGGCTTCGCCGGTCACGCGCACGAAAGCCGAGCCGCGGTTGTCCTCGGCGGCTTCGTCTTGGCGTTGGTCTTTGGCGGTCAGCTCCACGTCGTAGCGATGTAGCCCAGGCTCGGCCGCGACCTCGCGCAGGTGCACGACGTCTTCACCGGCCGCGATGTGCACGTCGCCTTGACGCACCAGTTGCCCGTCGCGGTAAATACGCAGCTCAACGTCGGCGTCGTGGGCCGCGGCCGTGACGATCCGTAGATCGATGGCTTCGCCCTCGCTGGCGCGACCGCCGGCTGAGACGGTGACGACCCGAATGTCCTCGAGTTTGCGCTGGTCGAGCGGCACGACGTCGATGCGCACGCCGGCAGCAGCCGCTAGCGCGGCTTCGCCCAAGGCGTCGCCACGGGTCGAAACGCCGTCGCTCAAAAGCACGATCCGGGCCGCGGAGTCGGGCGGAACCTCGGCTAAGCCGCGACGGATGGCAGCCCCGAGGTCGGTACCGTCGCGCCCGAGCTCGGCGCGCTGCGGGGCGGGTGGGTGACGCCGTTCGCGCAGTGGGTCTTCGACCATCGCATCGGCCGCGAACGCCAATGTGCCGATCCGGTCGCCGTCGCGCATGCCCTGCTCGGCGACCTGGATTTCCTGCTCGATCCGCGACTCTGCGCCGGGCACGAGATCGATGCTGCGGCTGCGGTCGATCGCCACCAGCACGCTCAGGCGATCGAGCTTGTGGCCGAGCTCCACGCCCAACACCGCGAAAGCGCAGGCGGTCGCGGCGGTGCCGGTCAAGAGCGCCATGCCGAATGCTCGGGCGCGGGTTCTGCGCTGGGTGAAGCGGGCCAGGCGCGTCGTCAGCCACAGCAGCAGCACCGCGAGCGGGATTGCCAGTAGCGGTCGCGACAACCGTAGGTAGGGCACGGCCACGCCCAGCCACTCGAGCGCGAACACCCCCGCCGGCACCAACGCGACCAGCCGCAGCAGCCAGAGTAGTGGCTTCAAGCCGTACCTCGGCGTTCAGGGCGCAGCGGACGAATCCGGCCTGCCTCGACGCGGCCGGGGTTGCGCGTGAGCCAAACCACCTGCACCACGATCGCCAAGAGTGCGAGCGCGGCGGCCAGAAAGCCCCAATCGCCGGGCGACTCGACGACCGGTGAGCGACTGGCGCGGACAAGCTCCGTGCCCGTGGCACTGCCGGGCGCCGCCGCCCGCAGATCGCTCTCGCTCTCACTGGCCAGATTGACGACCGAGAGCGCGGTGCCCGGATGTGACCCGGCATAGCTGACCAGGTAGAAACCGGGTTGGTCGGGGTGAGGGATGATGGCGACGCCGCTGCGCGCTTCGAGCTGACTCTCGACACCCGCCGGATCGGTGAGCGTCACTTGCTGCAGCGTGCTCGGTACCCGGAGCCGCAGCGGCGAACCACTGCGCGCCGGACCGACGACGCGGCTCTGCCGATGCGAGCGGGCAATCTCAGCCAAATTACGCACGAAAAGCACGAAGGACGCGCGCAGCGGCCAGTTGCTTTCGCCGACGTCGAAGCCGACCAACGTGCCGGTTCGACCGGCTTCGGAGACATCGACGATCAGCGCGCCCTCGCGGCTCTTCACCAGTAAGCTTTGGGCCGACGGTGGATCGACGGCACGGGCTTTGGCGATCGAGACGCCGTCGAGGGTGATGAAGCGTAGCCGCGGATCGGTCCTGTCCCACGACGTGACGACCGGGGCGTCCAGCGATTTCCCGACCACGGCGCCGCGACACGCGCCGGCCGGCGGGTTCAAGATGACGAAGTCGGCGCCGGGCAGCTCGGTCGGGCAGGCGCCGCTCACCACCACCAGCGCGTCGTCGCTGATACCGCTACTCAGCAACTCCGCGAGCGGCGCGCCGAGCAGCTCCAGGTCGGGGTCGGCCAATAGCGCGCGCTCGAACCACGGGCTCTGGTGCGCGGGCGAGGTAATGGTGGTCAGCTTTCGGCTGGGCGGGACGCGACCGAAAGCGCTGTCGTCGACGGTCAGCGCGTCGTGCGGCGATAGCTCGACGGTTAGCCCGGTGCCGGCGTCACCCGCTACTGCCTCGAAGCCCAGCACGACTGGCGCCTTCTGACCCGGCTCGAGACGCAGTTTGCGTGACGCCAGGACGGTCGGCGAATTGCGCTGCTTGAGGGTGACGAAGACGTCGCGCGGCGCGTGGGCGAAGCTTTTGACCTCCGCGAACACCTCGACGCGCTCTTGGGGCGCGCTGCCGCTGCGGTCCACGGCGCGGCCGACGTCGATGCGCACGATGCCGGCGTTGTCGACCGGGACGCCGACCTTCACGACGCTGAGCGGCACCCGGGTTTGGGGCAGGGGCGCGGAAAGCCCGCCTTCATCGCTGATGACGACGATCCGGCGGTTTCCGCCGCGCTGGGCCAGTTGCTCACTCGCGAGCGCGATCGCGCGATCGAGGTGGCCTTCGACGCCCCACGCCGTCAGCGCCGCCAAACGCGTGCGTACGCGGGCCAGGTCACGGTCGGCTGGGCCCACGACACGCGGCTCACCGCCGGCCTCGATCAGCAGCACGTCAGCGCCCGGTGGCAGCGCCGCGAGCACGCGCACCGCAGCCGCTTTGGCCGCGGTGAAGCGCGGCTCGCCGCTGGCGTCCGCCAGCATCGACGCGCTGGCATCGACGACCAGCGCTAGGTGCTGCGAATCGATGCTGCCCCCCGACAGCGCTGGGCGTGCCAGGGCGAGCCCGAGCGCCGCCAACGCTAGTGCTTCGACCAAGAGCAGCAAGCGGCCGCGTAGGCGCTGCCAGGGGCTCCGCGCCAGCATATCGCGCGCAGCTGCCTGCCATAGCCAGGTCGAGGCTACTGTTACGCGTTGCCGCCGAACCTTGAGGATGTACAGGACGACGAGCGGCGCGAGTAGGCCGAGCAGCCACAAGCCTTGGGGGTTCCCTAGCGCTGGCTGACCGCTGGTCGGCACGGCGTGAGTCTAGCCCGGATCTCGGTGGCGAGGCCCGCGCCGACCATGCCGCGCAAGTAGGACTTCGTGCGCCGCCTCCCGCGCCCGTGCGATGTCGCCCAGGACGGCGGCGACGGCGTCGGGACCCGTGTCACGCACGGTGGCGAGGTTCTGCTCCGCGATCCGCTCACGCACTGCTTTGGGTGGTGCAGGCTGCTGGTGGAGTGCCTTGAAAGCGTCCGCCGAGAGTGCCGAGACGTCCAAAAACGCGGTCCCGTGCGTGAGGCCTTTGATGCTGGAAAGCGCGCTATTTCGCACCAATTGTAGGGTTGGATCGGGGCTCCGGCGCACGAACGGAACCAGCCTGTCGGGGTGGCTCAGATCGACGTTCGCGGAGGGGTGAAAGGCAGCCATCGCGAAGGCATCAAGCTTTTCCGGACCGGCTTCGGCACGCAACCGCAGACGTCGCGCGTAGTCTTCGAAACCAAGCCGGTCAAGGTCGAGGAGCGGGTAGATGAAGAGCGCGATGTCGGTCTCCGGCGCCTGTCGGTGAAGCTCCGAAAGCAACCGGAGCGATTCGTCGAAATCATCTGGATCTGCGCTGAAAACGACGCGCAAAGTGACTTCGCCCGCCTCTCGCGCAGCGCGTGCCCAGGGGCAGAAACCGAAGCGCTCCACCACCTCGACGGCATACCGTTCGTACACCTCGAGCGTCGCGCGCGACAGCTCGTCGGCGTAGGCGGCAGCCTGAGACCGCGTGCTCATGACCCTCATGTATCACTCGCCGACTTGACGAGCGCCATCAAAGGCATGCAAAGTGTCACTCAACGTGAGCGCGCTTAGGTCGTGCTGCGTTAATTACAAGAGGACGGACAATGGCCGGACGTAAGAAGAAAGCATCGAAGAAGGCAGCTGCACCGATGGCAGCTGTTGCCCCCGTAGCCAAGAAGGCGCGCAAGAAGGCGAAGAAGAAGGCGAAAGCAAAAGCGGCCGCTCCGGCTGCTGCTGCGCCCGCTGCCGCTCCCGCCAAGAAGGCCAAGAAGAAGGCCAAGCGCAAGGCGAAGAAGGCGTAATGCTTCCGGATGAGCGCGAGTGCCGAGGCGCAATTGCTTCGGTGCTCGCGCTCTCTGTATTTTGTGCGCCATAGCCTTTTTTCAGGCTGATCGAGATTCGAACCGGCGAGAGCGAGACAACAGGAGGGCGGGAAGGCGGGAAGATTTTTGGGGTTCGAGAAAGCGCGTTGCTCAGCAATGAGACGTCAACGTGAAACAGAGCTGATGCTACCGATCGTCGTCGACGACGGCGCTCTCGCGGAGCTGCCAACTCCCAACTCCAAACTGCTAACTAATCTTCGCGGCTACCCAACACGATCCGCCGCACCGGCGCTTCGAGCGGCTCATCTGTCAGCACCCGCACGTAGCGTCCGCCCAGGCGGCGAGCGGTCGCGCGCAGCTCTTCGACCAGCCCCGCCAATCGGGCCAGGTAGGCCTCGATGGCGCTCGGGTCCATCGAGACTTCGACCTGGGCTTGGGTCTCGGAGTCAATCAGACCCAGGTCCCCCTCGAAGTCTGGCTCCAGCTCCATCCGGCTCAGCACCTGGACCAGGGTCAAAGAGTGCCCCTGAGCGCGCAGCCGTGACAGCTCCTCGGCGACCGGACCTGCGTCGAAAAAGTCACTTAGGACGACCAACAGGCCTGGCCGGAGCGCGCGCTCGGAGACCGCACGCAGTGCTGCTGGCAGCGAGCTCCGGCCCGCGGCTTCGATATGTGACAGGTCGTGCAGCACGCGGTGTAAGGCGCCGCGACCGCGTCGTGGTTCACCCACGACGGACAGTCCGCGCGTTTCGGCCGTGCCGCTGACGAGCAGCTGCACCCGTTCGGAGTCGGCCAGCGCCAGGTACGACAGCGCCGCCGCGATGCGCCGCGAAACCTCTATTTTTCTGGGGTTTCCGAAATCGAGCGACGCTGATGCGTCGAGCAACAACCGCACGACCACGTCCTCTTCGGCTCTAAACGTTTTCACGACCGGGGCGCCGCTGCGAGCGAACGCCGACCAATCGATGCGCCGCAGATCGTCACCGGGCGCGTAGGGGCGGTGCTCTTGGAACTCCGCGCTGCCGCCGCGCCGGCGTGCGACCTGCTCCCCAGCACCGCCCGAGCGCACATCCACCTTCAGCCGGCGGCGCAGCAGGCTGAGCTCGCGCACGAAGTCCGGGTCCAGCAGTCCTTGCGAGGGGAGCGGCTGAGACGCGCTGCCGGTCATGGCCCAGGCTCGGGCACAGGGTCGGCAGGGGGCGCCTCAGCAGCGGCCTGGGCGGCTTCCTCGGCCAGCAGCTCGGCGTCGAGCATGGCTTCCAGTTGCGTCAGCCGCTCACGCTCCTGACCCAACCGCGCGTGGGCTCGCCCGCCAGCCATGGCCAGCAGGCCCACCCCGAACAGCGCATAGCCGGCCGAGCAGAAGATCGCAGGCAGGATCAGGCTTTCGACGTTGGTCGCGCCGCGCTGGATCGCTTCCGCCAGCACGAAGGCGTAGGTCGGGGACGGGGCTGCGAGCGCCAGCGTGGCGTCGCCCGAGCGGGTGACGACACCAGCGATGGCCATGACGATCCAAGGCCCGATTGCCGCTCCCAGGGTGGTCACGATCAAGAGCACGCGCGGCACCGTGGCCCCCTCGGCCCGCGTGCGGAAAAAGGCTGAAAGTCCGCACAAGAAGACTAGAAACGCGAGCAGTTGCCCATCGAACGCGATCAGCACATCGCGGTCTGTGGGCTTCGTTAGCGTGAGGAGGCCCACGCCCACGCAGGCGGCGAATGCGAGCAAGATCAAGCCGAGCAGCCAGGTTGTAGCTGGCACGACGCCAGGCCCCAAGGCGCGCAGCAGCCGGCTGCGCGAAGCTCGGTGCCACGCCACGCGGACCCGGCGCGAGGGCCCCAATGGCTCGCCAGCGACCATCATCACCACGAACGTGAAGAACACGAACAGGAACGTGCCCTGCGCCTTGGCCCACTCAACCTCGCGGGTAGCGACGGCGACGATCGCGCAGCAGCCCGTGATGGCCAGGGATGAGACGATTGTCCAGGCCCGCAAGCGGCTGGAGCGGTCGTCGCTCGGTCCGGCAAGGTTGGCGATGGTAATTTCGTAGAACAACCAGGCCGGCACCAGCACCGCGACCGCCGGCAGGACGACCAAGAAGGCCAGGTAGCGTAGGCCGACGTCGGCGCGTACCCAGGCCGTCGGCAGCCACACGGGCGGGCCCTGGGCGACCGCCGGCCATTGCTCGTGTACCGCCATCGACAGCGCCACGCCCAGGCCCATGAACACCGCGAACGAGGTGGTGAGCGCCAGGATCAGCGTGACGATGATCGCCGCCGCCGAGCTTTGGAACTTGGATGACAGCGCCAGCCCGAATGCGACTGCCAAGGCCGCGAACACGAAACAGCAGAAAAAAGCCAGAATGACCTCAGTCGCGGTCACGCCGCCGAACAGGAATGGCAGAGCGCCAACCGGCGCGAGCATCACCAGGTACAGCCCGACGTAGGTGTAAGCCGCCAGGAACTTCCCGCGCGCGATCCGTGCCGGAGCGAGACCGGTGAGGGCCAACGACTCCCAGGTGCGTCCGTTCTTCTCCCCCGCGATCGTGTTGGCGGCGACGGCGGGCCCCAGCCAGGTGACCAACGCGAAGGTCAGGGAGAAGAAGGTATGGAAGATACCCACACCAACTTTGGCGGGCTCCGCGGTGACGCTGGCGATGCCGCCCACCGAGCAGATCAACAGCGACACCGCGATCGCCACCGTCATCAGGATCACCGGCGTGCGCTGCAACCGTGCGGACTGGCGCAGCTCGCGCATCCAAACCGGGTTCGGATCGCGAGTCAGGCGTGAGAGCCCCCAACGGCTGCGCGCGAAGACCGACGAGCCCGGAGCCAAGGGCGGTACCGACGGGGAACCAGACTGAATGCTCATTGCAAATCTCCCCGGGTGACTTCGAGGAAAATCCGTTCGAGCTCGTTCCGTTCGGGTTCGACGCCGATGACGCCGACGCCTTGTCCGACCAGGTGGCGCACCACGTCGGCCACGAAGCGCTCGTCGCCGGTGTAGTCGACGGTCAGCAGGCCTCCGGGCGACGGGTCGACCTGATGCACGCCGCCGCCCCCGACCAAGAGCGGCACCACCAGCCGCGAATCGCCCAACACGCGCAGCTTGAGCCGCCGCCGCGTCGCAAGCGGGATGGTGGCGCCACCCGGCGTGAGCAGCGGTTCGGGCGTCACCAGATCACCGCTGTGGGGCACGGAGCCGGCGGCGCCAGCGTCGCCGCGGGCACGCCGCGCCAGCTCTTCGCCGAGTGCTGCGATTGGACCTGCCACGACCAATTGACCGCGCTCCAGGATGCCGACCGAGGTGCAGACGTCCGAAAGCTCGGTGAGAATGTGGCTCGAGAGGAAGATCGTCTTGCCGAGCTCGCGCAGCTCGAGCAGCAAATCGCGCAGCTCGATCCGGGCGCGCGGGTCGAGATCGCTCGCCGGTTCGTCCAAGATCAGCACCTTGGGGTCGTGCAGCAAGATGCGCGCGACCTGCAGCCGCTGCTTCATGCCCTTGCTCAGCTCGGCCACCAAACGGCCGTCCAGCTTGCTCAAATCGGTCAGCTCCAGCACCACGTCCACTACGCCTGGATCGGGCACCTGGTAGGCGTCGGCGAAGAACTCCAGAAACTCGCGCACGGTGATGCGCTCGTAGACGCCCGCGTGATCGGGCATGTAGCCGATCGCGCGCCGCACCTTGTCAGGGTCGATGCTGACGTCGAAGCCGTCGATCTCGACCCGCCCGGTGGCAGGCTCGAGCAAGGTCGCCATCACGCGAATCGTCGTCGTCTTGCCGGCGCCGTTCGGGCCGATGAAGCCGAAAATTTCGCCGTGAGCGACGTCGAAGCTCACGTCGCGCAACACCTCGCGCGCGCCGAAGCGGTGCGAAAGGTGACGCACGCGAATCGCCGGTGCGTCGCTCATGGTACGCCTCCTTCGCCGACGACTCTTAGGAGGGTGCGGTCGGCCTCGAGTGGGAAGCCGCTGTCGGTTAGCTTGCCTTCGCCGCCGTCGAGCTGGCCGAGCAGCACCGGCACGTCTTCGGGCCAAAAGTTGATGCTGCGGGTGGTCGCGCCCTCGATCGCCGCCCAAGCACTGCTCAGGCCCTTGCTGCAGCTGTCGAGCCGGTCCGCCGATGGCTCGAGATTGAGGCCGGAGCGACCGAGCGAGCCGCTGCGAGTCAGCGCCAAGGTTTGCCCCACGCTCTCAGCGACCGATTCGCCGTCTTTGATGCGAATGAAGAAGCGGGCGCTGCGCGAGCCACCGGGCATCAACACGACGCCGATCAGATCTCGGCCGAGGCGGTTCTTAATGCTGACGCTGCCGTCGGCTGCTCGCAGCAGGCTGACGCCGCCGCCCAGGCCCATGAAGCCGTCTTCTTCGACCACCACGACCTCCCATGGTCGCCCGCGCAGGTTGCTCAGACGCGCGCCATCGCGGTCGACGACCAGGCGCCGGCCCGTCTGCTCGGCGTCGCCGGCCACGTCGAGCACGTTGCCGCGCGCGCTGGCTTGCACCGTGCGCTCGCGCGCCGACGACGCGTAAAGGCCTCGAAAACGCGTGGCTGCCGCGCGGCTCATGCCAGCGCCGGCTTCGACCAGCGTCAGTCTTCGTGCGCGTCCGCTCACGCCGCGCCCCGCCATGCCAAGGCCGACGACCAGCACCAACGCGACTCCGGACAGCATTGGCAAGCGTAACAGCGCTCGCAGCGGCTGCCCGGTGCGCCGCGCAAGGTGGAAATTGAGCGGCCCCGCGATCCCCGCGTACGCCAAGAGCAACAGCGCCGATACGACGATTGTCCAGCGCGTGCCTTGGTTGGGGTCGAGCTCGCGCCGCACTTGGCTGAGCCGCGATTCATCGAGCGTGGACTCCGCATACGGCAGCGCGATCGCGGCGTCGCGATCCCAGGCATGACGGGTCAAATCCGCCAGTTTGTGGTGCGTCCACGGATCGCTCACGAACGGCTCGGAGTTCGGGCGAAAGCCGAGCAGATGCAGCTCGCCGAGGCCGTAGCTGGCGGCGGCGCCCCACGGCGTCGGGCGCAAGTTGCCGCCGCTGTAGCTGCGCAGGCGCCCGCGCGAATCGATGGTTGGGGCGAGACGCAGCTCGGTGATCCCCGACGGCCGTGGCCCGGACGGAGCTCCGCCCGGATCGATCGGTTGCGTGAAGACGGCTTGTTCGCGCAGGGCGTCCGGCGCTGGCTGCTCGTAGACCGGGCCGCCCGCCCAGGCTTCGAGGTACGGCGCGTGCAAATCTTCAGGCCGCTCGGGCACCAGTGCCAACGCACCGCCCGCCAGCAGCCAATCGGACAGCGCTGCTCGCGCCTCTTCACCGATCAGCCCTAGTTCAGCGGACGTGGCCAGCACGACCGTCGCCGCCGCGTAGCCGCTCGCGGTGTGCGGGACGACCGGTTCGCCAGTGCGTGGATCTTGGCGGGCGCTCGACACCGAAACCATCGGCGAGGTCAGCCCGCCCCAGCGGGAGTTCGACAGCGGCACCCCCAGCAGGCGCAGCGCTGGCGCGATGTGGCTTGGCGAGCTGAGGTCGAAGACCAGCGGATCGTGGGTGCGAAGCTCGGCGGTCTTGGCTTCGGCCAGGACTTGCCCGTCCAAGCCGCTCGCGGTGACGCTCAGGCTCGGCGCCATGCCGGGAAAGCCGTGCACCGGCACCTCGAGCGCGACTTGCGAGCGCGCTGCGACCGAGAACGGCACGTCGGTGCCGTTGTGCGGACCGCCCGAGCCACGCGCCCAAGCGACCTCGGCTTCGACCGAGAGCGTGCCGCGCACCACCTCGCCCGAGCGGTTTTCGATGTGAACTTGCGTGCTCATCCAGCCGTCGACGGCCGGAGTTCCGGCGCCGAGCGTCGGCTCAAGATCGATCGCGATCGGCGACGCTGCCCGCGCCCTGCCCCCCGCCGTCGTCAACGTCAAGAATAGGCAGGCGCTGAGCAGCCCTTTCGTGAAACCGAAACCGGACCCGGGCACTTAGCTTGCCGCCGCCGCGTGCGCGACGTTCGCAGGTAGCGTGTCGACGACCTTCAGTAACTCGGCCACGACGCGATCGGTCGTGACGCCGTCGGCTTCGCCTTCGAAGCTGCGTAGGATGCGATGACGGAGCACCGGCGCCGCAGCGCGCTTGATGTCGTCGAACGACACCTGCGGGCGCCCTTCGAGCAGCGCGATCGCTTTGCCGGCTAGCACCAACGATTGCCCACCGCGCACGCCCGCGCCAAAGCGCACGCTGCGTCGCACCAGCTCCGGCGCCGCTGGCGAGCCCGGATCCGAGCTGGCGACGAGCCGTGCCGCGAAGCGCAGCACGGGTTCGGCCACCTCGACCTCGCGGCACAGCGCGCGTAGGCCGAGCACATCGCTCTGGTTCAGCACGCGCTCGGGCGGCGGCGTGGGCGCGCCGGTCGTTCGCCGCAAAATTTGCGCAAAATCCTCGTCGCCGGGCGTTTGAACCAGTACCTTCAACAGGAAGCGATCGAGTTGTGCTTCGGGCAGCGGGTAGGTGCCCTCCATCTCGATCGGGTTCTCGGTCGCCAGCACAAAGAACGGTTCTTCCAGCGCGTGGCGCACGCCAGCGATCGTGACCGAGTGCTCTTGCATGGCTTCGAGCAGCGCGCTCTGTGTTTTCGGAGTAGCGCGGTTGATCTCGTCGGCCAAGACCACCTGGCCAAAGATCGGACCGCGATGCAGCTCGAAGCGTCCGCCGGCCATCGACCCTTCGCCCATCACCAGCACGTTGGTGCCCGTGATATCGCTCGGCATCAAATCGGGCGTGAATTGGATGCGCGAGAAGCGCAGATCGAGGCAGCTGGACAAGGTGCGAACCAGCAACGTCTTGCCCAGGCCCGGGTTGCCTTCCAAGAGAACGTGGCCGCCGGCGACCAGACCCCACATCACCTGCTCGACCACGTCACGCTGACCAACGATGACGCTGGCGACGGCCTGCATCAGCTCCTCGGCCGCCTGCCGCGCCGCCGCGAGCCTTACCTGGAACGATTCGCTCATGCGGGGTCGGATGCTAGCAAACTCGGCTCAACCCGGCACGAGGGACAGCTCGAGCGGGACGCCGAGGGCCCGAGCGCGCTTCACCAGCCATTCGCGCAGCCGCTCCTCTGCCGCCTCGGTCATGTGAAAAACCAGGCGCAACGAGCCGGCGGAATAGCTGGCGTCCAAGTTGACCGCGTGGGGGGAGGGTGCGTCGGAAAACTGCAGATCGACGGCGTGCTCGCCGTAGCTGACGACCTGAAGCTCCGACTCGTTCTTCAAAAAGGCGAGCACCCGCTGCGCGTCCGGCTGGGTGATTGCGGTCACGTAGGTTGCGCCCATGGTTCTTACGGCTCGAAGTAACGCCCGACGTGCTCGCGGTATTCTTCGGGCACTTCGGATTGCTCGACCGCGCCAATTTCGCCAGGCGCGACGCTGCCCAAGCTGCCGGTGCCGCGCTGGTTGGCGGTATCGCCGGGGCGCGCGGGGGCGCGGCCGAGGGTGGCCGCGTGCATCGGGCCGACACCGCTGCGTTGCACTTCGGCTTTGGAGCGCAGCTCGGGGGCGGTCACGGGCTTGCTTTGCCCGGTGTGATCGCCGGTGCCGGTGTCGTGGTGCGAACCGGGACCGGCAGCTGGATCGTTGCCGTTGCCGGGCGTGCCGGGGGCGGGCTTGCCACCTGGATCACCGGGGCCGCCAGACATGGGCAGCGGCATCATGCCCATGCCGCGTTCGGCCTCGCTGAGGCCTCGCTCGGCGTCGTTCAGCGCGCCGTCACGCCTAGCTTCGGGCGACTGGTCGGGGTTGGCGAGCTTGCGCAGCTGCTCTTCGAGCTCTTTCTGGCCGTCGGCCGACGCCAGGCGCCGCGCCATGTCTTGCAGCTCTTCGCGCGTCATCGGTGAAGCCGCGCCGCCGGGGCTCTGGTCGAGCTGCTTTTTCATCTGCTCGGCCAGCCGCTTGCGCTCTTCGTCGCTCAGCTTCGACAAGGCTTTGCCCATCGCTTCGGCCAAGCGGCGCGCGGCCTTCGGATCGCCGCCGTTGCCGAACTCCTTCAAGTCTTCGAGCGCCTCCGGATCGAGCTTGCCGCCCAGCGCTTTGGCGAGCTCGCGCAGCGCATCGGCGTCGGCTGAGCGTTGATCGAAACTATCCTTCTGCTGCTTCAAGGCGTCGGCCAGGCCAGGCGCGCCCTTTTCCCGCGCCGCGCGCTCGGCGGCTTCGAGCGCGTGCTTGGCGCTTTCGCGCGATTGCTTTTCGGCTTGGTTGGCCAGCCGCTGCATCTCTTGGTCGAAAGCCGTGACGTCGCCATCGCCGAGCGCACGGGCGGCCTTACGCAGCTCCGGATGCTCGCTTAAGGCTCCGAGCGCCGCTTCGAGCCCCTGGCGATTCTGCTCTTTGCCGAACTCGGAGCGCAGCTCGGCGATCGTGTCGCGCAGCTTGGCCATCCGCGACAGCGCCTCGCGCTTCTCCATCCCGTGCGCCAAATCTCCGCGCAGTTTCTTGGCTTCGTCGGCCAGCGCGCGCAGTCGGCGCTCGTCCTCGGGCGTGCGACCCTTTTGATCGCGCAGCGCTTCGATCCGCTCGAGGCCTTTGACGTCTGTCTGCTTGACGTGCTCGACGCCCGGTGCACGCGCTACCAGCGGCGCTTTGGGCAGCGGCGCCAAGCACAGCCACACGATCGCGGCGGCCGCGACCGGACCCAAAATCTGCGGTGCGTCCCAAACCTTGGGTCCGCGCAACTTGGCGGCGCTCGCGCTCAGCGACTGAGCGGCGCTCTGTTTCAGGTGCCCGGCCGCTTCACTGGTCTGAGCGCGCAGCCCCAACGCCGTGACGATCTGCTCCCGACTGCCGAGCTTCTCGTCCAAGTACAGCGCCACGTCTTCGTCGCTCCAACGCTTGCGCGCCGAAAGCGCTGCACCCGCAGCCGCTCCCAACAATCCCAAGCCGCCCGCGAACGGTCGCAGCTCGCCCTGGCGCAGCCACCACAGCGCACCTGCCGCCAGCGCACCCGCGCACAGCCCAAACGCCGCGCCGCTCAGTACCCGCCGCAGCCCCAGCCGCCCGCGCACCTTGCGCGCCGCCCGCCCGAACGAACGCTCGAGCTCCAGGGTTGCCACCGAATCGACCACGTCCACCCAGCCTAGCGTCCCCCCTCGAACCTCGCCAGGCCCCGTCGAGGGCCCAGATTTTCACCGGGAGTCGGCTGACGTTTCATCGCATCTTTGCCGAACGAGCAGGGACAACAGGAAGGCGGGAAGACGGGAAGGCCGAGATTTAGGCTGGGTGGTGCTGGCAAGTGGACGCAGGCGGATCGCGATTGGGCCTCAGGCGCCTGTTCGAACAACAGAAATCTTCCCGCCTTCCCGCCTTCCTGCTCGCTCGTGCTCGAATCGCGAAATGTGATGAATGGTCAGAGGGAGGCGGGGAAGCGTGCGAGTTTTTGTTTGTTCGAGACTCACGAAAGCGAACGGCGACTGCGCAGGTCTATTCCGGCTTGCCGCATCTCGAACCCCAAAATCCAGGCCTCGCGGAGCTCCCCGGCGCAGCGACGAGGCTTCAAACGCCTGCTCGAATAAACAAAACTTCCCGGCTTCCCGCCTTGCTGTTTTCTCGCTGCTCGAACCCCAAAATCCGGGCCTCGCCGAGCTCCCCGGCTCCCCGACTCCCTGTGAATCTTCGAATCTCGAGTCGCTCTGTGTCGGTGTTTGGCGCTGAAACTGCGCGAGGTGCCGCGAAGGCGCGTGCTAACTTCGCGGGGTCATGTCTCCTGCAAAAATCACCGTGCCGGCGCTGCGTGCGAGGAAGACGCAGGGCCCCAAGATTGCGATGGTGACGGCGTACGACGCGACGATGGCCAAGCTGCTGGAGGCCGGCGGCGCCGACGTGCTGCTCGTCGGTGATTCGCTCGGCATGGTCGTGCAAGGCTTGAGCAATACGCTGCCGGTGACGCTCGACGAGATGTGTTACCACGGTCGCGCGGTGGCGCGCGCTGCGGTGCGGGCGCACGTGATGGGTGACCTGCCGTTCATGAGCTATCAGGCTTCGCCCGAGCGCGCGGTGGAGTCGGCTGGAAAGCTGCTGAAAGAAGGCAGCTTCGAGTCGGTGAAGCTCGAGGGCGGTCGCGATTTTGCCGAGCACATTCGGCGCATCGTGGCAGCCGGCATCCCAGTGATGGCGCACCTCGGGCTCACGCCGCAGAGCGTGCATGCGATGGGCGGCTTTCGCGTGCAGGGCAGGGGCGCTGAAGCGGCCGAGCGCTTGCTCGAAGACGCGCAGATCTTGGAGCAAGCCGGCGCGTTCGGGATCGTGCTCGAGGGCATTCCGAGCGAGCTTGGCTCGCGCATCACCGCGGCCGTCGGGATCCCGACCGTTGGCATTGGCGCGGGCCCTGGCTGCGACGGGCAAGTGCTGGTGTCTTACGACTTTTTGGGCATGTATCCGGATTTGCGGCCGCGCTTCGTGAAACGCTTCGCCGAGATCGGCGACGCGATCGTCGAAGCAACGCGCGCGTACGTGGCGGAGGTGCAGGGCGGCGCGTTTCCGACCGACGCGCACTCGTTCGGCCCGGGACCGAAGGCGGAAGCGACCGGTAACAAGCCCGTGATCGCTAGCCTGCCGCCTGGCTACGGACCCGCTGGAGACTGACGGAACATGAGCCAACCGGCTGTTTACCGCACGAATGCGGAGTTTCGAGCGGCGTGTGACGAGGCGCGTGCTGGCGGTTCGCGGCTCGGCTTCGTGCCGACGATGGGTGCCTTGCACGCTGGCCACTTGCACTTGGTGCGCGTGGCGCGCCAGCACGCTGAACGTGTCGCCGTGAGCATCTTCGTCAACCCGACCCAGTTCGGGCCGAACGAAGACTTCGCCAAGTATCCGCGAAACCTCGAGCGCGACGTCGAGCTCTTGGCCGGCGCCGGTGCCGATCTGGTTTTGGCGCCATCACCGGAGGAGATGTACCCGCCCGGTGAGAAAACGCGTGTGCGTGTCGCCGGGCTAGGCGAGCACTTGTGCGGACCTTTTCGACCAGGACACTTCGAAGGCGTGGCCACGGTGGTAACGAAGCTGTTCGCGCTGGCGGGAGCCTGTACCGCAGTGTTCGGCCGCAAGGACTACCAGCAGCTGAAGATCATCGAACGGCTGGCGCGCGATCTGCTGCTACCCGTTCGAGTCGTTGGCGAGCCGACCGTGCGTGACGTCGATGGCTTGGCGCTCAGCTCGCGCAATGCGTACCTGTCCGCCGAGGAACGCGCGCGGGCGCTGGCGATACCGCGCGCGCTCGCAGCAGCCGCGACAGCCTACGGCTCGGGCGAGCGCCGTGCAGGCGCGCTGATCGACCCGGTTCGCGCCGCGCTCGCGGCCGCCGGGCTGCGCCCCGACTACGCCGAGATCGCTGATCCGGATGCGCTTTTTCCGTTCGACCCGACCGCCAAGGTGGGGGACCGAGCCCTGATCGCGCTGGCCGCTTTCTGTGGCACCACCCGCCTGATCGACAATCTGGTACTGGGGGAGGACGCGGCGCCGACGGCGACGCCGATGGAGGCACGATGAGCGAAGCAGAGCCAGCATTGGAGCGGCGTTTCTCTGGCATTTTCGTGGTGGTCGAGGGCATCGACGGCTCAGGCAGCACCACCCACACCAAGCTGCTCGGCAAGGCGTTGCGCCAGCGCGGGCTCAAAGTCGTCGAAACATGCGAGCCGAGCCCAGGTCCGATCGGCGCGTTGATCCGCCAAGTGCTGCAGCGGCGGCTGTTCGTCGCTGACGCGGCCGGACCGCGTGCGTTCGCTTGGTCGACGATGGCGCTGCTTTTCGCGGCGGACCGAATGGACCATCTCGATTCCACGGTCGTGCCGGCGCTGCGCGAGGGCGCGGTCGTGCTCAGCGATCGCTACGATTTGTCGAGCCTAGCTTACCAGTCGGTGACTGCGCCGAATGGTGACAAAGTGGTGCCGTGGATCCGTGAGCTGAACGCGGCAGCGCTACGGCCTGACTTGACGGTCGTCATCGACGTGCCGTTCGAGGTCGCCGAAGAGCGTCGCCGTTCGCGTGGCGGGCTCGAGGAGATGTTCGAGTCGCGCGAGCTGCAGACGAAACTGTGCGCCGTCTACGGTGAAGCGGAAAAGCTCGTGCCCACCGATCGCGTTCAGCACGTCAGCGGCGTCGGCGCCGTGTCGGACGTGGCGGCCAGCATCTTGAACGCCGTTACGCAGCTGGATCCTGGCTTTTTTCGCGACCGAACCAGCACTTAGCCGGGATTTTGGCGACGGCGAAAACTTGCCGTCCCTCGGCCGCGCGGCCCATAGTTCAGCCGTGTCTCCGACCCTGCGTCTGTTCGTTTGTGCCATCCCGCTCCTGGCTGTCGCCTGCGCGTCGTCGCCGTATCCGTCCGTCAACGATCCGATGCCGCCGCCCGAGCCGGGGACGATCTCGGACATCCAAGGCGCAGCGAAGCCGGGCAGTATGGCCGGAACCACGCCTTCGGTAGCCGCTGGCGGCACGCTGCAACGCGCCGACGTTGAGAGTGTTGTCGACGGTGGCTTGGGTCGCTTCCTGACTCACGTCGTGATCGAGCCCAGCTTGTCGGCCGGTAAATTTTCCGGTTGGAGCATCGTTGGCTTGCAGCCACCGGACCTATGGACGGGCGTCGATCTCCGGCCCGGAGACGTCATCACGCGCGTCAACGGCATGGCGATCGAGCGCGAGATGCAAGCGTTCGACGCATTCCAAGCGGTGCGCCAGGCGTCGTCGCTCGAGATTACGTATCTGCGGCAGAAGCAGCCGCGCACGCTGCGCTTCACGATCGTCGGCGCGCCGTCTCCGTCGCTGCCCAAGGCGCCGGCTGCGGCCCCCACTCCCGCTCCGACGCCGGCCGCGTCCGCCGCGACGCCAAGCGCGGGCTAACCGACCGCCGTCGCTGGTTTAGGCGCCGAGTTGAAACGCGGCCAGCGCGTCGAGCAGCGCGTTGAAACGCATGCGCGAGAAGCGCGCGCCGCTGGTGATCCAGTCGCGGTGCGGGGTCAGCTCAGGCTTTCTGCCGGCTTTTTCGTCGTCGTCGTCGGCGAAATGACCGAGGACATCGAGGTGGTCGGCCTCGCCGGCCCAGATCAACGTGCCGTGGAGCATCGACAGCGTCGGCACGATGCCGTCGTTCAACCCGTCGCCAATCTCTTGATCGATGCCGGCACGCAGCAGCGCGAGCTCGCGCTCGCTCGGGCGCGCGTACGGGTAGACGTCCGGCACCTTGCTCGCGAATTGATACAGCGTCGAATAGATGGCGGCCGTGAACGCCGTGTACGGCGAGCGGATCCGCCGGGCCAGTCGCATCGAACGCGGTGGCGGAGCCGCCGAAGCGATGCAGCCGAAGCGTACGCTTGGATCGGGCTCCGTGGAGGCGTTGAACAGGTCGACGGCCTCTGGCATCAGCTGAATGATGCCGCCCTGATCGACGCGCACTTTGCTCAGGAAATCGCCGATCTCACTTCTAGCGTCCTTGTCGACGAAGCGCAGCACGTTGTCGGTGATGCGGCTGAACAGCCGCAGGTCTCCGCCGAAAATCGAGTCGATTCCGCCGACGCCAGCCAGCACCCGCGAAAAAATCGCCAACGAAGGCTCGCCGATTGATAGCGAGATCACCGTGATCAGGCTCAGCGCGTAGAGCAGGCGCGTACCCGACACGGTGGCGAAGAACCCGGCCACCGGCGTGCCGTAGTGCGGCGCGTTGATCGAAACGGCGCTCTGCACGCGCGAGCGCCACTCGAGCAAGCTCCGATCGAGCCCTAAGCTAACCGTCGGTGAAAGCACCAGCCGCAGATCCAAGCCGCCCGTCGAATGACCGACCAGGTGGATCGGACCTGCGCTACCCGCGGTGCGTTCAATCGTCGTCGCGACGATCCGCGACCGGTAGCGCAGTGACGACGTCGGCGGCGCCGGGATGTCCTCGAACACCACTTCGTGGCCGGCGGCGTGGAAGCGCTCCTCCAAGCCGACGCGCACATGATTGAAATAATCGTAGCCGGCGAGCCTGCCGAACCCGAAGATGCCTGGGATGAAATAGACGTGGTGCGGGGCGGCGCTCATCGGTCGTGAGGACGGCGGCCGAGCGGTGAGCTCAGCGAAACGAAACTTCCGCGGTCAACGCGAAATCGAAGCGAACCTCGGCGCCGTCAAGCGTCGGCACGTCGGCTGCGACTTCACGCAGGCGGTGAACAGCCAAGCTACCGACGCCGGCCGCGCCGAACAAGCCGCGCGGCAGCGTGCCGCGCCCGTCGGAATCGCGGAACGCGCATACGCCCAGGCTGCCGGTGTCGGCCGAGCCGGTGATTTCCACGTAGACCAGGTCGCGGACGTCGCCGGCGCGCCAGGTCACCGCGACCTCGGTGCTGCCGCTGACATTCGAAATTGCGCCGAACGCCGCGCCACCCACCGCGACATCGCGCAGTTCTTCCGGAGCTTGGACGCGCAGCTCGAGGCCCGGCAATTGGTCGCTGCCGGTGGTCTTCAATAGGTAGACGCCACCGCTTGGCAGTGGCTCAGAAGCCCGGTCGCGCGACGTGTAGACGACGCCCGACAACGGCTCCATCGGTGAGCTGGGGAATGCGCGTGGCGCGAGCAGCGTTTGTGCAGAGCTGGCGCCGAGCAGAACGTCGCCGGCATCCAAGAACTCGGCTCGGCCGAGATCACTTGCCGGCAGTGCGTCGCGCTCGTGGTTGGGCGTCATGCACTGACCCGGCGCGGGCAGCATCGGGCCTTTGCCAGAGAGGCGCAGCAGCGCTTCCGGATCAGCCAGCTCGGGCACGCGCACGACACCGGCGAACGCCGCGCCCGTGGCTTCACCCTCGAAGCCGACCTGTGTGCTGCGCTCGACGCGCAACAGCGCGTGAGTCGAGGTGGCGACGGTTTCGTTCGAACCCACGGTGTTGCAAGCGCTCGCCAGCAGCAAGAAGCCGAACAGGTGAGGAGCCGTCAGTCGCACGCTGAAATGGTAGGCGGAGGCCCGGGTCGGGGCAAGCGGCCATCGCCGACGCTCAGAAATTTGCGGAGATCGCCATCGCGGGGGTGAGCGACCAGCCGGCCACGTCGCCGGACAGCTCTCCGCTTTGGGTAAGCAGGTGTCCGTGAACGCTTTCATAAGCCGCGTCGACCTCGACTCGAACTTCGATCGGGGCGAGCCCGACCGAGAAGCCGACTAGGCCTCCGCCCCACCAGCGCATCGCCACCGCGGTCGAGCCGAGCAGCGTGTCCGGTGCTTCGACCAGCGAGATGTTGGCTGAGTCGTGCTCGAAACCCGCGCGGAGCCCGGTCCAAAGCTTCACCACGTCCGCGCTGCTCCGATAGCCGAACAACACCGGCAGCTCGAGACCGTAACCATTCAGGCTCGCCAGCGTCACGCTGCGTAGTCCCGTGTCACCCCCCGGTTGCTCGCCGACCTCGTGTGGTGGCTGATCGCCGGGGCGCGCCAAAGCGCCAGTCGCCATCACGCCGATGCTAAGTGCGAGGTTGGGCCACTCGAAAGCGTGGCGTCCATCGAGTCGAAAAGCGCGCCCGCTGTAGGTCAAGCCGGCTTCGTTGTGATGGCCCAGCCCGGCGCGCGCGGCGATGAATGGCGCGACACCCGGTGCGACCACGAATCGCGACAGCGTACCTTTCACGAAGCCGTTGCGCTCGTTGGGCGTCGTTGCGCCGCCGCGCGTGGCGCCAGCCGTGTCCAGTTGGTCTTCGGCGTCGCGTAGCCCACCGAGCGTTAAGCGTCCGCTCGTGCCCGCCGCAAAGCTGACGTCACCTTCCGGCATCGTGTGCGCGGGATGGAGCAGCGGGGCGCCCCCGCCGCAGCCGGTGAGCAAGACCGCGGCTAGCGCGACCTTCGCCCAGCCTGAGCGCAATGTCACTTGCGAAACCGCGAGGCGATCGTGTTCGCGTCGGCGCGCTTCTGCAGCTCGCCGTCGTCGGGGTGAAGTCGCAGCGCACGCTCGAGCAGATCGGCTTCGGCTTCGACGTGGTTCGGATCCGGCACGCAGCACTCGACCGGGCAGACCGCCTGACACGCCTCGTGGTCGTAAAAACCGACGCACTCCGTGCACAGCTCTGGATCGATGATGTAGATAGAATCACCCTCGGAGATGGCCTGATTCGGGCACTCCGGCTCGCAGGCGCCGCAGTTGATGCAATCTTGAGTGATGTGGGTGGCCATGGCTCAGGCTGACGTTGCTCAGGCGTTCTGTCCGATGCCCAGCGAATAAGCAAGAATTTCGGCCCCGGCGTCGGATCCCCGCTGACTTCGCGGAGTTAATGCTATGGATCCGCCCGCTCATGCCCCGCCTGTCCGAAACGCTGCTGCTCCTCTGCGCGCTCGCCGCCGTCGCCGCAGGCTGCAAACCGAAGATTGGGGACGATTGCCGGCTCTCGACCGATTGCTCGGCAGCTGGCGATCGCCTGTGCGACATCACGGCTCCGAGCGGCTACTGCACGGTCTACAACTGCGAGCCCGGAACTTGTCCGGAAGATGAGTCGCTGTGCATCGAGTTCGGTGCGCAGCGCTCGCCGGTCTCCGCTTGCTTGGACAAGCAGTCGCCGTCGCCGTACGGCCGCGCGTTCTGCATGGCGACTTGCGAGAGCGACAGCGACTGCCGCGACGGCTACACCTGCGCTGATCTCTCGAACGCGGCGCAGAAGAAGGAGTGGGGCGCGCTGTTAATCGATCGCGACCGCGGACACCGCGCATGCTTGGTGCCGACCACTGTGCCGGCCGTCGGTGACGGCGGTGCGTCGGGGGAAATCAACGTGTGCAAATCCGAGCTACCCCCGGAGACGCCGGTCGACACCAGTCAAGGTGGCGCGGGCGGGTGATGCGATGCTCGGCTTCACGCCGCTTCCGCGCACGTTAGAGGCCGCACTCCGCGACGTTGAGCATGCGCGCCCCGACGTGCGTCTAGCGTCGCTGGTTGATTTGAAGCGGCACGCCCGCGGCGGCAGTGACGACGCGGTGCGCGCGCTGGTCGTGCGCCTGAAATCGGATCCCGAGCCGCAAGTGCGCGCCAACGCGGCGCTGTCGCTGGCCGACATCGACGCCCGCACCGAACTCGATGTGCTGGTGGCTGCGACCGCGGACGACGAACCGACGGTACGGCAAATGGCGCTGCTTGGCGTGGGCGAGCTGGCCGAGCCGGAGCACGTCGAAGCGCGCGCGGCCGCGACGCGCGGATTGGTCGATCGCCTGCCGGCGGTGCGCTACCAGGCGATCGTGGCGCTGGCGCGGCTGCAGGGCGAGGCGGCGCTCGAAGCGTTGCTGGTTGGCTCGCGCGACCACGATCCGGAGGTGCGGCACGTCGCGTTCCGCGTCGCTGAGGAGGTGTTCGGTGGGCGCGCGCCCGAGCAGGTGCCGTTGCCGCTCGTGCAGCGGGCACGCGGTGCGCTCCGCGACGACAACCACGGCGTACGCACGGCAGCCGCGATTTTGCTGGCGGTGCTGGGCGAAGCCGCCGGCAACGAGCGGCTGGTCGAGATCGTGAACGCGCGTCGTCGCATCCTGCACGCCGAAGACGAAATCATCGTCGTCGAGCTGTGCGGTCAGCTCAAGCTCGCGGCCGCGACGCCTGGCCTCGAACGCCGAGCTTTCGGCTTGTTCGGTGGGCGCACGCCGGTGTCGTGGCACTCACGCGTCGCCTTGGCCGAGCTCGGTCACCCGCGCGCAAAGTCGGCGATTTTGCGCGGTCTTTCGGCGTGGTCGCGCGACGCCCGCACGCTGGCGGTCGCGGCTGCTGGGCGCGCTCGACTGCTCGAAGCGCGCGAGATTTTGGAGCGCATGACCGGCGCTCCGGAGCGCGCTGAACCGGATGCGGTCAACGACGCGCTGGCTTCGATCAACGGCGCGTCGAGCTCGGGCGGGGCGTGAGCGCGTGACGGCGCGTCGCCTGGAGCTGTACCGGCAGCTGCGGCGGATTCGGCTGCTCGACGAGCGCCTGGTGCAGCTACAACGCCAAGGGCGCGTGGGCTTTCACGGTTCGTGCGCGGGGCAAGAGGTGGCGCCGGTCGCGGCAGGGCTAGCGCTGCGCGCCGATGATTGGATCTTCCCGGCGCTGCGCGAGAGTTACGTGATGCTGGTGCGCGGCTACCCGCTGGAGCGCTACCTGGCGCAAGACTTTGGCTCTTCGCTCGATCCTAGTAAGGGTCGGCAGATGCCGAGCCATCAGAGCGCGCGCTCCGTCAACGTGGTGTCGTGGTCGAGCTGTATCGCGACGCAGTTGCCGCAAGCCGTCGGGATGGCGCTAGCCGCGAAAAAGCAGGGCAAGAGCGACATCAGTCTGGCGTTCTTGGGTGACGGCGCGACCAGTCATCCCGACTTTCACGCCGCCCTGAACTTCGCCGGAGTGTTTCGCGCGCCGTGCGTTTTCGTCTGCCAAAATAACCAATTTGCGATCAGCGTGCCGGTCGAGCGCCAATCGGGCAATCCGCTGTTGTTCGAGAAGGCCGCCGCCTACGGCATCCCGGGCGAGCGCGTCGACGGCAACGACGCCGAGATCGTGCTCGAGGCGATGACGCGCGCGGCGGCCCGTGCGCGTGGCGGGGGCGGCCCCAGCTTCATCGAATGCCTGACCTACCGTGTCGGCCCTCACTCTTCGAGCGACGACCCGAGTCGCTATCGCGACGAAGCCGAAGCGCGCGCTTGGGCGGAACGTGATCCAATTGCGTTGATGCGCGCGCGTTTGCGGGCTGACGGCACGCTCGACGCCGCCCGCGATGAAGCGCTCACGACCGAGCTCACGCAAGAGCTCGACCTCGCCGTTCAAGTCGCCGAATCAGCCCCACCTCCGCCCGCGTCCTCGCTCTTCGACGACGTCTACGCCAAGCGCCCGCGCCACCTGATCGAACAAGCCGAATACCTCGAATCCCTCCCGCGCCCGTGAACCGAGAACGAGAACGAGGCAACAGGAAGGCGGGAAGGCGGGAAGATTTTTTCTTCTCGAGCAGGCGACCGAGGCCGCGTCGCTAACCGTTCGCGTCGAGCCCGCCCGCAACACCCACCCAGAAATTCTCGTCTCCCCGTCTCCCCGTCTCCCTCTGATGATTCATCGCATCTTGCCCGAGCGAGCGGGGACAACAGGAAGGCGGTAAGGCGGGAAGGCCGAGATTTGGGGTGGGTGGTACTGGCAACTGGACGCAGCGGGATCGCGATTGGGCCTCAGGCGCCTGTTCGAACAACAGAAATCTTCCCGCCTTCCCGCCTTCCTGTTCGCTCGTGCTCGAATCGCGAAATGAGACCAATGCTCAGCCGTCTCCCTGTTTGCTCGCCTGCTCGAGACGTTACGGCTTGGCGTTGGCGCCGGCGGCGAAGCTGTCGGCGATCTCGCTGGCAGTGAGGGCGGCTGCGTAGATGCGAAATTCGTCGTAGCTGCCGGACAATTCTTCGTCGGCGTTGAAGTTGGAGCGGCCGAGCCAGTTGTCGACGTCGTCGATCGCCGAGAGCGGTCGCGTCAACGGGCACTCGTTCAACAGCACCCCGTCTTGGTACAGCGACATCGTTTCCGCGGCGGGATCGACGATCACCGCCACATGCGTGGCGACGCCGATTGGAAATGGTGCGGCGCCGTTGCAGGTCTCTTCATCACCAACGCCGTTCTGCGAGTAAGCGACGCGTAGGCTGGATGACAACATGCGCACCGTGTCGGGGCTCGAAGACGTAGTGAGGAACAGGTAACTCGAACCTCCGGCCGGCATGTCCTCGCCGGCAGTGCTGCCTCCGAAATCGAAGATGCGCTGCCACGAGCCGCCGCCGTTCCAAGTCAGCCAGGCCTCGAACGTGGCGTCGTTCAAGCCGGAGACGATACCGTTCGGCAAGTTGACGTATTCGCCGGTACGCCCGCCGGCTAGCGGCAGCGCGCCCGTGCCAGGTAACTTGGCGCCTAGCAGCTGGCCGTGCGCCGCGCCCTTCGAGTCGAGGACGGCGTTGCCGTCACCTTCGAAGCTGTAGCGATGAATGAGTGAGCTCACCAACGGGCTCACCGGCACCGGTACTTGCATGGAAGGGACTGGCGGCGCCTCGCGCACAGCGTCGACGACGTTGGCGTCACAGCCGACCGCGCCCAAAAATAGCAAAAATAGCGATGGCTTTGCCATTAGAACTCCGCCATCAAGCCGGCGCTCACCAGCAGTAGCGGCGCTGCCACTTCGGCCGCGTCCTCGCCGGTGATGCGCACGACCGTCTTACTCCAGGCGTCCATCAGTTGGCCTTCGAGCGACAGCCCGACGCCGGCGATCGGCTGCAGCCATAGCCCGCCGCTGGCGTTGACCAAACCCGACAGCGTGCGCTTGGAGCTGTTGCGGTACGGGTCGGGCGCGTCACCCGCGACGTCGAGCGCCAACACGCCGCCGCCCAACGACACGAAAGGCTGCACCCGTCGTCGCGGTAAGAAGCGCACGACCGCGTCGAGCCCGACCGCCGTGTGGCGCAACGTGGCAGCTCCCGGGCCGTGCTCGATGCGCGCGGTCTGACCCAAGCCGACGAAGCTGCCACGAACGTCGATTGCTAGCACCTCGCCGGTCAAGCGCTCGGGTAGCGCGACACCCAGCCGCAGCACGGGCGTGAGCGATTGCTGCCCCTTCTGAAAGCCTTCGAGTAGGCCCACGCCTGCGGTCAAATTGGGGTGCGCGCCGCGCTGCTCGCGCGCCGGGGGCGGAGTAGGGGCCGGCGGCGCGGCCGCCGGTGGTGGCTCGTGCTCGCGCGTCAAGGAAAGCTCGGCCAAGCGCGCTTTCACCAGCTCGACGGCTTGGACCGCGACGCGCGCTGCCTCGCGGCTGCTTGCTCCGGCGCGATCGGTCCTGCTCTCGCCATCGGCTGGCTTGAGCCGCAAGACGACCGTCTTCCTCAGCATCCGATCGGCCAGCCACAGCTCGGAGCCCGCATCGTGAGCCTGGCCACCGCCGCTCGAGCCGAGCCGCTCGACCAGCAACACCGATGCTGGATGCAGCTCATGCCCGGCGGACTCGACGGCCTGCTTCGGATCTTCCTCCGTCACCGGCAAGACCACGACGTCGAAGCCGGCTGCTCCCAGCTCGGCGCGCACGCGCGTCGTGATCTCGCGATCCGAGTCGTCGCTGCTGACTCGCTCCAAGAGCAAGATGCGATGGCGATACTCGGCAGCGGCGCCGGCAGTCACGAACACGAAGGCGCTGACGGCACCGCACGCTGCGAGCCTGGCGAGCCGCACGCGCGTCATGGCTTCGGCGCGGACGGAGACTCCTCGTCGATCTTGCGAGCCGCGGCAGCGTACGGGCCGTTCGGGAAACGGCTCAGGTATTCGGCAGCGACCGATTTCGCCGCGCTCACGCCGCGCTGCTTGTAGAGCAGCATCATCTTGCGACCGAAGGCCTGCGAGGCGTACGCCCCGCGCGGGCTCTCGGAAACGTAGCGCTCGTACCATTCGACGGCGCCGCCTCCGCTGTCTTCGGCGATGCGGCCAAGGAAGAAGGCGGCGTCACGCGCAGGGCCAGAGTTCGGGAAGCGTTGGCGTTCGGCCAGCAGCACGCGCTTGGCAACCGGGCTGCGACCGGCGTAGCGCGCGGCATCGGCCAGCGCGGCCAGCTCTTCGAGCGAGCCGCTGCCGAGCGTGCGATCCAAACCGCGCTGCTCGGCTTCGTCAAGCACGGCGGTGAAGTGGCCTTGCGCGACCTCACGCGTCCAGGCGTGGGCCTCGGCGCTCGAACGCGGAGCGGAGCTGGGCAAGAGCGCTGGCGTCGCGGCACTCGGCGGCTCGGGTCGCGGCTCGAGCGCGGCGCCGGCCACGGGCGTCGCAGCAGGGGAAGGTGCCGCTTCTCCACCTTCGACCGTGAGGCGACCTTCTGCGACTCCACCGAACATGTGCTGTCCGGCGCGCAGCGGAATGCCCGTGACCGCGAGCGGCCCGGTGACGATCACGGCGCCGGTCTCCATCCGCAGATCGAAGGCTTGCGCCTGGTTCGACCAGCTCACGTCGAACGCAGTACCAGTCACGCGCACGTCGTACGGACCCGCCGCGACCTTCCACGCGGCTTGCGGCTTCTTCGCGATGTGGACGCGCATGCTGCCGCGGGTGAGCACGACGTCGGCGCCGTGCTCGGTCAGGTTTTCGATCTGCGCTTCGGCGCCGTTGGCCAGGCTAGCTTCGGAGCCGTCGGAGAAACGGATGCGCGTGCCGTCCTTGCCGACGACGTGCCCGTTGGCGCTTAGCGCACCGCCAGCTACTTCAAAGGTGAGGTGCGGCGCGCGGGCGTGAGCGAACAACAGCGCGCCTGCGAGCGCAGCTGCCGAGCCCAGCGCGACCACGCCAGCAACCCAGCCACGCGCCCAGCCATGCGGCGTGCGCAGCATTCGAGTTTGAAGTCGCGAGAATCCAGCGTCATCGGAAAGGGCCGAGTCGCCGTGAAGCTCTCGCTGGGCCAGTCCTACTAGCTGCGCGGTCTGCTTATCGGCTGCGGTCTCCGCCACGTTCATGGGGGTTCTTCAGACGAAGTGACTTCAAGCTTGCCCAAGTAATCAACTAAAAACGGATCTCGCTGGGCGAAGAAGGTAATTCGCTCCCAGGCCCGCGTAAAACACCGACGCGCGGTGGGAACGGAAACGTCCAGCGCAGCCGCCACCTCGGCGGCTTCCATGCCTTCGACGAAGCGCAGGATGAAGGCGGTGCGGTCCCGCTCGTTGATGCGGTTCAGCGCGCGATAAAAGTGGATCAGCGCATGTTGTGAGCTGGTGTCGGCGTTGACCACACGTAGATCGGGCAGCTCCGCGGTGCGGGAGAGGCCGACCCAGCGCCGTACGCGGGCGCGGCGGATTTCGTAGCGCGCGGTGCGCACTGTGATCGCGATCACGAACGCCTTGAGCGCGACTGGATCACGCAGCGTGTGCACGCGCTCGAACAGGCACAAAAACACGTCTTGCGCGATGTCTTCGACGTCGTGTTGCGGACCGAGTGAGCGGCGCAGGATGCGCCGTACCAACGGCGAAAAGCGCGTCCACGCGATGCGCGGCGCAGCCGGATTCTTCTCGATCAGCGCGCAGGCCAGCGTCGCGTCGTCCGCATCAGCGAGCGCCGGGGGCGTGGCGCCGAGAGCTGCCACGTCTTGAGAGACCTGCCTTGTCGCCAAGTACGCCAATGGGGGTGTTTGCGCGAGGCTTGGGCCCCGCGAGCCTGTCCTTATGGGGTAACTCAACGGCTAGGGTCGCGCAATATCTATTTCTAAGGTTTGTTAAGTTTTTAAGAAACTGCTCTCAGTTTGTAGAAAGCGAGCGGGGCTCTGTTTGGACGGACCGCTACCGGCAGGGTGTCGAATTTTGATCCGTGCGGTGCGGGGGGAACAACTTCTTCAATGGCTTCCCGCTGGACCTTGCAGGCGCGCCGCCTTGGCGCTGGACAATTCGCGGGTCGTGGGCGAAGCCTTGCCCCAGGCGTCGAACGTGAATCGGAATTTTCTCGTCTCCACTGTCGCGCTCGGCGTCGTCACCATGATGGGGGCGCTGTATTCGAAGCTCACCGAAGCCGCACCAGCCGCTGCGACGCCTTCGGTGGCGGCGCTGGCGATACCGGTTGTCGCCGCGCCCGCTTCCGTCGCGTCGCCCACTCCAGCAGTCTCCGTCGACGTCGCGAAGAGTCCGGAAGCCGAGCGCCTCGATGCGCGACGTCAACTTTACGAGTCAGTCGACGCGCTGGTCCAAGCGTCCGAGTTCGAAAGGGCGCGCAAGCTGCTCGATGAAGATCAAGACCGCTACGGCGACGATCTGGCACCCCAATGGCGCGATCTCGAGCAAAGCTACCGCATGATTGCCGACTGCCTCGAGCACCCCACGCAAAAACTCCGCGTCCGCGCCGCAGCTTTCCTGCGCGTCACCGAAGCCGCGAGCCTAAAACCACGCATCTCCGCGGCCTGCAGCAGCAAGCCGCGACGCTGAACGGCTCGAGAGGGGACAACAGGAAGGCGGGAAGGCGGGAAGATTTGGATTGTTCGAGCACGCGGTTGAGAGCGCGTCGCTGACCTGGCGCGTCGAGCTGGGCCCGCACCACCCACCCCTGGATCTCGCCTTCCCGCCTTCCCGCCTTCCTGTTGCCTCGTCCTCGTGCTCGGCGCTACAACTTCGCCCGCCACGCATCGAGGGCGCGCATGTTGCCTAGCGTGTCGGCCCACGTCATGGCGGGCCAGGGGGCTTCGAGGTTTTGGAGGGAGGTGGCGACGAGTTCGGCCTGGAGCGCGTAGGTGGGGCGCTCGGTGCGGATGGTGACGGTCTCGTCGGGGTGGCCTTCCCGCTTCACGGTGAAGCCGGTTTCGAGGGCTTGGCGAAGGCCTTGCGGGATCCACGGATCTGGCAGGATGATTTGGCCGAGCTCGCCGTAGAGCACAGCTTCGGTGCCGACGCGGTGGTGCACGGCGCAGGTCAGGGTCGCTGAAAGACCGGAGGCGAACGCGACGAGCGCGGTCGTCAGCTCATCGGCGCCGGTCGGGCCGCGGTAACCGACGGCTTCGATACGCGTCGGTTCGGCGAAGGGCTGGCTGCTGACGACGCCCGCCAACAGGCGCGCGAACGACATGCAGTAACCGCCGACGTCCAGGATGCCGCCACCGCCGAGCTTGACGTCGAACAGCCGCCCTGCCGGGTCGCGCTCCACGCGGAAGCCAAAATCAGCCTTGATATGCCGCAGCTCGCCGATGTCGCCACGCTTCACGCGCTCCAAGAGCGCGCCGAGCAACGGGTGACAACGGTACATGTAGCCTTCGAGCAGGAAGATTTTGCGTTGCCGCGCGGCTTCGATCACCCGCAGTGTGCTGGCCGCGTCGATCGTGAGCGGCTTTTCGCACAGCACGTGCTTGCCCATTTCGATGCAGGCAAGGGCTTGCGCCTCGTGGAGCGGGTGCGGCGTCGCGACGTAAACCACGTCGACGTCACGATCCGAAAGCAACTCACCCAGTGTCGCCGCCGCGCGTGGTAGCCGGAAACGTTTAGCAAAAAGCGCGCTTTTCTCCGCGGATGAGCCGAGCGCGCTCACGACCTCGCAGGTCGCAGACTCCCGGAGGGCCTCGCAGAAATCACCTGCGATGCCCCCGGTTCCAATCACGCCAAACCGAACTTTGCTCTTCATTTTCTCAACCCTGGCGTCTCGGGCGAAGAGCGGTGCGGGAAGCCGAGCCCCAACCAAAAATCGGTCGGGGACGGCCGCCAGCGTTCACTCAGCCGAGAACTTGTGCACCATCGTGTGCTTGTAGGTGGCGCCAGGCTTGAGGATCACTTCATCTTTCCACGCGGGCACGTTGATCGAGTTCGGGAACTTCTGCGACTCAAGGCACAGGCCCGTGTACTGTTGGTACACCACGCCGCCCTTGCCCTTGTTGCTGCCGTCCAGGAAATTGCCCGAGTAAAACTGCACGCCGGGTTGATCGGCCGACAGCTCGAGCACGCGGCCCGTCTTCGGATCCTTCAAGCGCGCGACCGGGCGCAGCGCGTGCGGATCGCCCTTAACGACCCAGTTGGCGTCGAAGCCGATCGGCTTGCCACCGGCTTCCTTCAGGTCTTTGCCGATCAATTTCGGCGCCGTGAAGTCGAAGGGCGTGCCCTTGACGGCCTTCACCTTGCCGTCCGGAACCGGATCGGCGGCGCTCGGACCAGGCGTGTACTGCTCGGCGTACAGGGTCAGTTCTTGACCGGTGATCGGGCCCGACTCTTGGCCGCCGATGTTCCAGTACGTGTGGTGCGCCATGCTGACGATCGTCGCCTTGTCGGTCGTGGCGTCCATCTCGACCTTGAGCTCGTTGCTGTTCGTCAGCGTGTACGTGTTGTGCGCGGTGACGGTGCCCGGAAATTTCTCGTCGCCGTCCTTCGACACGTAGGTCAGCTTGAGCGCGGGGCCGTTCGCCGTTTCCATCGGCTCAGCCGTCCAGATCACCTTGTCCCAGCCGACTTTGCCGCCGTGGAGCAGGTTCTTGTCGTTGTTGGCGTCGAGCTTGATCGTCTTGCCTCCCAGGGAAAACTGCGCATTTTTAATGCGATTGGCGACGCGACCGATGACGGCACCGAAGTACGGCGTGGCTTTGACGTAGTCGTCGACCTTGTCATATCCGAGCACGATGTCGGCCATTTTCCCGGCTTTGTCGGGCGTGTGCAGCTCGGTGATGATACCGCCGTAGTTGGTGATCTTGGCGACCAGGCCGTTCTTGTTCTTCAGCGTGTAGAGCTTGACCTCGGTGCCACCGACGCTGCCGTACGGGGCCTCGGTGATCGATTTGTCTTTGCTCAGCTCGGTCGAGGGAGCACCGGCCGCGACATTGGCGGGCGTCGTGTCCGGCGTGGTGGCCGGAGCCGTCGCGGTCGACGGGGAGGGCGTGGTCGGTTCGGCGGGCTGCGAAGCGCCGCAGGCCGACAACACAACGCCGAGCAGGGCGCCAAAAAACGGAACAGCAGCGGACGAGAGAGCTCTACGATTTGCCATGGGGTTCAATCACCTGAAGGGGACGACTAGCCGGGTTTAGTGACGGTAAGGCACCGAACGGAGTCAAAATTCTCACGCTTGCCTGGCGGGCGAGCCCGAGGCAGCTGCTGAAATTCCCTGATCGGCGGTCGGGCCGGAGCGTCACTTGGTCTGTGCCGGACGACAAGCGCGTCCTTCGAAGAGAACGCGAAAACTCGCCACGTGACCAATTGAAGCATGCCTAGCTCACCGTCAGTTACAGGATTCAAGGCGCTGCGTGCACTCACGAGCGCGAGCGCCATGGCGCTGTGCGTCGTGGCTTGCGCAACCTATGAAGAGGCTCCGGGCCAGCTTGGCTTGGATGGCAGCTACGGTGAGGGGACGAGCGGATCAGACTCAGGCGGGAGCTCGAGTAGCGCGTCGGTCGGCGGTACGGGCGCGACGGCGACCGCGACGGCGGGCATGCCGAGCGTTCCGGCTGGAGGCACAACCAGCACCGCCGGAACCTCCGCCAACGCGGGCGGCGGCGGCCAGACGGCAAGTGCTGGCAGTGCGGGCAGCAATGGCAGCGCCGCTGGCGGCGGCGCCGCCGGCGGAAGCGGTGGCACCTCGGCGAGCGCAGCTGGAGGCGGCGCCGGCGGCACCTCGCCAGCCCCTACCGATGATTGCCCGAATGATCCAGCGAAGACCGCGCCCGGCGTGTGCGGCTGCGGCGTCGCCGACGCCGATACTGCGACCGCAGCAGGCTGCGTCGGCATCAAGGCCGCGCTCGTGCACCGCTACGACTTCGAAGGTGCGGGCACCGTCGTCACTGACCGCGTCGGCACGGCTCACGGCTCCGTCAAGGGCGGCGCCACGCTGTCCCAGGTCGGCGGCAAGGGCGCCGTGGTGCTCGGTGGCGGCGCGACCGGATCGTACGTCGACCTGCCGAACAAGCTGATCTCGTCGCTCACCAGCGCGACGCTCGAGGCGTGGGTGACGTGGGGTGGCGGCGGCGCATGGCAGCGCCTCTTCGACTTCGGCGACTCCACTAACGCGACGCCCGAGGACAATCCAGCCAACGGCAAGAGCTACTTGTTCCTCACACCCTCGACGGCTGCCGACGCGACCGGCGTGATGCGGGCGGTCTACTCGCTCGACGGTGGCGCAGCCGCGGTCGAGACGCGCCTCGATGCGACGGTGGCACTGCCACAGGTCTTGTCGCAAGTCGTGTTGGTGGTGGACGACGCCGCCAACAAGCTGCGGCTGTTCGTGGACGGCGCCGCAGCAGGTGAGCAAGCGTTTGCCGGCTCGCTCGCGTCAATCAACGACGTGAACGCCTGGCTCGGCCGCAGCCAGTACAACGTCGACCCGGAGATGACCGGTACGTTTCACGATTTCCGCGTGTACAAGGCGGCGCTCACGCCTTTGCAAATTGCTACGAGCTTCGCGGGCGGACCTGATCCAGCATTCCTCTCGAAATGAGTCGAGTGGAACAGTCGTTCGAGGACCAGCGCGCCTCGAACGCCAGCGGGCTGCCGCATTTCGAAGCATTTCGCGGCCATCGCGAGCAGCTCACCCGCTTGCTGCTGCCGAGCGAGCCTTCCGCGGGTGAGCGATTGTGCGTGCTTGGCGCCGGCAATGCGTACGATCTCGAACTCGAAGAGCTGCTGACCCGCTTCGCCGAGGTGCATCTGGTCGACATCGACGCGGCCGCACTGGCACGAGCGCGCGAACGAGTTCCGGAGGGACCCCGCTCACGGCTGCTCGCGCACGCGCCGGTCGATCTGTCCGGCATGTTCGAGCACATGGAGCGCTGGGCACGCATGCAGCTCACGCCGCAAGAGCTCATGGTCGCGCCGGCGAACGGCGCCAAACGCATCGCTGCAGCGCTGCCCGGCCCATTCGACGTCGTGGCGTCGACCTGCTTGCTCACTCAGCTGCAGCTCGAGCTGTTGCACCTGCTCGGTGAAGGCCATCAGCTGTTCGTCGCCATACGCGAGTTCCTGACGCTCACCCACCTGCGCACGTTGGCCGCGCTCACCAAGCCCGGCGGTCGCGCGCTGCTCATCACTGATCTGTGCGATGCGTCGGCCTTCCCCGCCGGGCGTCCGCGCGAGCAAGCCGATCTGTTGCCGCTGATGCAGGAGCTGGTCGCCGCGGGTCGCGTGATCTACGCGGCTCATCCGGAGCCGATTCAGGTCGCCCTCGGGGATGATCCGGTGCTGCAACGCGCTTTCGGTCCGGCTGAGCAAAGCCTGCCTTGGCTCTGGCAAAACGGCCCCAACCGCACGTTCCTCGTCTACGCCCTGACGCTGGCGCGCTTGTGAGAACGAGACGAGTCAACAGGAAGGCGGGAAGGCGGGAAGGATTTGGTTGCTCGAGCGAGCGGATCGGCGCGGCTTTCTGTATCGGGAGCGCGGAGGCGCACAGGCCCCCCACCCCCAAATTCCTCCGATCTTCCCGCCTTCCCGCCTTCCTGTTGTCTCGCACGTGCGTGTGCTGATCCGGCCGGGGGTTAGGTGCGCTTGAGGATGGGGATGGCATCAGGTATGCCCCCAGCATCCAAGATGGCCTCGACGACTGAATTTGACGCGATTGTTTTGGGCGGCGGACCCGGTGGCTACGTTTGCGCGATCCGTTTGGCGCAGCTCGGCGTGAAGACGCTCTGTGTCGAAGAAGAAGAGTTCGGCGGTGTGTGCCTGAACTGGGGCTGCATCCCGTCCAAGGCGCTGATCGCCAACGCACACTTCGTCGAGAAGTCGAAGCACATCGCCGACCACGGCATCGCGGTCTCCGGAGTCTCGGTCGACGTCGGCAAGATGCAAGGCTGGAAGAACGGCATCATCAAGAAGCTGACGACCGGCGTGCGGGGCCTCGTGAAGTCGAACGGCGGCACCACGATGGACGGCCGCGGCAAGCTCGTTTCGAAGGACACCGTCGAGGTCACGCTCAAGGACGGCACCAAGCAGCTCGTCAAGGCCAAGAAGGCGATCGTCATCGCCACCGGCTCGGCGACGATTCAGGTGCCGGGCTTCGAATTCGACGGCAAGAAGATCATCGGCGCGCGCGAGGCGGTCAGCCTGCAGCAGATCCCGAAGCGCTTGGTCGTGATCGGCGGCGGGGTGATTGGGCTCGAATTGGGCATGGTTTACCAGTCGTTCGGCTCGCAGCTCACGGTCGTCGAAATGACGCAAACGCTGCTGCCGGGCATCGATCCGGATTGCGTAAAGGTCGTCGAAAAGACACTCAGTAAGCGCGGCGCCACCGTGCTCAAGGGCGCGCGCGCCGAGAAGTACGAGAACAACGCCGACGGTTCGGTGTCGGTCGTGGTCACTGTCGACGGCAAGCAGCAGAAGATCGAAGCCGACGTCGTCTTGGTCGCGGTCGGCATGAAGCCGCGCGGCAAGGGCATCGGCCTCGAAGAAGTCGGCGTCACCGTCGACCAACGCGGCTTCGTGCCGACCAACGAATTCTGCGAGACCAACGTCAAGGGCATCTACGCGATCGGTGATGTCAGCGGCGCGCCGATGCTCGCGCACAAGGCAAGCAAAGAGGGTGAGGTCGCCGCCGAGGTGATCGCCGGGCATCACGCCGGCAAAGACTGGGTCACCATCCCCGGCATCGTGTTCACCGATCCGGAAATCGCCACCGTCGGCATCACCGAGACCCAAGCCAAAGAGCAGGGTCTCACGGCAAAAACCGGCAAATTCCCGTTCGCCGTGCTGGGCCGCGCCATGAGCATCGGCGAGACCGACGGCTTCGTGAAGGTCGTCACCGACACGAAGTCGGGCCGCGTCTTGGGCATTCACATCGTCGGCCCCAACGCCTCGGACCTGATCAGCGAAGGCGCCCTGGCGCTGGAGACGGTCGCCACCGCCGAAGACTTGGCGTTGACGATCCACCCGCATCCGACGCTCGGCGAATCGCTAATGGAAGCGGCTGCAGCATCCATCGGCAAGTCGATTCACATGATGAATCGCTGAGACGAGCGGCGAGAGCGAGCGGGGGCTGCCGAGAACGCAGCCCCACTCGCAGAAGCTTCTGTGGGGGAGGCAGGTTTCGCTGCGCGGGGCGAGAGGGACGATCGGGATCGGGATCGGGGTGGGACGATCGGGATCGGGAAAGGACGATCGGGATCGGGAAAGGACGATCGGGATCGGGAAAGGACGATCGGGATCGGGAAAGGACGATCGGGATCGGGAAAGGACGATCGGGATCGGGTCCGATCGTCTCACCCCGATCGTCCCTAAAACTGGCTGCTGGTTGTCTGATTCTGGCAGCGTGCTCGGCTGGTTCTAGGGGCTGCGCTCGCGCTGCGCGCGACGCGGCCGAGGGCCGCGCCCTAGATCCAGCCTGCGCGCGCTGCGGTTGGGGGCGTGCTTCGCATTTCAAGCGGGGCAGAGGAGAAACACCGTGGCCGCATTGCAAGTCGCAGAATTGAGTTTCGAGGCGATTGAAGCCCTCAAACCCTTGATGCCGCGCATCAAGCGCAATGACAAATCGCTGGCGGATCAACTCACGCGAGCCGCGACCAGCGTCGCGTTGAACATCGCGGAAGGCGACCTCTCGGATCCCGGCAACCGCAAAGCACGGTTCTTCACGGCTGCCGGCAGCGCGAATGAATCGCTCGCGGCGTTGCGCGCCGCGGTGTCGTGGGGCTACCTCGCGCAAGGCGAAGCTGCAGCCGCCTCAAGTCTCCTGCGCCGCATCATCGCCATCTTGTGGAAGCTCACACACTAGCCGCGCAACCGCCGACACACGGATTGAAAATCCTCGTGTCGGCGGTTCAATTCCGTCCCGGGACACCAGAAATCTCGAAGAAAGTGGGGTCTTCGAGTGTCTCACCAGTCGCCCTTGTCGCCCCTTTGCGACCTTGGTTGCTACATATGCGCTACACGGATCCACGTGCTCGTTGAGCGTCGCGCGTAGGTTTTCTTCGGGCATTCGGCCGTACACGCGCTCGACCATCCGGGAGTCGGCATGGCCCATTGCTACACCGATGAAGTGCGGCGCCACGCCGTGCAGCCGGAGCCAGGTGCCGAAGGTGCGGCGGAGGTCGTTGGGGCTTACGGCCGGGATGCCGGCGCGCTCACACGCTTGGGTTAGGTCGCGGCGGGAGTTGCCCCAGGGCCGGAAGAGCAAGCCCTCGGCGCCCTCGGCATGCTGGAGGGTATGGGACCCTAAGCCCAACGGCACCAACGCCGCAGAACAAGTTCCAATTCAGGCGATCGTTGGAGGAGGTCGATCGCCGCAACAGCGCAGCGGACCTTTGGAAAAACTCACAGGGCCAACGCGCCGCTACACGCCCAGTACGCGCACGCCCGGAAACCGCGTCGCCAGCCGCGACATGTCGTCGAAGTCTGACGTGTACACGGTGTCACCGCGCTGCGCGGCCGATGCCATCACGATGGCGTCGATTGTGTGCTCGCGGCCGAGCCGCAGCTCGCCGAGCACTTCGCCCGCGATGCGCGCGAGCGCTTCGTCGACGGGCTCGACCTCGACGCCGGCGAGCCAGCGGGCGGCGTTCCATTGCCGGTCGCGCCACCATTCGGCGATCACGACCGCCGGAGCAGTGAGCGTTGTCTCGGTGAGGGCCCACTTCTCCCAGAGTGCGAGCGCACGACGCTGGCGCCGCTCCACCGCGATGAAGACGCCCGTGTCGAGCGTGACCCCTGCCATTACTCGTCGCGGACCGCGGCGCGCTCTTCTTCGGTGATCGGCGGCTGGCCTTCGAGCAGATGCTCAAGGAGTGCCAAGCGGGCCTTCTTCTGGCCTTCCCGCTTGCGGGTCTCAATGGCCGCCAGAATCTCTCGCAGGCTGTCCTCGAGGCCGTGGCGCTCCAACAGACGCACGAGGGCCTGGGCCGGGGACTCGTCGGAGTCCGGCGGCTTCGGAAAGCCGGTGGCAGGAGCCTGCATGACCTTCAGGGTATGCCGCAGAGGCCGGGCCGACAAGCCGAGCGCCCGGGCGGGCCGCGTTCTGCGACGCATTTGCTACAACGACCCCGCCCGCTTCACGGATCGAGCCTGATTCCCCTGCGCCGAGCCCCTCGGCTCCGGGCCCTTCGCGTCGCACTGATTGAGGCCGCGAGCACTAACAGCGCCAGCTCCCCTATGCCGTTGGCGTCGCGCGGTACGAGGGCGCATCCGGCGCACGCCCCGCCGCGCGCCTGCGCGACCGACGCCGCTCGACGCCGCTCCGGGACCTCGGCGTGGCTGCGTGCGAGCGCCATGGCGGAGTCGCTGTGTTCGAAAATACTCTGCTCGAGCGTCGCGCAGCTCAGGCGTGGCAGCCGCGCGTCGGAATGCGGTAAGCGACGCGACCGATAGTCGCTGGGCAACGAGAAGAGCCGCTTCACGGCTTCGGTGCCAGATGCGAGCGACGCGGGAGCGCGTGGGTTCAGGCAGCCGTCCTGGACCAAAATTTCGCCCTCACGCCGAAGTAGCTCTGCTGGCGGCCAATAGCTCTCCGTCGCATGCTCGAGAGCGAAACGAAACTCGAAATCGTCGAATGCTAACGCCGGGTGGCCCTTGACACGCAAATGCAAGAAGTCACCTTCGGCAGCGCCTTTCCACGCCCAGCGCACCTCGGCAGCAACCTCCACCTCATCAGTTCCAACAATCGAGCAAGCACCGCGCTGCGTCGACCAGACCACGGCGTCCGCCGCAGCGAATGCCTGATCGAGCGTTGCCGGTCGTGCGCAGCCCCCTGGCGGTTGGGGACGCGATTTGGTGTCACGGGCGAGATAGTCGGCCGGTAGGCGCAGCTGCCTCTCAACCTGCTGCTTAAGGTCGGAGCCGAGCATCTCTGCGCACTGGCTACCCACGAGAATGTCGCCAACCCGGCGGGCGAGGACCAAGTGGCGATCTCCGACTTGGAACCACGGATTGCAGTTCGAGTCGTGATTGCCCAGCACAACGACTGAGGCACCGCTCGGGAATTCGCGTGAGAACTCGACCACGAAGCGCGTCGCTGCATTGAGTGCGCGGTCCGACCGCGTCGATCCTCCCGGCGGCTCCTCGCGCTCCAAGTATTCGACGGCGGTACCGGCGAATACGGCATGACGTGCCACGTCGGCGCTAGTCATCATGCTGCATTTGCAGGCATCGGCCGGCGACGCCTTGGCGAAGAGCGCGAACGCGAGCAGGGGAACGGACCAGCGCATGCCCCTACGACGTTAGTCGCGCCGAGTCCTTGGTTCCCAACTACCGGGCTCACTCGACTGGAGGCTTGATTCGGCCCCCGGGCTTGTCCGCCCGCTGCGCTGGCCTGCACTGCCCTTCCCGCCACCGCCAAAAGCAATCAGGTCCGGGCCGCCTGCTGCACATGCGCTACACCGCCTCCGCCCGAACTCGTTTCGTAGCCAAATTTCCCTGCGCCGCCCCCCTGGGCTGTGGGATTGAAAATCCTCGTGTCGGACCTGCCGAGCGCGATCAGCGCGGCGCGTCGAAATCTTGAGCGAGGGGACGTCTTCCACAGTTCGAAGCGGGTGAGGAAGCTTATGCCGAGGAGTCCGTCGACGGAGCCGAGGCCGTCGGAGACTGCGGCGGGGACGTGGTTGGCGCGCATGCCTTGGACGCTGACTTGGTCGAGGTGGCTCGCGCCGGCCGTGGGGGACGTGTCGTTGATTGGATCAGCGCGTCTGCTTCACGTGCTCGACGAGCTGATCTAGCGCCGTTCCCCAGCCTTCGTGGAATCCCATTGCTTCGTGCTTGGCTCGGCTCGACTCGTCGGCGTGCAGGACGATGGCGGTGTACTTGGTCCCCTTGGCGTTGGGTGTCGACTCGAACATCAGGGTCGCGGTGAAGCGGAACGGGCCGTTTTCCCCCGGTGGCTAGCGTGACGGCCGATAGTCAGCTTCGAGCGCCGCGGTCTTCGACGCGTCTGACTTCAATTCCAAAAGATACTGGTCGAGCTGATCGAGCCTGCTCTCCCAACGAGTCCGCTGCAGCGCGAGCCACCCTTCGGCCACTTGCAGCGGGCGCGTCGTGATCTGGTAGGTGCGCACGCGGCCCGCTTTTCTCGAGCGCACCAGGCCGCACTCTTCGAGCACGTCCAGGCGCTGGAGGAACGACGGCAGCGCCATGTCGAAGGCCTGGGCGAGCTCGCTGACGGCCGCATTTTCCCCGGTAAGCCGCTGCAGGACGTTGCGGCGTGTGGGGTCGGCGAGCGCGTGGAACACGCGAGCGAGCTGAGCCGAACGGTTAGCCTTGTGCCTAAGTATTGGTTCGGTGATTACTTAGGCCAAGGCCTAAGTAATCAGAATGTCACTTTCCGTTTCGCGCAACGGCGGGCACGTGGCTCTCGGCGTGGGCCGGCTGCAGCACGACCTCGCCGACCGGCGTCCCGACGGCGACGAGGGGCGCCGCGCCCGGCGCAACGGCTTCGAACGTCAACTTGGCGATGGTGCCGCGCTCGGCAGAAGAGCCGCGGAGGTCGATGCGTACGGTGCCTTGGCTGTCCACCGCCCCGAACCATTTGCCGCCGCTGGAGAGCGTCGCCGCAACAGTTGAATCCTTGAGGGTGGCGGGGCTTCCGCAACTGAGTGCTTCGGGCGCTAGCAAAACCTCTTCTTGGGTCGGCAGGTCCTTCGATGTGACGACCGACTTTCTGGTTTGCACGATTGCCCCGCCAAGAATGGCACCGAGCCCCGCCCCGAGCGTCGTGAAACCCAGGGTCCGCCAGGCACCCGCTTCGCTGTCACAGGTGTTGCCGGCGCGCGGCGCCTCGTCGCCGCTGCCACACGTGACGTGTTCGTTCTTGCCTTGAGCGTTGGCAACGAGGGCCAGTCCGAGAACGGAGAGCGCGGCCCCCGTGATGTAGGCGCCCGTGGCGTAGCGCCGGTTCGGGTGCGTGTCCGTCACTTGCACCTGTTTCGTACGTCGAATCGTCTCGGTTCGACACGCTCGGCTGAAGGCGAGCTGTCCGACCAGAGCCAGCGCCTCCTGATGCCACGCCCCGGAAATCGGTACCAGATCGGGGCGCTCGAGGCGAAGCCTCTGGACGAAGGGTTGGGGTTGAGCGCGGACCGTGGTCGTTGTTTCGGTCATTGCGCAGCCGGGGAGGGAAACGCCCACTGCGACGAGGACCGCAAGCGCGCGCGGCCGGCGGCATAGCTTCGAATCGTGCGTCATGCGCACCTGTTCGGCCCCGCGCCGCTCGAGTTGCTAAATTTCTTGTGCAGTGCGGTAAGCGGCGAGCGCCGCTCGGACGCCGACGGCGGGGGTTATTGAGTTTCGAGATAGGCCAAGCGCTCTACTGCCAGCGGAACACCTTGATCGCGACGCCGAAGCCGAGCAACGCCCACGCCGTCAGCACCGCCAACTCGAAGGCGATTGACGATAGGCTGCCGCCATCGTTGTAGACGCGGCGCAGAGCGTCGTTGACGGCTGTGAGCGGCAAGAAGCGGATCGGCAGCTGGAGCCAGGCGGGGAAGCGCTCGTACGAGAAAAACGCCCCGGACAGCAGCCACATCGGTAGCTGAACGAAGTTCATCCAGCCGCCCGCGACCTCGGTGCTGGTTAGACGCGCGCCGATCAAGAAACCGATCGCGGCGAAGGCGGCGGCGCCCAGTACCGAAGCCGCCAGAAGCCCGGCAATACTGCCCTGGATCTCGGTGCCGAAGATCAGCCGGCCGAAGCTTATCAACACGATGAGCTCCATCACCAAGAACATCGAGCGCGAGAAGAAGTACGACAGCAAGAAGTGACTGCGTCGCATCGGCGTCACCGCGTAACGGCGCAGCAGCTTGCGCTTCCTGGCCAGCACCAGGTTGAAGCCGATGCCCCACATGCTGCTGCCCATCAGGTTCAAGCCAATCAAACCTGGCAGCAGGAAGTCGACGTAGCGCGAGCCTTTCTCGCTGACGCGGTGCTCGTCGATCTTGAGCACGTCTTGCCGACCGGCGGCGCGCTCGAGCACGTCTTCGGTGATGGCGCGGGCGAGCAGGCTCTTCTCCTGCGCCGCATCGAGCTTGAAGACGAGCGGTTTGCGCGGATCGGGCTGGTCGACGACCAGATCGACTTTGGTGCGGGCGAGCTGGCGTTCGGCCTCGTGGCGCACGAGCCGCTCGGCGTGCACGCGCGTGCTCTTCAGAAGGGAAGTCGCGGTCTCGGCCGCGACGGCGTCGGTGACCGCGATCCGCGGCGGCTCGGGCGCCTTGGACCGAAACGCCAAGCCTAGGCCGATCGCCATCAACAGCGGAAAACCGAAGACCCAGAACACGTAGCCGGGCTCGCGCAAAAACTCGCGGATACGTGACTTAATCAGCTCTTTGAGCGGATTGGGGTTTTCAGCGTTGTCGCTCACTTGGCGGCTCCTTCAGCTCGCGCCGCGGCTTCGCCGTTCTTTAGCGCGCGACCCGTCAGGTGCAGGAACACGTCGTCGAGCGTGGCCTGGTGCGTGCTCAAGCCGATCGGGATCACCTTCTGGCGCTCCAGCTCGTCCAAAACGGCGCTCAGCGCGCTCAAGCTGCGATCGATGCGCAGCCGGTAACCTTCGCCGCGGCGGTCGACAACTTCGACCGGCGGCAGCGCCGACATCGCGGTCTCGTCAAGCGGCTGCCTGGCTTCGAACTCGACGAACTGCACCAGGCCCAAGCCGTCGACCAGCGAACGCGGCGTCCCAAGCGCGATGATTTTCCCATGATCCATGACCGCGATGCGATCGCAGAGCGCGGCTGCTTCTTCCATGTAATGGGTTGTGATGAGGACGCTGCGCCCGCGACTCTGAAAACCTTGGACGATCTTCCAAAGTTGCTGGCGCGCGCGCGGATCGAGGCCGGTCGTTGGTTCGTCCAAAAACAGCAGCTCGGGATCACCGGCCAGGGCCGTGCCGAGTGCGACGCGCTGCTTCTGACCACCGGAGAGCTTGTGATATTGCTGCTTCCTCTCGGCTTCGAGATCGAGATCGCGCACCAGCTCATCGACGCTGCGGCCCTTGCGATAGAACGAGCGAAACAGCCGCAGCACTTCCTCGACCATCAGCTTATCGGCGAGCTGAGTGTCTTGTAGCTGCACGCCGAGCCGCTCCTGCAGTTCGCGGTCCTGGCCCAAGCCCCAAGCTAGGCCGAACAGCTCGACCACGCCTGAATCGGGCTTGGTCAGGCCTTCCAGCATCTCGACCGTCGTGGTCTTGCCTGCGCCGTTCGGACCGAGCAGACCGAAGCATTCGCCAACCTCCACCGTGAGCTCAATACCCGCGACGGCCAGCTTGTCGCCGTAGCATTTGACCAAAGATTGGCAGCGAATCGCCGGGGCAGACATGTGCGGCGCGGAGCCTAGCAGGCGCGCCCGCGGTCGGGGGTAGGCGCTTTGGGCGAGTCGTGGCAGATTTCAGTCATGGGCATCTTCGACCGCATGGGCAAGGTCATCTCGTCGAACTTCAACGGCTTGGTCGACAGCCTGCAGGATCCGCGAAAATCCGTCGAGCAGACGCTGCTCGATATGCAGGAGCAAATCCGCGCGGCACGTCGCGAGGTGGTGAGCGCGGTGGCCGCCGAAAAGCAACTGCGCGGCAAGCTCGACGAGCTCGACGCTCAAGCCCAAAAATGGGCGAGCCGTGCCGAGCTAGCCGTCAAGAGCGGCGACGACGAGCTGGCACGCGACGCGCTGATGCAGAAGAAGCGCGTGACCGGCGAGCGTGATCGCGCCGAGGCGCTGCGCGGTGAACAGCGCGCCGCGGCCCACGAGATGAAGGCAGAGCTCGAGCGGATGGAGCAAAAGGCCGGCGAGCTGGAGCACCGCAAGGGCACGCTCATCGCCCAAGCTGCGCAAGCCAAGGCGGGTGGCAGCGCCGACGGCATGGGCCAGAAGCGCGTCGGCGGCTCGGCCTTTGCGGAGTTTCGCCGCATGGAAGATCAGATCGAAGCCGTCGAAACCACCGTTCAGGCTCAGCGCGAGCTCGACGGCGTCTTGAACGAGCCTGGACCAGGCGGCATGACGCGCGACGAAGTCGAAGCCAAGTTTCGCTCGCTCGAAGCCGGCGTCGGCCCGATCGCCGAAAAGCTCAAAAACAGCGAAGTCGACGACGAGCTCCAAGCCATCAAGAAGCGCGTCCGCGTCGAGTAACGAGCCCGAGAGGACGAGATCGAGGCAACAGGAAGGCGGGAAGGCGGGAAGTTTTCTGGGGTGGGCGAGCTGGTAGCGTCAACGCGTCGGTTCGCGTCGAGGGCAACCTGCCGCCGCTGCAGCAATCAAATCCTTCCCGCCTTCCCGCCTTCCTGTTGATCCTGCTCGGTCTCGGTGCTGAGCAGCTCGCGCAGTACCTCGGCGACGGCCTCGAAGAGCGCCTCGGGGATCTGTTCGCCCAGCTGAAGCTCGCGTAAAGCGTGCGCGATTGGCACGTCGCGCACGACCGGGACGTTGTAGGCGTGCGCGGCTTCGATCAAGCGTCGTGCCAAGTCGCCTTCGCCGTGCGCCAAAACCGTTGGCGCTTCGTCGTCGTTTTCTTCGTAGCGGAGCGCCGTCGCCAAATGAGTGGGATTCACGATCAATACCGTCGCGCCTTTCACGGCCGCGATCATCGAGCCGGCCAGGGCTTCTTGATGGGCGCGCCGCCGCGCCGCTTTGACTTCGGGGTCACCCTCCGACTCGCGGTGCTCGCGCTTGACCTCGTCTTTCGACATGCGATGGCGCTCCAGCCACGCGCGCCGCACGAAGAAATAGTCCACCGTGCCCAACACCAGGCCCACGACCGCGGCCCCCCAAAGCAGCCGCCGCGCGAGCAACCAGGCTGTCGTCGCCACCGCCTCAGCGCGGCCGACCGTGCTGGCCACGTCGCCCAAGTGATCGCGCAACACGCCCCACGCCAGCCAGCCGACGGCTAGCGCTGCCAACAGCGAGCGGGCCAATGAGAAGACGCGCTCGAGCGTGAACAGGCCCTTTATGCCGTTGAACGGATCGATCCGCGCGAAATCCGGAGCGAAGCGTGACGCCGTGAAGCCGCCGCCGGTTTGGACGAAGCCGAGCACCGTCGACACTGCCGCAGATGCGCCGAGTACAGGCGCGCTGAGCGAAACCCACAGCCAAGCCGCGCCGGCCGTATCGGGCTGGCCACTGGTGATCGCCGAGCGCAAAGCCGCGCCCGCGCCGACCGTGAGCGCCAGGAACAGCGCCGGCAAGAGCGCCACCACGACCAAGAAGCCGACGCTTTGACCGAGCGTCGCCGAGACGGCGCTGTCGCCTTCTTCGCGCGCTTTCTTCAGACGCCGTGGCGTCGGCTCTTCGGTCTTGTCGGACATCCGGCTCGGCTCGTTGGCTGGCGGGCGACGCGCCCGACCTCACAGCGTAAATATCGGTAGGCCCACGCCGCCAGTTGCGCGCCAAGTAGCGGCCGTCTGCTGAATGATCGGCGTCCGTACCTGAGGAGCGGGGTGGTCGCGCTCGAATCCGAACAAAATGTCCTGCGGCGTCAGCTGGTCGAGCCCGGCGAAGAATTGCATCGTCAACAGGGCGCCGCCTTCCGTCAGGTGGTAGTCGGTGCGGCGCGAGCCCATCGTGAGCGTGTTGTTGATGCCCACCATGTCGGCCGCGATCTCGTTGGGCTGATTGAAGGCCGGGATGGCGTTCGACAGTACCCCGGAAATTTGGCCCAAAGTGAGCGCTCCGGCCGCCGTGCACGGCAGGTGGCCCAGGTAATGGTGACCCAGCTCGTGGCCCATCACGAACGCCAGCTGCTCGTCCAAGATCTGGTACTGGCGCGTTACCTTGCGCGGATCCAAATCAATGCGCGGATCGACGAAGCCGGCGGGCGTTTCGGGGACGGGTTGCTTCGGACGCGCGCCGCGCGCGATGACGCCGACGTACTCGCCGACTTTGTTGGTGCCGGCGAGCTCGTCGTACGCACGAAAGCGGGCCAGCTGCGACTGGATCTGCAACAAGCCGTCGGTGATCGCCATCGCGGCGCTCGAGCCCGAGCAGGTCGCGAACGCGTTCACCTCGCCCGGCGTCGAATCGATGACCAGCGGAATCCCGTTCACGCGCGCTTGCTGTGGTGCGGGCAACGCGGCCACCAAGGCGTTCAAGATCTCCGTCGCTCGCTGACGCAGAAACGTAAGATCGCGATTGTTGACTGGGTCGTTCGCGCTCACGGGCCTGAGTGTTGGCCCTGCTTGTGAGATCGCGCCCGGTGTCGCAACGACTTGTCCGGGTTGGGTCGGCGCGGCGACGCCCGGTGTTCCCGCCGCGGGTTGCCCGTAAGCTGGACCCCACGTGTAGACCGGTTGCGGTGTCGAATGGTGCGAGCAACCGCCGCAGACGAGCAGAGCCAAAACCAACGCGGCTCCGGCGCGGCCGCGGAAACCAATGACCCGAGACATGTCCCAAACATAGCCTTGCCGAGCGGTCGCTTGCCACGGCCCAGCATTGCCCCCATCTTCTTGGCTGAAGTGATGGCGACTCCGCGTGTACCGCTCCGGTTTCGCAAAGATCACGGCCGCTTCGTGCCGGGAAATGCGGTGCGGCTGCTGCATGACGGCCGGCAAGCCTTTCCGGCCATGCTCGAAGCGATCGCACAGGCCCGCCGGCAGGTACTGCTCGAGATGTACTGGTTCGACTCCGACGCGGTCGGCCGGCGCTTCGCCGAAGCCTTGACCGCGGCGCGCCGACGCGGCGTCGAGGTCGCGGTCATCTACGACTCAATCGGCTCGATCGGCGCTGATCGCGCGATGTTTGCTGCGCTCGAAGCCGAGGGCGCCCACGTCTTGGAGTTCAATCCGGTGGCGCCTTGGCGGCGACGGTTTCGATTCTCCTTCACGGGCCTCTCGCGGCGTGACCACCGAAAGATTCTTGTGGTCGACGGCAACGTCGGCTTCACCGGCGGCATCAACTTGGCGACGCAATGGGCGCCGCGGGAAGAGGAAGGTGGCAACTGGCGCGACGACATGATGCGCATCCAGGGCCCGGCCGTGAACGGCCTGAGCCGCTGCTTTCACCGCGTGTGGCGCCGCACCGACTTGCCACGGATTCAGCATCTCCGTGCCGAACCGGTCAGCCCGCAGGCGGGGGTTCGGCTCTTGCCCGTGCGCATCCTGGGCGAACGCTACTTCCGCAATCGCCACGAGATTGCTCGCGACTACGCCTCGCGCGTGTACGCGGCGAAAAAGACCGTCTACATCTCCAACTCGTACTTCGTGCCGGACGCTTCGGTGCGGCGTGCGCTGGTGCGCGCCGCCAAACGCGGCGTCGACGTGCGAGTGCTCGTGCCCGCGCACAGCGATGTCGAAGCCGTGAAATTCGCTGGCCGTGCGCAGTACGAAAAGTTGCTGGCGGCGGGCGTGCGCATCTACGAGTGGCAAGAGGGCATGTTTCACGCCAAAACAGCGGTGATCGACGGCGAGTGGTGCACGACCGGCACGTTCAACTTCGACTACATGTCGCTCCACTACAACCTGGAGGTCAACGCCAGCGTGCTCGACGCCGAGTTGGCCGCGGAGGTCGAACGACGTTTCTGTGACGACCTCAACGGATCGCGCGAGGTTCAGCTGCGCGAAGTGGAGCTGCGTTCGGTCTACGATCGTTTCGTCGAGAATGCCTTCTATCGCCTGCGAAAGTTTCTGTGAAGAACGTTCCCCCCCAGTTCGAGCTCCGTACGCACGCTTCGATCCGCGATCTCGGGCAGGCCGTGTACGAGCGGCTGTTGCCGGCGGGTCGGCCGCCATTCCTTTCCTTCGCGTGGCTCGACGCGCTCGAGCGCACCGGCTGCGTTGGCGAAGATCGCGGTTGGTTACCGCAGCATGTCTCGCTGCACGAAAACGGCGAGTGTGTCGCCGCGGCGCCCGCCTACATCAAGACGAACAGCGAGGGTGAGTTCGTGTTCGACTACGCGTGGGCGCGTCACTCGGAGGGCGTGTTGCGTGCGCCGTACTATCCCAAGCTGCTATTGGCGGTGCCGTTCACGCCCGCCACCGGGCCGCGGATTCTGATTCGGCCCGATCAAGACCGAGGGCGGATCTTGGCGGCCTTTGGGCGTGCCATCCCGCAGCTGTGCCAAGCCTTGCCGGTTTCGGGCGCGCACGTCTTGTTCTTGCCTGAAGCGGACAGCGCGGCGCTGAGCGAGCACGGCTTTGCCGAACGGCGCGGCGTGCAATTTCATTGGGAAAACCCGGGCTACGACAGCTTCGACGACTTCTTGTCGCGGATGAACAGCAAGAAGAGGAATCAGCTCAAGCGTGAGCGGCGCGAGATGCACGATCGCAAGGTCGACATCGTCGCGCTTTCGGGGCGCGAGCTCACGCCCGAGCTGGTCGACTTCGTTTACGACTTCTACCTCAGCACGGTCGAGAAATTCGCGTGGGGCCGCCAGTACCTGTGTCGCGAGCTGTTCGAAGAAATCGCGAAGACCATGCCCGACGAGCTGCACGTCGTCGCGGCGCGCCAGGCCGGCAAGCTCGTCGGCGGTGCCTTCAATTTCTTGGGCCAAGACGCGCTGTATGGCCGCTACTGGGGCGCCACCCACGAGGTGCCGTTCCTGCACTTCAACGTCTGCTTCTACTTCGGCATCGAAGAGTGCATCCGGCGCGGCCTCAAGAAGTTCGAGCCCGGGGCCGGCGGTGAACACAAAGTCGCGCGCGGCTTCGAACCAACCGTCACCTACAGCTCACATTTCCTGCGCCACAAACAACTCGACGGCGCCGTCCGCGAGTTCCTCACCCGCGAACGCGAAGCCGTCAACGAGCACGTGGCCGCCGCGCGCGCCGACGGCGTCCTCAAACCTTTCGTCCACGAAGACTCGCTCTAACCGCCGAGACGAGAGCGAAACAACAGGAAGGCGGCTGAGCATTGGTTCCATCTCAGGATTGCCCGGGAATTTCTGCTGGTGGCACGCGTTGAGCAGGGATGGACGGCACGCATGACTGGGCTTGGGAGGAATTTGGACGCGTTGAGCTAGGCGACCGGCGGC
>JBBSAB010000056.1:0-51358 GCA_038252755.1 Polyangiales bacterium | reverse complement strand
TCGGCCGCTGATGCGCGGCATCAAGAGTCGGGACCGGTCACTGGCTGACCAACTCGCTCGCGCAGCGAGCAGCGTTGCTTTGAACATTGCGGAGTCCAATTACTCGGACCCCGGCAATCGGAAAGCGCGGCTGTTTACGGCGGCGGGCAGCGCCAATGAGACACGGGCGGCGTTGCGCGTGGCGGTGGAGTGGGGGTATTGCGCGGTGGGCGAGGCGGCGGTGGCGCGGGCGTTGCTTGAGCGCATCGTCGCTATGCTTTGGAGGCTGACGCGCGGCTGAGCGCAATGTGCTTCGGGCACACCGCGTCGGGGTGCGGGTGCCCGGCGCTTGGAGACACAGCGGCGGGCGGGACGCTCGCGCCGGAATGACTTGCCCCCCTTCGAGCGTTGCTGCAAAAGTCTTTGTCGTAAGGGACTTCATGCGCAGGTGGTCAGCGGTTTGCGTGGGGGTGCTGTTTTGCGTGACGGCCTTCACGGTTGGCTTTGCAAACGACGATTTCGTGCATCGGCTTTGGCTCGAAGGCGCCTTCGCCGACTACACGCCGCCGCCTCACGCGCTCTACGAGTTCACCGGCAGCCGCACGCGCGACTGGCTGGTGGCGCACGAATATGTGCCCTGGTTTACCGACCCGAATTGGAGCCTGCGCTTCTTCCGCCCGCTCTCCAGCTATTCGCTCGCGCTCGACCATTGGCTGTTCGGGCGCAGCGCCCTGGCCGCGCACATGCACTCTCTGCTGTGGTTCGTGGCGCTAGCCGCCACCGTCACGACGCTGCTTCGGCGCTGGCTACCGCAACGCGCCTCGACGCTCGCGAGCCTGGTCTACGTTGTGGCGAGCGGGCACGCCACCGGCGTCGCCTGGGTCGCGTCGCGCCACGTGCTGGTCGGCGGCACGTTCGGCGCGCTCGCGCTATTGTGCTACGTGCGCTCTCGCGAGGGTGAGTCGCGGCCCGGACGCTGGGCGGCTCCGCTGTTCTTCGCCATCGCGCTGTGCGCGAGCGAGATTGGGCTGGGTGTCGCAGTGTTCGTCGTCCTGTACGAGCTAATTGAACGGTGCGATGCGCTGCGTGTGCGGCTGCGCGCTGCACTACCAATCACGCTGGTGTCCCTCGTTTACCTGATTTTCTACGCCAGCGCGGGGTACGGCGCACGTGGCTCGGCCGCGTACCTTTCACCGTTCGGTAATTCGCTGGCGTTCGCGGCCGCCGCAGGCACGCGCGTGCCGCAGCTCGCCGCTGAGCTGTACGCGGCCGTGCCCTCGATGGTGTCGAGCACCTTGCCCTTGGCTGCCGCGCTCGCGCTCGCCGGGCTCGGGGTGCTGGCGACGGGCGCCACCGCGCTGCTCGTGCGGCTCTATCAGACTGACGCCGCACTAGCGCGGCGTTACTGGTTCTTGGGCGCCGCATCCATCGTCAGCTTGGTGCCGTTGGCGGGTGGCTTCATCGGCGGCCGCATGCTGCCACTCGCGTCCATGGGTGCAGCGGCCGTGATCGGTGGGCTGCTCGACACGCTGTTGGCGCGAGCTGGCGCCGCCAGCGGGTTACGCCGATTCGGAAGCTATGCGATCGTGGCAGCTCTCTGTCTGCCGCATCTCGTCCTGTCACCGCTGGCTCGGCTGGGGTTGCCCTTCGCCTTCCGACAGATGGAGCAGGCCGAGCAAGCCATCGCCGCGCACGCCGAGGTCGACGGATGCCCTGCGCGTAGCACTGTCTACACGCTTCCCGGCAGCGACCCCACCGTGTCGATGTACAGCGGCGTGGCGCTCGGGTTCCTACAACCTCAGCGCATGCAGCAGCTGCGCGGCTTGGTCGCGCTTTCCATGACGGCGCGCGAACAAAAGCTTGAGCGCACAGGCGACGATACCTTCGAGCTTTCGACCTTTGGCCCAGCTGCGCTCTCCCCTTTCGAGGCCGTCTATCGGCAAGCACCCGCTCGACTCGGCGACACCGTGCGTACCAACGGACTTACGGCCGAAGTGCTCGCCGAACAGGGCGGCGTCGCCACACGGGTACGCTTCCGCTTCACGCGCGGAGCGGAAGCCGTTTGCCTGATGCGCTGGCATCGCGGCGCGCTACGCCGCATTCAGCTCGCCCGCGGCTCGAGCCTGGCGTTGCCGCACGAGCCGGGACCCATGGGCCTTTAGCGAGATTGCGGCAATTCTGCCACGGATGCGCGGCATGAAGAATCAACCTATCTGACGTCATTACGCGGCCATCGGCGGAGCGGGCGCGAAAGCTGACCGTCGCAGGCGGCGTGGCGGGCGGCCGCAACTTCGGGCAGCCGTACGGCGGGTCGCTACTACTGGCCGAAACCCCTGACAGCGCTGCTTGCCAAGCGGCCCCGGGCGTTACTTGGCCGGCACCAAGTGGTGCGTCAACGTCTCCCACTTTTGCACCCAACGTGCGGCGCCCGTTGACGGCTTGGCCACGATGGCTGCGCGGGCGTTGGGCAGCGTTTGACTGGGCCCGTACAGCAGCTTGAATGCCATCTCGAAAGGGACCGGCTGCGCCGCGTCCATGAGTAGCGGCGGAGTGCCGGGCTGAACGACAATCGGCTGGTTGCAGGCGCCGGCGGGAGCTTTCTTGGCCAGCATCCAGACCGCTTGTTGCTCTAGGAAAGTGGTGAGGCGCTCGCGGATGTCGTTACCCGTCAGCACGTCGATGCTTTGCGTGCGCGCCATGGCGAGGCTGTTGAAGATGGAGCGGACACCCAGTTGCTGGTGATTGAGGTCGCGGCAAGTCTCCATCGTCATGCCAGAAATGTACGTTGGCGTATCCCACGTGCTTGCGAGCGCCGCGTCGGTAACGTTGCGGTGGGGCTTGGGCGGCAGCGAACCGTCCGAGTCAATGTAGAAGTAGGACGGGGTATTGGCCTTCCAGTCTGCCAGCGCCGCGGCGAACATGGCCTTGTCGTCCACAAAAATCGCGATCGAGATGTGCGCCTCAATGCGCGAGTGCAGCCAATTGTTGGAGGCGCCGACGGCGTCGTTCTCCACTTCAGGCAGCAGTACCTTGAGCAGCTTGGTTGCTCGCCGGGTGTGGTCGGCAGTCCAGCTTGAGTACGTATAGCGCAGAATTTCGGCGGCATTCGCGTACCAGGGCGCGGTCCAACCAGCCTGAAGTAAGGCATTGTTGCCCTGGGCCCCGGTCCGCGCCACAGGATCGAAGCCTTGAAAATTGTCTGCCCAGGCCATGATGAATTGAATGGCCTGCTCGGACATGGTGCTGTCCGACTTGAGGTACCCGAGCAGCGCCAGCGTGTACGCGTCGATGCCGTTTTCGACTGCGTAGTCACACTCCAAGATCTTCTGGCCGTTTTCGTCCAGATTGTAACCTCCGCAGAATATTTTTCGGTCTGAGGGAGGTGTGTGCAGCTTGCGCGCGGCCGCTCTCGTTTGTAGCTGTGTCAGCTCCGTCTTCCAGGGCTCGTCGCCGTTGGCGAGGTGCTGTTTGATCGCGGCGAGGTCCGCGAGCGACGTCAGCAGGCCTGGATGGCGAATGCCGCTAGGGCCAACGTCGCCGGGCTGCCCAGCAGAGTCGCCACCCGCGGGCCCGCCGCCCTCAAAGTTGCCCGCCGAGCCACTGATGGCACTTGCCCCCGCCACTCCGCCCGCTGACACGCCACCCGCTGCCACTCCGGCCAATTCGTCACCGCGGCCCCCCGCCGCGCCGGAGCTCGCGCCGCAGGCGCTTAAGCCATTCGGAACGCCCGCCACACCGGCAGCGGCGGCCGACGGGCCGGCTTCGTTCCCGCTCGAGCCCCCACAGGCGAAAACGGCGCAGACGACTGGAAGAAGGAGACCGACGACGACACGTGAAGGCGGCACTCCTATCTAATGGCGCCGATCGCCTCGGCGATCACGGTTTGTTCAGCGCATGACGTGCGCGGGGTCTTCGTGCAACCGGCTCCAGCCCGCCGATCCTGCCTTCCCAAGGCAATCCGACCTGAACCGTGCTGTTGATCTCGCCGGCCCCTGCGCTCGCGCAAGCCTGCTCGGTGCGAGCGGCGCCGTACTTCGCCGACGCGCTGCCGCCCGCGCGCCGAGCGCCAACCGTGCTCGCGCACTGGGTTGACGCCCGCCTTGGCCGCGCGCGACGCGGTCGTCGACACCACGCCAACGCTCACGCCCAGCGCCCGCGCGGTCTCGCGCACGCTCAAACTCCGCTCGCGCCGCAGTCGTAGAATTTCTCGAATCCGTCTCATCGGCAGTCGCTCCGTAGGCATCCAAGAGCCTCCTTCGAAGCCCTTGGTCGCAGAGCCGACCTCGGTGTTCACGATCGCCCGACATCCGCAATAAATGAGCCACGGCGGGTGGGGCCAGCGTCTTTCAGCGGATGCAGCGTCTGCTCCAGAACCTCGAGGCGACAATCACCAGTCTTTGGGCGCGGCCCGCGTTGGCGCACAGCTGGAGTTTTGCACGTCCAGTGAAGCACGTGCAAAGAACCAAAGCGCGATTGACGGCTGGGCTCTTGATCGCGATACCGGCAATGGCGTTACCGGCAGCAGCCGAATCTCACGCGCCGACGTTTACGGGTTATTCTGGTTTGGCGTCGTCCGATGCTAGCGCCGACGTCGACGTTTCTTCGCACAAGGCGGTTTTGAGCGGTGCGATTCCCTACGTGGGCCCTGGCCCCGATAACGCAAACGCTACGCAGCATCCCGAAAACGCCTTCGATGGAAGCGATGCCACTAACACCGGCAATACGGGCAACATTACGGTCGACTTGGGGGGCGTCTATGTCGTCGAGCGAGTCGTCGCCAAGACGACTTTCTCGCCTCTCAAGTACGGCCTTAGCGGCTCCCTCTATCTAGGCGCAACCAGCTTGCCCCCGACCTACGACCTCACCACCGGCGTGGGGAAAGTGCCCGACACCGAAAACGCCTACCAAGAATACCGAGATTTCGCTTGGATCAACGACGAGCCGGCGATTGAGGATCGGAAGTTTCCGGCTCAGCCAGTCCGGTTCCTCAATTTTCACTTCCTGCAGGTTTACAGGAACGGTGGGTATACGAGCCAGGACGTGAAGGGAATTGAGGTTTACGGGCATCCGTACGTTCCCGCCGCCGGCGATAGGACGCTGCTGAGCCGCAAGAAATGGATGCCTACTGCGTTCGCTGATGCAGCACCCGAAGGCGAGGGCGAGACCGTAACGCACGCCATTGATGGACAGCTAACGCAAACTTGGCAGCCGCGGCAGGCCCCAGCTCCTGGGCAGTGGTACCAAGTCGACCTGGGGGAAGAAGTTCAGTTCGATGAGATCTATGTGGTCTTCGCAATCGGCACGGCCTCGGTTGCGAATGCGCTCAATCTTTTTGCCAGCAACGACCCCGCAAATTGGGGAGTGCCGATTGCCAAGTTGGACTACGGCACCAGCGACGTGAAGCCTTTCCCGCTGCAGAAGGCGCGCTACATCAGACTGGAGAGGACAGATTCCGGCGATGGCACTTGGAACATCGACGAATTGAACCTGCTGGCGCCCGTAGCGCCAGGCGCGAGCCAACCGACAGGCGTCGGCGGGGCGGCAGTTGGCGGCGCTGGCCCTTCTTTCGGCGGCAGCGGAGGTGCGCCCAACGCTGCGGGCGGCACGTCGCAGAGCGTGCCAGGCGGCGGCACCGGCGGATCGTTTCAACCGATTGCTGGGGCTAGTGGCACAGCCGGCAACGCCGGTAGCATGACAAGCGGCGCGAGCGCCCGAGGTGCCGGCGACTCCGGTGGTTGTGGGGTCGTGCGGCTCAGGGATGGGGACCGGCCCGAGTGGTCAATACTTGCCTTGATTGCCCTTCTTGCCGGTCGACAGCGAACGACGCGCCGCCTACTGCTCTCGAGGCTACGGGCCCTCAAATTGCCGCACGGTGAGTTCTTCAATGACAAGGTCGGCAAACGCTTCGCCCGTCGACGCCGTGACGCCTAGGAAGAAGCTGCTGCCCAACCTGCCCAGCAGGGAGGCGGTATAGACGAGCACGGGCTGGCTGGGCTTGTCTGAGGTTGCCGACAGGTAGACTGCGAGTGTTTGCGACAATTCCGAGTAGTCGACCCAACTGTGTATGGGGTTACCGCTAGCGAGCATCACCGGCAGACTGGCGTTGAGCGAAAGCGACGCGAGCTGCCCGTCGCCGGTCACCGCCAAATGCTCGGTCGGAGGGTCTTCTGCGCCGAGCGAAAAGACGTCGTATTCGACGCCCAGACTCGGCTGGATACCACCATCGCCAGCCGAATAGCCCAGCGAGCCTCCCCGATCGCCCAGCGCTGCGAGACCGCGCGCGTCGCTCTGCAGCACCACGACGAAACCATCGGCCGGGACTGAGCCAGCCGCAGGCACCACGCGAAACACGAAATGAACTGAAAGGCTACTGTTGGCGGTCCAGGCCAGGGGCTTCTGGAGGTAAAGTGCGCCAAGTTGATCCTTGATGGGCGTTGCGACGTGCAGCGTTCCCGACGTGGTTGTCGCGGTGCCAACAAGATGCAAGCCAGTCGTGGAATCGAAATTCGGATAGGTCGCGTCTAGCACCAAGGCGGGGCCACCCGCTGCGCCGGCTCCGCCGAGCGGGTCAGCACCACCGCTGCCTGCGGTTTGCGTCGCGGTGCCTGCCTGGCTGCTGTTGCTCCCGGCCTGCGCTCCGCCGCTGTTGCTCCCGGCCTGCACTCCGCCGCTGCTGCTCCCGGCCTGCGCTCCGCCGCTACCTAGCCCCGCGGCGCCCGAGCCGTTCAGGTTGCTGTCGAACACCGGATCGTATCCGACGCGACAACCCCACGCAGCGCACAGCACTGCTAGAGCGGCCAACGGGCGAGGGGACACTACGCTCTACTATGCTGGCCTTACCCGGCCGCAACAATACGGCGCAGTTTCCGCACATGTCTGCAGGTTCCGAACGTTCAGTAGCCGTGCGCCGGAAAGCTCCAGGTTAGGGTTGAAGGAGCGCTCGGTGCTGGCCGTTGGCCTGTTCGAGGTGCTGCCGAGGTTGCACGACGCTCGGTGCAAGACGAATGGAAAAGCTGACTTGGACTGTAGGTGGCGGTGGGTCTGAAGCCGACGTCGGCGGCGTGCGAGCGCTCAGCGGCTACGGAACGGAGCGCCTTCGATCTCGACTGGCGCTGCTTCCGGCGGCGTGAAAACGGCATTTGGGGTCTCACCCCTGTTCGCGCCGCTGTTGGACGCCGAAGCCGAGCGCGCGGCGCGCGACTTCTCGGTCATCGACAAAACTGCCACGGACCATGCGCGGGCGCCCGCAGCGGCCCCGGTTTCGTCGTCGGGTCGGTAGGGCCCGTTCGACGCCCACTCGCCTTCCCTCCCGGCCTCGGCCGTGGCAAGGCTGGTGGCACATTGAAAACCCGTGCTCTTTTGGTCGCGCGAACTTGCTTGGTGGCTCTCTTGGCGAGCGCCTTTGCCTACGGCTGCGGTAGCGATGGCAGCTCTGGCAGCGGTGGTCCGGGCAGCGGCGGCGAGGGCGGCGAAGCTCCGGGGTCGAGCGTAGGCGGTGAGCCAGACGGCGCGCCGGGTGGGGCTGGCGGCGCTGGTGAAGTCGTGGACTGCACCAAGACCGGACCGATCGAGAAAGACACCACCTGGAAGCCGGCTGCCTCCTGCCCGGACGGTTTCGACGTGCCGTTTGCGATTGAAGTCACCGGCTCCGGGACTGCCCTCAACATCGAGGCGGGCACCAAGCTGAAGTTCGACGCTGAAGCGGGCTTGGAAATCCGGGCAGGCGCGGCTTTGATCGCCACTGGTACGGAGGCCGAGCCGGTCGTGTTCACCGGCTGGCAAGAGTTGGCCGGCTCCTGGGGCGGCATCGTCTTCTACAGCAACGCGGTCAGCAACGAGCTCAGCCACGCCGTGGTCGAGTACGCGGGCTCGGAGGATGGGGCGAGCGCCAACGTCTCGCTTTCGAGCGACGGCAGCGGTGGCCGCGTCAAGCTCAGCTCGACGACGCTGCGCTACGGCGCGAAATTCGGCCTCACCGTGCTGGATGGAGCCGCCCTGGGCGAGTTCACCGACAACGTGATCAGCGAGAACGAGGGCGGAGCGATTCGCGTCGGCGTCACGTCGGTGGATCAGTTGGCTGGCACGGGCAACACCATCGAGGCTAACGGCAACGACAACAGCGTTCGCATCGAGACCAGCATCCTGCGGCCGCTGCTGACCGACGTGACCTGGCCGAACTTGGCTCCGGCGATCTACCGTGTCACCGACACGGGCGGCGACGCGGGCGCACAAATCTTCGTCAAGAGCCACTTGACCATCGAAGCCGGGGCAATCTTCGAGTTCGCGGGCGGCAGCGGCATCGACGTGAGCGAGGGAACAGCGGGCTTGTCCGCCGTGGGCACCGTGGCAGACCCGATCATTTTCCGCGGCGTCGACGGCTCGGGTTGGACCGGTATCGGTTTTTGCGAGTCGGGCTGGTCAGGCAATGCGCTCGAGAACGTCGAAGTGCACAACGCCAGCGGCCCGCCCGATTCGTGGAGCTACTGCGGCACGGGCGCTGACGTGTTGCGGCCGTCGGTGCTGGTCGGCCACAACTTCAGCGCCAACGCTTCGTTGCTTCGCATTAAAGGCGTGACCTTCGCGGGCCCGAACAACGCGGACGCCGACATCGGCGTGAAAGCACCCTCCAAGCTCACCCAGCAGGGCACCAACGTTGGTACTGGCGCCGCCGATGCGCTGGTGATTGAAGCGTTTTAGCCGCCGCGCGGTCATCGCATCGATGACGACCCTACCGGTGGTCACGCTGCGGGCAATTTTCAGGTTTGGGCTGGCGGCCAGGCGCTATTCGAGAGTGGCGTCGTCACCGCCGAGACGGAGCCTCGCACCGTGCGCGTCGACGTCGCGGGCCGGAGCGAGCTGCGGCTCTTGGTGGGCGACGACGGCGACCTGACCGACGACCATGCCGACTGGGCGGATGCGCGGCTCAGCTGCTTGCCGTAAGACGGACGGTGCATGGCGCTGGGCGCACTCGGATCTGGGTCCTCAGGCGGCGGCCGACAGGCTCGTACGCACGGATTCGAGCAATTGGCAGGCTTGCTCAGGTGTCGGCAGGCCAGCGAGGACCCGGAGTTGCTCAGGCACAGGAGCGGCTAGCTCGGCCAGGAGCTCGGAGTGGGCGCGGGTGCGTTCTGCTTCGACCAGCGCGCGCTCGTCGGCCGAAAGGCGCGAGCACAGCCAGGCGTCGAGCTCGAAGGAAAGCCAGGCGTGAGCAGACTCTTCGGGGGCAATTTCGGCGAAAGCTTGCCGAACCTCGACGTCGTGAGCGCGTTGCGCCTGCCAAGCCGCAACGGCCGCACCGTATAGCTCGCGCACCGTGCCCTCGCGCGCATTTTCGAGGGCGATTGCCAGCAGTGAGCGGACGGCCCGTGCCGCCACCGTGATCGGCTGGGGGTGTTGGCCGTAGCGTTCGGCAAGCCGGGTCATGACGCGGGTATGTCCGACCTCGTCCGCCGCAGCCGCGCGGCAGTGTCGTGGTAGCGGTCCTAGCCGCCCAATCCATGCGGGACCCTCACGGACTCAGGGCGACGTCAAAGCCCGTTGCGGCGGCAGCTGCGGCAGACGGAACGTGACAGCGCGGCGTGGCTGTTGCGAAACGGCCCGCGCCGCGAATGCAATTGACGGCCAATTGGAGGTGGGCGACCGTTGCCGATCATGAATTGCTCAACTTTCAGCGTTCGCGGCATCGGTCTGGGTATCGCGCTGTTCGGCACCGTAACGGCAGTACTCGGTTGCGGCGGCGGCGACAGTGCAGATAAGTCGGCAACCAGCGGCGCCGGCGGCAGCGCCGGGCAACCTGCCGGCAACGCCGGCGGCTCGGCCAAGGCGGGCGACACCAGCGCCGGTGCGGCGGGCGATGCCGACGGCGGCAGCTCGAGCGCTGGCAGCGGGGGCAGCTCAAGCGCTGGCAGCGGCGGCAAGCCGAGCGGTGGCGGGGGTAACGCCGGCAGCGGAGGCTCCACTGCGGGTGCCCCGACTTGGAGCGGCAACTTCGATGACTGCGATCCCCCGGAAGAAGGGCTCGAGCATTGTTCCACTGACAACCCCGATCATGCCGGCACGTCGGTCTGCACGGAGTACTACACGGCAGGGTACGGCAAGGTCTTTTGTGCCGACAAGGCCATGACGGGGCCGTGCCCCCGGGGCAACACGCTCTATGCCATCTGCGTGAACCAATCCTCGACGTACCAATACGACGACTCCAAGGCCGACGCGCCCATATTCTTCCAGGCGTTTCCGCGGATCTGCGACGCTCAGGCCGGCACTTGGTGCGGGCCGCGCTGAGCACTGGGGCCGATGCTCGCGTGTAGCGTCGGGCGCGGGCGCGCGCGCGGCATCAGCGCGGTTTCACATCAGCGTACCGCGCTCACTTCGCGAGCGGGACTTCGATCCAGCTTCGCGAACGGCTTTGAGTGGCCTAGTCTCCCTGCTGGCTGCGAGTGCGGTCGCCTCGCTGGAGTAGTTGCATGCCGAAAGTCATCGTTGCCGCATTTGCCGTCACCCTCGATGGCTTCTCCGCCGGGCCCGATCAAAGTCTGCAGCACCCGCTCGGCGTGAATGGCCCGGACATGATGCGGTGGTTCTTCCCGACGCGCGCGTTCCAGCAGATGCACGGCGGCGGCGGCGAGGGCGAAGCAGGCATCGACAACGACTTCGCCGTGCGCAGCTTCGACAACATCGGCGCGTGGATACTCGGCCGCAACATGTTCGGGCCCGTGCGGGGGCCGTGGCCGGATGATTCCTGGAAGGGCTGGTGGGGCGACGAACCGCCCTATCACGTGCCGGCGTTCGTGCTGACGCATCACAAACGCGAGCCGCTCGTGATGCAGGGCGGCACGACGTTCCACTTCGTCACCGGCGGCATCCACGATGCCCTGGAGCGCGCCAAAGCCGCCGCGGGCGGCAAGGATGTGCGCATCGGCGGCGGCGTCTCGACGGTGCGGGCCTATCTACAGGAACGACTGATCGATGAATTGCATCTCGCCGTTGGGCCGGTGTTGCTGGGCCGCGGTGAGGCCTTGTTCGCAGGGCTTGACCTGCGCGCACTTGGCTACGCGGTGCTCGAGTCGAAAGCCGGCGAACGCGCGACGCACGTGATGCTGAGCCGCACGAACAGCTGAATGCCCGTGACGAGCAGATTCACGTCAAGCGATCGCCAGCGCGCTTTGCTCGCGTCGCGCCGCGCTGTGTTGCTGGGCGCGCTCGGCGCGGCCAGCGCGGCGTGCCGTTCCACGGGCTCCGCTCCCACCGACGCCAAGACCAACGCAAGCGCCTCGCCCAGCGCGCAGGCGCTTGGCGAAGTTCCGACGCTCGCGATCAAGACCGCTCACGAACGCGATGTCCCGCCGCGCGGCGGCACGGTGATAATTCTGCTGCATGGTTCCGGCGCCGAAGGCGACGACCTGATGCCGCTAGCGGAGCGGCTATCGCGCCCCAAAGTCCGGTTTTTCGTGCCGGCGGCGCCGTTCGATGCGAGCCCCTCGGGGCGTGCTTGGTGGCCCCTTGGCCCCGGCGATCGCACGTCACACGCTTGGGACGATCAACGGCCGGCCGACTACCGAGACAAGCCGCAAGTCTTGCTGGCTCGCCGCGCGGTGCAAAACCTGCTGCGCGATGTGCGGACGCGCTACGCGCCCGAGCGGCTGGTGGTCGCTGGGTTTTCGCAGGGCGGCATGCTGGCGCTCGACGTAGCGCTGACCGCGGATCCGCCAGTCGATCGCGTGGCGGCGCTATCGAGCCTGTTGGTCGCGGAGTCGTTGCCGGCGCTTCACGCGCCGCGCGCGAGCAAGCCGCTGGTGTTCGAATCCCACGGACGCCAAGACCCCATCCTACCCTTTCACGCCGGCGAGGCCACGAGCCAGCTGCTGCGGAAGTACGGGCACGCCGTGACCTTTCACCCGTTCGACGGCGGCCACGCGATCACGCTCGACGTGCTCGAAGCTTTGCAGGCGTTCCTGTTCGAAGGCACCTAAGCCCGCAACCGGCAACCGGCAACACTGGTTGGATTAGTCTCATGCTCTTGCCCCGTCGCCCGCCAGGAGCACCAGGTCGCCGCGCTGAAGCGTCGCTTCGGCGCAGCGTTCGAGCAGCTGGTGGACTATTGATGGGTACGCTGACGTGCGCGCTAGGGGTTGTCCTCTGGCTCACTGCTTGCGGGAAGCGTCCGGCAACGATTGTCAGCCTCACGTCGGCGCCCAGCACCTTGGCGAAGGCGCGCACGGCCCCCGCGCCGACAGCCGCCCCCGCGCCGACAGCTGCCCCCGTGCCGACAGCTGCCCCCGCTCCGCTCGATCTTGGTTTGCGGGCAGCTCCGGAGCCGTGCGGGCCAGAGCCGGGAACCAACCATTGCCTGGTACTGGACCTGCGCCGCGACGACCCTGCCAGTCTCGCGAAGCTGCGCGCGGCGTTGGCGCGCGACGGTATCGACCTGCGCACGGAGCCCGCCAGCATCTCCCTCAATGATGCGGAGGTCGGCAGAATCTTCCGCGCGCGCGTCGTGTACCACTCTGTGATGGCCTCGGCTACGGACCGCTTCACTTGCAACGCCTACCTGGAAGACGTGCGCATTCCCGCGCGCTACGCGGCCTACGTGCGCTCTTTGCAGGTTGGACACCAGATCTGCGAGTAGCGCGACGTCAGGCCCAAGCAAGACTTGCAGTTCTCCTGGACCAAGAGCGGCGCGCTGGCGTGGGCGCGGTATGCCGCTTGGACATACGAGGACGGTCATGATCAGGATCGGTCTCGCCTCCGGCTCTGCGGGTCCCCCACGTCCGGGCGCATGCCCGGCGTTTGGGGGCCCCCGCCCGCGCGCAGGCGAAGCCGAGCACGGACGGGCCGTGCGTTTCCGTACGTCGCCGGGGGGCAGCCAGGCTACCTTCGCGGGCATGTCGAAGGTGTCGGCGGCGGGTCGTGTCGAGCTTGAGCAGACGCTGGCTGGGCTTGGGTTGAAGCGATCGACCTACCGCGCGTTGATGCTGCTGCCGCTGGTGTACGTCGCGTGGGCGGATGGCAAGGTGGAGCACGTGGAGCTGACGCGCATTTTGGAGTTTGCGCAGGCGCGTTTGCACCTGACCGCGGACACCACGGCGGTGCTGGAGCGTTGGCTGCACGAGGCGCCGAGCCAGGCCTACGTGGAGCGCGGGCTGCAAGGTTTGCTGGGTCTCGCGCTGAACGAAGAGATGCTCGACGTCGACGTGGACGAGCTGCCCGACTTGGTGGTTCATTCCGAGGCGATCGCGCGTGCGACGGCGGATGCGTTCGACGATCCGAATGCGATTACGCCCGAGGAAGAGCTGGCGTTGGAAGAGATCGCACGCCTGCTCGAGGTCGATGGTGGCGCGACTTGGAAGCGCGTGCTCGAGTCGTTGCGCACGCAGCGTCCGCCGCAGCTAGCGTGAGCGGCGCGCGCAACGCAGCGCCGCCGCGTGTGGTCACGGCTAGCGGGTTTTGATTGCGGGCTTCTTCGCGCCCAAAAACGGAGACGTGCGCGCGGCCGGCTTGCTGGCTGGCTTTGACTTCGCGACAGCGGGAGCCGCAGCTACCTTTTTGGCTGCAGCTCGCGGGACGGCTGCTGCAACCGCCGCGGGTGGCGCCGGGACAGCTTCGGTATTCGTTTCGGGAGCGGCCGGCGCTGCGAGTGCAGCTGCAGGCGGCGCGCCTACAGGCGCTTCGAGCGCGGCTTTCATCGAGTGCTGGCGCCACGCAAAGCTCGCGACCCCGAGCAACGTGAAGGCCACCAAGCCGGCCATCGTGTAGGTGACTAGGCGCCCGAAGCGTTTCCGACGTTGGGAAACCTCGATGGCGACTTGCGAGGGACTGCGCGCTTGGCCAGTCACCGGATCCGCAACTGTGCGGAACCATTCACTTGAGGTGTTGGCGTCGGTCAGTTGGGGCGCGCTCATGGCCCGGAAATAGTGACCCCGCCGCTGCTCGAGCAGGCAAACTTTAGCGCAGCGTGACGGTACGCTACGAACGTGGTGGCGACGATATGTGTTCCTAGGGCGCGCGCGGCGGGCTTTGTGCGGGTCTTGCGCGCGATTTGGACGGCGCCGACCACGCTGCTCGGGCGCGGTTTGGCGCGTTTGGTCGGCTGCGGCCCTGCCGAACGTCTGGGCGGAAGCGTCGTGCCGGCGTATCTGTACCGCCTGCCGCCGGGACGACTGCGTGGCTTGGGTGCGATCGCGCTCGGGCATGCGATCGTGGTCGAGCCGGAATTCATCCGTGGGCGCGAACAGTGGGTGCTGGCGCACGAGCTTTCGCATGCCCGCCAGCATGATTTTCTGGGGCCGGCTTACCTAGTCGCGCACCTACTGTTCCAGTTCGTGAGCGTGCTGGGTTCCCTGGTCCGTCCGATCCGTGGTTATCCGTTGCAACACGCCTACAACCCACTCGAGCGCGCGTTTCTGTGCGTACCGTTCGACGTGTTGGCTCAAGCGGAGCTGCCGCGTGGGCCGCGCGCTCTGGAGTTGTTGAACGCGTTTGGCTTGGGCGAGAGTCTTAGCTGATTAGCCGCGCCAAAAGCTCGAGCGTGAGCAGCGTTATCAGGAACGACAGCGCGCAGGCTTTGAAGGCGGGCGTCATTGGGGTTTCGAAGTCGCTTTCGCGTCGTCCTCACAGTTGAGGTACAGGGCGGCGGTCGCGGCGACGGCGATGCTGGAGGCGATGAACGCGGTGATGGCCGGGATTTCGCCGATCGCGGTCGGCGCAGCGACGACCATGACTCCGGCGCTGCGGACCAGCGCGCCGCTGGCGACCAGCAACGCGGCTTTCTCGGTCACGCATTGTCGGGAGCCACCGCCCGGCGGGTGCTTGCTGACCAACAGCTCGACGCCCGGTTCGCTGGTGGAGCTAGGCGCGGCGCTCGAGTTGCTGGACGGCGCGCTAGTTGGCGGGGTGACCGGCGATGTGTTGCTCACGTCGTAGGACGGGTCGTACTCACAGCTGTTGCTTCCCACAGACTGAATTGGCTCTGGCACTCATTGGCCTCCTGACAGGGTCGAGCTCGAGCGCGCCGCCGCATGCTGCACGCTCACGCCCTCCCATCGGCCCGTGCCGCTACTGGTTGCCAAAAAACGCTCTTTTGTCGCTGAGCACCGCGACGCTGGTTTGTGCCTGCGTTTTCTTGTCTGCGCCGGCCTGGCTCGAGCGACTGGTGGAGGTGCTGCCCCGTCTCACGCGTTGTCGGATGGCTGGTTTAGTTTGTCTGGCTGTGGCGGCGGGCGGCTGCGGCACGGAGCCGCCAGCGGCCGCTGGCACAGCCGGTAATAGCGTCGGTGGCGGCGCTGCCGGTTCGGTTTCGGGAGCCGGTCAGGCTGGTGGCCAGCTTGCTGGCGGTGGCGGCCCTGCAGCTGGCTCGGCCGCAGGTGGCGCACTGGGTGGGGGTGGCAGCTCGCCGCTCCCAACCGCTGGTGACGCCAACCAGGGTGGCAGCGTGGCCGAGCCGCCGGCGTGTCACGCGGTCGTTCCCGGCACCAGCAAGCTCTTGCCGAAGCCGCCGCTCGGCTGGAGCAGCGCCGCCACGCTAGGCTGTGCGGTCGACGAAGCAACCGTGAAGAAGGTCGCCGATGCGCTGGTCAGTTCCGGTCTGCGCGACGCCGGCTATCAGTACGTCGTGGTCGACGACTGCTGGCAATCAGCGCGCGCGGCCGACGGCAGTATCGGGATCGACGCCAAGTTTCCAGGTGGCCTCAAAGGCTTAGCCGACTATCTGCACGAGAAAAAGCTGAAGCTCGGCTTGGGTTCGAGCCGCGGCCCCACCACTTGCAACGGCCGGCCTGGCTCCGCAGGGCATGAAGCGCAAGACGCCGCGACCTATGCCGCAGCCGGCGTCGACTACGCGGCGCTCAGCAACTGCAACGGCGACCCGGCCGACGCCACACGCAAGAGCCAGTTCTCGGCGCTGATCAGCGCGTTCGCGGCGAAATCCGTGCCGCTCGCGATCGAGCCGTACGCCGACGGCCAAGATCTCGAAGGCTTTCAGCAGTGGATGCAAACCGCGAACGTCTTTCGTAACCGTGGCGGTATCACCGATACGTGGGCGGCGATCGTCGCCAACGTCGACAGCAACGCCGACAACGTCGCTTACGGTCGCCCCGGCTCCTTCAATGACCCTGGTGCGCTGCAGCTGGGCGGTAAGTTGAACGAGGGTGAATACCGCGCGCAGCTCTCGCTGTGGGCCGTGATGGCAGCGCCACTGTTCACGACCGCTGACGTCACCGCGGCCTCACCGGCGATACTCGCGCTGCTTTCGAATCCGGAAGTCCTCGCTATCGATCAAGACGCGCTGGCGCTGTCCGGTTTTCGGGTCGGCGTGGGCGGCGCCTACGCCAACGGCTTGGAGGTGTGGTCCAAGCCGCTCTCTGCCTGCGGCACGCGCGCGGTGGCGCTCTTCAATCGCGGCGACCAGGCCGCCGAGTTCTCGGTCAAATGGGCGGATATTGGGCTCGCGCCGGGCGCCGCGCAGCTGCGCGATGTGTGGGCGCGCGCGGACCTTCCTGCCGCGACCGACCAATACACCGTGAACGTTCCGGCGCACGCCGCGCAGCTCGTCAAGATCACGGGTAGTGAGCTGGCCGCGCCGACCGGCACGCGCTTCCTCAGCGATCTGCCGTGGCTGTACGCGGCCAGCAGCGTGGGGCCCGCCGAGCGCGACTTGAGCAACAACGAACGCAAGGCCAAAGACGGCACGCCGCTTTCAATTGCTGGGCACCACTACGACAAGGGGCTCGGTGTCCACGCGGCTTCGCTCGTCACGTACCGCCTGAACGGCGCCTGCTCAGCGTTCACCGCTGATGTCGGCGTCGACGACGAAGCGACCGCGCTGGCCTCGGTTACGTTTCAAGTTTGGGCGGACGGCCAGAAGCTGTTCGACAGCGGCATCGTCAAGGGCAAGACCGCGGCACATCCGGTCAACGTCGACCTCACGGGAAAAACTGAGCTTTCGCTGTTCGTCGACAACGGCAACGACGACCGTCACCAAGACCACGTCGATTGGGCCGATGCGCAGGTCACTTGCAAGTAGTTGCGCATCGCCTCACTACTGGGCGCGGACTGGGTCAGGGTGGTTCACGCCCGAGCGACGAGCACCGAGCACGGCGCGCGTTCGATGATGCGGGCAGACATACTACCGAGAACCACGCGAGAAAGGCCGCTGCGACCGTGCGTGCCGACGACGATGAGCGCGGCCGGTAACGACTCCGCCAGCCGCAAAATCTCGGTGAGCGCGTCGTCGTCGGCGATTACGACCTCACCCAAGACGTCCAGGCGCGACAACGCCGTTTCCATGATTTGCGTCGCCAGCGCGCGGCGCGCGCTGAGCGTCTCGGGCGAATCCAGCGCTGGCAGCGCGCCGAGCAGGCCCATCGCAGCGTCGCCTTGGCGCGCCGATTCCATCGAGTGCATGACGACGAGCTTTCGGCCCAGACGCTTGGCCTCGGCGGCAGCCAGCTCGATCGCTGGTAGTGCCGGATCGGCGAAGTCGGTAGCGGCCAAGATGACGCCTTCGCGGGCCGTGCGGGCCACCAGGACATGGCAGTGCGCCGCGCGTACGACCTGATCCGCAACGCTGCCGACGAGCAATCGCTTCAAACCGCCGCGCCCGTGAGTGCCGACCGCGATCAGATCTGCCTGCCATTCTTCGGCGCGATGCACGACTTGGGCGTGGGGCGTACCTTGCTCGACGAACAGCTCGGGCGCCGAATCGGCGTTTGGCGCGAGGCGCGCCAGCTGACTCTGCAACGCTTCAGCGATGCGCGGTTGCACTTCGAGCTGCTTGTTCAGATCCTCTTCGTACTGCTGTGCCAGTAGAGCGTGCGTCCCGAACTCGGGCATGACGTGGCAGAGCCCGATGCGCCCGCCCGCCGCGAGCTCAGCACCCTGTCGCACCGCTTCGTCGGACGACTCGCTCAAATCCGAGGCAATCAAAACGCGCATGGTTCTCCTTTAGCCACCTGCGACACGGACGTCCAGCAGCGGACCGCCAGCCTGGCGGTGCGGCCGGGGACCGCCACGCGGGCTTCTGCGAGGAAAGCTGCGGGTTGGCAGCCCTTGTCTACCTCGGTTCGCGCGCTTACGGTCCGGCAGGATGTTCCTGCAGACCGGCGTGGTGTTGTTCGAGCGGGCGGTGTCGTTCGCCGCCGTCGCCGCCGTGCTCGCCGAACATTTCCCGGTAGTGCGCCAGGTCGAATACGCCGATGACGCCGAGTATTGGCTCGGCGGCGAGGGCACGGTGCTGGTGGCTTCGGGGCCTGGTTTCAACGCTGGCGTGGCGGTGGAGGTGTTTCATCGCCCGTGGCCGGATTCGATGGGTGATCCGGAGCACGACCGGGAGCTGTTCGGCGCCTGGAGCGCGCGTTGCTTCGGATTGGTGAACTTTCCTTACGCTTTGGCGCGCGCCGCAGCCCAGCCGACGGCACCGAGCGCCGAGCACGTGGCGTTCGTGCGTTTGAACCTGTCGTACGTGTTCGAGGGCGGTGATGACGCGCCGATCGCTCCGCCTGATCGCGAAGTGCAGCGGGAGCTCTCGGCGCTCTCCGGCATCGCCGAACGGATTTGCGGGATGCCGGGTGCGCTTTCGTGGTTCGCGCCGAACGGCGAAGTGTTGGTGGACGCGACGACGGCGCGCAGCTGGCTGCTGCAGCAAGCGGCGGGCGACCCGATGACCGAGCTGTGGGTTTCGACGCGGGTGATCCCGGCCGGCAATCACCTGTTGGTCGAGACAGTGGGGATGGGCGTGCTCGGTCAGCAGCCGGGTTCTGCCTGCGACCATCAGGTTTTGTTGCCTGATTTGGGACTCGAGATCGACTTGGTCATGCGCTTCTTGCGCGAGGTGAGCGGGGCTGCGCGGCTAGCCGGGGTCGAGCAGTTGCCGACCGAGTCGGTGCTCGGGCCCGGCGGGCGCTGGTCGCCGGAGGAGGCTCAAAGCGACAATCCGCCGCCGCGTGACGTGGTGCGCTGGGTGCACGAATCCGAACGTGGCAGCACGGTCTCGGTCGCGGAGATGGATGACGATGAGGCCGAGCGCTGGGGCGAGCACTTGCACGAGCACCTGGGCGGTGAAGCGACGGTGTTTCACGAGTTGCTCTCGGATACGATTCACCTCGATGTGCTGGTGTACGCCGCAACCGAGGAGCGGCCGTACCACGTGCTGGTCACCCAAGGCATGAGCGCGCTGCCAATGACCGTGCCGGAGGGCGCGGAGGAGCATCGCTTCGCAGAGCTGATGCTTGCGCTGCCCCAGGATTGGGTGATGGACGGCGACGAGGCGGACGAAGAGCGTTGGTATTGGCCGATGCGCACGCTGAAGCTCGTCGCGCGTTTGCCGCACCTGCACGACACCTGGATTGGCCTCGGGCACACGATTCCAAACGGCCACCCCGCCGAGCCCTACTCCGAGGACACCAAGCTGTGCTGCGTGATCGCCGGGCCGCCGATGCTGCTCGGCGACGAGTTCTGGAAGTGCGAGGTCTCGGAAGGAAAAACCGTGCGCTTGTACGCGCTTTTACCGCTCTACGAGGATGAAATGGCGTTCAAGCTGGAGCAAGGCTCTGATGCTTTGTTCGAAAAACTCGACGAGCGTGACGTCAGCGAGCTGCTCGACATGAAGCGGCGCAGCGTGATGGCGAAGCGTTTTTGGGTGGTTTGAGTCTTCGAGGTACAGCGTGGCGGCACGCTGGCTCGCTGCTTGCTAAGGCTCGAGACGCATTGGCACGCTTTGAACCGGTCCGGCGCCTGCTCGGCTTCCTTTCGCACCATCGCTGGAGTGTGCCGCCGTCGTTGCTTTCAATCGTATTCTTTGCGCGCCTCGCGACTGAGCTGCGCGAGAACGAGCTGGGGCCGTTCGATGCCTCGGTAGCTAGCTTCGTGGTGCGGTCGCGTGGTGGGCTCGATCAGCCGATGCTTTGGCTGACCAAGTTGGGCGAGGGGCAATCGCTCTTGATGCTGGCGTTGCTTGCAGGGGTGCTGCTGGTGGCGTCGCGTCGCTGGCGTGAGCTGACTTACCTGACGAGCGTTTGCGTTGGCACCTTGCTGCTGAGCGGGCTGCTCAAGCTGGCTTTTCACCGGGCTCGCCCAGGTGCGGCGGATCTCTATCTAATTCACACGCCGCATTCGTATTCGTTTCCGAGTGGGCACGCGCTGGGAGCGACGGGCGTTTTGTTCGGGTTGCTGTTGGTGGCGCGTGCCGTCGGTGTGCGCGGGGTCTACCTGGCGCTTTTGGTTAGCATCGTGCTGCTGCTGGTTTTGGGCATCGCGGCGTCGCGCGTCTACTTTGGCGTGCACTTTCCGTCCGATGTCATTGGCGGCCTTTTGGCCGGCGCAGGCTGGGTGAGCGCGATCACAGGTTGGTTCTATCCGCGCGCATTGCCGGGCGAAGACGCGGAGCCGTCGATACCCCCGGCTTAGCCGGCCCGGGGCTTGCACTGTCGCGCCAGCATGACGCTCACACTGACAGGCCTACTGATCTTATTGGTGATTGCAGGGGTTTGCGGTGCGATCGCCCGTGCCATCGCTGGTGGAACCGGCGGCGGATTCCTCGTTTCGATCGCAGTCGGATTCATCGGCGCGCTACTCGGCACCTTCCTGGCGGGTTACCTGCACTTGCCTGAATTGATGGTGGTTGCGGTCGAAGGTCACAAATTCCCGATCCTGTGGTCGATCATCGGCGCCACGGTGTTCGTGGCGCTCGTTCATTTGGTTTCGGGCCGGTCGAGGCGCCGACTGCGCTACGACTGAACTGCGTGCCGTATGGGCGTGACAAATCGCCACCCCTGTGGCGCGAAGGACGCCGCAGCGGCCGTGTATGACGAGAAGTCTGTTGTGGCGGGGGGCAACGGCGGCTTGAGACCTATCTCCGCGGCAGCCAGCCGCCGCCGCATTGGCGCTGGCGGTGTTCGGCGCGGTATTCGCTCCGCGCATCCGCAGTGAGCAGCTCACACGGGTTGAACCAATGCTCGGTGGTGGCGGCGCCGAGCGGCGGCGGCAAGGCGCCAGTGAAATCGGGGTTTTCGGGGCAACGCCAGTGCCAGAGGGCGAGTCGCTGCGGCACGTGGGGAAAGCTGAGCACTTCCTTCACGCCGCCGTTGCAGTTGGTGGCGATGATCAGAATATCGCCGCCGAGGTCTGGCAAGGCGCGCGGCACGCGCACCACGACATCGTGATGAAACTCACCCTGTTGCCAATGGTCGACCAGCTCGTAGCTGCCCCAACGCCGCTGCAAATCTTCCAACAAAGGGCCGAGCATCAGCGTGCGCGACAACTGCTCCAAGACTTCCACGGGCCGCTCCATGCTTGAAGCATAGCTTAGCGAGCTGTTGCGGCCAGCGGGGGGGGCTAAACGCGCTGAACGGCGACGTGACTAGTGGTCGCGACGAGGCGCGTGAGATCGTGGGGATCTGAGGTGAGGATGACCGTTGCTACAGGTGTGGCGGCCGCCTCGGCTGCGACCAGAGCATCGATTCCGTCATCGGTCCGAGCGCGAAAACGCAATGCGCCTGCCAGACGGGCCGTCGGCTCCGTCGTGGTGGTAACTGTAAGCGCGCCGAGTATTCGATTCAATTCGGCGTCGCGGCCCGCATCGCCGGTGGTGCATTCACTGAGAATGGCGGCCGGCACAATCACTTCGCCGTGGTGAGTAGCGAGCCAGCGGAGCCACGCGCGTGCCTTTTGAGAGCGGCCTAGCAGGGCCGTGATTCCGCCACTGTCGAGAACACAGCGCGGAAGCGCCGACGGTGGGCGTCGTCTTTTCATGGCGCTCGTGAGCCAAAGATGCGCTTCGCCTGCTTGGCGACTTGTCGTTTCACCGCGGAGCTAGGTGTGCCATAGCGAGCGTCCAAATCGTCGAGCAGACCCAGCAGCCGCAACCGCGCCAACCGCTCGCGGGCCGCCGTCTCCAGGAATGCGGAAACGCCTCGTGGTCCCGCGATCCGCCGGATCGCACTGAGGGTTTGGGGGTCGATGGTTGCGGTGACGCGCTCCATGTCGCTTATCATACTGGAAGCATGAATTGGCACCAGCCGGCTCACGCTGCTCTCGCGGGGGACTTGAAGCGTTGCACGATGCTTTCTAGCTGTTCGCTGCAGTAGAAGGTGAGCGGAGGCGTGCCGTCGGTGAAGGTGATGCGGTAGACGGTGAGCAGGTTGCCGACAAAGGGGATCTGGTGGGCTTCGGCCACGGCGGGCCAAGGGATGGTGTGTTTGCGAGCTTGCAGCTCCAAGCCTTCGGACGTGGCGAAAACCGGCGTGGCGTTGCGGCGTGCCCAACGGCTAAAGATGGCGATCGGTACGATCAGGGCCAGTACCATCGCGTTGGCGGGAGTGAATGCGTGGCGCGTGATGGCTACCACGATGCTCGAGAAGCAACCGGTGAGCGACAGCCAGGGCATGTAGGCGTAGACCAACAACAACTGTCGCCCGACCGTGGAATGAAGCTGGATGCGTTGGGTCGTCATTGCTCAGTCCTCCAAGCAGATGCCGAGGGTCACGGGACCGGCGGTCACTTTGACGCACTTCTCGAATACGCCGTTGTCGTCGATGTCGCGGAGCCCGAGGCTGACCGCCGCGCCGCCGCCGAGTGAAGCGCCAAACGTCAAGCTGTCAGCACCGCGTGCGAGCGTGCCCTCGGCTCCGATGAGCGTGGCGACGAAACCAGAGTTGATGCCGATGCTGCCGTCATCGTTGTGGGCTCCACCGTTGGCGCGCACCGTGAAAGCCTCGCCACCAACGCTGCCGTTCTTGCCGGACAGACCGAGCCGCGCCATGCCGACTTGCGCTTCGAGCTCGCCGCCGGCTTGCGCCGAGGTGCCGAACACTTCGACCTCGATGCCGGTCGTTGGATCGCGACCTTTGAGCGCAGCGACGCCGGCGTACACCGCGTCGCGCGAGCCGCCGGTCACGCCCGCGGCGGCGTAGCAGCCGATGCCGCGCCGTTCTGACGTTCGCTGCGCGTTGTTTTGTGCCTCGGAAGTCGCCGTGCTGGCCGAGCTGGGCGGTAGCACCGAAGCCGGCGGCGACGCGGCGCTGATCAGCTTGGCGACGGCAGGCGGCGGCTCGCTGGTCACGGTTGGGCGCGGCTGTTGCGAGCTGTTCGGCGCGTCGCTGCGACAAACCAGGCCGGTTTCGTCGAGCGTCGGATCCGAATTGGGGCGTAGTCCCGACGATTGAGGGCTGTTGGAGGTTGAGATGGGTTCGGGCATGGCCACCGTTCGGTCTGGCCGCCGCCCGAGTTGCGCAAAAAATCGACCCGCTCAGCTAGCTTCAGACAGGGCCGTCCGAATCGCGCTGCTGACAGCCGCCCAATCGCGCTTGGGTAGCGCCAAACAACGCAGGGCGTCGCCTTCCGAAGCGCCTTCGTTCAACAACGCGGCGGCGCGCTCGGCCAAATCGAGCCGGAAGGCGTGGCGCGCAAGCACCACGTAGCCGAGCGTCATCCAAGTTTGCTCGGATAGATGCTGCGGGTCGAAGCTTGGACGTCCGACTGGCGGGAGCTTCGTGTCCGGCTCGAACGCGCGCACGAGCGTGAGCCGTCGTCCGAGCGCGTGCGCGTCGAGCAGCGCCGGCAAGAAGACGGCGAGCTTGCCCGGTTCGACGACGGTCTGGTTCAACGCCTCGCGGTCGGCCGGACTGAGCGCCGTGAGCGTCGCCGCAAGTTCGCGTCGGCGCGCGCTGCCCAAGCCCTGCTCCAGCTGGTAGGCGATCGCCCGGAGCGGTGAGCGGTCGGAGCGACGTAACGCCTCCAGTGGCGCCAAAAGCCGGCCGAACACGTCGCGCGCGAAGGCGAGCAAGCGCCGCTGCAGTTGGCTGCGCGTGCCGGCCGGCATGTCGTCGAGACTGGTCAGGCGCACTTCGGGCTGAGTCAGCGCAGCACCGCGCGTCAACTGCGCCAGCTTCAGGCTGCCGCTTAGAATTGCCCCGGAATCGTCGAGCAAGAAGGCTTCGTGCGGCGCGTCGACCAGCTCTTCCCAGGTGGACGGCGCGTTCGGCTCCGGCGGCGGCTCGTGGACTTGCCGGCGCAGCTTGGACAACCTGGCGAACGGGTGATGCGGATCGAGCGCAAGAGCGAAATCCGGCTCGGGCTCGGCGGTGACGAGCGGCGTGCCCGCGCGCTTCGGCATCGGACGCGTGCGCGAGCGGCGCTCGACGAAGCTTGCCACCAACCCGGCGTGCAGCGCGTCACTCAGGCCGTCTTCCAGCTCGGCAAGCTGCTTGCGCCATGCTTCGGCGTTCGTGACCCAACCGGCACGGTTGGCGACGAACGCCCACGTCCGAAGCCGCGCGGTGCGGGCCAACAGCGCGTCGACGTCGCCGTTGCGGTCGTTCAAATCACGGGTCTGTCGCGCCAAGTAGTCGTCGCTGAGCGGGGCTTCGGCCAGCGCCAGGTACAAGTCGCGTAACAGCGCCACGTGGACCTCGAACAAGATGTGCCGAAAATCCGGCACCTCGCACACCCGCCACAGAAGCTCGAGCGCTTCGCCGCGCCGTGCACGCTCGGAAATTTCCGGAAGCTTCAACAATGCGCGCAACGCCGCGACGTCGATGCCGGTCGGCGCGGACGCCAGGTGAGCGGCTGGTGGCGGCGCCGCCAACGCTTCGAGCAGCGCTTCGGGCGAAGAAAAATCGAGCTCTGAGTTGCGGTAGCGCACGCGCAAAATAGGCTCGAATTGATGGCGTTCGATGCGCTCGGCCAACTCTTGAGGCAGCTCGATCGGCGACAGCGTGCCGAAGCTGCCGTCTTGCAGGTAGCGCCCGGCGCGCCCGGCGATTTGCGCCAGCTCCGATTCGCTGAGCGAGCGCGCGTGCTGGCCATCGAACTTCCGCAACGCCGCGAAAGCGACGTGACCCACGGCCAGGTTCAGGCCCATGCCGATCGCGTCGGTCGCGACCAGGTAGTCGACCTCGCCGGCTTGGAACATCGCCACCTGCGCGTTTCGGGCACGCGGTGACAATGCGCCCAACACCACTGCCGCGCCACCGCGCGTCGCACGCAGCCTGCCGGCCATGCGATACAGCTCGGGAATAGAAAACGCCACGACCGCGCTGCGCGGCGGCAGCTTCGAAAGCTTCGTCGAGCCGGTGAACGTCAATCGCGACAAACGCGGATGCTCTTGGTGTTTGGCGGCCGGCACCAGCCGATGCATCAGCTCACGCATCCCGCCCGAGCCCATGAACCACGTCTCGGCGCGCCCGCGCGCGTGTAGCAGCCGGTCGGTGAACACGTGGCCGCGCTCGTCGTGCGTCGCCAGCTGCACCTCGTCGACCGCCACGAAATCGACCTCGCGCGTCAGCGGCATCGCCTCGGTCGTGCACACCCAATAGTCCGGGCGTCGCGGCACGCGCTTTTCCTCGCCGGTCACCAGCGCCACGCGGTCTTCACCCACCCGCGCGCTGACGCGATCGTAGACTTCGCGCGCCAGCAGCCGCAGCGGCAAGCCAATCATCCCGCTGCCGTGCTCCAGCATGCGCTCGACGGCGCGGTGCGTCTTGCCAGTGTTGGTCGGGCCGAGCAGCGCGACACTCTGGGTGGCATCCGCCAGCGGCACCAACCGAGCATGCCTTGCCGTTCCGCCCGGTGCTACCCGGATGGGCTGCGGGTTGGCAGCCCCTTTTTTCTAGCGGGCTCCCGGGGGCGGGGGTTCTGCGCTATGACTCGGCCGAAGCATGGCCCTGAACGAAGCGCTCCGGCAAAGGCTCGACGGATTGGTCGCGAGTGATCGCGTCGTCTTGTTCATGAAAGGCAACCGCCGCGCACCACAGTGCGGCTTCTCGGCGCAAGTGGTGGCCATCCTTGATGAATTGGTGCCCGAGTATTCGACACACGACGTGTTGAGCTCGGCCGACTTACGCGACGGCATCAAGGACTATTCGCAGTGGCCGACGATTCCGCAGCTGTACATCGACGGCAAATTCGTCGGCGGCTGCGACATCGTGAAAGATTTAAAGTCGTCGGGCGAGCTCGAGCAGCTGCTCGGCGCCGAAGCTCCACCGGTAGCGCCGCCGCGCGTGACGGCCAGCGCCGAAGCCATCGCGGCCTTCAAAGGCGCGATGACCGAAGGCGATCCCGACGTGCTGCACCTGCAGGTCAGCCCGCAGTTCGACCACGACTTGTTCTTCGGCCCGATCGAGCGCGGCGACGTCGAGGTCGATCTGGGCGGGCTCAAGCTGTACGTGGCTCGCTCCAGTATCGCGCGCGCACAGGGCTTGAACATCGGTTATATCGACGGCGCGAACGCCGGCTTCAAGATCGACAACCCCAACCAACCCGTGCAGGTCGTCGAGCTTTCGGTGCAAGACGCCAAGGCCATGCTCGACAAGGGCGAGCTCACGTTGTTCGACGTGCGGCCCGAAAGTGAAGGCGATATCGCCCGCATCGCGATCGGCAAGACGCTGAACGAAGCGACGGCCGAGCAGCTCAAGACCCTCGATAAGGCGACGCCGATCGCGTTTTATTGCCACCACGGCATGCGCAGCCGCGGCGTAGCGCAGTCGGTTGTGCAAGAAGGTTTTCGCAAGGTTTACAACTTGAAGGGTGGCATCGACGCGTGGTCGCAAGCCATCGATTCGTCGATTCCCCGGTACTGATCCATGTCTTCACACCCGACAGATTTTCAAGGCAGCGTCGTCGATGCTTTGCGAGAAGCGATCGAGAGCAAAATCCCCAGCTCCAAAGCCGACGTCAGCGGCGCCGGAGGGCACTTCAGCATCGAGGTCGTGTCGACCGCGTTTGCCGGCCTCGGTATGCTGGAGAGCCAGCGCCTCGTTTACAGCGCGATTTCTCACCTGATGAAGGGCGACTTGGCCCCGGTGCACGCCGTCGACAAGCTCAAGACGCGCGTCCCGTAAGCCTCCGCTGACGCTCAATCATCGCCGGGCGCGTCCACCCGATGCGACGAGGTTCACCCAAGCGATAGCTCGCTCGGGTGCCGCGGAAAGCCGACGGCGAAGCCGAGCGTGTAGCGCGCGTTGATTTCGCCGAGGGCGCAAAATGCGCTCGTGCCGTCGAGCGAGTAGCGGTAGCCGTCGATGCCGAACGGGCCGAAATAGCCGGCACTCGCCAACGCACCGGCGACGGTTTCGGCGCGTTCACGAAATGCGGCAGCGTCGTTCGCGCGCAACTCTTCGGCCTCTGCCAGGCGCGCCCCGCGAAACGCGCCGCGTTCACTGACCGACTGCGTGCAGACTCGGCCGAGCTCGAAGCGCTGGTCACGCCAAATAAAGCCGTGCAGGCTGACTTCGAAGGTCGGTGTAACGAGCGGCTCGAGCAGCAAGCCGTCACGCTTCAGCGACGCGTCGACCCAGGTCCACTGCTTGTCAGTCACCGGCCCAATGATGCGCAATTGGCCACGGCCGGCGAACCCGAGCGGGCGTTTCAGCAGCCAATGTCGCGAGTAGCCGGCGATGCGCGCCAAAAGCTGCTCACGATTCCGCACGTACGTTTGCTCCGGCAAACCGCCGCCCAGCTGATGGCCGAACAGGCGATGGTTCACCCGCCGCAGTACGCACGCGTCGGGGTGCGGCTCCGGCTCGACTCCGTGCGCGCGCAAGCCCGCCAGCGCCATCGGCGTCGGACACCACGCGCGGCCGATGCGGGAGCTGCGCGCTGCGCGCTGCGAGCTGCGAGTTGGGTCTGGCGGTTCGCCCTGCTCGTCTCGGAGCTCGCGCTCGCGCTCGTCTCGGAGCTCGGAGCTCGGAGCTCGCAGCTCGCGCTCGTCTCGGAGCTCGGAGCTCGCAGCTCGCAGCTCGACGTCGTTGGGCCCCAGCAGTGCGCGCGCGCCGCCGCCATGCTCCGCCAACTGCGCTAGCAGCTTGCGTTGCGGCACGTAGCCCGGACGCCCGCGCGCTAGCTCGAGCTCGGCGTCCAGATTGAGGATCCAGGCGTAGTGCTGGGTCATGCCGACTCGACGCGCGACGCTGCTCGACCCTTCGGCTCCGGCACGTAAGCAGCGAGCGCCACCAGGAACGCTTCGGGCATGCCCGCGCGTCGGCGTGCGTCGCCGGCGATCGGCTGGCCGTGCATGACCCATGGTGAGAGCGGCGCCGGCAAATGCCGCGACCACACCTCGAAGTCGCAACCACCGGTCCAGCGCGAAAACCAGCGCGTCGCGAAGCCCACGTGCGCGACCTCTTCAGCGGCGATGCGCTCCTGAATTTGCGCCCCGACCTCGTCGCCAGCCTTGCGAAAGCGCGCGGCAAAATTGGGCGCGTACTCCAGGTTGGCGGCCTCGAGCCCCATGCCCATCACGGCTGCGAATTCGACCTTGGAGGCGCAGCTGGGGACGCGTTTCCAAAACCAATCACGGATCCCAAAATCGCCAACTGCGCAGCCGAGCGCGCAAATGTGCTCGGCGTACAGGCCCATGTGCCGAATCTCATCCAGACAGATGGCGAGCAACCCGCGCCGAAACTCTTGCTCCGCATCCGGAAATGCGAGGATCGCCCAGCACATCAACTCGGCTGCTTGCAGCTCGTGGTGCCAGAAGGCGTGCAGCGTACGGGCGCGGTAGTGCGCATCTTCGAGCGCCTCCTGTTTGGGTGTTCGTTCGGTCCGTTTCGCTTGGCGGAGCTGCGGCGGCCGTCCCGGTGCGAGCAGCCGCAGGACGGGGGCCGAGCCGGCGAACAGCTTAGGCGGCGCGGGTGGAGCGAGCTTGTGACCTAAATCGGTACTGACAATGTAGCGCTCAGCCCAAGCCTCAATGTCAGGAGCGCTTTCGAGCGGAAGTGAGGCGGGAGAGACCACAGCCGTCACCATAGCTGGCAGCCGAAACATTTCAGCTCGCCGGCAGCCGTTTGCGGGCGTCTGGCGGCGCGGCCGGCCGCGGCAATTCCGCCGATTGCAGATTTCCCGAAACTTCTCGCTGCGCCCGGACATTCAGTCATGCAGCCCGTCACCTTTTGGCTGACGCCGAAGCAGAGGATATTGCACGTGAATATTAGGTTTAAGCAGGTCGTTCTTCGCGGCGCGGTAGCCACTGGTCTCTTGGTTGGGCTGAGCGCCGTCGGCTGCAGCAGCACCACTGATACCCCGGCGAACCCCGGCGCTGCCGGCACCAGCGCCATCAGCACCAGCGGCGCTAGCGCCGGCGGCTCGGGCGGGGCGGCGGCCGGCACCAGCAGCAGTGGAAGCGGCGGCGGCGGAGCTGCCGGCAAGTGTACGGATGGCAAGGTGATGGTGATGGGCGCCTGCGCGTGCCCGCCCTACGCCCCGCTGTTCTGCGAAGCTGTGACGAAGTGCGTCACGCCGACGAAGGACCCGGACCACTGCGGTGACTGCGCCACCAAGTGCAACGCCATGAGCGCGTGCTCGGCCGGCAAGTGCGCGCCGGACCTGGCGACCTTCGGTGAGGTCGCGGGCTGTGGCAGCCTCAAGTTGCTGTCGACGGCTGACAAGCTGTACGTGCTCAGCACCATGACCGGTGCGCTGGTTAGCTTTGCGCTGCCGGCCGGTGGTGCGGCGACGCCAGTCGCGACTGACCTCACGGGTGGCACGGCGTTCGCGCTCGACGCGACCAACGCGTACGTGGCGACTGGCATGACCGTCACGCGGGTGAAGTTGGCCGACGGCACCAAGACCGTGCTCGTCACCGAAGCCATGCCGATCTTCGACGTCGCGGTCGACGCCGGAAAAATCTATTACGCGGTCGCCAAGGACATCAAACAAGCTGACGCCGCCGCGCCTGGCACGGGCGTCTCGGTAGCGGTCAGCGCCGACGAGGGCATGGCGCAAGGCGTCGCGGTCTCGGGCGGCATGGTGCTGTACGCCTCCAATGAGGCGTTCAACCTCGAAGCGGATCCGATCGTCGGCGACATGCACGTGAAGATCGGCGCGTCGCAGTCGAACCTGATCTTCGGGCACCGCAGCGTGCAGGCCGACGCGACCAACGTTTACTGGGTTCAGCAGGGCGTGCAGCGTGCGCTGTTCGGCGGCGCGGACCACGCGAATAAGACCGTCGCGGTACCACTCAACAGCGCTCAAGTCATCGCTTACGCGGTCGACCCGACGGCGAAGACCGTCTACTTCGCGACCGACGACGGCAGCCTCGAGAAGTCGACGTACGCCGAGGGCATGGACACCGGAGAACCGGCTTGGGTGGCGCGCGCGCTGCCGAAGGTGAGCTCGGTCGTCCTCGACGCCACCAGCGTCTACGTCGCGAGCGAGTGCAAGATCCTCAAGAGCGCGCGCTAGCCTGGGTACCCGCTCCCGCAGGCGGTTCGGGGATGCCGGCGCCGTTAGCTGTTCCGCCCGGTTCGGTGTTCGGTGTTCGGCGTCCAGCGGTGTAGTTGGGGAAATTTGCTACAATTTTGCGCCGACGTGAATCGCGATCGCGGTTTCGGCAGCGAGCTCGACCGTTGCGCTGCCTGAAGCGTCAACGTCAATGACCGTGCCGCTGCAGGTTGCCGGCTTGGCGTTGGCTGGCCCGGATGCTGGGGTGAAGTCACCGCTCAAGACGTCGCAGTATTTGCCGGCGGCGAGCCCGGTCGGCAGAGCCCGTGAAAGTGGGGCCTGTTCGTGGTTGATGGCCACGAAGCCGCGGTCGCCGCGCCCGAAAGCGAGCTGGTTTTTGGCGTCGTCCCAGACGTTGGCCATCGGCGCCCCAGCCGCGGCTTTTCGAAATTGTACCATGCCAGTCACGTAGCGATTGCGGTGCTCGCAGATCCAACCCGTGGTGGTCGGCGTGTACGGTCCAGCCACGCAGCTCGGCTCGTTCGTGCCTGCTGCGTAGACGGGGTGGGTGGTGCCGTTGCCGTCCGTAGGCGGACCCACGTCGCGGCCGGCGCCGGTCGTGCGGTTGAAACCGTAGCTCGACATGACCGACGGGTAGCCGTACGGCCACGCCAGCATGAACACCGTAGCGAGGTCGTGGGCGGCCCCATCTTGGTAGAAATCCGCGTCGCCGCGCTGGGTGTCGTGATTGTTGATGAACGTTACGGCGCGGTCACTCGGCAAGAGCGCCTGCGCTGGCAGCAGCTTCAGCGACGCGACGGTCTTGGCGTTGCGCGCCAGGAACGCGTCGCCGACACTCTTGTACCTGAACTCGGTGATATCGAGCTCGGCCTTGCCGCCGACGTCCAAGTAATCGGTGGCGTGCACGGCCTCGCCGCCATAGTCGATGACCTCGAGGAAGTAATACGGCGCTTCGTCGGTTCGCGGCTTCACGGCCGCCAAGATCGCTGACAGGTCCGCGGGCGCCATGTGTTTAGCCGCATCGAGCCGAAACCCGCGCACACCGAGCGACAAGAGCTCGCTCAAATACCCGGCCAGCTTTGCCTGAACGCTGGCACTACTAGTGTCGAGATCGGCCAAGCTGACTAGCTCGCAGCGCTGCACGTGCTCGGCGTTGGTTGTGTAGTCGGCGTCTTGGATCTGGCAAGCCGGCGTGTGAAAATCAGCTTGGGTGAATAGCTCTGGGTAGGCGTACTTGGTGAATTTCGTGCCGCCGCTGCCAGTGCCGGAAACCTGGGCGGTGGCGTGATTCAACACGGCGTCGACGTAGATGCCGACGCCAGCGGCGCGACACCGCGTCACCATGTCGACGAATTCGGCGCGCGTGCCGCTGCGGCTCTCGAGCTGGTAGCTGACGGTTTGGTAGCGCTGCCACCACGGAAAGCTGTAGCCCGGCAACAGCGCGTGCTCGCTCGGCGGTGAGACTTGCACGGCGGTGAAGCCCTTCGGCCCCAGGAAATTCTCGCACTCGCGCGCGACATCGTCCCAACGCCACTCGAACAGGTGCACGAAGACTCCGTTTTGCGTGTCGTTCGGCAGCATTGGCAAGTCGGCTGCACTCGCCGCCCCGCTGCTGCCGACTTGTGCCGAAGCGCCGCCCGCTCCCGCGCTCGAGTTCGCGCCGGCCGTCGCCGCGGCGCCGCTCGCGCTTTGGGCGCCCGAGCTTGCCGCGTCGGAGTCCGGCTCGCCGTTCTGGCTCGAGCCACGAGCGCAACCGAGCCCGCAAGCGAGCACGCACGAAGGCAGCCAGACACGCAGGTTCACGCCTTAGATGTGGCTTGTCCAGGGGGCCGCGGGCAACGTGAATCGCGGTCAATTTCGCAGATTTACCGCAATCTTGCTAAGTCTAGGGCCACCGATGCCCGCGTCGACGCCCACCCCCAACCCTGCACTCGCGCTCAAGATCCACGAGTTCATCCTCCCGAGTGGCGAGCTTTCCAGCGTCTTTCTACGCAGCGCTGCCGATCATTTATGGCTCGTCTCCGAAGATGGCGAGCTTGTCCTGCCGCCAGGCGCGCTGCGTGCGGTGCTGTTGCGCTACGGCGCGCCGTTCGATCCCGAGGCGCTCAGTGAGAACCACGGTGTCTTGGAGCTGGGCGACGGGGTGAGCCTACGCCACGTGCGTCACCTAGCCGGCTACGACGTGATCGCGCGCGACTACTTGGTCTACGCCGAGCCAGGGCTCGAGCCGGTGTGCGCGATGGCGACGAACGTGGCGGGCGCGCTGCGTTACCTCGGCGTAGCGGCGCGTGACGCCGCCGGTCGCGGCGAGGGCTAGGGTTAGGTAAACAGCGCCGAGACCGAGCTGCCGTCGTGGATGTGCAGGATGGCCGTGGCTAGCTGTGGCGCGAGCGACAAGATCTCGATCTTGGGTGACATCGACGCGAGCGGGATCGGCAGCGTGTTGGTCACCAGCAGCCGCTGGAGCCGCGAGGCCTTGAGCCTTTCAGCCGCTTTCCCGGACAACACCGGGTGGACCACGGCCGCCGAAACCGAGCGCGCACCGCGCTCGAGCAGAAAATCAGTCGCGTTAAACAGCGTGCCGCCAGTGGCGATCTCGTCGTCGACGAGCAGGCAGTCTTTGCCGGCAATATCGCCGATGATGTGGGCGGGCTTGGCGTTCTCGTCGTCTCCGAAACGCCGCTTGTCGATCAGCGCGAGCGGTAGCTCGAGGCGCTTGGCAAAGCGACCGGCGTCCTTGGCTTCACCGACGTCGGCCGCCACGATCACGGTGTTGGAAAGGTCGTCCTTCTTGAGCCGCTCGCACAGCGCCGGCACGCCCGTCAGCTGGTCGGCTGGGATCGAGAAGAAGCCCTGAATCTGCGGCGAGTGCAGATCCATCGTCAGCACCCGATCAGCCCCAGAGGTGGCCAATAGATCGGCCATCAAGCGTGCCGAGATCGAAATGCGTGGCTCGTCTTTCTTGTCGCTGCGCGCGTAGGGAAAGTACGGAATAACGGCCGTCACGCGCTTGGCAGAAGCGTGGCGGAGCGCGTCGAGCGTGATCAACAGCTCGACGATGTGCTCGGACAGCGGCGGACATGCCGTTTGCACGACAAACACGTCCTGTTCGCGCACGTTCTCTTCGATGCGGATCTTCAGGTTCTCGTTCGAGAAGCGCTTGGTGCTGGCGCGGCCGAGCGGGATGCCGATCTGCTCGCAGATTTCCTGCGCCAGGGCCGGGTGCGAGCTACCGGAGAACACCTTGAGGCTGTCGGACGGGGTGGACATGCGCGAGGCAACCTACCACGACCGGAAGCTGAGCCGAGCTAGCGGAACGGATTGAAACGATAGTTCATTGCGACGAACTCGTGCGTATCGAAGTACGCGCGTACCAGGCCGGCAGGGTCAGTCGCGAGCGCGCCGGTCGGGCTCTTGTCGTCGTGGTCGTTCCAGGCCCAGGCGGCGTGGGCGGCGTCGCGACGGCACCAGAAAACGCCGTTACCGCAGCCGCCCGAGGCGTTGCCGGCGAAGACGCCGTAGCGCACGAAAAGTTGGGGATTGTTGCGTTTCTGCCAGAGCCCGTTCGGTTCGAGCATGTCGTGAAGTCGGTACCGCACGCTCGGATCGCTGGGCCCCGACGGCACCTCGGCCTCGGTCAGCGATGGGTAGTAGACGACGCCTTGCGTCCGAATCGAGTAGTAGGGCCAAGCTTTGATCGCGTGCGTCTCGGCTTGCGACGCGGTCACTGGATGCAGCTCGCCCGCGAACAGCCGCTCAGTCAGCATACCGTCGACGTCTTCTTGGCCCGACGTCCAGCGGCTGGTGGCTGGCACGAACGAGTAGAAATCAGCGTGGACCACCGTGACCGCAGCTCGCAGCGCACCGAACCGCGAGTTGTCGCGCGCCACCGCCAGCAGCACACCCTCGGAGTCGTTTTCGTGCTCGGTCTCGAAGAACGTGCTGGACCAGTCGCGCGGGTGGAAGAACTGGTACGTGATGAACCAGTGGCTCGGCGTTTCGACGACCGAGTAGTAGGCGTGAGCGGCCAGCGGATAACGCGGGTCGCCCGCGTGGTCCCAGTTGTTGCGCGCGTCGTCGTCACCGTCGAAGTCGACGCTGGTGATGTAGTCCGCCGCACCGCCCAGCGCGTGGTTGCCGCGGCTGTGAACCTCTTGCTCGTGGATCGGGGCGTAGCGCAGCGCGAGCGCGGCGCGAAAGGCGACGTCGCGCGCGCTCTGTGCGTGAGCTGTGGCGGTGGCGACGCCCAGCGTCAGACCAAGTAACGCCCCGAAACGAGTGGCTTTCTGCGACAGCCTGCTCATGTTGTGAGTGCTCTCGACAAACGCTCACGGTACCAGAGGCATAAGTCTCCGTAATGGTTCGTGTGTCTGCGACATGTCGGTTCAAGTGAGTGAGGCGTTGCTTTACGCGCTGAGGAGCGTAGCTTTCTTTGAGCAACTTCGGCTTCGGGGGCCTCCGTTCGCTGCTGCGCGTTGTCCGCCTTGTCTTGCTGAGTCGTTTTCCTAATCGTTCAACGAGTCTCGAAAGAGAGAGGGTGAGTGAGATGGTCGACCGAAAGAAGGCATTCAAACGTCGCGATGCGACTGGGCACCTGGACGCCGAATACGAACGCAAGCTGCGTTCGTCGTCGCCACCGCCGCGCGACGACGGTCACGCGTTCCTGACTGGGTTCCACACCGGTGAACCGTTGGCCGAAGGGTTCGGGGAAGCGTTCGTCCAGTCCGCTACGTCCGGCGAAGAGAGCGAATCGGAACGGCACGAGCGCGTGCTGCCCGAGGAAGACGGCGGGCCGTTCGTGCGCACGCGCGCCAGCCAGGAATTCGCCTACGATTTCGACGAATCGAACATCGCCGAAGCCACGCGCGAACCGTTGCCGAAGACATCGCTGGCGGATCCCTAAGCCGGCAGCACCAGGGCGGTGAGCAACAGCACGCGCCGGCGACGCTTCGAGTTCGCCCACACGCCGCGGAGCCAAGAGCGAATGGAACCGGTGTGCTCGGCACGAGCCAGCCCTTTGCAAATCGGGCGCCACAGCAAATTCCCGGCAACTGCCGCCTCGGGCCGCCGCGGGTGAGTTATAACGTCTCGTTGCGCCAGAACTGCGCGTGCAGTAACCAGGACCGAGCCTAGCGGGCGCCATTAAGTCCGTTGGGCGCTGAGTGCGGTCACCCAGCGCTCGCGCATGCGTCTTGCTGATGATAAAAGTCACACTCTCGCAGCCCTTAGGCAGGCGAGCTGATTCATGACCGCTCCAGCCTCGACTCGGCACGCACAGTTCGCGGCATTCACGTCGGGGCTGCTGATTGCGCAACAGGTAGCCGGCAAGGCAGCCCGCGACGCGCTGTTCCTCACCAGCTTTCACTTGAGCAACCTGCCGTTCGCGATGGCGAGCGGCGCCTTGCTCTCGCTCGGTGCCGTCTGGCTGTTATCGCGCTTGATGGCCAAGCATCCGCCGGCCGCGCTCACGCCGGTTCTATTCACCGCGAACGCCGTTGGCTTCGGCCTCGCCGCAGCGCTACAAATCAGCTCACCGCGCCTGGCTGCAGGCCTGCTGTACCTGCACACCGCGTTCCTCGGTCCGGTTACCATTTCCGCATTCTGGTCGCTCGTCAACGAGCGCTTCGATCCGCACACGGCCAAGCGCGCCGTCGCTCGGATTGCCGCGGGCGGCACATTGGGTGGCGTTTTGGGCGCGCTAGCAGCGTGGCGTATATCGACCGTGCTGCGGCCGGAAGGCATCCTGGTATGCTTGGGTGTCGTCAACGCTGTCGCAGCGCTCAGCGCATTGAACAGCACTACCCGCGCCGAGCGCTCGCTGCACACTCAGCGCTCGCCGCTCGTCGCATCCAGCGGGGATGGTGCGCAATCGCATGGGCTCCGTGGCTCGCTCCGAACTTTGCGCGACGCGCCTTTTCTGAGGAATTTGGCGCTACTAGTGGCGATCGGTTCGCTGACGTCGGCGCTTCTCGACTACCTCTTTAGTAGTCAGGCCGTCGCCCATTTCGGCAGGGGCCCGGCGTTGCTTTCATTCTTCTCTTTGTTTTGGTTGGCGGTGGGAGTGCTTTCGTTCTTGATCCAGGTGTCGCTCGGCCGAGTAGCGATCGAAAAGCTGAGCCTTGCGCTGAACATTGCCGTCATGCCGGGCATCATCCTGCTCGGTGGAGCGGTGGGGCTAGCCGTACCCGGCCTGGTCAGCTCATCCTTGCTGCGCGGTGGAGAGGCGGTACAGAAAAATACCCTCTTCCGCTCGGCCTACGAGCTGCTCTACACGCCGATCGCCGAGGTGCGCAAGCGCACCACGAAGGCGCTGATTGATGTCGGCTTCGACCGCGTGGGAACGGTGATCGGCAGCGGTCTGGTCTTGATCGCCCTGCATAGCTTTTCTGTGCATCAAGCTAGCGCGCTCTTGGGCGCGGTCGTTCTCTTCGCGCTGGCCACGTTGCCACTCGCGCGAAAGCTGCACCTCGGGTATGTCGAGGCGCTTCAGGAGAGTCTCAAAGAAGCCGAAAGCAAGCTCGAGCAACCGCCGGGCTCGCAGCGGCGACCGATCGACAATTTGTCGCTGGTACCGCCGGAACGCGACAAGCTGGTTGAACGCTTGGAGCTGATTCAGCCGGGTGGTCTGCGCGCGTTGCTCGACTCGACCGGCTTGGACGCGAATGGTGATTCGGCAGGGAAGCCGTCGCAGTTCACCGATGCGCTGGCACCACGCATCGGATTGGCCGCTGACCTCCTATCCAACGATCCGGCACGTGCACGTCGAGCGTTGCAGCAGCTGGGGCCGCGTGACCCGGGCGTGGCTTGTGCGTTGTCGCTGCTGGCCGATCGCGATTTGTACCAGAGCGCGTCGAGCTCGCTGGTCAAAATTGCGCCGCACATCACCGGTCAGTTGATTGACGCTTTGGTCGATCCGACGACGCCCTTCGCGGTCCGCAGACGGCTGCCTCGAGTGCTGCGCAGCTGCGCCAATCAACGCTCTGCCGAGGGTTTGCTGCTGGGGTTAGCGGATGAACGCTTCGAGGTCCGATACGAGTGCGGTCGCGGTTTGTACGGCCTCACGGACGCGAACCCGCAGCTCGAAATTTCTCGCGAGGAAGCCATCGCTGCGATTCAGTACGAAGTCAGCCTTTCCGGAAAGCTGCTGCCCGACGAAGCCGGCGACGAGGACGACGATAGCTTGCCGGAGGACCAGACGAGCTTGGTGGAAGGCCTCAAAGAAGACCGTATCAATCGCAGTTTGGAACACGTGTTCAATATTCTGTGTCTCCACCTCGATCGAGAACCGTTGCGCACCGCCTTTAGAGCGCTGTACATCAAAGATCCGAAGTTTCGCGGCACGGCGCTCGAATACCTCAGCACCGTGCTGCCGGAAGATGTGCGCGCGCTCGTGTGGCCCTTTTTGGGGGTGGAGCAGGCGTTGGTGGTTTCCCGTTCAGCAAAAGACCTGCTGCTTGAGCTGGCAGGCGCAGAGGCCAATCTGGCCACAAGCCTACGTCCCGTCGATCCGCGGCGCCCGCAACCCGCTAGCTAAGTTAGCCGCCTTCCGGGTGTTGCTAGCCGCCGAACTCGAGCCCCACGAGGAAGCGGTACTGCAGATAACCGAAAGGCGCGCCCGTCAAATGCGGTACCGGGAAAGCCAAGTATGTCGGATCGATGGTCAGGTAGAAGCCGCGCGCCATCTTCCATTCGACGCCCAAGAAGCTGACACCGAAAAATGGGCCGAAGCTGCCAGCGGGGGCCCCGACGAGATCGATGAGCAAGAACGAGGCCCCAAGACCTATCTGACTGCGCACGTTGAGTGAGTCGTTCTTCAACTGGAAGCGCCGAATGAGACTGACATAAGTATTTAGAACGCCGGTCCTCAGGCGGCTGGGCGTTTTCGTGAGGAACGGGTTGATCTCCGCGTCAAACCCGATCATCCACGGCCGACCGAGTTGATACCGAGCCCCCAGGCCGCCAGAAAAGCCAGGCTTGTCGTACGAGGCACCGAGCGCCACACGTCCGAAGAACGCGCCCGCGGTATCGACCGTGTTTGGTGCACCGGAGTTGCTTTTGCCTTCGAGCGCCTTGAGCGGTCCCTTGTTTTCATCACGATTTGCCGGCTTCGCGGGCCGATCCGCCAGGGCAGCGCGCGGCGCCCAGCACAGGCCGAGACCTAGGAACAAGCTGAAAACGGAGAGACACCGAGCCCTACGCGACAGCCGGCGTGCGCGGGCGCCGCGGCCTTGCTGCACGCGGCGCCTTCGAGCCCAAACGAAGAGCCCAACGAAACCGGCGGCCAGGCTGATAGCTGGAGTTCCGCCGTTCTCGCCGCCGGCGCTTCGGCAACCGCAACCGGCGTTGGCGTAGGCGTTCTCGGGTGCATCGCACCAATGATTCGCAGCCGTGCAATGGGCCTTCGAGTCGAACGAAATGTACTCATCCAGCATGTCGTCGATTGCCCGCTCTTTCTTCGCTCGATCGTGGGTGGAGTCGAGCAGAAGCACGAGCGCCGCCGTTCCGGCCTCGACCGCGAGTTGTCGCCGCTGGGTGCGCAAGGCGTCGGGATCATCGCAACGATCGAGCTCTTGCGTGTGTGCTGGACCATCCCGACTTTCGTCGAGCGTCTTGTTGGCGTAGTCGATCCAATTGAGAACCACCGTGACTTGGTGAGGATCGGCGACGTTTCGGTAGGTGTGCGTGAAGCTGTCTTCGATCGTGTGCAGAGCCCGCCCCGCGCGCACATAGAAGCGCGGGACGCTCACCGAAACTTGGCCTCGAATCGCCAGCGAGACGTCCAACTGGTCGCGTTTCGTTCCATCGGGTAGCCCTTTGGCATCGAGCCCGTCCAGCGCCGCAAGCAGGTTTTCCTTGATGAAGGCGTGGCAATCGTCGATGGCGGCCTGCGAACCCTCTGGTTCGTCCTGGCCGGCGCTGCGCAAACAGTGAAGTTTTTGGCTCTCTGGGTCGGCGTTCAATGCGGCCAACTGGTCCAGCGCTTCCGCACCGAAGTTCTTCACGTCGTTATCGCGCACCCCGAGGATTAAGGTTACCGCCGCGATATCGTGGAGGTCGCCGGGAACGGTGAAGGGCACGTCTTCGATCAAGGCCCGGTCGTTCCGCGTCGTGGTTAGCGGCATCGCCACCTGTGGCACCGCCTTTCTCACTTGCCGCAGAACGTCTGCCGTCACTTCCTCGTGACAGCCCCTCGTCACGGAGCTCTCGATCGTGAAAGCTTGGGCGCCGCGCGCGAACAGCACGCTACACGCCAGCAAAACTGCCCAGCGCGGTTGAAAACGATACATTTTAGGTCTTTGCTATCTGTAAGGGTGATCGACTCGCCGGACGGCGCGAGAACAAGCGTGGCTACGGCGAGCTGTGGCGCCTGCGCGCTCAATCCTCGTCTTTGGTCTTTTCGCGAATCTTGTCCCCCGCGTCGCCGATCGCGTCGCCCGTCTTCTCGGTGGCTTTTTCGACGCCCTTGGCTGCCTTCTGGGCGGCGTGGTCAATCTTCTCGCCGGCGCGTTCGGCCGGGCCCTTAGCCGGCTCGTCGTTGTGCCCGCAGGCCAGCAGTGCAAGTCCAGAAAGCAGTGAGGCAAGCAAAATAGAGTGGCGCATGCGCGCACGCCTAGCACTGAGTGTGCCAGGCATGCGCGCCGCGTTGCCGCGGCGCGGAGACCAGGCCCAGCTACCTCCGCCGCGCGATTCTGCCGCGGAAATGGGCTCCCACTAGCGTGGCCGGGACGCGCCCGCTGCGCACAAGTGCCTCGGTGGGCGGAAATTGTCACGGAAGAGGGCCCGTATCTTCCCTCCTAGGCGTGATTGAGGGACATCCTCACGGGCTGGGCATGCTCAAAACCGTCCGCGTCCCCGACGCCCTGGCGCCGCTGTTCGAACTCGCTCAGTCGTACGTCGCGCGCTATTTCGCCGACCAGACCTCGGAGCCGGAGCGAGCACGGATCGAGATAGCCGGACAGCGCTACGTGCTGGTACGTGCCGGCGCGCTGTCGGTCGAGTTCTACGAGCTGGTGAAACGCCTGTACGCTCGCGCCGACGAAGCGCAGTCGGTCGCCCATGGTTTGCTCTTCGACCTGGCGCACGCGATGGGCATGGCTGACGCCGGCACGTTCGCCGAGCGCATGGACGTACGCGATCCGATCGGGCGGATGTCGGCGGGGCCGATTCATTTTGCCTACGCCGGCTGGGCCTTCGTCGACATCTCGGCGGAGAGCGTGCCGAGCCCGGATTCTGATTTTTACATGCTGTACGACCACCCGTACTCGTTCGAGTCGGATTCGTGGATCGCGGCCGGCAAGTCCGCCGAGCATCCGGTTTGCGTGATGAATTCGGGCTATTCGTCCGGCTGGTGCGAGCATGCGTTCGGGCTGCCGCTGGTCGCGGCGGAGATCATGTGTCGCGCCAAGGGTGACGAGGCGTGTCGGTTCATCATGGCGCCGCCCGAGCGCATCGAGCAGCGGATTCGCAGCTACATCGAGCGGCACCCCGAGCAGGCATCGCGCGTGGTTGGCTACAAGGTCGAGAGCTTCTTGTCGAAGCGCACGGACGCGCAGCTGTTGCGCTCGAATCTGGATCTGGAGCGCCGTGAGCTGCTGAGCCGCGAGCTGAATGCCCGGCTGATCGAGGTGCTCCCGGGCGGCGTGGTGGAGATCGGGCGCGACGGCGCGATCCTGAACGCGAACGCCGAGGCTATGCAGATCCTGGGCTTGAGCCTCGACGCGCTCACGCGGCGCGTGGTGGCCGACTTCGAAAGTGAGACAATCTTCGAAGACGGTAGCCCCGCGCCGGTCAGTGAATATCCGGTGACTAAGGCGCTCACCACCGGGCAACCGCAGGCGGCCGTCACGCTGGGCGTCAAGCGCCGCGACGGTGAAGTGTCGTGGGCGGTGTACCGCGCGGTCGCGACGCGCGACCCCGCGACGCAAGAAGTCACGGGCGCGGTCGTCACGCTGCTCGACATCACCGAGCGCAAGCGCTTCGAGGATAAGCTGCGCCAGACACAAAAGCTGGAGAGCTTGGGCGTCTTGGCCGGCGGCATCGCGCACGATTTCAACAACTTGCTCGTCACAATCCTGGGCAATGCATCGTTCGCCAAGAGCATCGCTGGCAGTGATCCGCGGCTCGGTCCGTTGCTCGATCAAATCGAGCTCGGGGCGCGCCGGGCAGCCGAGCTGACGCGCCAAATGCTCGACTATTCGGGCGAAGGCAAGCTCAAGGTCGAGCGGCTCGATCTTGCGGGCGCCGTGCGCGAGATGGCCAGGCTGCTGTCCGCGTTGATCCCGAAACAGGCCGAGCTGCATTTCCAGTTTCAAGAAGGTCTACACTCGGTCGAGGTCGACGCCACACAGATCCGTCAGGTGCTGATGAACCTGATCACCAACGCGGCCGAATCGATGGGGGAGCGCGGCGGCAGGGTGGTGATCGCGCTCGAACAGCGCTTCTTACACGAGGCTGAGCTACAAGCCTACGAGCACCATTCGCTGGCCGCCGGCACGTTCGTTGTTGTCAGCGTCAAGGATACGGGCTGCGGAATGTCGGAGGAGACGCGACGCAAGGTCTTCGATCCGTTCTTCACCACCAAGTTTCAGGGGCGCGGACTGGGCATGGCGGCCGTCTTGGGCATCATGCGCGGTCACAACGGTGCGATTCGCATCGACACCCAGGAAGGCGCGGGGACCGAGGTGCGGTTGCTGTTGCCAGCGCGCGAAGCCCCGTCGATCGCGCCGGCAGCCGCTGGCGAACGCGGCACGGTGCTGGTCGTCGACGACGATCAAGGCGTGCTGGCGATCGCGCGGCGCATACTATCGACGCATGGTTACCGGGTGCTCACCGCGGCTAACGGCGTCGAAGGCGTCGCCTGCTTTCAGAAACACCGGCCGGAGATCCGCCTGGTGTTGATGGACATGACGATGCCGCAAATGAACGGCCTGGACGCTTTGAAGCGGATTCGCCAGCTCGACGAGCGCGTGCCAGTCGTGCTCTCGAGCGGCTACGGCGCCAGTGCCGCTATGCATTCCAGCGAATTTTCGGGAATTTTGATGAAGCCGTACAGCTTTTCCGAGTTGCTGTCGGTCGTTGAAGGAAGTCTGGGCGAAGCGTCGGTCGAGCGCTAGGCTCCGCGCGCTTCTCCATGATTGGCATCTCCGACCTCTCCAAATCATTCGGTGCTCGCACGCTGTTCGAAGGCGTCACGCACAAGCTGGTCAAAGGCTCACGCTACGGCCTGGTCGGCGCGAACGGCTCCGGCAAGACCACCTTTCTGAAGATCCTGTGCGGCGATGAGCCTGCGACGGGCGGTCAAGTCGTGTGGCCGAAAGACGCCCGCGTCGGTGTGCTCCGGCAAGACCGCTTCATGAGCGACGCCGAGCCAATCTTGAACGTCGCGATGGCCGGCGACGAGCTGGTGACCGGCGCCTTGGCCGAGCAAGCGCGCTTGTCGGAAGCGCCTTTGCCCGACGCCGAGCAGCTGGCCGAGCTCGAAGACCAAATCGCAGCCCACGACGGCTACACGCTCGAGGCGCGCGCCAGCCACATCCTGGAAGGGCTCGGCATCCCGGTGGCGGTGCATCGTCAGCCGCTTGCTACGTTGTCCGGCGGCTTCAAGCTGCGCGTCTTGCTGGCGCAGGTGTTGATCGGCGGCCCAGACGTAGTGTTGCTCGACGAGCCGACCAACCACCTCGACATCTTATCGATCCGTTGGTTGGAGAAGTTCTTGGCGCAGTATCGCGGCTGCGCGCTGGTGATTTCGCACGATCAGCGCTTCCTCGACAACGTGGCCACACACATCTTGGACGTCGACTACGGCACGATCGACGAGTACCCCGGTAACTACAGCCACTTCGTCCGCGAAAAGGCCGAGGTCCGCGCGCGCAAAGAAGCCGAGGTCGCCCGCGCCGAAGCCACGATCGCCGAGAAGCGAGCCTGGGTCGAGCGCTTCGGCGCCAAAGCCAGCAAGGCGAGCCAAGCTCAAAGCCGGCTCCGCCAGATCGAAAAGATCGAGGTCGAAGAGCTGCAAACCAGCTCGCGACGCACGCCGATGTTCAAGTTCGAGCCCGAACGACCGAGCGGCAAGGAAGTGCTGACGCTCGACGGCATCGTCAAATCGTTCGGGGAAAAGCGCGTGTTGGCCGGCGTGTCACTGGTGGTGCGGCGCGGCGAGCGCGTCGCGATCATCGGCCCCAACGGCCTCGGCAAGTCGACGCTGCTGAAGATCGCCACCGACAACCTGAAGCAAGACACCGGCAGCGTGAGCTGGGGCTACGAGACGAAGGTCGGCTACTTCGCCCAGGATCACCACGAGCTGTTGGCTGATGGCAACGCCAAGCCGCTGCAAGTGATCTGGGACGTGATCCCGCAAGAGGGCACCAGCACGGTGCGCGGTCACCTCGGACGCATGCTGTTCTCGGGCGAAGCCGTAAACAAGCCGGTCTCGGCGCTATCCGGCGGTGAAGCGGCACGGCTGGTCTTCTGTCGGATCATGGTGCAAAAGCCGAACGTGCTGGTGCTCGACGAGCCCACCAACCACCTCGACTTGGAAGCGATCGAGGCGCTGGTCAATTCGCTGACCGCCTTCGAGGGCACGGTGCTGTTCGTGTCGCACGATCGCGCGTTCGTCTCCGCGCTGGCGACGCGGATCTTGGAAGTGACCGAGCACGGGTTTCGCGACTTTCCGGGGACCTACGAGGAGTACCTGGCGCGCTGCGGCGACGATCACCTCGACGCCGAAGCCGCTGTGCTGCGCGCCAAGAAGGACAAGCCCGGAGCTGCTGGTGCGTCGGCACCCTCGGGCGGGACAGGGCCGGCGCCCGGGACAGGGCTGTCGTGGGACGAGCAGAAGCGACGCAAGAATCGCAAGAAGCAGCTGCCGGCTCAGCGAGACGAGGTGCTAGCGGCGATCGAGCGCGCCGAGCAGCGCAAGAGTGTGATCGGCGCCCAATGGGGCGAGCCAGGCTTCTACGAGCGCACCGGTAAAGAGCAAGTCTCGGCGCTGCAGAAGGAAGAGCAGTCGCTTGGCACTGAAATCGCCGATTTGATCACTAGGTGGGAAGCGCTCGAAGCCGAAATGGCCAGTTTGGCGGCCGAGTAACCAGCGTCAAAGTCCTTGTCAAACCACGACATGTCGCGGCAAATAGTCGACAGAACGAACATGCCGACCGGCTGGGTCTTCGTCACTTCCAACGCCAACAAGTGGCTCGAGGCGCAACGCATCCTCGGCTATGCCCTCGAGCGCGTCGAGCTCGATCTGGACGAGGTCCAGGCGGAGAGCGTCGGCGCGGTGGCGCTGGCCAAAGCGACGGCCGCGCACCAGCGACTCGGTCGCCCGGTGATCGTCGAGGACGCGGGCGTGGAGCTGTTCGGCTTGGGCGGCTTCCCCGGTCCCTTCATCAAGTACTGGGAAAAGCTCGGCGGCCTCGAATCGATCTGTCGTGCCGCTGATGGTTTGGGCGACCGCCGCGTTCGCGCGGTGTGCGCGCTCGGCATCTGTTCCGGGAGCGGCAGCGAGGTCGTCGAGGGCGCGGTCGAAGGTATCCTCGCGTTGCATCCGCGCGGTCACAACGGCTTCGGCTGGGACGCGATCTTCGTTCCGAACGGCGAAGGCCGCACGTTCGGTGAGATGACGGCCGAGGAAAAAGACGCGCGCTCCCACCGCCGCAAGGCGTGGGAGCTGTTGCGCGAACGGCTGTAGCGCCTACAGCGACTGGCCGGCTGCCACGTCCCAGCCTTGGGTCACGTTGCCGACGCTCCAGCTGATCGTTTTGTAGCCGAACGAAACCTTCTCGGTGACCGCGCCGCTGGCGTCGCTACTGAGCGCCAAGCCGGTGACGATCGCGCCTCCGAGCTGGATGCTGTTGTTGATCGTGGTCGCATCGTTGAAGAAATCGACGTCGACTGTGCTGCCTGCCTTGCCGGACAAGACCAGGTTCAGCGTGTCCATCGTGTTGGCCCCGATACTCTTCACGACCGACAGCGGGCCGTGTTGGGGTTTGCAACCGACGGCCGGCGTGGCACACGCGATCTGATGATTGAAGCTTGCGATCGGCACGTGGGCCGCGTCGGGCGCGACACCGGCTGGGAAATGGCCGTAGCTGAAGGCTTGGGTGATGCCTCCGCCGCCGGTGGCGTTCCCGATGTCGTAAGTGACGATGATCTCGGGCTTGTTCGCCGGGTGCCACCGATAGGTGACCGTGCCGTACGACAAGCTGATCGCTTCTTGTGGGTGACCGTCTCGCGGCGCGACGGAGCTGACGCCGACCACGACGACCTGCGTCAGCTCGATCGTCAAATCGCCGAGCGTGATGCTGCCCGAGGTCAGGGCCTTGCCCTGAGAAACATCGTGATCGATGAGCGGCGTGCCTTCACCGCTATCCCGCTCGATTAGGATCGGTGAAAATTGCGTCTTGCCGAGCGGCAGGGGCGGCGACCAAGCCACGCTGATCGACTGCGAAAACTTGCGGATCGGCGCGTTGGTTACGGCCGTGGCGAGCGTGAAGGTACCGATGGGTGCACTCACTCCGCCCCCGGAAAGCGCGTCGATCTTACCGGCGAGCGCCGCGAAGTTGGCGTTCACCTCCGACGCTTTGATGGCGCCGCCGGTTTTGAATGTGAATGGCAGCTCCAACGCGCCAGTCACGACCGCCGGTACGAAGACTGCGCCCAGCGCTACCAGCCAACGCCAACTGTTTCGGATTCGAAATTTCATGGCTGCTTTTCCTCTACTGCCAAACCGCGTCGTCCCAGAAAGACTGATCCCACGAGCCGGGCTCGGTAGGCGCGCCCGCGGCGCCCGGGATATTCACGACGTCACCGCCTTCACCCACACCAGCTTTGCCAGCCACGCCGACTTGGCCGCCTTGCGGCTCTGTCGCTGCGCCCGCCTCGCTGCCTCCGCCCGGTTCCGGCGCTCCGCCAGCGCCCGCCAGCTCGCTGGGTGGAGTTGCAGGCGAATCAGCGGAGCTCTTACAGGCAAGGGCGAGCGAGCCGACTGCGAGCATTACCAGCAGCTGAGTGGGGCGTCGCATGGATCCATCTTGCGCCACTAAGGGGCCAAGGTGAACGGGTAAGAACCGGAATACGTAAAGCTACCGTTCTGGCGCGTCGGGCCTGTCGGCGAGCTACCCCATGAGGCTCCAAATGAGTCGATGAAGCCGGCGGGCCCCGCCATATCGTCGACGGTCGCGTAATCGCCGTGGGTTTCGATGCCCCAGGCGTACTCCGCCCCCTGCTCCCCAACTTCAGGCAGGAGCGTGAACGTGCCGCCTAAGACGGAGGGTAGTGCGACGTCCGTCTGCGTCGTCACGATGTACATCGAGAAGTAGGAGCGGTCCCTGCGCTCGATGAAAATGACGAACGGACCGTCGTTACCTGCTCCGGGCGTGAGGGAAAATACGTGATTGGCGGCGAGCGGCGCGCCGATCTTGGGCTTCTTCACGGTCGCGGGTACGGGAATGACGAGCTTGGTCGAGCTCTCGCCCTGCTGGAGTCCGTCGGCGTGGGCCACACCTATCGGGCCGTACTCGCTGCCAGCTGTTGCAGCGACGGTGATGCTGGCTTTCGGTAGCGTTGGCACCAGGTAGCTGAAGGTGTTGGGCGCCGACGACAGCTTCATCAGCTCGATGACCGCGTTGCTGTCGAACCGCGCGAACAGTTTGTTCACGCGATCACCCAAACCGCCGCTGATGGTGCCGCTGATGTTACCGGCGTCTACGGTACCTGGCGTGAGGTTGAAGATTACTTCGTCATCGACACCCGCCATGAAGCCCATCGGCTTGGTAGCGTACGCCTTGTATTTGGCCGGAACCGGACTACTGACGCTGGCCGTCGACCAGAGCAAAGCGTGCGCCGTGCCGGTGCTGCTCGTCGCACCGAGCCAGCCCACGTTGACGGTTTCGCCGCCGGCGTACGTGGGGTCGACCTCTGCGTCCTCGGTCTCCCCGCTGGGGGTGCCGAACGCTGCCGTGATTGTGTCGGTCGGGCCAGGCGTGCCGACGCCGGTGGTCTTGACGACGATCGGCGCCTCGTACGCTTGCCGCGCGTTGTAGACTTGGAGCGTTGGATCGCGACGCGAGAGGCCTTGATAGACCCAGCCGTAGTCGCGGTTCGGGTTGCCGCCGTTGATGGTCAAGCTCACCTCGTAGTGAGCCGGCACGTTGTTGAACGTGAACTCACCTTGGGCGTTCGTGGTGGTCGTGTCCGGGCCGATCTGAATCGGGACACTGGACAGTGGCGCGCCCCAAGCGTCGATCACCTTGCCATGAACGGGCCCATCGACGGCCGTTGCGGCGCCGCCGGCACCCGCTTCATTGCCGACGCCACCGTCGGGCAGGTTACCCGATCCGGCTCCCGGAGTGATCGAGCCGCCGACGGCGTTCGCTCCGCCGCTAGTGTTGCTAGCTCCGCCGGTGGTGTTGTTAGCCGCGCCGCCCTTGTTGCTCTTGCCGGCGTCGGTGTTCGCGGTACCCGCGGTGTTCTCGTCACCGCCGACGCCCGGGCGAGGGCCCTCGTGCAGGTCCTCGATGCCGAGCACGCTGGTGCAGGCGCCAAGCGCGATCAGCGCGGCGAGCGGTGACCAACGTAGCGAACGAGTCATGGCCTTCGAAGCACCCATGGTGTTTGTGCTGTTTGCGCTACTTACGACGCGTCTCATCAAAAGCTCCCTTGAACGAACGCGGAGCTTGGCCCCACCGCGAGTGCGACGCTGGTTTTCTTGGAAGGCGCCGTGAGGTACAGCACCAGGCCGGTCGCGAGTAGCGCGCCGCCCGCGACGAACGCGACCGTCGAAACCCCAGCGGCCGAGCTGGCGCTGGAGCGCAGATCCGAGGCTTCTGCGCCGCAACCGAACGGGTAATCCGTGCACTTGTTCTTGGCGTCGGACCACTTGCTCGAGGCTTGCAGCCCGAAGAAGGTGCCTAGGCCGATCCCAACCACGCCGACCCCACCCAGCACCAGGCCCGTCGTGCGTTGGGCGGAGCCCGATGACGCCGGTTTGTCACTGGCGGGAGGCGTGTTGTCCGCCGTCGTCGTAACCACGGGCTTGGCAGCGTCAGCTGGGGGTTGCCCGCCAGTCGGCTCCAGCTTCGGAATTTCGACCGACACCTTGGCAGCATCGCCGCCGACCTGAACCTTGGACGACCACGGCTGCCTGCCGGGAGCCACCGCTTCGATCACGTGCTCACCGGGATCAACCGGGATTGGCGAGCCGAACTCGGCTTCTTGCAAGGCCACGCCGTCACGACGCACTTCGAGGTGCACGTCAGCGTCGTCACCGACCATCGCGCGAATCGTCAGCGTCGATAGCCGTTCTTGCAGCGCTTGCGCGCGCTCGTTCGCTAGATCTTGGCGGGCCTTCGAACCGGCAGCGCGCGCCAGCGGAATCGCTTCGCGGTACTCGGCCCAGGCGCTGGCCGTGCGGCCCGATTTCTCGTAGCACTCGGCCAAATTCAGCATCGTGCCCAGGCCCGGATCGAGCTGTTGGCTGGCTTCGAATTTGGGGCAGGCCGCGACGAATTTGCCGGCTGTCATCAAGGTGCGTCCCTGGTTGAACAGCGCCTCCGCCGCCGCGCGGTTACCGCCGGATTTGCCTTGAGCGCCCGCGTTGAGCGCAATCGAGAACACCGTAACGCCTAGAAAGAAAGATACCCGCCTCACGGTTCTCGGACTATCGCAGGTTTTGCCGCGCCACAAGCCTTAGGTGCGGCTAAGTGCGGGAAGTGACGAGCGCTAGGTTGCGCCAGGTAGCCGCCAGACGCCCGCGTTTGGGTACATAGGAAGACGGTTGGCGCCTGGTGCGTACATGATACTCGGCATACACTAAGCCGGCCCGCCGCACCGTTGTGCGTGGTCCCGGAGTTGCGCGTCGAAGTCATGACTGAACCGAGAGAAGGCGACGTACTCGCGGGGAAATTCCGGATTGAGCGGGTGCTCGGTGTGGGCGGCATGGGCATGGTCGTCTCGGCCATGCACCTGCACTTGGATGAGCGCGTCGCGATCAAGTTTCTGTTGCCCGAGGCGCTGGCCAATGCCGAAGCCGTCGCCCGTTTCGGACGTGAAGCGCGCGCCGCGGTCAAGATCAAGAGCGAGCACGTCGCGCGCGTGACCGACGTCGGGGCGCTGGACACCGGCGCGCCGTACATGGTGATGGAGCTGCTGCGCGGGCAGGATCTATCGCAGCTGCTGCACGATCACGGCGCCTTGCCGGTGCCGGTCGCCGTGCAGTACGTGCTGCAAGCCTGCGAAGCGCTGGCGGAAGCGCACGCGATCGGCATCGTGCATCGTGATCTGAAGCCGGCCAATCTGTTCCTCACCGCGCGCGCTGACGGCAGCCCTTGCATCAAGGTCTTGGATTTCGGCATCTCCAAGGTGTCGACTAAGAACGGCTCCGGCTCGGACATGGGCATGACGCGCACCCAGTCGATCATGGGGTCGCCGCTGTACATGTCGCCGGAGCAGATGGCGAGCGCGCGTGACGTCGACCAGCGCTCGGACATTTGGGCGATTGGCACCGTGCTGTACGAGCTGGTCACCGGACGAGTGCCGTTCGAAGCCGAGACGATGCCGCAGCTGTGCACGCTGATCTTGCATCAGGATCCGCCATCGCCGCGCAGCATCCGGCCCGAGGTGCCTGAGGCGCTCGAGCACGCGATCATGCGCTGTCTGCGTAAAGACCGAAATCAGCGCTACAACAACGTCGCTCATCTCGCTGCGGATCTCGCGCTTTTCTCGCCCGATGCGGGGCCGCGCAGCGCCGAGCGCATCTCGCGCGTGCTGAGCTCGAGCGGGATGTCGTCGACGGCGTTGGCTTCGTCCAACATGTCGGCGCTTACTGCCGGCTCAGCTACCGGCGCGGCCTGGGGGAACACGCAGACGTCGCGCAAGAGCCGCGCCGTGTGGTTCGGTTTGGTCGGCATTGCCGCAGCAGCCGTAGTCGGTTTGGTGTTGTGGAAGGCGACTAGCGGCCATCCCGCGGCCACGCCGGACGTTTCGGCAGCGGCCGCGATCAGCAAGCCCCCGAGCGAACTACCGACCCCGGCGCTACCGACTCCGGTCGCGGCACCTGGGGGCGTCGCCCAGCCGTCGAGCGCAGCACCGTCGGCGTCCGCCGTTGCGGCGTCTTCAGCGGCGCCCGCGGTTTTGGGCGCGAAGCACCCGCGTGGCCCAGTCGGCAAGGGTAGGCCCGGTGACGGCAAGCCCCAAGCACCGGGCGAGCCCGGGGTCGATCCGCTGTCCGAGCGCAACTGACCCGGCTTCGCCGCTCGGGCTACGACGTCCGGACCCGTTCGCGCCACGTCAGCAGGTAGAGCGGTAGCCAAAACGGGAACAACAACGGCGAGCCGCGCGACAGCTCGCGCCACGCCGAAAGCCCGCGGTGAACCGCGCCGACGCGATCGCGCGCGACCAGTAGCGCGCCTTGGCCCTCGACGTGCTCGTGCCGAAAGCGCGCCAAAACATCGAGCTTGGCGCAGAGCGCGCCGAGCCATTTACCGGCCCGGCTGCGCCCGTTCCACGACAGGCTGCGCTCGCGCAGCTCGGGCGTCACGAACGCCAGATAGCCGCCGAGCATGGTGTAGCTGAAGAGCTCCACGTGCGCCGAGATCTCGATGCCAGCGTGGAACATCAGCCCGAGCCATAGGCACAGCGCACGCGTCCGCGGAAGCCACAGACCCAGCGCCAAGAACAGCTCGCTGCTGATCGCCACTAGCGACGCCAAGAGAGCGAACCACGGCGCCGACAGGAGCCCGAGTAAGCTCGCGGGTAGCGCTGGGAACAGCTGCTCCAGCGCCGATTGCCCGATCGCGAACCGCCGCAACAGCACTTCCCCGCTGCGCCAATCGGCGTCGAACAGCTTGCCCAGGCTCGACGACAAATACACGATCGCCAGCTGCGCGCCGACGAGCCGCGCTCCCCAGCGTGGCGCCGTGCCCGGGCGAGCCTCTCCAAAGAGCACGAACGAGCGATCACACGGCGACAGCGCGACCAGCAGCGCAAGCAACAAGAGCTCGTAGCGGTTGTTGTGATACCCCAAGCGATCACAGAAAAAGCCGTACAGCCCGCACAGCGAAGCGACCAAGAGCGCCGGTCGCGCCAGCACGCCGACCAGTGAAAGCACGCAGCCGGCGGCCTGAAGCGCCAAAATCGCCGCGTAGAGCTGGCGGCTGGGTACCAGGCTCTCAGGCAAGAGCGGCATGTGGAACACGTCGCCAAAGTATCCAAACTG
>JBBSAB010000055.1:0-51444 GCA_038252755.1 Polyangiales bacterium | reverse complement strand
TCATCCTGGAAGGCTTTCGCGGAACCGAGCGCGATCACAACAACTATCACATGATGCTCACCGGGAATAAGGGCAAGGCTGACAACGGTGAAGGTGGACCGTCGATTGATCAGCTGATTGCCGCAGGCATCGGTGGAGCGACGCGCTTTGCATCGCTCCAAGTCGGGGTGCTGAACGATGGGCGCAACAACGGCTCTTGGGTCGAAAAGGTCTCCTGGTACGACAAGGGTAAGGGAGCCCCCGCGACGCATTCGCCTAAGGTTCTGTTTGACAAGCTTTTTTCGGACCTGGAAACTAACCCCGCCGAGGCAGAAAACCTGCTGGCCGATCAGAAGTCGGTTCTCGATGCCGCGCTCGGTCAATACGAGTCGCTGCGACTCAGGCTCAACCCCGACGACCAAGCCAAGCTCGAACAATATGCCGAGGCCATCCGCTCGGTCGAGACGGGCCTCATGAAGATGGGCGTCGTCGGATGCATGAAGCCGGCGCAGCCAACGCTGGCGGAACCCGCCACCTACAACGGGGAACAAGACATCGCCGCCCTGCGACTTTATGACAAGCTGCAGAGTCAACTGCTGGCCATGGCGTTGAGTTGTGACTTGACGCGTGTGGCGACCTACCAGTTTCTCTCCGAAGCCGCCGGAATTGAGCTCCCCGCATTCGACATCCACTCGAGTTGGCACTGGATGAGCCACTTGCGCGCGCCCGCGGACTGGGACTCGGCGGGGAGCTTGACCACGTGGCAGAATGCGCCCGAAGAAGGTCTGCCCAACGCACGCAAGCTCATTCGTGGCAGCCGCTTCGTCGTTGAACAGCTGTCCCAGTTCATCTCGACCATGAAGGAAGCGGGGGCGCTCGACAACACGGTGGTCGTCTCGCTCGCCGGGATGGCTCACGGTGGTTGGCACCACTACGACAACCTACCGATGCTGCTTTTCGGCAACGTGGGTGAGCGGTTGCGCGGACACGGCACGCACACGCGCTTCCAGTGGATCCCCGACGCGAGTGATCCCACTCAGCGCGAAACGTCTGATCCCTACAAGGGTCAGGACCCCGGCCATTTCGTGAACGACTTATTCACCACCCTGGCGCAAGCGATGGACGTTCCCCTCACCGCGATTGGGACGCCTGCGTTCAACAAGGGCCTGCTGACCGAGCTGCTGAAGGCGTAAGCCAGCACTTTACGGATCTTGTTTGGGCCCCCACACGAGGCGGAGGCGAGGGCGAAGGCGAGGGTTTGGACGCGGAGCGGCGCTCGCGGCGAGCACGCCCTCGACTAGCGCGCGGGGTACGGGGCCCGGGGTGTTCAGCAGAACCTTGAGCCTGTCGATCACCTCGAGCTCACGTGGAGTCCAACAGTCGTCGTCATCGTCGATGTTGCGCACGCATTGCTGACGCCGGTCGGAGCTCGGATAGCTCAGCGAATTTGCCGATCGTGCTGCAATTCATTGAGCCGTGGCCAATCACCTGCGACGCGCAATTTGGTACCAGAGGGTGTGGTGACCCAACTCGAAGGAGAGCGTGTCGCCGCTCAGCTCGGTCGCGACCTTTTGCGCTGGGTTACCGCGTGCGTCGAGCGCCCATACTTCGAGCTTGGCCATGTCGTCGAGCTTCAGGCCGACGCGCCCACGCACAGGCTCAAGCAGAATCGGCCCGTCCCCAAGCACGCTGAGCGATACTTTGGCGCCGTTGGGAGTTTGCCATTTTTGACCCTTGTTTTCGACGCGCGCCGCGCTGGTAAGCAAGAGCCAGTTGGATGAAGCGATCGGTTTGTTGTCCATCGCCACCAGGTTGACGGCCGCGAAGTCTTGCCCGCCGGTGGTGTGGATGTTCGTCAGCTGCATCTGCCCGAGCGCGATCGGCTCTTTGAGGTAGCCAATGCCGCCTTGCCAGTGCGCGTTGTTGATCGTGAACAGGCCCTTGGCGCTATTCCAATACAGCTCGCCATGACCGGTGGTGAGGGCATCGGTCACTGGCTGCAGCTCGCTCGGCACCTTGGTCTGGTTGCCGAAAAAGGAGCGCACGGTGGGCGTGCGGACGAGCGACGCCAGCGGCGGTCCGCCCGAGGTGATGACCGGATCCCAACCAGATTTCCAGACGGTGTCCCACTGGTCGGCTTCGCTTTGCACGACTTCCGGATAGGCGTCGGCCTCCTTGAGATCACCCGCAAGGTAAGGCTTGGCCAAGTTAAACTGCGACATCACGATCGGGTTGCCCGCGATTTCGAACATGCCGTAGAGCTGCGTTGAATCCGTGCGCGTGACGAAGTCGTGGTACGCATGCCAGATCAAACCGTCGGTGCCGACGAAGTTCATGAACGCGTACATCATGCCCGGCGCTTCAACCTGGAAAGAGCTCGGGAAGTTGTAGTTGAACTCGCTGACGATGTTCGGCAGTCCCTTGATGCGCGACTGACTCATGCGTGCCACGACGTTCTGCGAGGAATTGATGTCAGCCACCATCGACAAGTTGTTCCAAGCGAACACACGACCCGGCTCTTTGCCGACGAAGCTCGGGTGATGCCAGTAGATGTTGTTCGACATGAAGTCGCCCTGGGCCTGCGACGCCATCGACGCGACACCAAAGACTTGTGACGTCATCGTCACCAGCATCTTCGAGCCCAGCGTTTTCTGCACCAAAGAGCGGAGCTCGTTCAGGTACGCACCCTCGACTTCGTAATAGAACCGGGCATCGTCACGGATGCGCGCGGGCGCCGCGCCAGCAAAGGCACTCTTCGGCGTGCGGCGGATCGTCGAGCTGGCGAGTGATTCGCTGCCGCCCAGTGCACCCCAGGCCGCGCGGACTCCGTCGTCGGTGCCGTATTTTTTCTTGAGCCAGTCGTTGTACATGTGGTCGAGCTCGCTCGAGTAGTACTCCGAGAGGCAGTCTCCGCAACCAGGAGCGGCGAAGGCCTTGTCAGGCAGCCAGGCTACCCAGCCCAAGAACAACGCGTTCTCGTTGGCCAACACGCCCAGCGGGATAGCCGGCTCATCTTTGTACGCGAGCTTGGTGTACGGATTGACGTGCGTCAAAATGCTCTTAATCGAATCAGCCTGCAGATCGATCAGCTTGCGATCGAACAGCGTGCCAATCTTTTGTCCCAGCGTCGGGAGCGACTGTGTGACCCCGTCGCCAGGGCCAAAGTAGCGCGACGAGAGGAAGTCGAAGAACACGTAGATGCCACGCTCCTTCAACTGGGCCAGGAGCCAATCCAACCGGTCGATCTGGTCCGGGTCGAACTCGGTCGTCGTCGTGAACGGCTGCTTGTACCAACCAAACGGCGGTGCTTGATCCTGAAAGGTGACCCGGACAAGATTCACGCCGAAACGCGCCAAGCGAGCGGCGATCAGCGGCGCTTTGTCTTTGTCGGGGAAGTTTCCACCGGCCGTGATCGTGACGCCATTGAAACGCGCCCGCACGCCGGGTTGGTTCTCGAAAAACAGGTGCCCGTTCGCGTCCGTCTTCAGGTAACCGTGCTTGCCCGCTGGCGCGTCCAGCAGGTAGCTCATGTTGGTGACGTTCTTCGACGCGTCGTCCCACGGCATGTTGAACTCGAACCAACAGCTCTTGTCGTTCTCGATGATGCCGCCGACGTTGGAGGGCGGTGAATCTTGGCAAGCCGGAGCCGTGACGCCCGGCTGCGTGCCGTCGCCAGGCAACATCGGGTCGCCGTTGCCCGGCGTTCCAGGGTCGCCGGTCGTACCGCCGCTGGCGAGCATCGTACCGCCAGCGCCGAGCATCGTACCGCCTGCGCCGAGCGTCGTACCGCCTGTGCCGAGCGTCGTACCGCCTGTGCCGAGCGTCGTGCCGGCGGCGCCGAGCGTGCCGCCCGCCGTCGTTGGGTCATAGCCCTGGGTGCCGCCCACGGAGGCTGCTACTTCCCCGGGAGTCGTAGCCCCCGCGGAGTTGGGTGCGCCCGACTTCGAGCAAGCGGTAAGCGCAACGAGCGCGACGGCGAAGCCAAGCACATTCGCAGCGCGAAACCAGCGAAAACCGTGGCGGATAGATTGATTCATGCTGTCTCGATGCCGCTGTGACGCATCGCGGACAGGCGGTAGCTCAATTATTTTCGCGAGACGCAGCCGCGCCGAAGCCGTTCACTGTTGTCCTCGTCCAATCGGTGACCGATCCCGGGGCCGGTAGACTTCAATTTCGCGTATCTGATCCCGGCACGTCGACCGCTTCGAACGCCGTGCTGCCGGAGTTTAGCGCCACAAGGTTCCAGAGGCCCGCGTACTTCCCGTGCGAGTCATAGTTCGACTCGATCTTAAAGTACCGCTTCGTTTGAATGGGAAAGTTGATGGCTGCAAAGTCGTAACCGCCGGTGGGAACCAAGCTGACACTGGCGACCGGGGCACCCCAGCTAGTTCCGTCATCAGACACGGATATGCTGTAGTCCTGAGGCGCGACGTGATCCGCAGAAAGAAAAATCTGATCGAATGTTTGCGCGGACGCCATGTCCACGCTCACGTAGGTGCCAACGAACAGACCCATCTTGGTCAGCCAATGCTCGGGACCATCGAAGTCGCCATGCGGATCCATCCACCCTTGTTGTGGGGACGAGATAGCGCCCTGCACCCCCTGCCCGTTGTTCGTGGTCGCCTGCCACTGGTGGCCGACGGCAGTACCGCCGCTGCCGGAAATGCCTGGACCAACAGAAGCGCCAGACGTACCGCCGCTGGCGCTCGGCGACCCGGCACCATTGACGCTAGTGGAGGCGCCGCTCGAGCCGCCTGCACCGCCACCCACGCTCTTCGGCAAGCCACTCGAGGCCGCGCCCGTCGCAGCCGACTAGAGCTGCAGCGGCGGCGCTTAACCCGACCACGACAACGAGCTTCGCTCGCAAAAGCGTTATCATGCGCCGGCTCACGCCGAAAGCTCAGCGACGCTGTCCTGGACGAGCTGCGCTTCGACGCCGAACGTCGCCAAGTTGACTCCGACGGCTCGCGCGAGCGTGAGCGGCACCTTCGTGGCTGCTTCAGCAGTCGTCGAGCGGTAATGCACGCCTCCGCGCAAGGCCCCACCCGCCTTTCCGAGCACCAACATCGGGAAATCAGACGGGCTGTGCGTCAGTCCTTCCGCCACGTCAGTCGTTGCCAAGATCGCGCAGCTGTCGAGCAAATTGCCGGCGCCGTCGGGCGTCTTGCGAAAGACGTCAAGCAACGCCGCAAGCTCGCTCATGTAGAACTTGACCATCCGCTTGCACTCGAGCTGATCGCCATCCGCGTGGGTGTACGCGTGGTAGCCGCTGAGCGCATTGGGATGACCAACGCCACCAGCGACGATCCCGATGCTCGGGTACAAGGCCCGCGTTCCAGGGCCGGAGTACTGATAGGTAAACACGCGGGTGATGTTACAACTCAGGCCCATCGCCAAGAGCTCTGCCATCATCAGGTTGAGCTTCGGGCTGAGCAGCTCGACATTGACGTACGTCCCGCCCTCATCGCCCGAGCCCGAGCTGTCGAGCGTAGCGTTTTCGACCGAGTCAGGCGCACCGGGCGAATCGCAAGACACCGCGCCGACGCCTTCGAGGCGCCGCTGAATCGAATCGATGCCCTCCATGTGCTGAGCGAGTCGCAACTTGTCGGCGGCGCCGAGCTTTTTCGATAGCGTCGCGGCATCGGCGTGCAGCGCATCGACGACTTGCTTTTGTACGGCGGCGCTCGTGTCCAGGGTGCCCTGCGTCATCCCCACCGCGCGCTGCAGCGGGAACAGTCGCTCAAAGACCGCCCGCGTGTTGTAAAGGGGCACGTTCGGGCTATCAGGAGCGTTGTGGGAAAAATAGCGGTGCCCGGTGCCGGTCTCGTGAGCATGTCCGTTGTCGACGCCTAGTTCGAACGACTTGAGCGCCGCACCCTGGCTCAGCGAGCCGGCGACGATCTGATCGATGCTGGGGCCACTAGCCGTCCCACTGTTGAAGCCGCCATCGGCCTGGATCGGCATGCCGGTCAGCAGATTGGTGTGGCAGGTGCAATGACCCTTGCCGATGCCGTATTTCGTCTCCATGCCGCTGACGACCGAAAAGTAGTCGCGATGGTCAGCGAGCGGGCTCAGCTGCTCGGAGAGGTCCCAGACGGTTCCGGTCTGCTTTGGCACCCAAAGCGGCAAGTGCACCCCGTTCGACCACGACCAAATGCCGAAGCGCTTCGGCAACGCTCCGCCGGCGGCGTACGCCGTGCCGTTGCCATTCAACATCGCTTCCAATTGCGGAATGCCGACCGCGAGCGTCGCGCCACCCAGGACACCGCGCAGGAGCGTTCTTCGAGAGATTGAATTCTGCATGATTTAACCCTCTCCAAGTCTTCGGTCAGGGCGCCTGCGTCGCCTCCGAGAACGTCTCGACAGCAACGATATCCAAGACCAGGTCATCGATCGTGTGGTCGTTCTGCAGGTACCCGCTATTCAGTCGCTCGATGGTCGCAGCCTGCCCGCCCTGCTCATACTGACCCGTCAATCGGCGATGCAGCGTCGCGACCAGGCACTGGCTGGCACCCGGGTGAGTCGCCAGCGCAGCGCCAAGCCCTGCGGCGTCGGTGAACGCGGTCCCGTCGAGGTCTCCGCTGGGATCGATCGGCATGCCGCGGTCGTCGGCGCGATATCGCCCGGTGCCGTCGAAGTTTTCCAACGCCAGACCGAGCGGATCCATTAGCCCGTGGCAGGCGGCGCACGCCGGATCTACCCGGTGCCGCGTCAGCCGCTGCCGCATCGTTTCCGGTTTGCCGGGCTCCTGCGCTGGTAGCACAGGCACCACGTTCGGCGGCGGCGGCGGAATCACCTGGCACAACAGCGCCTCACGGATGTACTTGCCGCGCAGGATCGCGCTGGGATTGAGCCCGGACTCGCTCAGCACGCCCGCGTGGCCCAGCAGGCCGCGCCGCCCGCTGCCTGCGGGGAGCATAACTTTGGTCATCGTGGCTCCTGGTCGATCCGGAAGACCGTAGAGCTCGGCCAACGTGTCGTTCACGAAGGTGAACGGTGCGCTGTAGATCTGCGTGAAAGGCGCTTTCTGCGCCTTCAGCTCGCGCAAGACGAACAAGGTCTCATTTTTCATGGCCACGGCTTCGGGCGTGGTCCCGTTCGGCAACCGCAGCATCTTCCTGAAGAAATCTTCGACGTTGAGCTGACCCCGCTCCGACGCGAGCAAACGCGCAGCGGCTTGCTTCAAACCTTCGGCGCCATCGAGCTCGCCGCGCGCCGCCGCGTCGAGCAGCCCGTCATCGGGACTGGTGTCGAGCAGCGCGAACGAGAGCCGCGCCGCCATGTCGTAGCCGCCGATGCGGGAGACGGCGCCAGCCACACCTGCGCTCCACTCCGAGCGGTAGATGAACAGCGGTGATTTGAGGAGTCCGGCGAGCATGAACTCAAGCCCGCCCCAGAAGCTGCCGGTGGCTGTGGCGCCCTCAGTTGCGATGCTGAGGTAGCGAGTTCGCTCGTCCGCCTCGAGCGGCCGACGAAAAAGCCGTCGCCCGACCCGATCCAGAAATGTGGCGGCGCAAGCCTGATCCGGCGCGCTTGGGGAAGCCGGAGCGCAACCGACCGTCGTCGGCAGCCGCGCGGTATCGGCAAGGACCTGCTTGGCGACCGAAGCCGCGGCGGCGTCGTACAGCTCGACGCCTCGCGCAGACGTAGAAACCAGCGCCGCCCCGAGCTCATCGAAGCCAGCGATCCGCGAATCCGCCTCGAGGTCTGGAACGACAATCGCCGGACCAAAAACGTCAGCGATGGTGGTCCGGTATTGCGCGGCTGTCAGGCGCTGCATGCGGGTCACAAATGGTGAGCCAATTCCCGCTCCCAACCCTCCCGCGCCCACTGCCGAGGCTCCACCAACATTCGACGTGCCCCCGGTTGGGAACGCTGGCGAGCCGGAGCCGGAGGGCAGGCCAATCTGGCCGGTAGAACAGGCAACGAATTGCAGCAGCAACAAGGTCGGCGCGGCGAGTCTCATGTTCGTTCCTCCGACCTCGAGCGGCTGGCGTCGCCGTCGGGCTTGCTGACGCGCGTCGCGTAGCCGTACGCGGACCCGACGAAAGAAACTAAGCCAGTGAAAACGGCCGCCGCCGCCAGGTGTTTCATGGTTGGTCTTGCCGTCAAGCAAATCCGCGCCCGCAGCCAAGCGCGTGACGTTGGAGATCGAATCCGTGTACTGACGAGCTCGCCGCTCACCACGGCTCAAAATAATTTGGGCAACGCCGGCCGGGCCGAAGTCGAAGATGGGCGGAAAAATGCAGCGACAGGAACCGGTTTCACTTTAGTGAGCCGCGGGTAGCGCCGCGCGCGTCAGGGTGGGCGTGTCCCGTAGCTGCGTCCTCGCGGATTCAAGGTTCTGGCCTGCGGTCGCTGCGCGACGCGCGAGCCCTGGGCAGTCCGAGGCTTGGACCCGCGGCTTCTCGAAAGAATTGCGGCAACGCGTGCTGGCGAGAGCTCTTCGAGCGCTGCGAGGTCGAGCGGCGACCCACAGCTCGGCGGTTTTGGTTCTTCTGGCTTGCTTGAGCCCGGCGGCGCCCGTGCGCGCCGAGCTAGTCTTCCACGGCGACTTTGAAACCGGTGACTTGAGTCAGTGGACCCGTCGTCCTCACGGCGATCGCTAGCGCTCGATTACTCGGGGACAGCATCGCCTGCCGTGCGAAGGTGGAAGCCGAGCCGCGAAGCGTGTTTAATCGGGATGGCGACTGCAAATCCGCGAGCGCGACCCCACCACGAGTGTACCTATGAACGACTTGCTCCGCTCCGCCTCGCTGAGTTTTGGCTTGCTGGTGGTCTGGTCGTGCAGCGACCAGGCCAAAGCGCCGCCCAGTACCCAGGAAACCAACGGCGTGTCGGGCACAGGCCCGGGCGCGCAACTTTCTGGTTCGCCCGCGAGCGCTGGCTCGACCGGCGGCGCGGGCTTGGCGGGCGGCGGAGGAGCGAGCCCGTCGGTAGGCAGCGGCTCCGGAGGCGGCGGCTCGCCGAGCAGCGCTGCCGGTGAAGCGGGGACCCAATCTTCGTCGAACGCCGGCGCCACGAGTAGCCAAGAAATACCGGCCAGCATCTTGGGTGGCCTCGACTCCTGGCATCTCACGCTCCCGACGGGGCCGAGCGAAAAAGCAACGCAGATCAATCAGCCCGAGCTGGCGACGTATTCGGATGCCTACTTCGAGCCGACGGTGGACGGCCGCGGCGTAAGAATGGTGGCGTTGTTCGGTGGTTCACGCACCAGCACCGGAACCGCGTTCGCGCGGAGCGAGCTGCGTCAGGATTACGCGGGGCCAGCTGCGCTTGCTGGCAAATCTTGGGCGTGCGCAGCGTCGAAACACGCGATGCACATCAAGCAGCGCGTCGTGCAAAGCCCCCTGCACAAGCCCGAGATGAGCATCGGTCAAATCCACGACGCTCAGAACGACTTATTAGAAGTAACCTACGTCGGCCCCGAGGATGCGAACAGTATCGGGACCGGCGACGGCTTGAGCGATCTGGGGGTCGTCGAAGCGCACTTCAACAACGACACGAGCGTTGAGGCACTCGACGCCGCCTACCACCTAGATGACAGCATGCAGGTTGACATTTCCACCGACGGCGCAGGAAATATGAACCTCAGCTATCGCAACGACACGACGGGGGCGTCCAAGTCGGTGACGCAAAAATTCTATGGCAGCGTCAGCGGTGGCTGCTACTTCAAAGCCGGCAACTACCATCAGGCGTGCACTAAGCTCGACATCAACGCCGCGATCAATGCTAGTTGCGCCGCCAAAAGCTGGCCCGCCGGACGCTGGGAAACCGATGCGAATGGCACCTCTGTGCTTGAGCTTTATGAGCTGAGCGCCGACTAAGCGTGGGACCACCTGGTTGCCGGGCAGGCGACCGTCGCTCAAAGTGCGCCTGTCGCGGGCCAGACTTCGATCTCGCTGACGCTGTGCAACCACCACGGATCGAAGAAAAATTGTTTACCGCGGACTCTCAAGTAGCGACCCGACGCTTTTAGGTCGGTCTGCGTGTCGACCAAATTGGGACTCGTGACGTCTTTAACCAGCGTCCACGTGTTGCCGTCGCTGGAGACCTCGAGAGCATACCCCGGGTTGGGGTCGCTGCTACCCGGCTCGTAGTAAACGACGACCTTGCCGATTGCCACGGTTTGGCCGAGGTCGACAGCGAGCGCGCCCTGGGAGCTATCCCACGTCTTGGCGGGACCCGTTACGGTTGCCATATTGCCGTCGAAGGCGTTGCACGGATCCTCTTTCCACTGTGCCGTGCAACCGGTCTTGTAACAATGGCTGAGGGCCAGGTTTTGAGCGGGGCCGCCAGCCGTGCCAGCGCCAGCGCCGCCCGCTGTCCCGCCGCCACCGGCGGAGCCGCCCGCCGCGTTCGCGCCAGCCGCGCCGCCGACACCGCTCGGATTGCCCGAAGCTGCGCCACCGTTGCTCGTTTGACCGGTACCGCCGATCCCTGCAGTGCCAGTCGACCCGCTCGTGCCACTGGCACCGGCTTGCGTGCTGGGGCTACCAGCCGTCGAGACCGTACCGCCTGCCTGGGCGTTCGCGTCGGTTGGGGTGCCGCCCATGGCGAGGGTGCCTTCCACCGGTGGTTGTTCGGAGGCGCAGGAACATAGGGAAAAGGCAGCGACAACTAGCAGCGACGAATGGATTCTGATCATGGAGCCTCCTCGAACGAGCGCCCGTACATGACGAACGCTTTCCAGGTGGCGGCTCAGAAATTCTTTGGACGCTCGAATTAGTTGCTCAACGGCGGCGCCAGCGCCCGACGCGGAACGCCCCCGCCGCCGACCGAGCTCGGTCCGTTGTTGGTGATCAAATCGAGCGCGGCCACCAGCTTGCGGACGTCGGCCGACCAAGCTTCACTGCCCGGCTGATCGCTGGCCGGGGCGTAGCCGTATGTGGTCTCGAAATCGTCGATCGCCAGCGCCTCGACCTCGAACAAGACCTGGTCGGAGCCGGCATCGCCAACAACGTAAGCGCCATAGTCTTGCAGCGCGGCGAACAGCAGCAGAGCTGGCTGCGTCGTCAGTCCGAGTTGCTTCGCCGTGAGGCCCGCCGGAAGCGCGAGCAACGCGCCTTGGACGAATTCAGGATTGTGGCCGTGATACCCACCGGGGGCAGGCGCCGCGGCGTTGTTGTCACAGCGATCCGCCGGCCAGCGGTAGCAAGACGTCGGGGTCGCGGGGTCATTGAAGAGGTACTGATTTCCCCAGATGTCCATTTTGAGGGCGTGGCGGATCGCAACGCGACCCGTTAGCTCGCCCTTGCGCAGGCTTCCGCCGAGCGCCGACATGCCAGAGCCGCCTTGGCTGCCGCGCAGCCCCAAGCCGTAGATATCTTCCGTAGGTCCGGGATAGGCAAAGATGGCTCCGGCAGCGTCACAACGGGCGACGTTGACGAGCTCGCGCAAGGTGTGACCGTCGGGCATCAGCAGCGACGTCGCATTGGCTATCGACGTGTTCTCTTCGGCGGACAGCACGAAATCGTCGGGAACCGCGACAGCATCGAGCGGCTTTGTGCCGGAACAGGGCGCGTCGGGTTTGCCGATAGGCTCGATCACGTCACGCACGGGATCTTTCGGGCCGACGACCACGAAGTAGGTTCGCTCTCGGCCGACGGCCGCTGGCGGGTCCATCTGTGCGGGCACGTGCACCGCCGCGGCTCCGAGCGGCATGTTCCAAATCGACTCGATGGCGAACGGCCACGTTAGCTTGTCGCGCGAGTCGACCTGGGCCGGACCCGGCTCAGTTGCTCGATGGACATCGACCGTGGGCACCACCTCGTAACCGCACGCCGTGCACGTCCACAACGACAGCACCAGCAGCAACCGCCCGCTCAAAACGACCACTCCGGGCCCAATGAGACCAAGAAGGACGGACGGCCAGCTCTAGCCGCGATGGTATTGCCGATATCAACGGCGACGCCCGGGAACGTAACGATGCCATCGATGCAGGCCACGAGGCTCGTGCGGTTTCCTACGTGCACGGCCAATGCTGCGCTGAGCGTCGCTGCCGCTGCCCACGCGTCGCTGCGTCTTCCAGTATTGGGCGGGCGAGCATCACCGCTGGCATGCAGGTGATAGACACCTAAACCGAAGCCCAACCGCGGCGCGATCGCAGCCCGCCCGAAGCTGGTCGCGAGTCCGAAGCCCGCCAGCTCTTGTCGCGGACGCGCAAACCCTGCGCTGGCTTCGACGCTTTGACCAAACGCGGGCCCGGCGAACTCTAGACGCAGCGCGAAACGCGAGTGAAGCCTCCTGGTGAGCTGAAGGACTGGCGTCACCGCCGGGCCAAGACCGGCAAAGCTGTGCAAAATGCCAACGCCAAGCCCGATCGACGACGCAGGCTCGACCTCGCTCGCGCGCGGTTTTGGCAGCAACGCCGCTAGATCGGCCGGCATCTTTTCCGGAGGCACGCGGCCCGGGAGCGTGCTCTCTGCGAGGCTTGCTTGCAGCAGATCGACCGCGCGGATGGCGAGCGCCGCCGGCACCAAGTCACCGCCCTCACCACCGGCCAAAGCTTCTACCCGCCGCACCAAGGTTTTGCCCGACACTCGGTCAACGACCCAGACGTCAATCGCGGCCTTGCCCTCCACCCGAGTCAACGCGAGCGTCGCCGCCGGCACAGGTCCCGGCGGCGCTTGCTCCAGCTCCGCTCGAACGTCTTTCTGGTCACCCTGCGCGACCCTCACGACTTCGAACCCATCGCTCGCCAGCTCGGCGCGAAGTCGGATCAGCGCCTCGGACAACAACTGATCTGTACCAACTGGCTCGACGACGACGATGCGTGACGCCGCCACGGAAACCGACGGAAGTAGCAGTATCAACGCGAAGACGGTCGAGCGTGCGCTCAGGGCTGGCCCGCGATCTGCCGAGCGGGTCCGGCTCTGGGGCCCTGGGGAAATCGCTGCAGGTACTCGCGAGCGGCCTCGGCCGCGGCTTTTGGATCTGCACCACGAAGCGTAAGCATCCTACGCCCCAGCGCCTCTTGCGCGAACGTTCCGGACGGCCTTTCGCTCAGGTAGCGGGCGTAAGACTCGGCCGCACCCGCCAGGTTTCCGCTCTCTTCGGCCAGCTTGCCGAGTAGGAACGCTGCCACCGCCGCGCGTTCGGTGCCGGGAAAACGCTGGCGCTGCGCGTTGAGCGCCCGCGTCGAAAGTGCGCGGTCGCCAACGTAACGTGCAGCATCGGCAAGAGCCGAAAGATCGGCACTGGCAGCCTGAGTCAGTACGCCGTCCGGGCCGCGGCGCTGAGCGTCGTCCACCACGCCCCGGAAATCGCCGGCCGCCACGCGCTCGGTCCAGCTCGGCCCGAGCGCGCTCTTAGACGCTTGACCATGCTGGGCGGATGCCGCGCCCGCGGCTGGCGAGATCACGGGCGCCGGCCCTTCGACAGTCGACGGTTCGCTCGCAGCACTTGGCGCGCCCGGTACGACGGTCTCGCTCTGGGGAGTCGGGGCGACTCCTTTTTCGAGCCACGAGCGTTGCGCCACTAAATCGACGACCAATCGTTCGCCAGTTTGAACCCTGCGCGCTTCCGGCAGCAGGTCGCCGCGCACGTCAACGGCGCCCTCGTGAAGCGTGAGTACGAACCGCCGAGCGACGGGTGACCATGACACGGCAAAACGAGTCCCTTTGACGTCAACGGTGAACGGTCCGGCCTTCACGGACCAGTGCGTCAACTGCCGATGGACGACGTCCGCCTCCAGCGCGCCGTCCTCCAAGCGGAATACGGCTCCGCGAAAGGACGTGCTCTCGACTTGTCCCACTGCACCCGCCGCGAGCCGAATTCGCGAGCCATCCGAAAAAGCCACCGCGCTGCCCGACGACGCGGTTGCGCCCGCCGACGTCGAGCCCTCGCGCGCGCTCACGACGTACCCCAGCCTGGTCGAGCTCGCATAGCCGAAGGCAACCAGGCACGCCGCCGCAAATGCGACCGCTGCCCCGAGATAGAATTGACGCCGTGGAGCGCTAGCGCGACCGATTCGGGCCGCCAACCGGGCCGTGCCGACGGCGTCTTCGGCAGGGGATGCTTCGCCGCCGATGCGAGCGCGAATCACTCGCGCGACGTCTTCGATCTGTTGGCTGTGCTCGCTCACGGCTGCTCCTTGGATTCGCGAGCGGGCAGGCCGATGTGCGCTGTCAGACCGGAGTCTCTGCGTATCTCGCGTTCGATGCGTTCGTGAACGCGCGCCACCCTGCGTTTGACGGAGGACACCGACATGTTCAGGGCACTGGCGACCTCGAGCAGCTCGAAACCCTCGAGTGTGCGCAGTACGAAGGCCATTCGATCTCGATCGGCGACGCGGCTGAGCACGGCGTAAGTTTTGGACAGAACCTCGCGACCGTCGTCATCGCGAGACGTGCCGGTTTGATCCGGGAGGATTCCGTCGGGAGTGAGCCGCAACCAACGCCGTACGCGTATCTTACGCAGCTCGGTGGCGGCGACAGTCGCGGTGATCGAAAAGACGAACGGTCGCAGCGACGCCGGATCGCGCAGCGTGTCGAGCTTGCGAAATAGGATGACGAACACGTCCTGCACCAAGTCCTCGACGTCGCCGTGCGGCCAGATGGCGCGCCGGAGGATGCGCCGAACGCCTGGCGCGAATCGCACCCAAACAGCCGATGCGGCAGCCGGACTGCGCTCCAGAAGCAGGGCCACCAAAGCCGCGTCTTCCGCTCGCGACTCCGCCACTGACGCGGGTGGGTTGCGCCAAGGCAGCGTCTTTGCGGAGTTTTCGCTCGGCATTCGGGCAACGGCGGACGGGTCAGCAGCGACCGGCCTACCCCCGGAGTGTTGCACCAATTCGTCGTGAAGAAAAATCGAGAAAGCTTGGCTCACTGCCGTCTAGGACGCGACCACTTTAGGCGACGGCTCAGAAAATGCGGTTGAGACGCAGCCAGCTAACCAGCGAGCCAGGCCTACATCGGTCGAACAAAGCAAATGAGACCGCGCAACAAGGGGCCCCAAATTCTTGGGCCATCCTGCTGCTTCGCAGCGCCATAGTCTCGGTGAAACGCTCGAAACGTATTTTCCCGCTCTGCGCCTGGCTACTAAGCTGTTCTGGGGGCGAAAGCCCTTCCACGGCTCAAGAAACGTCACCAACCACCGCCGGCAGTAGCTCGGCCCTCGGTGCGGGCGCGGGCGCGGGCGCGCTCACGAGCGGCTCCACTTCCGGCGCTGCGGGCGTTGGCGGGTCCTCTGCACCTGGCGGCGGTAGCGGAGCCGGCGGAGTCGGCGGCGCCAGCGCGGGCTCTGCAGGCTCCAATGAAGGTGGCGTGGGCGGCAACGCAGGCGCGGCGCAAGTGACTTGCGACGCAACAGCTGCCACCCATCAGGTCGGCCCCGATTCGCCGCGGGTCATCCCAATTGGCGAAGTCATCGGCGGAACGGATATCTCCAACAACGCAAAGAACCACCCAGGCGGCGGTTACCTCAGCAACCTCGACGACTTGGGTCAATTCGAGTACCCGGCGACGCATGGCAACCAATGGGGAAACACGGCCTTGGTCAACGACCATGTGTACTGGGACACGGACGGTTTGCAGTACACGCACGCACCAGCGCCCGATCCGGGGGGCGGGAGCGCGCTCCTCTGGCCGCAGCCCGGCGAATGGGTTTCGTACGCCGTCGATGTGAAAACGCCCGGGGACTACGACGTGCTGACGCGTTTCTCATCCGGTTGGGGTCCTGACAAGGCGGTCGTGGTCCACTTCACCATCGACGACGTGAGCAGCGGGCCGGTCACGCTGAAGCCCGACGAATCCAAGCTTTGGTCCGACAAGTACTACCAAGTCGGCGGTTGGTGGGGCCACACCATGACGAGTTGCACTACGCCCAAAGCTTGGACCCTGACGGCCGGCTGCCACGTGGTGAAGCTCTTCATCGATACGTTTCCGCCGCTCGACTCAGGCAAGCCAGTGGGTCACGGCGACGTTTGGGTGCACTACCTTAAACTCGCCAAAGCGAACTGACGTCGACGCGGAAACAGAGGGCTGCCCCGGACCGGGCGCTAACACTACTCAGTCAGATCCTGAAACGACAGGAGGAGCGTGCGGTGCAGGGCGCCCGCGAGCATCACAGTCCTCCGCCTTGCCAACGGCCGACCCTCGCGCCGCTTCAACACCGCAGGGGGCAACACTCGTTCAACTCTAGCACCGCCCGATCCTGATATTGGGGGCGAAGGTCGCAAGCAGCCAGTACCAGTAGGGCGTGTCCCTGAATTGGGATCGCTCGCCCGTGCCCATGCCCGTGCCCGTGCCCGTGCCCGTGCCCGACGGTCCGTGAGGCTCGCCTTTGAGCGTTCCTTAGTGTGTAGGCCTTGTCTGCGCGCCCAGCTGGGCGCGGCGCGCGCGGGCCGAGGCCCGCGCCAGGAACCTCGGCCTACCCAGGAGAACCTTGCCGAGCCGTGGCTTTTTCGGGCCTGGGCACGTTTACGGCGAGACCAGCACTTCAAGGACACGCCTCGCAGATCGAGCACCCCCACCCTGCGCAGCCGTGGCCGCGGCCTATTTATCCTGCGCCGGCCCTTCCAAAGAGCATGCCTGGCGAACGCGACTGACGGCGGGCGACGTCGGATAGCGCCGCAGGAAGCGAGTAGCGGTCGCACGCGCCTCAGGGCCACGCCTGGTCTGACACAGCGCGAATACCCGCGCGGCTTCTGCCTCGGCCCTGAGCGTGCCGTTGGGGAACCGCTGATCGTAGTCGCGAAGCGTCGCGAGGGCCTGCGCCCCACGCCCGGCGCCGAGCTGCCGCTGCGCGTCACCCAGCAGCCGTGCTTCGTCGAGCAGCGCATCGGACGGCGACGATGACGAAGGAGCGGGCAAACCTGGCGCCGCCCGCGGCGCCAAGCGCGGCGCGACGGCGGGCTCCGTTGGGGGACTGGGAACGTGCGTGCCTGGGGGTGCCTCCGACTCTTGCGGCGGCGCGAGCGCGAGATCGATCGCCGCGGCTGGCGCGTCGCGGCGGCTGGCTTGCCCTGCGTGCAGAGGCTCCCGCGGGCCGACCGAGCTCACCCAGTAAAAGCCTCCCACGCCGCCGGCAGCCAACAGCAGCATCCCCACCACCACCTTGCCCGTAAGGCCGACGCCCGACGCAGCGCTGGCCGAGGCGGCGCCGCTGCCCACCCCCGCCGCAGCGCCACCAGCGGCAATCTTGGTCAGCAGCGAACGACGAACGCGCGACAGCTGTTCCGGCGACGGGTCGCGCGCGGTCCGGCCGGCGCGCAACAAACTCTGGGTTCGCGGTGAAAGCGGGCTCATGAGGTTGCCTCGGCGTCTTCGTCGCCCAGCGCGTCTCTCAGCTTCGCCTCCATGGCTCGGCGCGCCAGACGCAAACGGGTGTAGGCGGTATTGAGGTTGATGTTCAAAACTTTGGCCACCTCGACGACGGGCATCTGCTCCAACTCGACCATGACCAAGATGTCCCTCTTGTCCTCTTCTAGCTCTGAAAGCACCCATTCAATCAGGTCCGCCGCTCGCTGTTGCACCAAGTCGTCGAACGGGTCCTGGCTCGTCGGCTGGCTCAAGCCCTCGAGCAGGCTTTGCGTTACCGGCGTGTAGCGCCGCTCTCGCAACACGCGCTGCTCTCGGTGGCGCGCGGCCACGCGCAGAATGATCCCGAAGATCCAAGTTCGCAGGCTCGAACGAGCCTCGAACTCAGGCAGGCGGCGGTGGACGACCAAGAAGACGTCCTGGACAGCGTCTTCAATCATTTCGTTCGGAATCCCGAGCCGCCGCAGATTGCGCCAGACGAAGCCCGCGTACTCGGCATAGATCTCCGCAACGGCTGGCACGCTAGCAGCCGGTGGCGGCTCATGATCGAGCTGGCTTGGCTGTGACAACCTTAGGTCCTGAAATGGCGAGCGATCCGGATACCAAAGTTAGTACCAGCAGACTCCTAATCCGTCCCGGGCTAGCCGAATCTTCTTCGAAAGAAGCGCCCGTCGGCGCGTCCCGGCGCGGGCGCGGCCAGCAAAGCCCTGAAGTTACGGCGGTCTGTGGGCGGCCCGACCGGTCCGGTCGGGCTCAGCGACAGGAGCGCCGAGCCAGGTAGATGTCGCTGTCTCCGGCCCGTGCAGAGGCGAAGAACAGTTGCGAGCCGTCCGCAGTGATCGAGGGATCGCCGTCGAGCGTAGGGCCGTTGAGCTCGTCGACCGGAACTGGCGTGGCAAACTGCGAACTCGAGTCGGCGCGGGTCGCCAGCCAGATGTCGAGGCCGTTGCTTGTCGCCGAGATGTAGAGCGAAAGGCCGTCGGGCGACAAGCTGGGGTAACCGAAGGCGAGGTCAGTTGACGACGAGAGCGTGGGCACGGTGGCTTCGGCGCCGAACGCCGCATCGCGCGACCCACGAGTCGCGACCATCACGGTGCCTAGCAAGTTGGGAACCTCTATCCGATTGTAATAGAGCGTCAAGCCGTCGGCGCTGATGGTCGGCCCGACCGCGCCGGTCGGACAGAGCGCGTCGAGGCGCGTCGCAGGCCCCCAAGGCTCCGACGTGGTCATACGCGCGGCCCGATAGATGCAAGAGCCATCTTGGCGGTCGCTGGTGAAGAAGATCTCGAGCTCGTCCAGTGTCGTCGCTGGATCCGCTTCGGTGGCGCCGGTGTTGAGCTCGCTGATTGGCGTCGGCGCGCTGAAGGGCTGGCTGGGGTCGGGGCGGCGGGCAACGAACAGCTCGCGATCCACATCGTAGTAATAGGTGAGCCCGTTCGGGGTGATGTAGCCGCCGCAGTCCGTGCCCGGGGTGTTGAGCTCGCTGACTGGCGTGGGCGTTTGCCACGCGGTGCAGCCCGCCATACCGCCGCTTGGCTGGCCTGGGCCTGCGGCACCGCGTGGTTGATCGAAGCCGATATTCACGTCGTCTGGACCGAACCGACACGCGCAGGCGAGGAAGCCCAATAGGAGCTGGGTCGAGCAACGAAGCGCGCGATTCAGCGCTGCTGAGGTGCCCTCAAAATGCAAGCTGCAGTCCTCCCGTGAGAGATCCGCCGAAGCTTGGAATGGCATACACCAGACGCGACCGATTGATGACGAAGCGCGGATGAAACGGCCTCGCAATCGCGCTCACGGCGACCACGAGCGAGAGTTTCGAAAAGAGCCGGGTCTCGGATTTGATAGTCGCGACGGGTGAGACCAGTACCGCGGATCCGCGGCCTGCGTTCGACACGCCCAAGGCTCGTGCGGCCAGGCGCTCCAGCGCTGCGCCCAGGCAGCCCTCGATGATGCTCGGCGACTCGGCGATGACCGCAAAACACCCAAGGCCGGTAGCCGAGAAGCGATCCAGCCGAGCACCCGCGCTGCTCACGCCGAGTCGAACAGTTTGCGGGGGCGTATAGGCGAGCAGCAGCTGCGTCTCCCAGTGGCCTCGCCGGGCCCCGACCCCGAGCCCCAGGTCAAGGGCAGGGTGGGGCAGCGACCCGAAAATACCCCCGCCCCAGGCCAGCGCGAACGGCACGATGCGTGATTGGGGAGGCGGAGCCTGGCGAAGCCTCTTCGGCGGCTCTGTGGGGGGCTGTGGCAGCGCGTCAGGGTCGATGGCCAAGGCGATCACGACCGCGCTAGCCAAGGCCATCGCCTCACACGATGCCCCTGCCAATTGACGACTACCGGCAGCCGAGCCGCTCACCACGACCTCAGCGCGAAAGTGTCCAGGTCCGAGCGCTTGGACCTCGACCCGAGCCAGGATGGCTTGGAACGCTCGGCCGGTCCCGCGCTCGCCCAAGAGCTTTTCGATCGACTGCTCGACTTCAACGGAGTCGGGACAATCCGAAGGTGCGCTCCACGTTAAGGTCAAGCCAGGAACTTTCGCGCAGGCGTTCAGTGGCGTGGCGAGGATCGAGAAGCACACGCTGGCCGTGAGCCAGCCGAGGCACGCGTTGAGGCGCGCGCAACGACGCGGCTGCCGGCGGCTCGGCGTTGTGTTTCTGTAGGCCATGCCCGCGGTCGCCACCCGGGCAACGACTACACGATCCTATGACGCAAGCCCACGAGCCGAGGCGCATTTTCGCGACCGGTTGAGGAATTTTCAGAAAGCGGCCTCCGAGAGAGACGGTTGTGGGAGCTCTCCGTACTCATTTCAGCAGTCACCCCATCGCCCACCCTGGAGGTTTTGCCCTTGCCCATGCGAAGGCTGGGTCCGAGCACTGCACTCGCGGTGTGGTTCGGGTCAGCACTGCTTTGTTGTAACGCGAGTGACGCGCCGCCCGGCGCGCCGTCGACCCCACTAGCGGGGGCGAGCGGCGCGAGCGGTGGGACGAAGAGCGGCGAAGAACTAGTAGGCGGCAGCGCGGTCGGCCACACGGCAGGCGCGCCGGGCGAGGCCGCTGGCGCTCCCCTCGCCGCAGGTGGAATGGCGGGCTCCTTGGGCGTCGGCGGTGCGGCGGGCGGGGCGAGCTCTGGAGAGCCTGAGCCGGTCGCGCAACCGCCCGTGACGGCGTCCTGTATGGACGGCAAACATCCAGTCTGTCTCGATTTCGAGGGCGGCCAAGTGCCACCCGGTTGGCAGACGCCCGGGACGAACGAGCTGCACGTCGAAAAAGGGCATGGCGCGCACGGTGAGTACGCCATGCACGTCTCGAACTTAGGCTCCAAGCCTTCGGCGCTGATCACGACGGGGGAGCTGAACGGCATCAAGGACGTGATGTGGGGCCGCTACTACCACTACGTGAGCCCAGCCGCCGCCTGGGGACATGGGGCGATGGTCTGGGTCGGGGACGCCCGCTCGCCGACGAACTTCTACGAGGTTGGCTTCGAGTCCAATGCCTACCTGGGGATGTGGATTCAAGGCGACGGCTGGCTCGAGAAGTACATGCGCAGCACTGTCACGGTCCCAGGCAACAAGTGGGTATGCGTCGAATTCTTGTTCGATGGCGCGGCGCCCAGCGTCGGCCGCTATTGGGTGGACGGCAGCGAGATCATCTTCGATCCCAAGCGTGTCGCAGGCACCGATCCGATTCAGAACTATCGAGGTCCGGAAGCGGTTCTCAAGGCAGAGCAGTTTACGATCTTCAAGATTGGCATTGAGTTTTACCACGGTTCATCGACCGTCGCGTGCCCCGACTACCCCCCGTGGCTCTGCCCCACGTACAACAACGACGACGCCCCCAGCATGACGGACATCTGGATCGACGACGTCGCGCTCGATACCACTCGCGTCGGGTGCCTATAGGTGTTCGGCAGAAGCGGAGCAAGACATGTTTGACTATCATTGGTCGTGTCGTAAAGCGCTGTTGGGGTTGAGCCTCCTCGGCGCAGCCTGTACGGGAACCGTCGGGGGTTCTGCGGGTGATCCACCACTACCTGGCTCGACCCAAACGTCTGGCGGCTCATCCCCCAGCGCTGAAGCGGTCCCGGGCGAGCGCGTGACGAACGTCGCTGACATCTCGGCGCTGTGCCAGGCGACCGGAGGTCCTTCGGTCGCGTTCACGCCGCTCCGGCGCTTGAACCAGCTCGAGTATCAAAATAGCGTCTTTGACCTGTTGGGAGTCGAGGTCGACACCGCAGGCTTCGTGCCTGACTCGCGCGTGGGAACGTTTTCTTCCAACGTGGAAGTGGCCGTTTCGGATCTGCAGGCCGATCAGTACAAGCTTGCGGCGGAAGCAGCTGCGGCCAAGGCGACCGCCAAGATCGCAAGCATCGTTGCTTGCGATCCGTCGGGTGGCGAGGCCTGCGCCTCGACGTTCATTGGCGACTTTGGGCTCAAGGCCTTCCGACGTCCGCTCACATCCGAGGAGCAAGCAAGCTACCGCGACGTCTACCGAACCGGCTCCGTCAGGGGTGGTTTCGCTGGCGGCGTTGGCCTCGTGATCAGGGCCATGCTGCAGTCGCCGTACTTCCTGTACCAGGTCGAAAGAACCCCGCTGGGGCAGAAGGCAGCGACCGCCCTCGGACCTCATGAAATCGCGTCGCGACTCGCCTACTTGCTCTGGGCGTCGACGCCCGACGCTGCGTTACTCGCGGCGGCGGCCAGTGCAACGCTTTCGACGCCCGACCAGCTGCGCGCCCAGGCCATGCGCCTGCTTGCCGATCCGCGCGGCAAGAAAACGCTGGGTCGGTTCCAGCTCGAGTGGCTACAGCTCGACGGCGTCGACCGCCTGGAAAAGGACTCGCGGCTGTTCCCGAGCTTCAATGATGCGCTCAAGCAGGCCATGAAGACCGAGGTCGCAGACTTCTTCGCCAGCGTCTTGGAGCGCCCAGAGGGCAGCTACCGAGACCTGCTCACGGCGCCCTATGCACTGGTGACCGGTCCGTTGCTTCAGGTCTACGGAGCGAGCTCGCCTGGTCCTGCGGCAGGGCCCACCCAACTCGACTTCGCTGCTGGCGAGCGCAGTGGGATTCTGACCCAGCCGCTGTTCTTGGCTACGCACGCGCATCAGAACCAAGGTTCTCCGGTCAAGCGTGGCGTCGTGGTTCGGCAGGCCATTCTTTGCCAGGACCTACCGCCCCCACCTGCCAACGTGAACAATGCTCCGCCGGCGCTGAGCCCCGACCTGACCACGCGGCAGCGGTTCGCTGCACATAGCCAGAACCCCAGCTGCGCCGGCTGTCACGCCCTGATCGACGGCATCGGCTTCGGGTTCGAACGCTATGACGCCGTCGGCGGCTACCGCGCGATGGAAAGCGGTCAGGCCATTGACCAGGCTGGAAACCTGGTCGGTGCCACGCCCGATGTCGAGGGCCCGTTCGAGGGGCCCCAAGGCTTGGGTCAGAAACTGGCGGCGAGCGAGCTTGCACGGAGCTGCTTTGTGACGCAGTGGTTTCGCTACGCTTACAAGCGACAGCCCCAGGCCGGCGACGCCTGTACCGCCAGCAGCATGCTGGCGGGCTTCACGTCTTCGGGACAGAACCTGCGAGAGCTCGTGCTGTCCGCCGTCGCCACCGACGCCTTCCGCTACGGAGTCGCTGAGCCGTGAGCCCGCGCCACTCACGAAAGGCTGGTCTTGGTCGATCATGAAACACAGCACGTTTCTTCCGTTCTCTCGCCGCAGCTGCCTCAGGCTGACCGCCGCTGCCCTTGCCCCGTTCATTCCGCTGGGCGCGCTGCGCGCCGCACCGACCAACACTCGCATCAAGCGGTTGGTCTTGCTGTTCTCACCCAACGGCACCATCTACGACAAGTGGAAGCCCAGCGGGGGCGAAACCGACTTTCAACTCTCGCCGATCCTGGCTCCACTCCAGCCGTTGCGGAGCAAGCTCATCGTCATCGACGGTCTTCAAAAGAAGGATCAGGGTGGCGACCACCACCAGACCGGCATGGCGAAAACCTGGACGGGTTCACTCTTGGCGGGCGACGACCTTGGAAACGGAGACCTCAACCAAGCAATGCCGGATGGACCGTCCATCGATCAGGCAGTCGCGACAGACATCGCCACCAAGGGTCAGACGTCCTTGGCTTACAAGTCGCTCGAGCTCGGAGTGCAGACCAATACCTTGTCCGGCCAGGGGCCAGCCTGGCACCGCATGATCTACTCGGGGCCAGGTCAGCAGCGGCCGCCACAGAACGACCCCTACGCGCTGTTCGACTCACTCTTCAAGGGTCCCGCGGCTCAGGGCCAGGCCGAGTTGGACCAGATCCGCGCCGAGAACAAGAGCGTCATCGATCGGATCAATGGCGATCTGAAAACGCTGTCGAACGCGATGGGCACGACCGATCGACTGAAGCTCGAGGCGCACTTGACCGCCATCCGAGCCATCGAACAGCGGCTGGCTGGCGTTGGGTCAAGCTGTGACGCGACCCAGGTGCGCTCCGCCGTCGACAACAAGTTGGATATCAACGCCAACGACAATTTTCCCGCGCTCGTCAAGCTCACCTCGGACATCCTCGTCTTGGCGTTGAAGTGCGACGTCACTCGAGTCGCTTCTATCCAATGGTCGGTCTCGGTCGGAAACGTCGTCCACAGATGGGCTGGACCCCTGCCGTCTTCTGGAACCAGTCCGGATCGCGATAGTCAACAGCCCGTTGGTCACCACGAGTCCTCGCACAACGACAGCAATGCCGACCACATTGCATACCTGACACGCATCAACACGTGGTACGCCGAGCAGGTCGCGTACCTCCTCACCCAGCTCGACAGTGTGCAGGAGGACGGCGCCACACTGCTCGACAATTGCCTGGTCGCCTATGGCAACGAGCTGTCTCGCGGTGGTGCGCACAGCATCGATCACATACCGTTCGTGCTCGCCGGCAGCGCCGCCGGAGCCATCAAGCCCGGACGCTTTCTGACCTTCAACGGGGATCTGCATAACCGTTTGCTGGTCTCGATGGGCCAGGCGATGGGCCTCGACATCACGAAGTTCGGTAGCGACGACGACGGCAACGGACCGTTGCCGGGGCTCGTGTAGTGGCAAAGACACTCGGACTATCCTTTCCCTTAAAATTGCCGTCCCCGGCAGCTGGCGGGCAAGCGGTGGCAGTCGGGGGGCGGAGTCCAGAAAACATCAGTCGCGCTAGTCTCGAGTTGAGCGGTCTTGGAAGACCAGATCACGATCGTCAGGGAGAGCACGAGCCACGAGAAAAACCCGCGAGGCACCCGCCGCGCGTGGGCCCGCATGCTGAGCCGTGAGCCGGCGCCACCCACGAAAGGCTGGTCTTAGTTGATCATGAAACACAACACGTTTCTTCCGTTCTCTCGCCGCAGCTGCCTCAGACTGACCGCCGCTGCCCTTGCCCCGTTCATTCCGCTGGGCGCGCTGCGCGCCGCACCGACCAACACTCGCATCAAGCGGTTGGTCTTGCTGTTCTCGCCCAACGGCACCATCTACGATAATTGGAAGCCCAGCGGGGGCGAAACCGACTTTCAACTCTCGCCGATCTTGGCTCCACTCGAGCCGTTGCGGAGCAAGCTCATCGTCATCGACGGTCTTCAAAAGAAGGATCAGGGTGGCGACCACCACCAGACCGGCATGGCCAAGACCTGGACGGGCGCGCTGTTGGTGGGCAACGACTTTGGGACGGGAGCGAGCAATAAGGCGATGCCCGATGGGCTATCCATCGATCAGGCAGTTGCGGCAAACATCGCCACCAAGAGTCAGACTTCCCTGGCCTACAAGTCGCTCGAACTCGGGGTGCAGACCAATACCGCGCCCCATCTGGGGCCAGCCTGGCAGCGAATGATCTACTCGGGGTCAGGTCAGCAGCGGCCGCCACAGAACGACCCCTACGCGCTGTTCGACTCGCTCTTCATGGGTCCCGCGGCTCAGGGTCAGGCCGAGCTGGACCAGATCCGCGCGGAGAACAAGAGCGTCATCGATCGGATCAATGGCGATCTGAAGACGCTGTCGAACGCGATGGGCACGACCGATCGACTGAAGCTCGAGGCGCACTTGACCGCCATCCGAGCCATCGAACAGCGACTGGCTGGCGTAGCGTCAGCCTGTGACGCGACCCAGGTGCGCTCCGCTGTCGACAACAAGTTGGATATCAATGCCAACGACAACTTTCCCGCGCTCGTCAAGCTCACCTCGGACATCCTCGTCTTGGCGTTGAAGTGCGACGTCACTCGAGTCGCTTCTATCCAATGGTCGGTCTCGGTCGGAAACGTCGTCCACAGCTGGGCCGGACCCCTACCGTCTTCTGGAACCAATCCGGATGAAAGTCAGCGCCAGCCCGTTGGTCACCACGAGTCGTCGCACAACGACGGCAATGCCGACCACATTGCTTACCTGACACGCGTCAACACCTGGTACGCCGAGCAGGTCGCGTACCTACTCACCCAGCTCGACAGCGTGCAGGAGGACGGCGCCACATTGCTCGACAATTGCCTGGTCGCCTATGGCAACGAGCTGTCGCGCGGCGGTGCGCACAGCATCGATCACATGCCGTTCGTGCTCGCCGGCAGCGCCGCCGGAGCCATCAAGCCCGGACGCTTTCTGACCTTCAACGGGGAGCTGCATAACCGTTTGCTGGTCTCGATGGGCCAGGCGATGGGCCTCGACATCACGAAGTTCGGCAGCGACGACGACGGCAACGGACCGTTGCCGGGGCTCGCGTAGGCCTCACGTTGGCTGTTTCGCGACACTCATCTACGACTGCTCAGTCCGATCCTCCAACGCGCGGGTGGCTTCGCTGGTTTGTGAGCGTTTTGTACGAGCGGGCGCGCCGACAGCTCGAGCGATTCAGGCTTGCCAAAGCGCAGCGGGCGCCGGTCCCGCCGGTCTTTCTCGTGGCATATGGCGACTCGCGCCGATCGAGATCTGCTCGTGCCAAAGACTAAGTGAGTAGTGCTAGAAACGTTGCGCGGCGCGGCGCGGCGCCACCGGCACTCAAGTGCTCGGTCGTGCCCGAGCGCCGCCGCGAGAGCTTGCAACGAACGCGCCCCGACCTACTTGCGGGGTGCGCGTTCCATCAGCAAGAGCACGTTCTGCCAGAGCGCGCGGGTTTGGGCGGCGTAAAGGTCGAAGTCGAAACCTTGTGCTTTGAGATCCTGGCTGGCCTTCGCGTCGCTGGCCAGGGTCTCGAGGCCCGTGAGGTAGCCTTGCATGTTGCGCGTGGACGGGACGACGCCTTGGTCGTGGTCGGCGTTCTGATCGCTCGAGATCGCCTCACCGGACTTCAGTAATTCCTCGCTGAGAGAGTTCGGAAATAGTTGATGTCGGGATTCAAGAAGTCCCCACGCTCGAACAAGTAGTTCGGGCGCCGGTCTCGCGCGCGCTCATTCAAGACGGGCGTGGTCACCGTGGGGCTTTGGGGGTCGCTCGTCTGCGGCACCTGAATCGTCCCGCCTTGGTCAACGGTCGGATCGCTCGTGTCCGTCCCCTTCAGCTCGTCATCGGCATTGTTGAAAAACGCGACCAGCTGATAAAATTCACTCTGTTTGATGTTGTCGTACGGGTGACTGTGGCACTGCGTACAACCCAAGGTGAGGCCCAGCCAAGTCTCGGCCACGGTTGCCGCACGATCGAGAATTCGCTTGCTGCGATCCTCTTCCGACACGCGCAAGCCGCGTCGCCCCAACAGGCCAGGTTGAACGTTCTCTTCTCTGACGTTCACCTCACCGGTCGTGGCTCAAATGTTTCGCAAAGCCCGTTCGACTGACGGCGTCGCTGTGGCAGGGATGACGCTAGTTTCCGGGCCCGTAAACCGAAAGCTCACGGACGACTAGCCCTGGTGAGCCGTAGCGGTATCGGAGGTGAGCCGCAGGCGATTGATTATCGTGTTCGCGCCTAGATCGACCGTGAGGGCTCCAGGTTTCGCGTCACTGTGCCAGGGCTCACCGACGGCTTCCCATCGGTGAGGGCCGAGAGCGGCGTTTCATATTTGGTGTTCACCGACGTGAATAGCCCGAGGGCTAGGCGCGCAGTGATGCGAGCTCGTTCATGCCGCTGACTGGAGTGCCCATCGCGCTAGCGAGCGCCGCCAAAATGCCGTTTTGGCTCTCGTGGAGCTTGAGGTAGCGACCGGTCGTTAGGTATCCGCCGGCGTTGCCTGCGTAAAAAATCGGCAAGTTGTTGGTGCCGTGGCCGCCGCCGGTGTTCATGTTGTTCATCACCAGCGTGACGCTGTTGTCGAACAGCGTGCCGCCGCCGGCGTCGTCGGTCGCTTTCAGCTTTCGGAAAAACTCGGCGAACTCGCTCACGAACCAACGCTGCATCTCCGCGTGCATCTTGTCCTCGCGATGGGCGTGCGTGTGGTGCGAGTTCTGAATGCCCAGATAGACGTCGCCAGTATTCAGCGCGAAATCCGGTCCGAGCCAGGGCATTGCGAGATTCGAGCCGTCCCCGTCGGCGAGCAAGAGCGTGGCAACACGCGTCGCATCGCTAGCCAACGCCAACACCATCAGATCGAGCTGAGCACGCACGGTTTTATTGAAGCTGCTCACGTCCTTCACGTCGAAGCGAGCTTCGGGTAGCGAGTCCGGGCGTCCGGTGTTGCTCTTGCTCGCGTCCAGCCGCTTTTCGAGCTCGCGGATCGAGGTCAGGTGGTAGTCAACGCGCTGGCGATCCTGAGCGCCCAGGATCTGACCGAAGCCTTCCAGCTGTCGGCCCACGTAGTCGAGCACGCTCTTTTTCGTGGCGCGCTTGCGCTCGAAGGCGGCTTGGTCGAGAGCGCCGCCTTGGAACAGACGCTCGAACAACGCGTACGGATCCTGCTCGAGCGTGACGCGCTGGCCGTTGTTGAAAATGTGGCCGCGATCGTCGTGCTTCTGCACGCTGAGGTTCAAGGTCTTGAAGGGCGTGGTTTGATCTTTGGCGACGTGTTGATCGAGCGTGCTGTTGCCCGTGACCTTGAACATCTCCGGCTGCGATTCGTGGCCGCCTTCAACGTGGTTGGCGAGGCTAACGCCCTGAAACAGCACGATATCCTGACGGTAGGGCTCGAGCGGCTCGATCATGCGCAAGCCGTTGAAGCTAAAGTTGGTGGCGGTGACGCCGCTATTCGTTGCAGCTTCGTAGTCGATGCTGCCGACCTTGGCGTCGGGCCACCAATCTGCCGAACGCACGCCGTTGGGCCACGCGATCAGCACCAGCCGCTTGGGCGTTTCCACCGCACCCCTGGCCTCGCGATCGCTGGCCAAGAGCGGCAGCAGCGAGAGGCTCAAGCCCGCCGTGCCGAGCAGCGCGCGTCGCGAGAAGCGTGAAACGGTCATGGTAGGCTCGCTCCGGGGGCAACGGCAGTGCGGAAGGTAAAAGAAGGGCTGGTCACGACCGAAACGAACAGCTCCCGCAGGTCGTAGTTGCTGCCGGCGAAGGCGCCGCTCAACTGAGTCAGCGAAGCCGCGTCATCGGCCGACTCTTTGCGGCCCAGCGCGAGCCGTAGCACTTGTCGAGCGGCGCAGTCGCGCGCTTGACTGCTTTGGGCCAATTGGCTCACGAGCTCGCCGGCGTTTTGGAAGGTGAAGTGTTCTCCGCTCGGCAGCTCGACGTCGCCGCTGGCGTCCACCGGTTGTCCGGCGTCTGTGCTGCGAAATCTACCCAAGCCGTCGTAGCTTTCGAAGGCGAATCCAAGCGGATCCAAGATGCGATGGCAGCCAACGGCGCAGGCGTTCTGGCTGTGTGCCGCGAAGCGCGTTCGGTTGGACACGCCCGCTTGCTGCGGACCGGGTGGCGGCACGTTCGCCGGAACAGCCGGGAGCTCCCCGCACAAAAGTTGCTTGAAGACGATCGCGCCGCGCTTGACAGGGTGCGACTGCGCACCGTCCGCGTTGGTGCCCAAGAAACTGACTTGCGTTAGCAGCCCAAAGCGCTGCTCGGCGTTGATGGTCATCTCCCGCAGCTCTGGACCCGTGACGCCATTAGCTCCGTAGAGGGGCGCGAGCGTCTGGTTCACGAAGTTGGTCGGGGAAGTGAGCAGGCTGGAGAAAGAGCCGCCCGCTCGCAGCACCGACTTCACGAACGCCGCGGTCTCGCCGTTCGCAGACCGGCTCAAGTCGTCGTCCATCCGACTCGGCAAGCGAAACCAGCCGCGCACCAGTGCCACCAAGGCGTCTTCGGCGCGCGGGTCGGCAAGCAGCCGGCGTGCTTCGCGGGTGACGTCCGGGGGAGTAGCGAGTCGCCCGCCGTCGACCGCATCGAACAGCGCCTGGTCGGGCATGGATCGCCAGAGCAGGTACGAAAGGCGTGACGCGAGTTCGTTCGGGTTCAGCGCCACCACGGCGCCCTGGCTCAGGTCGTCGGCGCTGGTGCGCTCCCACAAGTACAGGAACTGGGGCGCCTGGAGCATCGCACTGAGCAGGAGCGCGACGGCGTCCTCGCGCGAGAGCTGGAGCGTGCTGCGTGCCATCTGAAACAGGGCTTCGAGATCGGCGAGTTCTTTGTCGATAAGCGGTCGGCGAAAGGCGCGCCGCCCGAAGCTCTGGACGAACTGGTGGATGCAACTGGTTTCGCTCGCACCTTCGGGCGAGCAGCCCAACAGCGCCGGCAAACCTTTCCCTACAGCAGCTCCGGCCAAGCGCTCTGCCGCACTGCCGAGCCCCTCGGCATCCACTTCACCCACGGGCCCGGCCAGCAAGTAGCCCCCCTCACCTCGCGCATCTGCCGGCAGGCCCGAAGCGAAGCTCTCGTTCAAGTGGAGCAGATCGCGAACTGTATTTTCGTACTCGATGCTGGTCATGCGGCGCAGCGGTTGCGGCCCCGGGCTCGACCCGATGGGCAGCGTCGGCGCCGTGCCAGCGGCCCCGGCCTGGCTCGCGCTCCCACCACTCGCGCCACTCGCGCCACTACTGCCCGGCGCGCTCTGGTGGCCGCCGTCACTCCCCAGAAGGTCGCCCTGGCAGCCAGCCAATGCCCCGAGCGATGCGAGGCAGACGGCAAGCTCGAAAAATGCGCGCTGAGATGGAAAATATCCAGACATAGGTCACGCGTTGGCGAGCGCGCCTGACGAAGGCACGCGGCAAATGGGGAAGGCTCCAGGTGAGTCCCAGCCCCCTGCTCAAGCGGGTACGAAAAATGTTACGTCGTGCCCAAGCTGAAGTCGGCCGAAGCTTTCGGGCCGCCGCCGGCGTTGGCACCTGCGCTAGCGACCGCCCTGATCCTCGTAAGTCAAAGCCGTTCCCTTCCGACCGAACGCGGGCTCATCGATCGGAAAACCTCGATCTCATTCACGCGCTGGTTCACGTCGTCGCCAGGCGTCGACCGCGAGGATCCGAAGGAAAACCGGAGGTAGCGGCAGGTGTAGTTTGCCGCGATCGAGGAGACGAAGGGCTGCGGAATGACGTAAGTCATGGAAACGGTTTGCCGCTTGGTCCACGCTGTGCCGTCGTCGGACGTCTGGATGCGATAGGTGAAGCCGCCGACGGTCGAGTCGAACGCGAGGTTGATTCTGGCAATCAAGGCACTTTTTCCCAAGTCCACTTGAACGACGCCAGCGTCGTCTACGCCCGTTGCGTAGTTACCGTCGAACAGGGCTCCGGGATGGTGAACGAAGCTGCCTTCGGTCGGTCTCCCCCAGGCCAGATCTACGCCGTCGCCGTCGTCGGGCGGCGTGGCGCCGTGGGTATCGAGCAGGCTGAGCGTCTTGAATCCCCACCGGCCGTGCGACTCGGACAGTGACTCGAGCTTGAAGTAGCGCCTTGTCAGCGGCGCGAAGTTGAGCGGCCCATAGCTGTCGCCACCCATTGGAACAATCGTGCCCGAGGCAATCGGCGAGCTCCACGTCTGTCCGTCATCGGAAGCGAAGAGCCGATACTCGATCAGAGCTTCGTGTTCGGCCTCCGAATACAATCAGGCCGCAGTTTGGTGTTATGTTGCTCCGCATGCCGTCGGGCTTCTGCAGCACCTGGGAGCGGCTTCGCCGGGTGCAGGCGGCCCTGCGACTCATCGTGGCGCTAGTGGCCAACTGTCTACTCTGCGGGTCAACCGCGCAAGCCGCGAGTGCGGCGCACGCCGAAGTGCACCTGATCGGTGACGCGGCGGAGGCTCTGCGCCTCAAAGAGGTGCTCAAGTCCCTGCTCGTTCAACAAGGCCTCGAGCCGACCTTTGTCGTCAGCCCCGAAGTCTCGCTCAAGGAGGTGCTGCGGCCACCGGCCAGCGCATCCGGGCTAGTGGCGCGTATCTTCGTAGATTTGCGCGAGGTGGGAGCGCTGAGCATCTACATCTCGAACGGGCGCGCCCAATCCTTCGTGTTCAGAGAGATTGCCATCGACCCTGACAAGAACGAGCTCGCGCGCGAAGCTGCGGGGGCGGTGGTCGACTCCGCAGTTCGAATCTTGATCAACGGTGGGACCCTGGAGCTTAGCCGTGAGCGTGCTGCGGAAACGCTTCGCGCGGGGGCGACGCCGGAGCCTGACCCCCAGCGAACCAGGGCCCCCGAGCAGCGACCAACGCGCCTGCTACGCCCAGCGGCGTTCTACGGCGCCAGCATGCTCGGAGCCGGTGCGGGATCGATTTGCCACGGGCCCGGCCTCGGTTTGGAAGTCTTGCCAGACGCTCGGCTGCGGTCAGTCTTGCTGGTTCAGTATCAGCTCCCGGTGAGTTTCGATGGACCCCTGGTCGGAGCGCGCATCTGGACTCTGGCCACTCGAGCTGGGGGCGCCTTCACTCTGCTGCGGAGCCCGCGGGCTCGGCTCTCGGTTTCCGTCCTGGCGGGCTTGGACGCGATTTGGCTGGCCCCGAGGGCGCTCGAGCCCGGTCTCGCCAAGGCGGGCTCCGAGCGCTTGATTGCTGCCGTAATCGCGCGTTCGGGGCTCGAGTGGCGATATCGCCTCGGCGAGTGGTGGGTGGGCCTTGCGGCGTTCGTCGATTTCGATGTCCTCGGGACTCGCTACGGGGTCCGGCGCGGCGAGGCTCTGGCAACCATCTTTGAACCGTGGCGTGCGCGGCCGGGAGCCGCTCTCAACCTCACCTGGTGACGGACCTCCGAACTACCCATGCGAGCGCGGCCTACGAAACCATCCCAGCACTACGCCGCAGCCCTCTGCGCTGCGTCGGCGCTTCTGGCGTGCAGTCCGATCGAACACGAGGTCGGCGCCGAGCGTGTACCGGCGTTGGCGCTCGGCGGTGCCAGCGGCAGCGGAGGCGGTGGAGGCGCCACCGCAGGCTCGGGGTCGTGGCCCGACGCGTCGGGAGACTGCGCGCCTGGTCCGTGCGCGCTGCGTCTCAGCTGGACCTACCAGGTGTCCGGCGCCGGCTCGCAGCTGATCCGCAAAGTCGGCGCCGACGCTCAGGGAAACGCCTACTTCGGCGGCGAATTCGAGAAGATGGCGATTTTTCCGAACGCTACGCTCGACGTGGGGGGCGGCCGCATCCACGCTTTTCTTGGCAGTCTGACGGGCAGCGGTGCGCCGCGCTGGCTGCTCGACATGGGCGGACTCAATGAGCTGCGGCTCGACGCTCTCGCTGTGCTGCCGTCAAGCGTCCTGTTGTCGCTCGGCTACACGAATCGTTTTCAAGTTGCCGGGCTGGACGTCGAAGACGCCTCCAACGGCGGATTGGCGGTGCTGAATTTCGGGCTGGATAGTCGAGGCGACTGGGCGTGGGTGCTGCACAATGCACCCAATACCGAGCCGGATCCGATCACGGGCCGCGGCCTGGCGCCGCGCTCCGACGGCAGCGTGACACTGGCTGGTGATCACACGCAGTCGCTCACCAGCGGAGCCCTCTCCTTGGACGCCCCCAGCGGTGAGGGGCCGTTTGGGTTTGTGACGCGTATCGACTCGAACGGCGGCGCGCAAACCTTGAAACCGCTTGGCCTGCACCAGCACTGGAACGCTGCCGTGACCCTCACGGACGGCTTTGCGGCCGTTGGGGAAGAGCTGACTCCCCAAGGCAGCGACATCTTGCTGGGCTGGTTCGACCAAGACGGCAACATTTCGAACCTGAAGCGCTTTGGCGGTGACGGCGACGACGCTGCACTCGCGGTGGAGCGCGGCGAAGGCGACAGCATCTACGTCAGCGGCTACGTGAGCTCACCGACCGCGCTTGGTGCAGAAGTCTTACCACACGCTGGTCTGAAGGACGTCTTCATCGCTAGCTACACGGCGGACGGCTCGCACCGTTGGTCTAATACGTTCGGGAGCGCGTCCGACGATTGGGGCGCGGCGCTGCGTGCGACGAACACCGGGCAGTTGGTGCTGACCGGGGTGCAGGGTGACAAGCTCGACATCGGGATCGGACCGGTGGGGTCATTCACGAACGCATTTTTTCTAGCTGCGTTTGCTGGCGATGGTTCGCCAGGGTGGGCCCAATCGTTTGCGATGAATGCAGGCGAGGTGACTGACCTCGCTGTGCTCCCCAACGGGGCCATCACCGTGGTCGGCTTCTGGGACGGCGCCCTAAAATTGCCGGGCAAAACCTTGGCCAGCCGCACCGGGCGCGACGGCTTCTTGATCGAGCTTACGACCAAGTGAGAGCAATGAGATGCTACGACCTGGTTCGCGGTGCGCCGTCGAGCTCGGTGCCGACGCGGAGTCGATCGAGGTAGCCCCGGTACACGAAGGAGCGGTCGCGCTTCCTGCCGGTCGTCTCGATGAGAACGTCCGCGGCCACGAGCAGCTCGATCGCCCGTCCCGCGGTGGGCTTGCTGGTCTCCACGAACTTCATCAAGGATGCGACGGTGACGACTGGGTGGCGCGGCAGCAACTCAAAGAGCCGCAGCGCGACGACGGACATCCCCTCCAGCGCGAGCACGCGCGCGCGATCCGCGGCCACGAGCGCGAACAGCTCCCGTGCGGAGGCGACCGCTTCGTCGGCGATCATCGCGACCCCGTCGAGAAAAAAGTCGAGCCAGCCCTCCCAGTCGCCATCGACCCGTACGGCGTTGAGCCGACGGTAATAGTCTTCGCGATACCGCTTGAAGAAGAGGCTCAGGTAGAGGAGCGGCTCGGTCAGCAACTTCCAGTGCTCAAGCAGCAACGTCACGAGCAGGCGTCCAATACGGCCGTTGCCGTCGAGGTATGGATGGATGGTCTCAAACTGCACGTGCAGGAGCGCCGCGCGGACGAGCGGCGGCAGCGAGTCGCCTTCGTGCAGGTACTTTTCGAAGGCGCCGAGCACCTCGCCGAGGGTATGCGGCGGCGGCGGCACGTACGCGGCGTTGCCGGGGCGGCTTCCACCGATCCAGTTCTGGCTGCGCCGCACCTTGCCCGGCAGCTTCTCCGCACCGCGGACGCCGCGCATGAGTCGCTGATGCGTCTCGCTGAGGAGACGCATCGAGAGCGGCAGGCCCTTGGGATCGGCGAGCTGGCCGCGCGAATAGGCGAGCGCGTCTAGGTAGTTGCACACCTCCTCGACGTCGGCGCTGGGCGCCGCGCTCGGCGAAGCGCCATCCTGGGCCTCGAACGTGAGCAGGTCGACGAGGGTCGCCTGCGTCCCCTCGATCTGCGACGAGAGCACAGCCTCTTTGCGGACAAACGCGTAGATGAACCAGTCGAGCGACGGGACCATCTTCCCGGCCAGCTCGAGGCGAACGAGCGCTTGCTCGGCCGCACGGACGCGCTCGGCCAGCGCGCCCTCGATGACAAGCGGCGGTTGCAAGGGGGGCAGCGCGTGCGGGACGAAGGCCGCGACCTCCTCCCCACCCACCGTGGTCCGCTCGTATCTTCCGGTCGCTCGTTTCGGCATGTCGGCTCCACTCGGAGCGCCCGCTTTGACTGGGTGCGCAAGCTGGGAAGGTCGGCGTTGCTAGGACGGGGTCTTAGGAACGAATCCTTTACTAGCTGACCGCGCTAGTCAAGTGCGCGTTCCTAGCGATTCGGGATCGCATGCGCGTGGGGGCCAGGGAGAGAGGGCACGAGAGGTTTAACAGTAAGCAGGGCCGGTTTTCCGGGAACCGCTGACTTCAACGAGCCAGCGCCCGCTGATGTACTGCGCTCGCGGCCTGAGGGTCGAGGGAAGCGTGGCGGGCGCGACGGTCTCATTGACCGCTTAGGTCCGGTCGCGATCCAACCCATATCCAAGCATCACCTCGCGCAGCCGATCCGGCTCGAGTCGATGGCGACCTCGTCAATCCACATCTCGAGCGAGCCCGCCGAAGACATGTACTGTTTGAAGCCCAACCAGAGGGACTCGAACTGCGGCATCTGGTAGGGTTGACCGTTGCCCGGGTTCTGGAGCGCGGTCGAATGCATCGACTCGTGCTCGCGTTCGTCCCACCAAAAGCGCGTCTCACTGGTGTTGCCGGCGTACATCCACTCGACGCACAACCAGGTATCGAGCGGAATGCTGTGCGGACTGCCGATCGGATCGGCGTCCACGCTGTACCAGGTGCCCGACCCGGTCGTGTCGTGCGACTGATCGTTGCCGAGCTTGAACAGCGTCGCCGCGCTGTCCTTGAAGTAGCGAGCGCCGAAGCTGGCCTCGCCCGGCGCGCCCTTGCCTCTGGCCGCAGCGAGCGCCCAATTCAGCTCGCCGGCGGGAGCATCCATCGGAATCTTCGCGAAGTAGACGAACAGGCGCGTGTAGTAGGTATTGTTCGGAGCCGGAAAGGTCCGATGTTCGCTGATGAACGCGGTGTGATGAGCCGCTTCGGGCAGCACGATATGCAGAGCACGTTTTCCCCGAGCGGCCTTGGTAGCGTCGATCTTGGGGGGATCGGTGCTGTCCTCGACGGACCACGTGTCGGGATTCAGATTTTCCGACTCGAAGTCTTCACAGAGCAGCATCCCCGGGACGCAGCGGCTCGCCCCGAAGAACGAAGCCGCGCCCGCGGTGCTCGCTCCACTCTGCCCAGCCGAGCCGCCACTGCCCGCTGTGCCGTCGCTGCCCGCCGTTCCGTCGCTGGTCGAGCCCAGGGCACCGCCCGCGCCCACCTGCCCCGCGACTCCGCCACTCGGGGAGATGGACCCGCCACCGCCGCCGCTCGTTGGGTTCGCACCGGCGGTCCCCGCGAGGCCGGCGCTGCCCCACGACGAGAGGTCGCGCGACTCGGCTGGAGCGCCGGAGCTGCAACCCGAAACCGCAGCCAGCGGCGCGGCAAGCAACAGCGCCGCCTGCAGCGCGCGGCCCTCGAACCACGGTGCATGTTCGGTGGCGTGAAGCATATTTCAACCCGAGAGCAGTGTCAGTGGTGCCTTGGCGAATCGCGGATCGCCGAAACGATCCGCTCCGCCGAAGCCCTTCAATAGGTGGCCGTGCAAGTCGACGATTGAGCGCCGGTTGCCGCCCGCGGCCTCCACGCGAAGATGTCTACCAGTCTTCAAGTAGCCGCCCATGCTGCCGATGAGTACCAGCGGGATATTTTCGTTCGAATGCCAAGAGCCGTGACTCATGCTGTTCGTGAACATCACCGTGGTGCCCTCAAACGCGCCCAGCTCCTTGAGCTTGCTGACCACGTCGCTGACGACGCTCGCGCTCCACTTGGTGATTTCCCCCATCGCTGCCAGACCAGCCTGCCAATCTTTGTCGCCCGGATTGGTATGCGACAGCGAGTGCCAGCCATCTTGCGTGACGTTGAGCCATTTGAACTTCTGCTGATCGCTGCCCTCGCTGACGATTTGCAGGTAAGAAACGCGAGTGAGATCGCACGCCATGGCGATCGCCAAGAGGTCGGTCTGCAGCGCAGCGATCTCCGGCAAAGTGTCGATGGCGTCGAAGGCGTCCCAATCGCGATCGATCGGCTTGGCAGGGGGCTCGCAGCCTCGCGCGCCGGCAAGTTTCGATTCCACCTGGCGAAACGCTTCCAGGTAGAGATCGAGCTTCTGCTGGTCGCCGCGGCCCAATTTGTCGCGCAAGCTCGAGGCCTGGCTGATCGCCGCGTCGAGCACGCTCTTTCGCTCCTGCTGCAGGCGCTCGAACGCGGCCGGGTCGATCTTTCCGTCGCCGAACAGGCGATTGAACATCACGAGCGCGCTGTTTTGGCAAGCAGCGGGCTTGCTCGGACCGAACCAACTCGCGGTCGCAAAGGTGGGAACCGCGTCACCCGAGCGGATCCCGAACTCAAGCGATGGGAACTTGGAATCTTTGCCGATCACCTCCGCGATCGCCTTGTCGATCGAGGGTCCGCCCGCCGTCTTCTCCGACGTCTCGGTCGGCACGTTATTGAAGCCGGTCGTCGTGGACGTGAAGCCACCGTGCTCTTCGTGTGGCGAGTCCAGCCCCTCGACCACCAGGACGTCTTTTCGATGTGCGTCGAGGGGTGCCAGGCTTCCGGTCAGCGCAAAATCAGGATTATCGAGCGCGCTGGTTCCGGTCGTGTAGTTGGTGCCGACTGGAAATGTCTCGCCGATCGCGTAGGGCTTGCCGCCAGGCGGTACTGGCCAAAACGCAGCCGGAAAGACGCCAAGCGGCTGCATGACGAGTACGAAACGTTGCGGCGCTGCCGCCCGGGCCTCTTTGGCCGGCAGCAACGATTCGAGTAGCGGCAGCGCGAGCGCGACGCCTGCGCCTGCGCGCAGGCACTGCCTTCGAGAAATGCGTGTCACTGAACCTCCCCCGCCAAGTAGTAAAATTGGTCTGAAGTGACAAAGTCCAGGATCGCCCGACGGTAGGTGTCGCCCGCCGCAGCGCTCATCTCGGCGAGGAGTGCCTCGTCCGCTGCTTGCTCCTGCCGGCCCGACAAGTAGCGGAACAGCTGGGTCGCATAGCAGCGCTGCACCTCAGGCGCGCTAGCCAGTTTTTGGCCGAGCTCGGCTGCGCCGTGGAAGTCGCCGATTGAGGTGCCCGAAACGGCGCCGGCGGTGTCGATCGGAGCGCCGTTCTCGAGCGCTCGGTAGCGACCCGTAGCGTCGAAGTCTTCCAGCCCAAGCCCGATCGGATCAGTCAAGTCGTGGCAACTCTTGCAGCTTGGATCCTGGCTGTGTCGACTCACCAACTCGCGGCGACTCTGCGCGCCGGTAGCTGGGGGCGGCGTCGTCGCCACCTCGGGTGGTGGTGGCGCAAGCTCCTGACACAACAGGCGCCGACGCACGTACGCCCCCCGTCGAGTCGGCGAAGTGAAGCCAAACCCAGCGTGTCGCGAGAGCACCCCAGCGCGCGTCAGCAGGCCAGCATAGTGGGCCGAACCGAGGTCGACGTGACGCAGCTCGGTTCCGGCGATGCCGGGAATACCGTAGAATTTCGCAAGCGGTTCGTTAACGAACGTGTAGCGCGCGGAAAGTACGTCCTTCAAGCCGCGACCCTCGAAAGCCGCGAAGTCCAAGAACGCGTCGAGCTCACGCCGCAACAGCTGCGGCACCTCCGGTGTGTAGTCGGGGAAAAGCTGCGGGTCGTGGTTGGCGCTCTCGATCGGTTTGAGCTGCAGCCACTGTTCGTGAAATCGCGCGACCACGTGGCGCGCACGCGGATCACCCAGCAGGCGCTCCGCTTGGGCTTGCACTGCCGCTCGGTCGCTCAAGCCGTCCTGGCTGGCGAGACTGGACAGTGTGTTGTCCGGCATGGTGCCCCAGAGCGTGTAGGAAAGCCGCGCCGCGCGTTCAAATGAGCTGAGCTCGCGCAGGCCAGGTTTGCCCGCCGGCGCTGCCTTGGTTCCGAGCTCGACGCGATACAGGAACGGGTACGAGGTCAAGATGACCTGCGTGGCCAGCTCGAGTGCGCGCGTGAACTCAGCACGATCTAGGCTGGGTCTCATCACCCCCGCAATGCGGTCGACCTCCTCGTCCGTGAGCGGTCGGCGAAACGCGCGAGCGCCAAAGCCAACGACGAACGCACGCGCGCAGCTCGGCGTCTGCTCGGTCGCCGCGCACGCCGCAAACGTTGGCGCCTTGGCCACCGCCGCGGGCGCAAGCTGTTGCGCCTTGCCGAAGAGCTGCTCGGCCAAGGTGGGCGAAAACATCAGCGCCGCGGCGTTGTTGTCATAGCTGAGCGCGGTCTCATCAGGAGGAAACTCGGCCTGCGCCTTGGCGTCGACACCAAGCAAATCCGAAATCGTGGCGTCGTACTCGAATCGATTCAACCGGTGCACCGGAGAGCGCACTCCGTTCTCCGCGGCCGGTCCCGCCCCGCTCGACGTCGATGCCGCTCCCCCGGACGCGGACGCAAACGGCGTCATGCCCGCGCTGCCCTGAAGCGACGTAATTCTGCCTTCGCACCCCAACAGCGCACCGCAGACGATCCACCAGGCTTGCACCTTGGAGGGGTTGATCATGCCTTGAGCTCGCTGATAGCGCCCCGGCAAACCGCGGGGTCACCGAAGGTGTTGGTGTCGACGCCCACCGCGTTGGCGACCGTGACGAATGCGTCGCTGGTGCAGTGCGCGCCCTTCCAATGCCTGTAACCAGATTCAGCAGCCGGCAGCTCGATGAAGGTGCCTTTCTTCAACAGGCCGCCGCCCGAGCCGAGCAGGAACAGCGGCATGTAGTCAAAGCCGTCGTGGTGCACGCCGCCGCCGTCGTTGACGATCATCAACACTGTGTTGTCCGCCATCGACCCATTGCCCTCAGGCACGGCCTTAAGCTTCTGCCATAGCGCCGCTACCTTGGCGTAGATGTACGTGTGAATCTCCACCTGAGCGGCGTGATCCCCATCGTGGCAATACTTATGATGCGAGCCTTTGTGTTCGAGTGCGGTGTAGCCGTAGTGCGAGATGCCACCGTCGTCGACGCCGAAGCACAACGCGGCCACGCGCGTCAAACCGCAGATCAGTGCGTTCGCCGTGAGCTCGACCTGGGCGTCGACCACCTCGGGAGTCACCGTTTCGTAGTAGCAGCCCTTGTCCACTGAAGGCGGCTTTGGCGTTGCGCAACCGCTGCCGCTGGCGAGCGCGGTGAGCTGCTTATCCAGACCACCCAACGACTCCAAGTACTGGTCGAGCTTGGTCGCCTCGTATTTCCCAAGGCGTCCCTTGATGCGCTCGACGTCCTGACGCACGAAGGTCAGAATGCCTTGTTCGCGTGCCAAGCGCCGCGCGGCGGCGTCTTTGTCGATCGCCGCCATCAGCGCGTTACCGAACAGCTTGTTGAAAGCTGACATCGGATTGCTCTCGGCCGGAAACTGCTTACCGACCCCGTCGGCGCTGCGGTGATTCGGCTGAAAATCGTGATACATCACGCTCAGGTTGATCGAGTCGAACGGCGTGCCCTGGCCGATGGCTTTCGCGATGTAACGGTCGATCGAAATGCCTCCGGGCTGTACGTCCATCGCCCCAGCCGGCTTGTCCATGACACAGGTGGCGCCGAACTCGTTGCCATGCAGGCCGACGTTGCGCGGATTGTACAGGCCATCGACAATCGTTAGCTCGTCCTTGATCGCGGCAAAAGGAACGAGCAACTCCGGCAGCTTCCCATCACCCCATGGGGTGTTCCTAGCGCTGGCGCTGGGAGGATCGACCACGGCTCCGGGCCGATAGAACTGGTTGATCGGATTATCGACGGTCGACGGGTAACCATTCGAGGTGACGATCATGATGAAGCGCTTACCGACCGTGCCGCTCACGGCTTCAGCCGAAAGATCGGACAGCATCGGGCTCAACAGCCCGGCGCCGAGCCCCGCCCCCATGCCACGCAAGAGCGACCGGCGACGCAAGCTCATGGTGCCTCCTGAATGCGGGTAAAAAACTCGTCAGCCGAGACCATCGCTACGATGCGGTCGATTGTGCTTTCGCCAGCCGCGAGCATGCGCTCGCCAAGCGGCGGGAACGCGCAGGCGCCTTCGTCGCCGTTCGACAAGCCTTGTGCATAGTAAAAGACTTGCTTGGAGAAGCAGCTCTGCACGACGGGCGAGGTGGCCAGACCTTGGGCGAGCCCCACGCCGTTGGTGAATGCGTAGGCCTGCCCTGCAGAATCCTGAACATTGCCGCTGGCGTCGATCGGCTTACCAAGCTCTAGGGCTTGGTAGCGCCCGACTGCGTCGTAGTTGCTGAACGCGAAGCCAATCGGGTCCATCAGCGCGTGGCACCCGGCACAGGTCGGGTCGGCTTTGTGAGCCGTGAGGCGTTCGCGTTGGGTACGCGTGGCGTCCGGCGGTGGCAACGCGGCGTTGACGGTTGGCGGCGGCGGCGGAACCGAGTCGCACAGCAGGCGCTCGCGGACGAAGCGGCCGCGTGACACGGGATTGCCCTCCTTGTCGTGGGCAAAGCGCGTGAGCCACGCCGCTTGCGTCAAGATGCCGGCGCGTTGCCCGGCGGGCGCAATTTGGCGCGTTGGCGTGTCGCTGGTCACACCGGCGATGCCGTAGAAGGGCGCGGTGCGCGCCGTGGCCATCACGTACGGTGCCGTGAGGAGTGTCGCCAGCCGAGCATCATCATGCACGATCACCTCGGAGAAGAAAGCTTGCGTCTCCTGACCGTAGGCGCGGGCGACGTCGCTGTTGAAATCCGGGTAGAGCGTGGTATCGCGCGCCGAGACGCTGCCGACCGCCGCAGTCCGGAAATATTCACCGAAGAAGCGCTGCAGACCCGAAGCCAACGTGCTCTGAGCGATCAGCCGCCGCACGTGTGGCGCCCGGCCCTCGGCGCTCTGCAGCGCGCCCCGCTCCGCAGCACCAAGGAGCTCAGCGTCGGGGGGAGCATCAGTCAGGTAGTAAGCAATCGACGACGCAATCTCGAAGTCGGTCATCTTGGTGGGGCCCGCGGGTGCATCAACCGGCCCGAGCTCACTTCGGAACAGGAAGCTCGGTGACATGAAGAGGGCGCGGAGCAGCGAGGTCATGCTCGTAGCCACGTCGTCCTGTTTGCGCTGGGCCTCGTAAAAGGCCGCGAAGCTCGCAAGCTCAGCGGACGAAAGCGGGCGTCGAAAAGCTCGTTTGCCAAAATCGCTCAAGAACGAGCGAACACAGTCGCCACCAGCTTGCGCAGACAGACACGCTTCCGCGGGCCCGCCAGCAGCAACAGCGCCGTTTGCGATTTGTTTGGCAGCCTCGTAGATTTCCGCGACGTGCGGCTGACTCATGTCGAGACGCGACGCCAGGCTGCTGAACGTGGCGTCGCTCAACGAGATCGTGTCGCGGAGACGTTGCGCAACCGACGGCGCGGCGATGTGGAGCGCGACCACGGTCGAGTCGATTTGATCAGGGGTCAGGCTACGCAGGCGGCGGTTCGGCAGACATTGAGCCGCCGGCGTGGGACCCGAACCGCCCCCACTGCCGACGCTCGGGTTCACCCTAGGCTCCCCGACCGTCGTTGGGCCGTTGGTTCCCGGTTGCTGTTGGCCGTCAATCGCGGCATCGCAGGCAGTGAGCCCGACGAGTAGCGAGCAGCCGGCGACGCGGAACAGCCAATTCCAATGAAACAATGCGGTCTCCTTGACGCGATTGCCTGGTGAACGTGAGGCTCGTTCCGCAGGCGCAGCGATCTGGTCACGCTGCCCGCATCATTTCAGCCCCCCGCACGCAGACTTACCTACAGGGGGCCCGGCTGAGGACGGCGCCCCACGCAAACGCCTCCCAAAGAAAGTCTCGCTGCCGGTGATAAGATCGCCAGGGTCGCGTTACGAACGGGGTACAGATTGACAGCCGCCGCGAAATTTCAGCCGCCGCAAGCGAGCGAAGCCGAGCTCGTGCGCCTAGTTGCGGCCGCAAATGCAGGCGAAAGGTCTGCCATGCATCAGCTCATCCTTGCTCTATCCCCGGTCATGATCGGCGCTACGCGCCGCGTAATGGGGAGCCACGACTCTGACATCCAGGACGCTCTGCAGGAGTCGTCGGTAGGTCTGTTGCGAGCCTTGTCATCGTTTCGGTCGGGGTGCTCGGTGAAACACTTCGCGAGCCGGATCGCGACATTTACCGCGTTGAAGGTGCGGCGTAGCCGTCGCTATCGTGAACATTTCACGCCCGTCGCACCGCCCGAGGACGCCGACGCCACCGAGGCCACCGGACCGCACGCGGAAGGCCTAGCGATGCAAGAGCGCACCCGGGAGGCACTGCGACGCTTACTCGATGATTTGCCCGAGAGCCAGGCGCAAGCGCTGACGCTCTACGTGGTGTTGGGCTTCACGGTTCAGGAGATCGCGTCGGCTGAAGGCATTCCCGAGAACACTGTGCGCAGCCGGCTGCGACTGGGCAAACAGGCCCTGCGTGCGAAAATCGATTCGACCCCGCAGTTGGGCATCGAGCTGGGAGAGCTACATTGACCATGAAGCGGCCATTTTCCGAGGACCTGCCGATTGTCGCGCGACGACGACAGCCGAGTAGTGCCGAATCGAAGGCGTTGAGAGAGCTCGAGGCGGACGTCGTGGAGCGTGCGCTCCTACGTGCCGGCCGTGCTTTCGACGCGCAAGAAGCTGCGCTTCCGGGCGACGACGAGTTGGCGGCCTCACTCGCCCTGCATGCGCTCTCCCAAGTGGCGGTCCCGTCAAAGCCACTTCCGGCGAGCGTTTCGCCGATTCGAGGCGCGGTCGCTGGCGATAGCAGGCGGTTTGGTCGATCGCGAGGTGCGCTGCTGGGAATTGCTGTGAGCTTTGCCGCGGCGGCGGCGGCGGCCGGTGGCTACGCGGTGCTCAAGCGTCAAGCCAGCTCCGACCCCGTGACTTCGACCACGCTCCCCTCGCCACCCGCTGGCGCCCGGGTCGCCGGGCATCAACCCGCGCCGAAGCCAGGGGCTGGCGCTGGCATGACGCCCAACACTATTCCAGAACCCTCAGCCGCCCCCAGCATTCTGCCCACACCGATCCCGCTCAGTCGCGAAGCGACTGCTCTCAGTGCCGAGGACTTGTTCTCACGCGCGAACGCCGAGCGTCGTGCCGGTCGGATGCGTGAGTCGCTCGGCGCTTACGAGGAGTTATTGGCGCGCTTTCCTGGCTCGTCCGAAGCGCAGGTCGCGCGGGTCTCCCTCGGCAACTTGCTGCTAACTCGGGGCAACGCCGCGCGCGCGCTGACGCTCTTCGACACGCACTTGAGTCGCGGCGGAGCGCTCGCCGAAGAAGCGCTGTACGGCAAGGCGCGAGCGCTACACGCGCTCGGGCGAACCGCTGACGAACAGAAGGTTTGGCAGACCCTCAAGTCGCGCTACCCCAACTCGATTTACGCGCGCGCAGCGCAGTCTCCGGCAGCGCCGGCGCCCTGATTTTCGGCGATCGCGATCGGGGACCACAACGGCGTCGTGGACAGTGGCGGACCGCTCCGAACGTGACTTCCGACGACGCGACCTTCGGTGCCGCTATACGCCACGACCTTGTCGGCGGTTGGGGCTGCCGCGCGGCCCCGCCGCGGCGATGTGCGCCGCAGGCGCAGCGAACCCCCAGAAACTCCCGATCTCCCGATCTCCCTGCAAAAAATCTCGCCGCGCTCAGAGCGGCAGCATGCCCTTGCGTTGTGCGGGATTGCCGAAGCCGTCCATTTTCACGCCGTACCAACTGGCCAGCGTGGTGTAGAAGTCGCCCATGAAGCGCGCGCCCGGCAGCGGCTTTTCCACATTGAGCTCGGTTGCGGAGCGCCCGCCGGTGTCCCCAAACCTGACGAAGGTAAAGGCCGGCCCGAGATTCTTGCCGCCGATCAGCAGCATCGGGATCTCGTTGTAGCCGTAGTGGTGGTGACCGCCGGCCTGATTGTTCCAAAGGATCAACGTGTCGTCGAGCAGCGTCGTGCCGTCGCCGTTAGCGAACGACTTGAGCTGCGCCACGAGATGCGCGATCAGCTCGGCATTGCGCAGGTCGATGGCCTTCTTGCCCGCGTCGCCTTCGAGATTGGACGGGCCGACGATGTTGCCGTGATCGCGGTTGGATTCATCGGGGCCGAAGTACTTGTTGCCGTGGGTAAAATCGTGATGATTCTGATTGATTGAGATTTCCGGATAAATGTCCGAGCCCAAGTCGAAGTAGGCGACCCGGGTGTGGTCGCAGGCCATGGCCATGGCTATCAGGTCGAGCTGCGCCAAGTTGTACGGCGAGTACTCTGTGTACTTCCACGAGCCTTGCATGCCGTAGGCGCCATCGCGATCGTTGGTGTAACCGGGGAATGGCAGCTTCAGCGTCGGCGTCGGCAGCGGCATGCACGACTGCGACACCATCGCTGGCGACCCGTTCAGTTGTTCCAGGCGTTTCTGATGGGCAGCCACCGAAGCCATGAATTGATCGATCTGTGGCCGAGCCCCGGCAGGAGCGAGGCGTTGAATGCGCGCCGCGTCCGCACCCACCAAGTCCAGAATGCTACGGCGGCGCTGGGCGTCCGAGAGCTGAGGCGCCCCTGGAGTGACCGGGGCTGCTGTGGCGCCGAACACGCGCGCGTACGCCAGCTCGGGACTCGCCTCGGGCTTGAGGTTCTCGCCGGGTCCGCTGGCGGAAAACGTGCGTAAGTACTGTGCGGACCACAGTCGGTGTGGAGTCGTGAGGTGCAGCGACTTGAGCTTGGTCGGTGATTCGGCGGCGAGAGCGTTAGCAATGACTTGATCGATCGAGATGCCACCGAGCGGGGCGACGCATTGGTCACCACTGCACGACTGGGGTGGCAAGCAGGTCAGGCTCGCGCCGTAGCTGCCGTGCTGATCGTCCAGCTCAGTGTTGTACAGGCCAGTCACGATGCGCACGTCGGGAGTTTCCGCCAACACAGGCGCCAAGAAGCTCGGGTATTTATAGCTCGGGCCCGCCGTCGTCCCTGCCATTTCGGGATGGTGTTGGTACGAAAGGGAGTGCTCGGTATTCAAAACAATCAACCTGAGCCTCCGCTTGCCTACTTGCGCATGGCAATAGCGATTCACCAGCGATGCCAGCGAGAGCCCTGCCCCCGCCGCCAAGACGTGTCGACGCGTAATATTCATGGCCTTTAGACCCCTACAATCTGCGAGGTAATCTCATGCTGGTTCTCTCAAGCACTCGGTTCATTCGACGCGCTCGCGGAAGACTTTGTCTTTCACGATGTGCTTGATCAGGTCTTTGACGCCCATGCCCGGAGCTGCCTTGAGGAAAGCCGAGGCCGCGCCGCAATCCCCAGCTGGAAGCAGGTTCGCGCCTTGCGCAAACTCGACGAAGGTGGAGGCCATGCAGCTGCCGGCGTCGTCGGAGCCGGCGAGCCAGTTGAAAAACTCGCCGGTGTTCGCGAAGTTGACGGTGCCCGAGCTGACGCCTTGAAGCGTTCCCGAGCTATCGGTCGGTCGGCTAGATTTTCCGTCGTTGGTCGGCGTCTGATCGCGGTAACGGCCGTCGCTGCCGAACGAGTCGAGCGCCTGTCCGATGCCATCCATGTAGTTGTGGCAAGCCGCGCAAACAGGGTTTTGGACGTGCACGACCAGCCGTTCGCGCTCCGTCTGATCCGGCAGCGGGGCAGGCAATAGGTTCGCGGCGCCCGGCGGCGGCTTGGGTACATCTCGGCACAGCACCTTTTCCCGCAGCACGCGCCCGCGATGCACGATAGCGACCTTGTTCGGGTCACTGAGCGCCAGCAGCATGCTGCCTTGAGTGAGCAAGCCGTAGCGCTTTTCACGCGCGAATTCGTGGTTTGCCGGCGCCGAAGCCGCCGCAGCCGTGAACGGTACTCCGTCGTAGTACGCGGCGAGCTGATCTGGAATGTCCGAGTGTTGGTCAGTTAAGAGCTGCGCAATGCTCCAATTTTGCCGGTAGGCATTCTTGAGGTAGCTGTCGGTCTCATCCACCATCTGCTGGGCGACTGCCGGCGTCAGCGCCGTGGCATCGTTGCCCTTGCTTCTTGAGTTTCGGTAGGCGAAGACCTGCGAGAAGACCGTCGCGAACTGCTCCTGGACCATCGGGTGCTCGAGCAACGCATCGACCTGCGCGTCGAACCCGCCCGGGGCATCCAACTGGCCGCCGTCCGCCGCTCGAAGCAGCTCCTCGCTGGGAGGGCGGCCAGTCAGAAAGAACGCTAAGCCTTCAGCCAGCTCCCGCGGAGTCAGGCCGGCACGACCCGCGACCGCGCCGTTGCCAAACTCGAAGCGATAGATGAATTCAGGAGACAGCAGCAGCGCGCTGAACACCTGCACCATTGCCTCGTGCGTGTCGGCTGCGAGCGTCACGCTGGTGTACTTGTCGATCAGCGGCTGCACGGCTGCGTCCGCGACGTTGCCGCGCCACAACGAGCGAGCAAAATGCGTAATTTGTTCGGCTGCGCACGCGGCGTCGACGGGCGACTGAGTCAAGCAGTTGCCTTGACCCTTCAGCAGCGTGAAGACCTTGTCGCCCAGCACCAGCGCCTCATCGAAGGCCTTGCCGAAGCCGGCGTCGTCCATGGTCAACCGGTCGCGCGCATTGGCAAATTTCCCGCCGAGCGCTTGATTTCCTCCGAGGGCGCCCGGCGCAAACGCGAGCGTCGGGTCGAGGGCGGCGCGCACGACTTCGTTCGCTTCGCCCTCCGAGAGGGCACGCAGGCCCAAACGGGCGGTGGCTCCCGAGGCGCATACCTGCTCGGGTGTTGGGGGAACTCCGGGCGTTGCGCTAGGGTCGATCATGCCGGTGGGCCCGGTACCCGCCGTCGAGCTCACTATGGAAGGGGCTCCGCTATCGCCCGCCACGTGTCCCACGCAGCCTGCTAAGGACGTTGCCAAGACCCACCCAACGAGACTTGAGCACACGCTTCGCCGGCCGCCGCTTCGACACCTGGAGCTCGCGGTCGCGGTCACGGAAGGCACGGTCATGGTTTCTCTCCTCCAAATCGGCGATTCCGTCCGGCGCGTGGGGCTCGCGCGGAACGCAGTTGTTCGGTGGGGCTCGGCGGTTCGCGCTCCACCCGACGCTCGTGCCGCGGCCCGCCAAAAATTGTCACGCGCGGCAGAATTTGATGACTTGGTCGCGGATGCGGACCCTACGCGCCATGTTTGGCAGGCGCCCGGTGACCAAAATTCGGGCCGCGTGGCACAGGCTCACCTGCCGGGCTCTTGGTCGCAGGTGTCGAGCCTTAACGGCGGCAAGGTCGAAAAATGTTGAATCTCGCAGGTCGCTCCCGCTGGTTACCGGTCGCCACTTTGCTGCTCGGCGCGCCCGCGGCCGCCGCGACCTACTCATCGGATCAAGCCCCCCAGGCCAATGAGGCGATAGCGGCGCAGCACTATCGCCTCTACATTCCAGATGGCATTCCCGTCGTGCGCGCGGTGATCATCCACCAGCACGGCTGCGGGCGGGGCGACTGGAATACGGGTTGGGACTTGCACTGGCGGGCACTCGCGGACAAGTGGGACGCGGCGTTGGTGGCGCCCTACCTCGAGGGTGATTGTGAGCGGTGGTACGATCCCGAAAAGGGTAGCTACCGCGCTCTGACCGATGCGCTGACGGCGATCGGCAAGGACTCGAAGCACCCCGAAATCGTCGACGCGCCGCTGGCCATCTGGGGCCATTCGGGCGGTGCGGATTGGGTGAGCGAAATGATGCGTCGGCATCCCACGCGCATCGTCGCAGCGGTGGCACGTTCCGGCGGCAGCGATCCTGGAAGTGCCGCGGACGGCGTGCCGAGTCTGCTCGTGCGCGGCAGCGATACCGACATTGGCAGCGACGTGCAGAAATGGTTCGACTCGGCCCGCAAGCGTGGGGCGTTGTTGGCGCTCGCACGCGATCTGGACCAATGGCATGACTGTGCGGATTTGCGCGTGCTCGCGATCCCTTTCTTGGACGCGGCGTTTTCGCTGCGGCTGCCGAAAGCGGGGAAAGAGCTGCTGGCCGCAGATGCCAGCAAAGGCTATCTGGGCAACGCCAGCAGCTTCGAAGTGGCCGCGGCGGCGGGCTTCGCAGGTGACGCCAAGGCCGCCAATTGGCTACCGAGCGAGAGCGTCGCCAAGAAGTGGTCGGAATTCGCCAACCCCAAGAGCCCGCACGGCACTGGTTGGGCCACGGACACGACGCCGCCAGAAACGGCTCCCAGCGAGCTCAGCTCCAGTGTGCAAGGCTCGAAGGTCGCGCTCGCGTTTCGCGCGCTCGCCGATCTGGAGACCGGCATCAAAGAGTTTCGACTGTATCGTGATGGAGCGCTGGCGGGGATGCTTGGCGGCAAAGCGGGCACGGCCAACGTCGGCGGCGGGCTGTTTCAGTGGGGCCAGTTCGGTGATGAAGCGGGCCCCTCACCCAGCTGGCCAGAGCCAAACCCGACTTGGCCCTTTCCGATCAGCATCACCCAGGAGGGTGCAGTTGCCGGCTACGGGCTCTACCAACTGACCACCGTGAACGCCGAGGGCCTCGAAGGGCCGAAGAGCGTCGCGATCCCCGTGTTCGTGGGCGCGACCGCAGACACCACCGCGCCGACGCTGTCGCTGACGGCGCCGGTGGCGTTGTCGGCGCCGGGCAAGAAGGTGTGGTCGTCGGACCTTTCTGCTTTGGCGCTCTCCGGCACGGCAGCCGATGATACCGAGGTGGCGACGGTGCTGTGGTTCAACGACCGCGGCGGCTCGGGCACTGCCGTGGGCACGCGCGATTGGACCGTCGACAAGCTGCCATTAAAACCGGGAACGAACGTGGTCACGGTTGTCGCGTACGACAAAGCCAATCACGCCGCGACCGCCACGCTCGAAGTGCAAACGACAGGCACGATGAATGCCACCGCCGGCGGCGCGGGTGGCACCAGCACAGCCGGCGGCGGACCGAACGAGCCCGGAGCTGCCGGCGCCAGCAGCGGCCCTAGCGGGTCGGGAGGCCCGAACGGCGCGGTAGGCGGCACCGCCTCGAATTCGTCAGCCGGAGAAGCAGCCGTACCGGCCGGCGGCGAGGCGTCTAACGGCTGCGGCTGCCGCTCGGCTCGCGGAGGCGCGCCCGTTAGCCCGCTCGCCTTGCTCGGCGTCTTGGTGGCATTCTTCGCTGCGCGGAAGGCTGAACGCGCATCGCGGCGCCGACAGCCCGCGTAGCGTTTGCATGCCTGGGGTGCTTCGTGCTTCGTTTGCCCTTGAGGCCCTCATGACGAACCAAGACTCAGCGCGTTTGCTTCGGGTGGGCCTGCAAGCGAATCTCGAGCAAGGGATCATTCCTTTCTGGTCGACTCGAGCCCACGACACCGAATACGGGGGATATCGCACCAACTTCGACGAGGCTGGGCGAGCGCTCGCGTGCGACGAAAAGTATCTCAACACGCAGTGCCGACTCTTCTGGTGGTTCTCGCGACTCGTTCGCGCATACCCCGACGTCGCGCGGTACCGGGAGCTCGCCGAAGTGGGTCGCACCTTCATCGTCGACTCGTTCTGGGATCGAACTAGCTCCGGCTGGTATTGGAAGGTGCATCGGGACGGACGGCCCCTGGATGAAGCGAAGGTCGTCTACGGCCAGAGTTTCGCCATCTACGCTTTCGCGGAACACGCCCTTGCGACGGGTAATACCGAATCGCTTGGCTACGCCGCCAGCACGTTGGATTGCCTTGAGTCGCATGCCCAAGACGAAGTCAACGGCGGCTACTTCGAGAATCTGGAAGCGGACTGGGCAAAAGCGCCGGGCGGCCCGGCCGGAGGCGATCGAAAAGGTCTCGATACGCATATGCACCTCATGGAGGCGTTGACCGCGCTCTATCGCGCGTCCAATGACGACCGTCATCGACAGAAGCTGATGGCTGTCGTGTCCCTGATTGCGACCAAGATGATCGATCCGAGCTCGGGTTGTGGTCGCAACCAATTCGACCTGGCGTGGAATCCAGTGCCCGCCATTGCGCTCGACCGCACGTGGAACGCCGAGCGCAAAGGCGAGCGCATCTCGGCCCCGATGGACACGACGTCGTACGGGCACAATCTCGAGCTTGCCTGGTTGCTGCGCGACGCCCTTGTCGCTGCTAAAGCGCCGTTCGATTCTTATCAGCCTGCATACAGGCGACTGATCGATCACGCGGTAACTCGCGGTCTCGACCTCGAATGCGGTGGGCTCTACCGTGATGGACTTCGCGACGGCGGGCCGGTCGTCCTCCAAAAAGAGTTCTGGCAACAGGCAGAGGGCCTACTCGGGCTCGTCGATGCGTACGCTGTCTTCGGGGACCCGAGGTATCTCGAGGCCGCGTGCAGCGTATGGAACTTCGTCGAGCGCCACATGGTCATCGCCGATCTCGGCGAATGGCGGGTGCTAGTGGATCGCGCCGGAGAGCCCATCGACTCGAACATCGGCAACCCGTGGAAGGTCTCGTACCATACCGGACGAGCACTCCTCGAATCGGTGGCGCGCCTAGGGCGTGACCCTAAATTCTCGCCCGTGCCCGTCTGACCATTCATCACATTTCTCGCCTCGAGCACGAGCGAACAGGAAGGCGGCTGAGCATTCATCGCATCCTGGAGCTGTTTTCCACAGCCAAGACGGCTTCGACGCTTGCCAAAAGCTTTTCGAAGCCACGAGCGATGGTT
>JBBSAB010000054.1:0-51472 GCA_038252755.1 Polyangiales bacterium | reverse complement strand
GGCTCTCGGCACGCGCTTGGCGTGTCGCAAGTGCGACACACATTTCTCAATGATTCTGCGGGCGGTCTCGGATGGCATGACGCTGTCGCACTTGCGACAAGGTCAGCGGCTGCTGACGACGGTGTCGCAGGTGCGACACCGTCATGCCAACGAATCGGGGCCGCGAATTCATTGAGTAAAGTGTGTCGCAAGTGCGATACGGATAGACGCGCCGAAAGGGGTCCCTACCGGTCAGGATAGTTGTCGCCTCGGTCTTTCTGGGAAAGGCGGGCGACAACTATCCTAACCGGTAGGGGTTGAAGCTGACGCTGTCGCATTTGCGACAACGTCAGTGACCCGTGACGGCGCGGCGTGCGGCCGGCTACCTGCCGACGAGCTTGACGAGTGTGGCGACTTACGGAGCCGTCAGCAGCGCGTGGGCGTCAGGTGCAGCGGAATCGACGGCAGTTTCCGTCTCGTGCCGCCCCCGCACCGCGGCCCCCGCACCGCGCGCCCCGCCCGCGCAAACGCTGAGCGCTGCACGCCCGCACCACCCGCATTTACCGGGGACCGCTACAAAAGCTTCTGCAAACAGGCCGCATTTCGGCAGCCCAACCGAGATGAGACCAATGCTCAGCCGCCTTCCTGTTCACTCGTGCTCGAGGCCAGAAATGTGATGAATGGTCAGGTCGTTGCCAGGCCACCCCGTGCGACCGAGACTTTTTACAAGAAGAGCGTGAGGACGGGAGGAGAGTACTTTCTTGCTCGAGACGTGCGATGGCCAGCTGATCCTGTTCAGGATCCGCTGCTTGCCCGTAGGCGTTGATTACGGAATCAACTTGGAGATCGTGAGCCACGCCGCGCACTGCGTGGGCCACGCGGCCATGTCGCCGGGGGCGCTGAGGCCGGTGCCGTGCCCGCCGTCTTGGTAGATGTGCAGCTCGTGCGCGATGCCTTTGGCTTTGAGCGCGTCGTCGAAGCGCACGGAGTTTTCGGGCTTCACGGTGGTGTCTTTGGTGGAGACGCCTAGGAACGTGGGCGGCGTGGTGCTCGTCACCTGCAGCTCGCTCGAATAGAGCAGGACGTCGGCGGGCGTGGGGTTGGCACCGAGTAACGCGGTCTTCGAACCGCCGTGGGTGATCGCGGCGTCCATCGAGATCACCGCGTACATGAGCACGCCGAATGAGGGGCGCGCGTCGACGGCATCGATCGCGTCTGCCGCGGGGCTGGTTTGAGCACCGGGGCGGGTTTCGAGCGTCGAGGCGAGGTGACCACCGGCGGAGAAGCCGACCACGCCGATCCGCTCCGTGTCGATGCCACATGCGACGGCGTTTTGTCGGACCGTGCGCAAGGCACGTTGCGCGTCGGCCAGCGCAATCCAAGATTTTCCCGGAAAGTCTCCGGGCATGCGGTACTTCAGCACGAACGCGGAGATGCCCAACGTGTTGAGCCACTTCGCGATGTCGACACCCTCTTTGTCCCAGGCGAGGTGCGTGTAGCCACCGCCGGGAGCGATGATGGCGGCCGGCGCCTTCGGATGCTCTACCAGATACGCGAACAGCGAAGGCTTTGACACGCCCGTGACCGAGCGGTCGTGCACCGCGGCATCCTTGCTGCGCTCGTCGAACTTCTCGACGAGGGTAGTGTCCGCGCTACCGGGCGCGACCCCAGACCACAGAAAGTATTCGTCGCTCCCGAACGGGCAAACCGCGGCTTGACCAGCGCTGCCACCCACGCCGGCACCGCTGCCGCCAGCGCTCGCGCTACCGCCGCTGGGCGTGACGCCGCCAGCGCCGCCAAGCTCGGTCTGGCTACCTGCCACGCCGACTCCGCCGCTCCCACGGCCACCGCTCGTGTTTCCGCTCGCCGAGCTGGTGCCTGCACCGGCGCCGCCCGCGGCCTGATCGCCCGCGCTTGCGCCAGCGCTTTCATTGGACGGTCCAGCGTTTTTTCCGCACGAAAGCGCGAGCAAAGCCACGAAACCAGTAGGCACGAGGAGCGATAGAGTCATGTTGTTGGCAAACACGCAGTAAGACGCTCGAAGGGGATGCCGGAGGGCCCGGCCAAGGTCGTCAACTCGCAGATCATGCGCTGAACGCTGCCCGCCCCGAGCCCAGTGCTCGAGGCGGCTCCGCTCAGTCTCACCTGATCTGCTTGCACTTGCCGGCGACGCACAGCTGGCTGGCCGCGCACATGCCGCAGCTCGTGATCATATTGCCGCACCCGTCGGCGGCCGGACCGCATTCGACGCCTTGGTCCTCGCAGCTGATCGGGATGCAACCTTGCGGCACGCACATGCCATCGACGCAGGCACTACCGTCGGGGCACGGTGTGCAGGTCAGCTTGCCGCCGCATTGATCGCCGGCTTCACCGCATTGGATGCCTTGATCGTCGCAGCTGTGCGGCGTGCACTTGCCAGATCCGCACTTGCCACCGGTGCACACCTCGCCCTTGGGACAGGTGCCGCAATCGACCACGCCGCTGCAGCCGTCACTGGCGAAGCCGCATTCGAGTGCCGGCGGGCATTCCGTTGCCGGCGTACACGTCACGCTGCCGCAGTGATTGGCGACCGGGGGGTTACCGACGCCGCACGACGTGCCCTTCGGGCACATGCCGCAAGCCACCAGACCGCCGCAGCCATCCGGGGCGTAGCCGCAATCCTGACCGGCCGGACACTTGCCGGACGGCACGCACGTCACCGGCGGCGGTACGCACGAGCCCAGATCGAAGATCATGTACTCGAGCAGCTTCTCCTGGGCGTTCATCGGATCGAGGCAATGGCCATCCGGCGAGCATTGGCTGGCGCAGTCGGCGTTGGTGGTGCAAGCCGCGCCCCACGGACACATCTTGTTCGTGCAGGTGCCGGTGCAGTCCGCGGCAGCGGCGCACGTTTTGCCGCATTGCTCGGGGTAGGTCTTGCCGTTCTCGCTCGCGTCTTGGACGTGGAAATCGCTGAACAGCACGCGCCCGCACTGCACGGCCGGCGGCGTCTTGGTCAGGTCTTGAACCAGGTTGACCGGCGTGTTGAACGTGAAGTGCAGCGGAATTTTGGTGCCGGTGTAGTCGGTGCCCTGGCACGTATCGGGAACGCATGTGTTGGCCACACACGGCCCGCGGTTTTTGCCGCCAAGCTGACAATCGTTGTCGACGGCGCAACCGGTCTGAGTTTGGCCTTTGCAAACCTTGGCCGTGCAATCAGCGTTAGTCGTGCAGACGTTCTGGGTCCGAACGCTGCAAGTCTTGCCGCAGGCGGCGTCGTTGGTGCAGGTGTTTCCGCTGACACCGCATTTCCGGGCATTCGCGCCGTCGCGATACAGCCACTGCTGCGTTTGGCCCGGCTTGGCCGAGATACCGTCGGTGTCGTGACGAATCACCACCACCGTCGCCTGATTGGAGTTCTTGACCGACGCGCCGACAGCTTCCAACCAACCTTGGAACGCGTCCGCCTTGGGATTGGTGACGTGGTCGATCGTGCCGATCGCGCTGCCGTCGGAGCGATCGCGCTCGTCGACGTGCCATTTGGCGACCTCGCTCCAGTTGTCGTACATGCCGGCGGCGGCGCCGGGCATGGCGTCGTTCTTGGTCAGCCACGAGTAGCTGTAGTGGGTCGTGAAGACGCGGCCGCCGGCGTCCGCGTAGTTGCGGAGCGCGGCCAGGTTCGGCGCCATGTTGTAAGCGGCGCCCTGACACGACAAGATCGTCATGTCGTAGTCCTCGATCACCGGCCTGTTGTTGGCGCCAGTCACGAACAGCTCGCTTTGTGCGGGCGTCTGGGCGTCGATGCTTTGACCCGGGTTGCCGTTGCCCAAGTAGAACTGCACGCGGCCGCCCTTGGCCGGATCCGTGAACTCGGTCGAGGCGATGCCCATCTTGCGGAGAACGCACTCGAGCGAGTCGGCCTTGCCGGTCACCATCGCCATCAGCGGGATGTTGCCCTGGGCTCGGGTGCTCGGCATCCACAGCACGGGCGCCTTGTTGGGGCCGCACGAGGTATTCACGTCCACCTTGAACGTGCGCCGCCAGCGGCCAAGCTGGATCACCAACGTCAGGCCCTTGCCGACCGGTACGTTCTTCAACGTGAACTTGCCGTCAACGCCGGTGTAAACGCCCGCTGGTGGATCGGTCACCGTGGGATCAGAGACGAGCGGCGAACCGGCTGCCGACGCGCCGCAAACGTCACATGTGATGCCCTTAGGGAACGCCTTCAAATCCGGATCGGCGGGGTTGTTCGCGACGTAGACCAGCACGTGATAGAGCGGGTTTTTGCCCGCTGGATCGAATACTTGACCGCTCAGGGTGGTGGTCGTGCCGACGGCGCAGTCCGGGATCTGACTACACGCGCCGGTGCAGCCGCAAACGCCCGCCACGGGCTTGCCTTGCGCGTCCGAGCCGCCACCGCACGTCCAACCGGGTGTCGTGCAGCTGATCGGTCCGCAAGTCAGCAGGTTGCCGCAGTTGTCGGCGGCTTGGCCGCAAGTGTAGCCACGACCTTCGCAGGTCGTCTTCGGATCGACCACGCACGCGGTCGACTGACAGGTACCTTGAAAGCAGCTATCGCCCGGATTCGGGCAGACGGTCGAACCACAGTCGAGCAGGTTGCCGCAGTTGTCAGCAGCTTGGCCGCAAGTGTAGCCGCGCCCATCGCACGTCGTCGCTGGATCGACCTCGCAGGTTCCGCCGCCGCCCGTGCCTTCACCGCACAGGTTGGGCGCGACGCCGCCGCACACCTCGCCCTTGGGACAGCTGGTGCCGCATTGAACGACGCCGCCGCACTTGGTGTCGGTAGTGTAGCCGCAGTCCGCGTTCAGCTCGTCGCAGGTCGAGGGCGTGCACTGGTTGCCGCCGCCCGTCGAGCCCTTGCCGCATTTACTGGCGCCGCCGCCCCCGCACACTTCGCCCTTCGGGCAACCCTTGCCACATTCGACGACACCGCCGCAGAGCGTGTCGGTGACGAAGCCGCAATCAGCGCCGAGCGCTTCACACGTCGACGGACAGCCGGTGCCGACGTCGCCGCCACCGAGGCTGAGCGTCGCGCCGGTGCCTTCGCCGCCCACGCTGTCGGTCGCGCCCGTATTCCCGTTCGCACCTTTTCCCTTGAAGGCGACTTCGGGGTTACCACCGCAGCCCGACCCGGCAGCAAACCCGAGCACAGACAAGACCACCACCACTCGCGTCAAAAAGCTCATGCGTCTCAAGCCACGATAGATGAGAGCCCGCAGCCATCAAGCGCAATCGACAGCACACCCAATGCCTACATCAGCGCAAGCTCTGCACCTCGTCGCTACACGCGCCGCGCTAGTTCCCGTCTAGCTGTAGCGAATCTGTAGCGAAGCGCCGTCAGATCATCGCGCGGTTCACGTTCTCGCGCGACGCCGGCAGCAGCTCCGCTACATCTTCGCGCGCCAGGTCGCGAAAGAGCGGCGTCAGCAGCAGCAGCTCCGTTGGGTTCACAAGCCGCATCCTAGCGCGGGCGCAGTTCGCGGCGGATACCGAGCTTTTTCATGTGGCTGCGGGTGACTCGCGACGTTCGTGGGCAAAGACGGCCGTCCGCTGCCACCGCTCGGCCAGGTCGCCTTTCAGCAAGGCGCACAAACCGCCAAGAACTTGGCGCGACTGCTACGCGGCGAGCCGACGCAACCATTCAGCTACTTCGATTTTGGTCAGCTGGTCAGCATTGGGCACCAGTTCGCGTCCGTGCGGCTGCTCGGCGTGCGCTTGTCGGGCTTCGTGGCCTGGATTGTGTGGCGACACCGAACATGCCTCGTGAGCCACGCTCAGAGTAGCGGCGATTAAGCGCATCTCGATAGTCTCATCTGATACTATCGAGTCGCTCGAAAAGTCGGCAAAGTTCGAAAGTTGTCGAGCCGGCGCCGCGAGCACCACCCGTCAGGCCTGGCCGAGGCGTCGCAGCACCAACTTCAGCGACAACCCCTGAACCAGCACCGAAAATGTGACGACCGAGTAGGTCAAGATCAGGATCGTATCGTGCGCCCTGCCAGCCGGCAGTGACAGCGCCAACGCGACTGAGATGCCGCCGCGTAGGCCGCCCCAGGTGAGGATTTTCACTGCGTGCGGGGCGAAGCCACGACCCATTCTGAGCAGCCCGACCGGCGCCGCGACCGAAGCCAAACGCGCAAGCAGCACGACCGGGATGGTCAACGCAGCCGCGATCAGCAGGTGCCCCGAATCGAAGCGCAACCGCGTGGCTTCGAATCCGAGCATCAGAAACAAGACTGCGTTGAGGATCTCGTCGATCAAGTGCCAGAACATGTCGACGTGTTGGCGCGTCACGTCGCTCATCGCCAGCCGTCGGCCCTGATTGCCAATCACGAGCCCAGCGACCACCGCCGCTATCGGTGCCGAAACGTGGAGCCGCTCGGCCACCGCGTAGCCGCCCACGACCATCGACAGCGTGATCAACACCTCGATCGAGTAGTCATCGATGCTGCGCAGCAGCCGAAAACCCAGGTAGCCGAGCACGAAGCCGAACAGCGCGCCGCCGAGCACTTCGCGCGCGAACAGCAACGCGACCTGCACTGGGCCGATCCCGCCACCGGTCGAAACTGCAGCAATCACCAAGAACAGCACGACGCCGACGCCGTCGTTGAACAACGACTCGCCGCTAATTTGCAGCGCTAGCTCGCGCGGAACCTTCGCCGACTTCAAAATCCCGAGCACGGCGATCGGATCGGTGGGTGAAATCAGCGCGCCAAACAAGAACGCCTCGCCCCACGCAGGGTGCAGGCCGAGCACGTGCAGCAGCGCGTAGGTGCCGAGCCCCACCAAAATCGTGGAGAGTAACGTGCCGCCGACCGCCAACGTGGCGACCGACCATTTATTCGAAGAAAGCTCCGTCAGATCGATATGCAGCGCGCCAGCGAACAGCATCAAGCCCAAGAGCTCGTGCATCAGCACGTTGGCAAAATCGGCTCGGGCGACGAGCTCCTCGACCCACGTCGTCGAGATCACCCCCAGCGCTCCCAAACCTACGACCACGAACGAGCCTAAGAGGCCCATCGCCATCAGCCCAATCACCGAGGGGAAATGCAGAAGTCGAGCGTTGATGTAGCCGAGCGCGGCCGCCAAACACACGATCGTCGCTGCGAGTTCGAACCCGGTCATCGCGCAACTGTGGCGCGATGACGCAGCCGAAGTCTACGAATTGCTGGCATTGCGCACGTGGCTACGCGCAGTACACGCCGCCGTTGATGTCGAGCGTGGCTCCGGTGATGAAGCCGTCATACTCCGACGCCAGGTAGACGACCGGACGCGCGATGTCCTCGGAATAGCCGCCGCGGCCCAGCGGGATGCCGCGAACGGTCTCGTCGGCGCTCTCTTTGGTGGTGTGGGTGTCGTGAAAGCGCGTGCCCAAGATCAGCCCGGGCGCGACGCAGTTGACCCGCACGCCCTTCGGACCCAGCTCCGCGGCCAGCGCGCGGGTCCAGGTGATGACCGCGCCTTTGGTGCTCGAGTACACCAGCGAGCCGCCGTGCCCGCCCTTGCGCCCAGCCAACGACGCCACGTTGACGATGCTCGACGCACCAGCGGCGATCAGCGTCGGCGCCGCCGCGCGCGTGACGAACATCATCGTCGTCAAGTTGATGCGGATCACCTCGTCCCAAAATTCGATGTCGACTTCTTCGAGCTTGCGCCGGCCAACCAGTGAGCCCGCGTTGTTGATCAAGACCTCGAGGCCGCCCAGAAATTCGGTCGCCTGCTTGACGAGGTCGTTGGCCTCTGCCTCCTTGCGCAAATCCGCCTGGAGCACGAGCGCGCGCTGACCCAGCGACTTGGCCTTCTCGGCGAGCGCGCGCGGCGTCGCGTCACTGTTGAAGTAGTGTAGGCAAACGTCGGCCCCGGCGTCGATCAGCCCCTCGGCGACCGCCGCTCCAATGCCCTGAGAGGCTCCCGTCACGAACGCTCGTTTGCCCTTTAAGTTTCCCATCAGCTCAAGTCCTTTTTCCGGTCGTTTAGGCGGCTCATAGCACGCGCCGTTAGCGCTCGTCCTGCCAACGTTCTCGGCTCGACTCCTCGATCGACTGGTCGTGTTCCCCGACTCCCCGACTCCCTGTTTGCTCGCGCTCGCGCTCGCGCTCACGCTCGCAGCCGTCTGCAAGCCGGGCCTCGACATCGGGGACGTGGATCGTTGGCGCGTTGGCGGCCGGCGGCGCGACGTCGTCGTACTTCGCCGAAGCGCGCTGACCCTCTCGGCGCATTTTGCCCCGCGCCGTTACTTGACCTTGCCGGGGATCACGGTGCCGCAGTCGGTGAACGACAGGTTCGTGTCGATGCGGAAGGTCGAGGCGGTGGTGTGGCGCTCGGCGTGGAACAAATCGAGCGGGTAAATCGTGCCCTTGACGATGCCGAGCTGCGTCGCCGACGCGTCGAGCATCACATTGCGCATCTGCATCGGGTGCAATCCTCCAAGATCCACGGCGAGCTTGTTGTTGATGTACACCCAGACGTCGTCGTCGCCCTCGAAATTGAAGACCTCGCCGCCGGTGTACAGAAACTGCGTGTGCAGCTCGGTCGTGAAACCGAAGTTGTGCAGCATGGCGTCGTCGGCTTTCGCCATGCCCATGAAGCCAGCGCCATCGACCGGGAAGTAGTTCAGGCTCCGGAACGTGAACAGACCGTCGGGGCGCGGCGCGAGGAAGATCGAGACCGTGTAGGCTTCGTTCACGCCAGTCGTGTCGCGGTACCACTGATCGAAGTTGGCTTGATTGGTAGTTTCCGCGCCGAACGGGCACACGTCCTTGGCGCCCGGATTGGCGATCTCGCACTTGGACGTGTAGATCGGCTTCTTGTCGGGGCCGAGTGCGGGCGAAACCAGGCCCGACGTGATGTCGCCCCCGTAAATTTTGGCGGTCTCGAAGTCGGCGTGGCCGCCCTCATCGGCGCCTTTGAAGTCACGCACGACGCCGAGCAGGATGTTGCCGCAGTCGCCGCCCGGAGCGCCTCCACCACCACCCGTGCCGCTGCTGCTGGTACCCGCGCCGCCTTCGACCTTGCCACCCAACTGAAAGCCGCCGATGTCGGTCGCTTTGAAGCCAGGCGGGAGCGTCGTGACCGCCACGTGCGCGGGATCCTTGCCGCCGCCGCCGCCATCCCCCGTGGCCATGCCGCCGACTTCACCCAGATCGAGGCCCTTGCTGCCGCCGCCATTCACGGGCTTCGAGCCGGTGCCGCCGCTGCCTGGACCCATCACGGGCCCACCGATCTCGCTGGTGGTGTCCCGGTTGGCGCTGCAGCCGCTGAGGGCCACAATCAACCCTGCGCAGAAAACGCCGCAGAGACTGGAATCGGCCTTCAAAATGTCCCGCGCTTTCACCCCAAAGTCATGTCCGGCAACGCGCACAACTATTTAAAAAGCGGCAACGCCGGCGGGCGACGCGCCGCAACATCCACCCCCTCACGGGCGCGCAGCTACTTCGAGCCGGTGCAGTACACGTTCACTTGATCGACGACGTCGCTCTCCGACTTTTCGACCTTGTCGGCTACTAGGCTGAGCGGCTTTTGAGATGGCGCCGCGCAGTACTACTTGATGGTGCTTTGGAAATCGCTGATCAGCATGCCGCCAATTTGTGGCCAGCCGTGGGTCAAGCCGTTGTAGGTGATTTGCGACGAGATGCAGAATCGCACCGGGTTGGCGGTGCAAGCGTCGTAGTCGAGGCAGACATGCTCGTCCTTCTTTGCGTTGAAGGCGGTCATCAGATCGGTTTTCGCTTTCGCCAGCCCGGCCGGCGGAGTCGCCGAACAGCCGTTGCGCTTGGCGAACATCGCTGCGGTGTCTTGCCCGAAATTTCCGGCCATATCGGTGACGCCGTGGATCACCAGAATCGGCGGGGTGCCTTTGCAGTTCTTGTCAGCGGCGCCGACTGCGGCTGCCGAAACCGCGGTGGTTTGCCAGAGCGCGTCGCCGAAGCGACAGGTCAGGTGCTCGATGAACTGCCCGCCCGAGCTGACGCCAGCAATGAAGACGCGATTCTCGTCGATGCAGTATTCGTTCTTCATCACCGCCAGCACGTCTTGCCAGTAGGTGATGTTCTGCTCGAGCACCGCGGCTTGCTCCCAGCCGTCGCTGATCGACTTCATGTAGACCGTGACGGCCGGCAGCATCGCAAAACCGCGACATTCGCCCTGCGTGGGCCCGCACGCTTGGTTGCCGAAACCGTGGAAGCCGAAGCCGAGCGGCATCGGCTTGGTGGCGTCGTAGCCGGCTGGCAGATTGACGTTGTACATCGCCGACTGTCCGCCGGTCATGATCGTGCGCGCGCCCGTCGCCGGGTTCATCTTGCCGCAACCCGCGCTCGGCTTCACGGTCGGCGCAGCGCCACCCTGACCGCCACCGCCAGACATGCCGGCACTACCGCCAGTTGTCGCACCGCCAGCTCCTGCGCTGCCACCTGCACCACCAGCCGTCGTGCCGGCAGTCGACGCCGCACCAGCGGCTCCGCTGGCGCTATTGCCGGCGCCTGCGACGGTCGCAGCCGTTCCCCCGCCTCCGCCGCCACCCGACGCCGTGGTTCCCGCCGCGCCCGCGGTCGCTGGCGAGCTCGCAGACGGCGACGACTCGGAGCACGCAGCCATCGTCAAAGTGACACCGACCAAAACCAAGCCGAAGACTTTGCGCATTCATCACTCCTGAGGGCAGGCGGCCAACACGAAACCAGATCTTACCCCTAAGATGTCTGCTTCCCCCCGGTTCCTTCAATCGCGGGTCAGTGGACCCGATCATTTGAATGATTTCATGCGCCACGGACACCCGAGTGGTACTCGGCGGGAATTTCGGAAACTAGCCACCTACCCGGTTCGGTTCGGCTACATGGCGCCGAGGACGAGGCAGGAGTTGGTGCCACCGAAGCCGCAGCTGAGGTTGAGGGCGACCTTCAGCGCTTGGGAGCGCGAGGATCCGCGGACGTAGTCCAGGTCGCAGCCGGGCGCGGCGGCGTCGAAGTTGAGGGTCAGCGGCACCGCGCGATGGTGGATCGCGAGTGCGGTGGCGACGGTTTCGAGTGCGCCGGCGGCGCCGAGCAGATGGCCAGTGACCGGCTTGGTCGAGCTGACGGCGAGCGTGCGACCGTTGAAGGCTTGTTGAATCGCCAGCGACTCGGCGATGTCGTTGGCGACGGTGGCGGTGCCATGGGCGTTGACGTAACCCACTTCGTCGAAACTGCGGCGCGCGCGGCGCATCGCGTCTTCCATCGCCGCGCGCGGCCCCTTGCCTTCGGGATGAGGCGCGAGCGGGTGGTGGGCTTCACTGCTGCGACCATGCGCCAGCGCCTCGCAATAGACGCGCGCTCCGCGGGCGCGAGCGTGCTCGAGCGATTCGACGATCACGAACGCCGCGCCCTCGCCCAGCAGCGGGCCGTCGTGCTCACGATCGAAGGGCCGCATTGCCCGCGACGGCTGATCGTTGTGGCGAGTCATGATCTTGCCTAGGCACATAGACGCCCAGACTAGCGGAATCAGTGGCGCTTCTGCGCCGCCAGCGATCATCACGTCGGCGCGACCGAGCGCGAGCGCGTCGAGCGCGTAACCGATCGCGTCGTTCGACGAAGCGCTGCCGCTGCCGATCGTCACCGCGGGCCCGCGCACCCCGAGATGGCACGCCACCTCCGCCGACCCGGCGCCAATGTGTGAATTCAACAGCCCCGCCAAGCCGGCGCCGCGGTAGCCACGCGCCAGCAGGCCGTCATGCGAGCTCAACGTCGAGCTGAGCGCCCCGAGCGATGTACCGAACGCGACGCCGACGCGGCTGGTATCCATGTCGGCGAGAGCCAGTCCGGCGTCTTGAACAGCGCTGGTTGCTGCCGCGATGCCGTACAGGCAGCTCAGATCCATGCGGCGCGCCGACTTGGCGTCGACGACACGCGCCGCATCGAAGTCGTCGAGCTCGGCCGCGACGCGCGTCGGCATGTCGTCGGCCACGAAGCGCGTGAGCAGCCGCGAGGCGCTGCGGCCCTCGACGATTGCATCCCAAAACGTGGACAAGTCTCGCCCACTGCCGGAGAGCACGCCCATGCCGGTGATGACCGCGCGCCGCCCGTCGTCGCTCACGACGCCACCGCGCCTGGAAACTTGTACGGCAAGAGCGCGGGCGTGGCCCGCTGATAGTCGGAATAGCCGGCGATTTTGGCGCGAAGTGCGGCCTCTTCGATGCGGATCCGGGCGATCAATGTTGGGATGAACAACAGCGCAACCAACAGCGACGTGTAGCGACTCGTCAGCAGGAGACCGAGCGACGCCAACTCCAAAATCATCGACGTGTAAGCCGGGTGGCGTACCCAGCGATAAGGGCCAGTCGTGACCAGCTGGTGCTGCTCACGAATCTCGACGTGCAAGCTCCACATCTTACCGAGCGCGCGAATCGCGCGGCGCCGCAGTGCAAACGACGCCACCGCCGCGACCCAGCCGGCACCGAACAGCACCGGATTGAACGGCGAGCGCAGCCACAGCTGCTCTACAATCGACCCGATCAGCATCAAGCTACCGACCGCCACGAACAGCCGCAGCGTTAGGTTCTCGCGAATCGTCCCTTGCTCGACCTCACGCCGCTTCTTGAGCTCGGCGATGCGAGCTCCATAGATGAGCAACGCCGAAGCGATCGGCACCGCTAAGATCAACTCTTCCATGCTTCGAAAGTACGCCACCCGAAAGAGTGACAACCAGAGTCATTTCTTCGTGACGCGCGCAGCCTGAGCTCGCTTCACGAGCTCGCATCCGAAACACGGAGCCAGTTCCACATCCTTGGAAAAAACTAACTATGAAATCTGTTCACGACTTGGAGAAAGGCGACGCTGGGGAGAGTCTCGATAGTATCAACTGAGACTATCTGCTCCCACGATTTCTGGGCCTTGGAGCCCGCCTCCACGCCCCGCGGGTAGAAAGCTGGTTGGGCCACCAAGCCGACCCACGAATTCCGACGTTTTCTTGCGTCGCACGGCCTGGTCAGCCGTTGCAAGACCGGTTTTCAGCCTTACCTTCGCGGTCCATGGCTGAGATGCGGATAGATGTGTGGTCGGACATCGCCTGCCCCTGGTGTTACGTGGGCAAGCGTCGGCTGGAGCGTGCACTCAAGGAGTTCCCCCACGCCGACGATGTCGAGGTTGTCTGGCACGCGTTCGAGCTCGATCCGACCGCGCCCAAGGAGCGTGACCCCTCGGTCTCCCACGCGGAGCGGATCGCCAAGAAATACGGGATCAGTACCGACCAAGCGCGTCGCAATAGCGAACGGCTGCGCGACACCGCCCGCGAGGAAGGCCTCGCATTCGATTTCGACCACATCCGCTCCGGCAACATGTTCGACGCGCATCGGCTCGTTCACCTCGGTCACCAACGCGGCGTTCAAGACGCAGTGAAGGAACGCTTCCTGCGCGCCTACCTCGAACAGGGCGCGCTGATGAGTGACCACGAAACCTTGGTGCGACTCTCGGTCGAAGCCGGCCTCGACGAAGGCGAAGTCAGCGATGTTCTCGCTTCGGACCAGTTCGCAGACGCTGTGCGAGCCGACGAGGCTCAAGCTCACGAGCTCGGCATCAACGGTGTCCCCTGCTTCGTGCTCGACCGTCGCTTCGCGGTCAGCGGAGCGCAATCGCCCGAAGTCCTGCTCAGCGCGCTGCACCAAGCCTGGAGCGAACGCGAGCCCACTTCCCAGCTCGCCGAAGGCGCCGTCTGCGGCCCCGACGGCTGCTGAAGTTTCCTGCAGCGTCGACTCGGGCAACGCCCGCGCTCGAAACGTTGATGAGCTCATATGAGCGGGACTTCGACAAACGTGATCTACCGCGTGTCGAAAACGCCCTGACGCGGCGGCCGACGCGGCCGAGTGCCGACACGGTAGATTCTGCGATTAGGGCTGCGTTTTGGCAGCCCCTCCCGCTTGTCAAAGACGGCGGGGCGTGGTGCCCTCCCGCGGATGAAGGTCATCATCACCGGCACCACCGGCATGGTCGGCGAAGGCGTGCTGCTGCAGTGCCTGGAGGACCCGACGATCGAGCGCGTGGTCGCGGTCGGGCGTCGTTCATGCGGGCATACGCACGCCAAGCTGACCGAGGTCTTGGTGCCCGATTTCCGTGAGCTCGTGAGCGTGGAGCAGCGGCTGTCCGGGTTCGATGCGTGCTTCTACTGCGCGGGTATCAGCTCGGTCGGGTTGACGGAGCCGGAGTACACCGCCATCACCTACGACACACCGTTGCACTTTGCGCAGGCGCTCTTGCGGCTCAATCCCGGCATGGTGTTCGTGCACGTGTCGGGCGCTCACACCGACGGCACCGAAAAGGGCAAGGTGATGTGGGCGCGCGTGAAGGGCAAGGCCGAGAACGCGCTCGCGCGCTTGCCGTTCAAAGCCGTTTACAACTTTCGGCCTTCGCTGATGAAGCCGACACCCGGACAGAAGCACATCAAGGGCGCGTACAAGGCCGTTCTGGTGCTGTACCCGCTGCTCAATTTGTTCTTTCCCGGCATGAAGTTGAGCGATCTCGGCCGCGCGATGATTCATTGCGTCCGCGCTGGTGCACCGAAGACCGTGCTCGAAGCGAAAGACATTCAGGCGCTGGCAGTCAGCTGACCAGCGACCCGACGGACGCGCGCCAAGCGATGAGATGAGCTGCGCGCAAGGGGCCCGGGGACTGAAGGGCCGTGAATGCCAACCGGTGCGCCGCTTTCGCGCTGTTGCTAGGCGTCGGCTGCGGTGACGGGGCGGCCACATCGAGCCCAATTGCCGGCGCTGGGGGCACGAGCCAAGCCGTAGCCGGCGGAGCGAGCGGCAGCGCGAATGGTGGCAGTCCGAACAGCGGCGCGAGCGGAAGCGCAAACACCAGCGGAAGCGCAAACACCAGCGGAGGCGTGCACGCTGCCGGCGCAGGGCTCGGTGGCGCGGGGATTGCGGGCGCAGCCGGCGGTGGTGGCGGAGCTCCCGCGGCTGGTATGGGTGGCGTTGCCGGCTCCGCCACCACCGACTGCATGAGCGCGCCCACCGGCTGCGGCAGCGTGCTGTACGTCGGCGGCGAATCGCCAATGGTCGGGGTCGATCTTCAGCTTCACAACGTGCTGAAGGGCATGAAGCTGCAAGTCGAGGACGTGCGTGAAGCGGCCAAGCCGACGCAAGCCAGCGGCAAACGCTTGGTGGTTTTCTCGTACAGCATGGCCAGCACCGACTTCAAAGCCGAAGATTGGGCCGATCTCGCAGTGCCGATCATCGTGCTCGAGCACTATTTGCTGCCGCGTTTGGGCATGACAACCGAGGCGAATCACGGCTTCCACGAGCCCGTGACTGAGCTTCAGCTCGTCTCCGACGACCCGTTGATGAGCGCCGGCTTCGCGAAAGGCAATGTCAGCGTTTACACGAAAACGGGCGAGTTTTTCTGGGGGCTCCCCACGGCCGAAGCAGTCACGTTTGCCACTGTCGTCGGCACTCCCGCCAAACCGGTCACGTTCGGCTACGCCAAGGGCAGCATGATGGCCGGCAGAGTCGCGCCCGCGCGGCGCGTGCAAGCCTTCATTGCCGTGCACGCGCCTCCCCCCAACCCGGCGGAAACGCTGGCCACGGATGGGCTCAAGTTGTTCGGCGGCTGCGTGGCGTGGGCCATCCAATAAAACATCGGTGAGCCGCAATCCGCGGTTGTGGGGACTGTGGGGCCGTGAACGCCTACTCGCGTGTCGCTTTCGCGTTGCTGTTGAGCGTTGGCTGCAGCGACGTCGCGGCTGACGGCACGAGCGGTGCGGGCGGGTCGACGAGCATGGCGGGCGCGGTGGGCAGCGTCGTTGGCGCGGGCTTGGGCGGAACCGCGGGCGGCGGTGTTGGAGGTGCTGCGTGGAGCGCGGGCGTGGCGGGAAGCGCGGGCGCCAGTGGATCCGCGAGCGGGGCCGGGGCGGGGAGCAGCGGGGCGAGCGGAGCGGGGGGCGGGGGCGGAGGAAGCGCGGGCGGATCAGGCGTCATTACGGATCCGGGCATGGAGGGCGACGGCAAGATCATCATCGGCAAACCGTTCATGGATGACCCAGCGCAGACCGTCGCGGCCGGCACACCGCGCGGCCAGCGCGTCGACTTCAAGATGCAGTCGTCCGACAGCAAGATTTACCCGCTCGACGGCCTCGGCAAGCCGTTCTCGCGCGACGGCGCCGTCTACCTGCCGCCGAACTACGTTTCCGGCACCGAAGTGCCGTTCATGATCGCGCAAGACGGCGTCGGCAACATCAAATACGTGAACATCGTGCCGCCCGCGCTCGACAACCTGATCCACGACAAGAAGGTGCCCTCGATGGCGTACCTCTTCATCGATCCAGGACCAGACCCGGGCAATGATCACACGCACAGTCAGCGCAGCATCGAGTACGACACGGTGTCTGGCCTCTACACGATGTTCGTCGAGACCGAAGTGATTCCGGCCGCGAAAAAAGCCGTCAAAGATCAGACCGGGCTCGACCTGAACCTCACCAGCAAGCCTGAAGGCCGCGGCTCGCTCGGCGGCAGCTCCGGCGGCGCGTGCGCGTTCACGATGGGCTGGTTTCATCCCGAGCTGTACCAAAAGATCTTGAGCTACTCGGGCAGCTTCCAAAACCTGCACGCCACGCCCGACTACCCACGCGGCGCCAACGAATACGTCAACGACCAGGATCACCTGATCGCAAGCGCGCCGCTCAAACCGCTGCGCGTCGCGATCGAGGTCGGAACTAACGACAGCGCCAGCGCCGTCTCGGTCAACGAAGCGATGTTCTCGGCGCTCACGGCCAAAGGCAACCACGTGCGCTACATCCGCGCGACCGATTCGGGTCACGTCGATCAAGCCGTCCAACGCCAAACCCTCGCCGGCAACCTGATCTGGCTGTGGCGCGGCTATCCGATCCAATAACCAAAACTCGCGGCAAATTGGCGTGTTAGGCTTACCGGATGCGGCGGCGGATTGCCTGGGTCATCGTTCCGTTTTGTTGGGCTTTGGCTTGCGGCGGTCGCTTCCAGCAAACCGGTGACGGCGACAGCGACGGCGGAACGTCCACGGGTCAAGGCGGCTCAGCTCAGCCCAAAGCGGGAACGAGCAACACGGGGCGAGCCGGCACAACCAGCAGCGGCGGCTCCAAGCAGACCGGCGTCGGCGGCAAAGCGAGCGGCACGAGCGGTAGCTCACCGACGGCGACAGCCGGCGCCCCAGTCATCTCCTGCGATCCGATCGCCTGCGGCCCCAACTACATGCCGGTGCCCGACGCCACCGGTTGCTACCATTGTGAGCTCGACATCAACAGCTGCGAGTTGCAGAGGCAGAGCTACGTCGTCTTCAGGGACCAGATGCTGGGCAAGTACGGCAGCATCAATTGCCAAGTCGACACCGATTGCAGCCTGTACTTCGAAAAGAACGCCTGTGGCACCGGCTGCGGGGTCGCGCTCGCGAACGTGGGGCGGAAGGAGCTCGAGAGCAGCCTCGACGCCTACGCGCTGATGGCGTGCCCGCCGGCTTGCCCGCCACCACCGCAGGTTCCATGCGGCCCGATTGCGAGCCCGCATTGTTGGAAGGGCTCCTGCGAGTAGCGCGAGACGACGCGCACGGTTCTGGCGGAGGTGAACGTCGCCCGAGATCGAGATCGCATCGGGCATCGACGCTGACGTTCACGTTGTCGAGCGCAACGCCAAATGAACGTAAGACGTCGCTCGTCCAGCAAGAGCGAGGACTTACGAATCAAGGAGCGGCCAGCGTGCCGTCCCCCATGAAGCATTGATTCGAACCGACGTGGACCTCCAGCATCCCACCTCCCAAGCCTAGTTCAAGCGCTTGACGCGTGTCTTGAATCTTTCCAGGCAGGCGATGGGGGGGCAGTCACCGAGCGCGGCAGAATACAAATGGACTTGATAGCCACCTTCGCCTTCGGCGCCGATCGCAATAGCTGGCACGCCCACCGACACATCGATGTTTCCCGATTCCTCCGAGCAGCCCGTGGGGCGCGCGCTGCAGGTGTAACCGGCCACCACCAACGGCACCCTTCGAAGTCAAAGCCGAACGATCTGGAACCAAGTGTTGTCGGTGCCGGTCGAGGCCGGGCCAAAGATGAAATAGTTATTGACGATGTCGTGCTTGAAAGTCGTGCTGGTATGGGTCGTGTAACCCGCCGAGCAGTTGTAGAGCACGTTGACGGCATCGCGGAAGGAGCCAACACCCGCGTCGTTGAGGTTGGTGACGTGATAGACCTTGCCGTCGCGCCCGCCGGTCGCGTGCTGGCCGAAGCCTTGGGCCTCCGGAAACGCGAGCCCGCCAATCACGGCTGCGGCGCCGCACATCGTGCCGGCGCCTGCTGCACCCGCGCTCGACGCGCCACCAGCCGGAACGCCACTGCTGCCAGCGCCAGTCCCGCCCACGTTCGTCGTACCCGCGCTCGCGAGGTCGCTCCCGCCAACGCTCGTCATGCCGGCGAGGCCGCTGGGCGCTCCACCGCTTCCCGCTCCGGCGGTGGCGGGAGACCCAGCCTGGCCAGCTGCTGGCGTTTCGCCGACGTTGGAAGCCGAGCACGCGCTGAGCACGCCGAGCAGCAATGAGCCGGTCCCAGCGTTCTCGACTTTTCTTTTTCTACCAAAGCGTTCTAGCGTCGAATTGTGACGGGTCGCCGCCGGCTCGAGTAACTACTGTCTCGGTGTCGGTACGCCTGCTACGCTGAGCGTCCGATGGTTCGGGAACGGGCGGGTTTGTTGCTGATGTTGGCGCTCGGCTGTGGTGCGCGAACTGGACTGATCGGGGGCTCGGAAGCGGACCCGGCAACGTCTGGGGATGACGGCGGACCAGGCGATGCTGACAATGACGCGCCGCTGCTCGGGCGCGCTGGGCTTGGCGGAGGCGGCGCTACGTTCGGCGGTCAGGGCGGCGTGAGCGGCGGAGGCGGCGGAGGCTTCGGTGGCGTCGCAGGCCGCAGCGACGCTGGCGGGGCCGGAGGTCGGGGTGGTGCTGGCGTCGTCGGGGGTCGGGGTGGCGTCGGCGGCGTCGGGGGTCGAGGCGGTGTTGGCGGCGTCGGTGGCGGCGGTGCTGGCGGTGCTGGCGGTGCTGGCGGTGCTGGCGGTGGCGGTGGCCGCGCAGCCGGCGGCTTCGCTGGCGTCGGGGGTGAGGTCGGCGGTGAAGGCGGCTTCGCTGGCGAGAGCGGCTTCGGTGGCGAAGGCGGCGCTCCGCTCGTTACCGAGTGTGAGCTGGTCGGTGATGACCCGCGCGTCGCCGGCATCAAGATCGACGAGGTTTCCACGCTCGACGCGGAGGATTTCGTGCGTGGTGACGTGGCGTCGTACCACTGGACGGTGCAAACCGAAGACTGCGACGCGGTCGTGCAAGACGCGCAATTCAAGCTACAAGGAGCTGATTCGCGCGTCGTAAAATTCCAGCCTTCGCGCCCGTCGTTCTATCATTTCACGCTCGACGTCACCGGCGTCGGCGGCGACCACGCTTCGTGCAAGCTCGAGGTCCCGGTGCAAGGCATCGGGATGCGCGTCGAGCTGTGTTGGGACACGAGCACGACGACCGACCTCGACCTGTACCTCCATAGTCCGTTCAACCGCGAGCCGTGGTTCACGCCGGGCTCGGTCGACATCCAGAGCGGTATGAGCCCGGAGACCTGTAACACCTCGAATGGCGCGGCGGCTTTGCGCGGATTTGACCGGGTGGACTGGGGCTATGCCGATTCACCGCTGAGCGCTTGCAGCACGCCGTCGTTCGAAGGCTTCGCGGCGACGGGTCGCTGCCCCAATCCGCGTGCTGCCGACGACAACAATCAACAGATCGCCATCGGTACGACCGAGCGCATGCAGCTCGACAATCCGCGTGAAGGCGAGACCTTCCGCGTCATGGCCCAAAACTTCAACAACTTCCCTGCGCAGCCGCACATCTTCGTCTACTGCGGCGGCGAACGGGCAAGCGCCTTCGACGCACCCTCCCAACCGCCCGACTTCGTGAGTGATCCCTACGGCGCCTACGGCGTGATGTGGCGCGCGACCGACATCACCACGCATGTCGACGCCGCTGGCAACGTCTCCTGCGACGCCGTACCGCTGCCCAACACCGCGCTCACGGTCGACGATTCGACATTTTGAAGGTCGAAGGCGTCCGCGGTGCGCAAACCAGGCCGCATGGGGGTGGTTCCCAGGCTTAGCAACGATACGCGGTCACCACGTGCGCCTGCATCCGATTGTCGAACGCTTCCGAGCCAAAGCAGGCCGCCAACGCGTCGGTCGCCACCCCGGTGATGTCGTCCAACCCGGTCGGCGCCCGCGCCTCGATTTCGCTGCGCAGCGGTGTGCCCTTGCACAAGCCGAACGCAACGTGCGCGGCAGACGGAGCGCGCGTTACCTTTTCGACCGTCTCGATCTCGATGCGTCCGAAGCCCGCGCTCTCTAGCTCGCTGCGGATCGTCGCCAGATCGTGGTAACCGAACGGCGTGCGCTCGAAGAAGAGCGGCGGATCATTCGGGAACAGCGCCGCTACGGAGCGCGTCACCACGTCGGACACTTGGTTGTGCTCCAGTGAGCCCCAAACGTTGAAAACGTAGCGCCCGGAAGGCCGCAACACCCGCAAGGCTTCGCGATAAGCGACCAGCTTGTCGGGTATGAACATGACTCCGAACTGGCACACGACCGCATCCACCGACGCGTCGTCGAACGGCAGCTTCTGCGCGTCGGCTTGCCGCCAGCTCACCGCAGGACCACCAGCACGTGCCTGGCCCAGGCGCAGCATGCCTTCGTTCAGATCCGTCGCGATGACTTGCACGGTCGGCGGCAACGCTTTCAACAGCGCGCGCGTGACGGCGCCCGTGCCAGCCGCGATCTCGAGCACGACGCCCTCGCGCAAATCCGCCAGGCGCCGAGCGACGTCCTCGGCGTACGGCTCGAACAGCAGCGGCACCAAATACTCCTCGTAAATAGCCGGAACCGACCCTGCGAAAACTGCGTCGCTGCTGCCCATGGTTTCTCCTGCCGGGGAGCCTACTCCAACTCAACCAGCGACCACGCGCACCGCCGGAAAGAACGCCCGCGGCGGGCTCAAGTCACCGACATCTGACGGGTACACAGCACCGCAAGCTTCGGGTTCAGGAGCGCGATCCGCTGGCTTTCCCGCGGTCACTGCCGTTCCGTCCCAAGTCGAAAAGCCCTGTTCGGAAGGGCAACATCTACATGTCAGGGCGCGTGCGGGTGCACGTCGCGGGCGATAGCATCTGAGTTACCGGGCACTGCTCGTCGCTCCTCGCGCGGGCGGCGCCTGGCCGTTTTCTACTTACCCGCCCGTTCACCGGCGTGAGGGCAGTCGTGCGCTCGCGCCACGGAGAAGCCATGCACCACCTTTCGTTCCCGTCGTTTGCCCCGCTCATCGTCGGCATCGCCCTCGCGGCCGCCTGCTCGTCCGATCCTCCGGAGACATTCGGCAACGCGGGCGCCACGAGCAGCGGTGGTACCGGCACCGCTGGAACCATCGCAACGACGACCGGCGGAACGACACCGGCCGGCGGCGGCTTCACCAGCGCCGGAACTTCGAGCAGCAGCACCGCCGGTAGCTCAACCGCAGCGGGCTCGGGAGGCACGGCCGGCACGGCAGCCAACGGCGGTAGCGCCGGCACGGGGGCGCCGAGCGGCGGAGCAGCCGGCACTGGCGGCACCGCACCGTGCGAAACCGTCGACTGCATCGCGGGCACTCAGAATCAGTATCAAGACACGCTGAAGAGCGCGTTCATGCTGTTCGGCTGCTACAAAAAAGCCGCCCAAGACTGCATCACGATCCCAGACGGCGCGCAGTGCCCAAACACCAACAACAAGAACATGCCCTACGAGCAGCGGGGCATCACCACCACGCAGACCTTCAGCGTCGGCGGCGTCGCGGGCAAAAAATACCTACTGCGCGTCAAGGTCAATGGCATCGCCGAAGCCAAGTACTACGAGAAGGGTGTTCGCGCGCAGGGTGAAACCGACCCTGCCAACCCGGACGCGCTCGAGGGCATCGACACGTTCTACACCGGCGGCGACCCGATCGACTACGAGTACTACAACGTCTACAAGCTCACCTCGTTCGACGCCGCCAACAAAGAACTCAAGCACTACTACCTGAACTCGTTCCCGCGTACAAACACGCCTTACGAGAACCACCAGACTTTCCCGATCGCCTTCGAGCATGAAATCGAGATCGTAGGCGGCGGCACGATTCAGCTGCTGGCGGCCGACTCGAACTGCCACGCCATCGACAACTGCGGCGTTGGCTACCACACGACGTCTTGCCAGAACAACGCGGGTCGCGCCGTCCCCAGCGAGCCGACCTTGAAGTTGCCGACCACCTGGCTTGGCAAGAACCTGTCGGAGCTGAACCTGTTCGGGGCTGCTGATCAGCCGTTTCACTCGCAGGCCATGCACATTCGCGCCACTGCCGTGAAGCCGATGTGACGTCGTCACGGAACCAATCGCCATGAAACACCATCTTTGCCAGCACGCGCTGCTGGCTGTTGCGATGTGCTGTGCCGTCTCGACCGCGAGCGGCAGCGCGGCCGCTGACGTCACGCTGGCCAAGGTCGACGGCTGGGAAGTACACACCCAGGGTCGGATGAGCGCGTTTTTCAGCTACGCTTGGGGCGATTCTTCACCAATCGCCCAGGTCGGTGAAAACATCCCGCTCGGTGCTGGGCTCAGCACGGGTTCGTTGGGCAGCCCAGGCGAGATGGACGCGGCCGGCAACTTGAAGCAAGGCAAGTTCGCGACCATGCGCCTGCGCAGCGGCTTCGCGCCCAACGTGCTCGGCTTCAGCCTGCGGCGACAGATCGACGAGGCGACCAGCCTCGAGCTGCACACGTCACTGTGGGCGACGATCGAGACCGAGTCGCTGCGCAAGACGTCGCCGCCGATCACCTACCTCCAGGAAGGCTACGGCAAGCTGCGCGGCTCGTGGGGCGCAGTCACAGCCGGTCGCTCACTCGATCTGTTCTCGCGCGGCGCGACCGAGACCGACTTTCTGTACGGTCACGGCTACGGGCTGGGTTTCGGCGGTCAAATCGACAACTACGGCCCCGCCAATGGGCTAATCGGCTTCGGCGTGATTGCCTCGTTTTTCGCGCCCGGCATCGCCTACGAGACGCCGAGCCTGGCCGGCTTGGTGCTAACGGCTGCCATCTACGACCCGGCACCTTTGCCGGGTGGCTACGAGGCAGTGCGGAGCGCACGCCCCGAAGCCGAGCTCACGTACGACGCCAGCTCAGGGCCGTTCAAGCTGCACCTATTCGCCAACGGCGAATATCAGAAGGTCTACAAGCAAAGCTCCGACGACTCCGCGACCTCCACCGGTGTCGGCTACGGTTTCCGAGCCGAGCTCGGCCACGCGCACCTGGGCGCCTCCGGTCACTACGGTAAGGGCTTGGGCTTGCACTACGCGCTCGAGAGCAGCTCGGTCAGCGTGTCGCCAAAGTTCGAGCTGCGCACTTTCGACGGTTACTCGGTGCTCGCCCAGTACGTGCTCGGCGCGTTCGACCTGAACGCCGGCGGCGGCATTTCGCGCGTCATGCTGCTCGACTCCGACAAGGCCGACAAAACCATCGGCGTACCCAAGTACGAAGCCGCTTGGTACGCCGGCATCGTCTACCATTACACGCCGAACTACCACGTCGACCTCGACTTTCTACAAGCCGATACACGCTGGCGCTTCGGTGAGAAACAGAAGGTCAATTTCCTGAACTTCGGCCTCACCGCGAGCTGGTAGCGGCGCCCAGCGAATCACTCCCCGCACATACGAGCAAGCCAATCGGTGACGGAAGGCACGGTGATGCTCCGCTTCAGCGACGCATTGAGCGTGAGCATGCCGACCGACTTGCCGTCCGAAGCCAAGACGACGGGCGGATGCGTGGCGGCCATGTTGCAAGCCGACGTGTCGTCGTGGTTCGAACCGTAAGGCGCGAATTTGTTGCGGATGCTGGTCGACGACTGATGTGACCCATGCTCGCCCAGCATGTTGAAGACCGAATCCGGACGGTTCTCGTCACACAAGCAGCCGAGGAATACCTCGCGATTGGCTCCGCCGAACAACATCATCTCATCGGCAGCCGCAGCTTCCGGATCCTCGTCGCGGGCGGGCTCCGCGGCGCCGGTCGAAGCCTGCCGGCTATCGCGCAACTTCCGCAGCTCACTCAACACCTTATATTGGAGCCGCAGGCGCCGATGCTCGAGCGCGCGTTGTTCGCGCTCGATATCGTGGCCGCGCTTGACCTCGGTGTGTTGCGGCGCCGCGGCCGGGCCGGAGACCGCACAACCAGTCACCAAACAGGCGACACCCAAAGTGCTCGCCAGCACCTGCGCAAATCCCGTTGGCATCGCGCTTCTATGTCCCCACCCCCCTCCCGCCTTCACGCTGTGTGCGTTCACGCTCACACTCTGACGCCCGCGCGGGCACTCACCTCACCGGAAGCAGCAATCGCAACGGAAAGCTTCAGTGCCCACGAAAATACTCTCCGCCACGCACGTCTCCGCCACGCCACGTCTCCGCCAACCGACGCCACCACGGGTGCCCCCTGCAAGAGCATCCCGCGCGATCTCAATCCGAAGCCGCGAATTTCGAAGCTGCCATAGTCTCACTTGATACTATCGTTGATCGGTACTTTTCCGGTTTTGGGGCTGCCGCGCCGCAGAACAGCTCGCAGAAACTGCCGTGTCGGCCCCAGGTCTCATGGGCCGCCTACCGGCTGGGGAAGAAGGCGTGTGGCCGCATTACCGAACGGGTCGGCGCAGCCGCCAGCATAAACCTGACCTAGGTCGGGCGCGCTGCGCTCAAGATCGAAAGCCGGGCTTGGCCGTATCAACCAATCCTGATGCCCAAGACGCCAGGAATCGGGCATTTTCAGGGGATCGGCTTTGGCGCGTGCCTGATGGTTGCGATCGGGTGCGCTCCGACAGCGACAACCGCGCGGCCGGCCGCGTCGGGAGGCACGGGCGCGGGCGAGCTGGGCGTACCGCAAGCCAGCGTGGTGTCGGCCGTGGATGATCCGAACGCGGTCGCGGTGACCTCCGCGATCCGCAAAGTGACGGTCTATTCAGATCGGGCACTCGTGTCGCGCCAGGGTGCCGTGAAGCTCACCGCGGCGCCGACCGTGTATGCGTTTCGGCAGTTGCCGGGTTGGGTCGATGAAGGCTCGGTGCGGGCCGCAACGTCAGCTGGACGCATCCTGGACGTGCGCGTCGTGCGCGGCTACTTGGCGCACGCGACTGAGTCCAGGATCGTGAAGGCCGAGGCCGACGCGCGCGTGTTGAACAGCCGACTTGCTCGGACGGCGAAGGCGTCGCCTGCTGTGAGCTTGGCCCATACGAGCTGCGCAAAGCCTTGCAAAGGGTTGCCCGCGTTGGCGGCATGAGGGGCAGAGCCGCGACGAACCGCCTCGCCTTGGGGCCGCACGGCGGGCCGGTGGTGAATCTCGCGCATCGCGTCATCGCCATGGGATATTGGTGGTCCGTGATCGTAGCGTGCACGTCTTGTCCCGCGCAGTACTCGGTACCCGACGCGAAGATCCGCGGTCGCAAGGTGCGGATCACTTGTAAGCACTGCGGCAACTCGTTCGTGGTCGACGCCACCGACCAGCCGATTCAGCAATTGATGCGGCTCGATGCGCTACCAGCGCTAGCCGGATCGGATGCCAGCGACGACGCCACACGCGTCATGTCGAAGCCGCGCGACGTATCGGTCCACGACGAGCAAACCGTGATCGGTCAAATACCGGCGGCGGCGTTGGAGGCGGAAAGACGCTTTGCGCAACGCACGCTACCGCCCCCACCACCTGCGCCCCCACCACCTGCGCCTAGCGTCAGCACGACGCCGAGTCGTGCGCTACCCGCGGACGTAGCCGAGCACCCTCGCGACGTGACTGACATCGCCTCCCCGCAGGCCAAGCGTTCGAGCCAGGCATCGCTGCCCCCGTCGCCCGCAGAGCTCAAGACGCTGGCTTCAGCCAGCGTGATCGAGCTGCCCGCCGCGCGCTCACGCCGCACCCTCTACTGGCTGGTGGCGCTCGCGGTCGGGCTACTGGTGCTGCTGCTGCTCATCGCGCGCTCGACCTCCGCGGAACCCTGATGGTCGCCTACGCGGCGCCGCGCGCGACCGCGTGTGGGCGGCGGCTGCGGATCCGCGTTCGAACGCCGTGCGCGGGGCCCATGGTGAGGTTCTTGCGCGTGGCGCGTTCGGGCTCGTCGCCGGCCAGCTCCAGTTCCCAGCACTGCGCGAGCTCGGCGATCGCGAGCGCCAGCTCGGCTTCGGCGAACGCGGCGCCAAGGCAGCGGCGCGCGCCGCCACCGAACGGCAAAAATTCGGCCGGGCCGAACTTCTTCTCCAGGAAGCGCTCCGGTCGGAAGCGCTCCGGTTCGGGGTACATGCGCGCGTCCTTCAAGATCGAGATCAGCATGACGGCGACGACTTCGCCCTTCGGAACCGTCCATTGGTTGGCGAGCGTGAACGGCTCACGACACACGCGGACGATCTCGGTGACGATCGGCTCGATGCGCAGTGTCTCGGCGACCACCGCGTCGAGGTACGGCGCGCGCACGACGGCTTCAGCCGACGGCTCGGGGCCGAGCGCGTCCAGCTCTTGCCGCAACTGCACCAGCGTTTCGGGTGTACGCGCGAGGTAGTACACGGCCCACGCGATCGCCGTGGCGCTCGTCTCGTGGCCAGCGAGCAGGAGCGTGATCAGCTGATCGCGGATCTCGGCGTCGTCCATCGGCGAGCCGTCCTCGTAGCGGGCGGAGAGCAAGACGCCGAGCACGTCGCCACCGAGCGCGTCTTCGCCGCGAGCGCGCCGGGCGTGGATCAACCCGTCCGCCCACGCATCGAAAGCGGCCCGGGCGCGCAAGAAGCGGCGCCACGGTGGAAACCAAGGCATTTGAAAGATGCGACCGCCGAGGATCGACGGCTGGATCCCGTGCACCATGTCGCGCAGCACCTCGCGCGCGACCGGGCGATCGAGCCCCTCACTTTCACCAAATACGGTCTCGCAGACAAGAATCCCTTCACCTGGGCGCCGTGAAAGCGCGGGTTCAAGAGCTTGCGCAACTTCTTGTGCCGAGCACCGGATACGGCGATCACCGCTGCGCGGCCGAACAGCGGCTCGAGCATCGGCAACGCTTCGAACGTCTCGGGCGGGGCCGCGAACACCTCGCGCACGACCGCCGGATCCATCACCGCTACGCCCCTGCCAATCGACGAATGGAAACGCACCACATCGCCGAACTTCTCTCGCAGCGCCCCGGTGTACGCCGCAGGCTGGAAAATGAAGCGATACGCTTGCAGGAGCGACGGCGTCCGCGGGCCGGGGGGCAGCCTGGACGCGAGTTTGGTCGGTCGCGCCGCCCACCGCGACCAGTTTGTCATCGTCTTTTACGCCGCAGCCTTCGACCCCGCATCCGTCAAACCCGCCGCAAAATCCGTCCATTACGGCTACCTCACCAACGATGACCTCCCCAACCCGTGGGACACACTGAGCAGCTACTTCGACGCCTTGCTGGGAGCGATCGCCGCGTAGTTCATCCGTGGTCGACATCCCCGTTACGTCTTAGAAACCTTGGCCGTATCAACCTAGGTAGCGGTGAATCTCGAGCTCCCGGTCGTCGCCAAACTCCCCCCCACTGCGGCGCGCCCTTCCGTCTTCGGCCGTTGGAGTCGGCGCCTGGCCGTGCTGGCAGCCTTCGGCTTCTTCGCCTGGGCATTGCTGCACCGCGCCACCACCCGCGCGCCGCGCAAGTCACCTGCCCCGCAAACGCCCGCCCAACAGCAGCCGTCGGAAAAACCCCGACTCACGCTCGAACCGGAGCTCGTGAGCTAGCAGGTCCGGAGTACGGCCGGCTAAGGCGCGGGAAACGCGGCCGCCACTGCTTGAAAACGAAAGTCGAAGATTCGCGCAAGCGTACGCTTGACGGCCAGCGTGTGAGCTAGCGCCCCGAGCTGCCCGAGCGGTAGCTCATAGTCGACCGTATCGTTCATCACGGTGCCGCCCTCGACTTCTCGAAATTCATGTAGGTGATGCCAATAGCTGTAGGGTCCACGCAGCTGCAGGTCCACGAACCGCTCGCTCGGCCGCCATTCCGTGATCTCGGTCAGCCATCGCATCGGCAGCCCGCCGAGACCAATGCGGTATTCGATGAGCGCCCCGACTCGCATCTCGATCGGCAAAGGGGTCACGATGCGAAAGCTCAGAAACGGCGGGGTGAGCCGCCCGAGGTTTTCGGCCGCCGAAAAGAAGTCGAACACGCGCTCACGCGACGCGGCCACGAGCTGACTGCGCTGCAAGCGGTAGCGGGTTCCCATCGGCGTTTCATGAGGCAACACCGCCGCGATCGCCAGCCGCTGCTGCCTTTTTTCGCGGCGCCCCCTCAGGCGCGGCGGCCGACTCGCTTCAGGGTCCATTCGAGGGCGCTGACGGCGAGCGCTTGTCCCTGTTGATGGGGCGCGGTGCTCGGGCTAGCTTCGCGAGCCTTCGCTGCGAATTGCCGCCAGCGATTGACCAAGGTCGCCGGTGTCATTCGCCATGAAGCCATCCACGCTGCTCTCTACTCTCTCGCTCGTGACGTTGTTCGGCTTGCTCGGCTGTGAAGAGGAGGTCGCCAAACCTGCCGCCGCAAAGCCCAGCGCGGCCGCGGCCGTGACTCCGCCGCCCGCTCCGAGCACGCCGCCAGCACCGCCCAAGCTGCGCGACGACTGCCCGAAGGGGTCGAGCGGAGTCGGTACCTCGGCCGAGCCGTGCTTGGCGAGCGGCGACTCGCGGATGATGGAGGTGCAGTACACGGGCAAGACGACCGACGAGGGGCCGAAGTTCAGCATCGTCAACAAAGCGAACCAGCAAATCCTCTTCGGCTCGCTGGCGGTGTATTTCTATGACAAGGCCGGCAAGCAGCTCAAGGTCACCGAGGGCGAGAAGCCACGCCCGTTTCAGGCTTGTGCCGGCAACATCTTCGCCGGAGCAGTAAAGCCCGGCGAGAAGATCTTCATGTTCTTCTCGTGCGTGAAAAAGACGCAAGTCCCCGAGGGCACGGTCACGATCGAAGCCGAGGTCAAGACGGTGGGCTTCGCCGACGAAGCTGGCAAGAAGAACGAGTTCTACTGGTCGAACCCCGACCTGATCCCGAACGAGCGCCCCAAGAGCGGCAGCAAGCCCGCCGCCAAGAAGAAGTAACCCGGCGTCGGGCGACGTAGGGGGGAATGTAGGCGCCAGCGATGTCACAAAGCGCTGCGGCGCTCTGCGCTAGCGTGGTCAACGTGCGGGGCGAACGACCATGAGAGCACGCGCCGGATTCGCGGCGGTCATGCTGACGCTTTCGAGCTCGGTGGTACCGATGCCGGCGCTGGCCGGCGAGGTGCAGTTCGGCCCGTCGGACATTCCGACGGTCTTCTTCATCTCGAAGAGCGACGACGGTAATCGCGTCGACTACGGGATGCGGCTCAACGCCGACTGCGCTGCCGACAACAACGACACCGTTTTCCCCTATTGGCGTGAGTTCGAGCCGCCACCGGTTCACACCAAGCCGCTCGGTGTGTTCGCTCACCTCGGCTACGGCATTTCGGACCAGCGCCGAAGGAACGTCGGCAAGCCCGACGCGGTTTACCAAGTGCGTCTGAAGCAGTTCAGCCAGCGCCCGATCTTCATTACGACCACGCGCAACGCTAACGGTCACTGCCAAGCCCTCGCGCGCGTCCAGATTGGCGCTGTGCCTTTCGCGCAACTCGACTCGATCTTCGTGAAGCTGTCGGGCCCACTCACGGTCGACTACATTGTCGTCAAGGGTCGCAGCCTGGCGACAGGCCAGCTGCTCGAAGAGCGCGTTAACCGTTGAGCGGGCCGTTTTTTTCCAAGTCTTTGCGGGGTGAATCCAAGACTCCTTAGGCGAAAAAGTGCATGATCAACATCGTGCCGTCCTCTACTCAGGTTGTTTGGCGTTTGAGGGGCTGCCTCGGGCTGGCGTTGTTAGTCGGGACAGCCTGTACGCCGGAAATGTCTACCCCCACTGGCATGAGCGCCGGCGGCATGTCGGGCGCCAATGCGGGCGGCGCCAACGCGGGCGGCGGCGGCACGGGAATGCCCCTGGACCTGAGCAAGGGAGGGCCGAAGTTGAGGGTCCTCACCCAACTCGAGTACAAAAATGCGGTCACGGATTTGCTCGGGGCAATCGGCGCGAAGCTAGAGCTGCCTCCCGATACGTTCCTAGCCGGGTTCACCTCAATCGGCGGTGCCGAGGTAGCGATCAACGCGTCGGCGGTCGAGCCGTACGAGACCGCGAGTCTCGCAGCGGTGGGTGAGGTTTTTGCGGACGCGGCCCGCTGGCAGAAGCTCGTAGGCTGCCAACCGAAAGCCGATCTGAGCGACGCGTGCGTCGTCACCTTTATTCAAAGCTTTGGCAAGCAAGCTTTCCGGCGCGACTTGACCGATGCCGAAGTTCAACAGTGGTTGAAGGTTGGCAAAGACGCGGCGCAACTGCCGGGGTCCAGCGCGGCGGTTGGCCTGGCGACCCTCGTCTCGGGGCTGCTTCAGTCTCCGTTCTTCCTGTATCGCATCGAAACCAACAAGCTCGACGCAACGAACGGACGCCTCAAGTACGACGGCCCGTCGATGGCGACGCGCTTGTCTTTCCTGCTCACCGGCCACCCCCCGAACAACGCGTTGCTCAAGGCGGCCGCGGCCGGCCAGCTCGACACCGCCGATGGTGTGAAGACAGCCGCTGCCCCGCTGCTAACTGACGCGGGCGCCGTCGATCGCATGGCGGCATTCTTTAGCGAATACTCCCAAGCCAGCCTGGTGTTGGGAGCTCAAAAAAGCCAGGAGCTGTTCCCGAGCTACAACGCAGCGCTGCAGAGCTCCATGCTGCAGGCTACGGAGCTTTTCCTCAAAAACATCGTGCTCGCGCCCGGTGCCGACGTCCGCTCGATCTTCGATAGCGATCAGACCTTCGTGGATGCGACCTTGGCTCCGCTCTACGGCGTCTCTGCCCCGGCCTCGGGCTTCATGCAGATCAAGCTCGCCGCAGATGCGGCTCGCGCCGGTATCTTCGGTCAAGCCGGAGTGCTCGCAGGCCACTCGCAACCCGATCGCACTTCGCCCACGCGCCGCGGCGTCTTCCTTTTGGAGACCTTTCTCTGCACCGTGCCGCCACCACCTCCGGACGGCGTGAACACCAACTTGGTCAGCGACCCGACCAAGACACGGCGCGCGCAGCTGGAAGCACACCGTGCGAACGCGACCTGCGCTGGATGCCATGCGCTGTTCGATCCGATTGGGCTAGGGCTAGAGCACTTGGATGCGATCGGGAAATATCGTGCTACCGAGAACGGCATCGCCATCGACGCTACTGGAACGCTCGACGGAATAAGCTTCGACGGCGCGGTGCAGCTCGGCGCCGCCTTCCGCCAGAGCTCACGCGCCCTGACCTGCATGATGAGCAACTTCTACCGCAGCGCGAACGGGCGCGTGGATGCTGCCCCGGACTCAGCCGAAGTCGACAAGCTCTCGCAGACTCTGACTGCGAAGAGCTACGTTTGGCGCGACCTGGTCGCCGAGTTCGTCGCGAGCGATGCTTTCCGTTCCGCACCCGCGGCGCCAGTCACAGCGGGGAATCAGTAACCATGGAATTGCTAAAAAAACTTAAGGTTTCTCGCCGTTTTGCGCTGCGCGGTGCGCTCGGCGGCATCGGTGTTGCCATGTGGCTGCCTGTGCTCGACGCCATGTGCAACAACAACGGCACGGCGTTCGCCGCCGGGGACGCGCTGCCGACGTCGTTTGGAATCTGGTTTTGGGGCAACGGCATCCACACCGACCAGTGGACTCCGGCCGCAACCGGCAGTGGTAATGCGTGGCAGCTTCCAACAGCTCTGCAAGATTTTGCCGACGTCAAGGACTCGATGACGCTGGTGACCGGGCTGGACATGTTGGACGCCAAGTTCAAAGGCCACGGCTGGGGCGTCGCCTACGTGCTCGCGGGCGGCGACGGCCATCCCTGCGCGACGATCGCCGACATCGACGGCGGCGGTCATCAGTTCGAGACCGCACAGCAGACGCAATACGTGCCCACGCTCGATCAGACGGTCGCAGACGCCATTCACAAGAACGAGCCGTTCAAGTCGTTCGAGACGGGGATGATCCCGTTCACCATCGACACCGACAACGTGGCCATGGGTACCGTAGGCGGCAACCTGGCTCACCGCGGCCCCAACGATTTTTTGGCACCCAAGCGCGAGCCGAAGGATATCTTCGACGCGTTGTTGAAGGTGAGCCCAACGATGGCGTCGGGCGGCGCGGGCTCGAGCTCGGGCGGCGCTACCGGCGTCCCCTCGGACATCTCGTTCAGAACGCGCCGCAGCGTGCTGGACGCGGTGCTGGAGGACTGCAATCGCCTCAGGACGACCCTGGGCGCAGCAGACCAAAGGCGCATCGATTCGCATCTGGACGGCATTCGTTCACTCGAGCTGCGTATTCCGATGGTGAGCGGCACCGGCGGTAGCGGCGGCACGGGCGGCGCGGGGACGACGACGAGCATGTGTAAGCTCGACGCGCCGCCGATGACCATCGCGGACGTGACCGCGAAAAGTCACGCCATCAACCAGCTGATCGTGGCCGCGCTGTCTTGTAATTTGACGCGCGTCTATTCGCACATGTTTTCCGGTCCTCGCAGCGGCAGCAACTATCCGATCATCCAGGTCAACGGATCTCATCACTCCTACACGCACGGCACGGACGGGCAGGAGCCGAGGAAGATCGAAAAATACGCCATGAGCCAGTATGCAGACCTGGCTAAGCTCATGAAGGCGGCGCCGATGGGTGCCGGAACCGTCCTGGACCACACGCTGATTTACGGCATCAGCGAGGTGGCCGAGCCGGCGGGTCACATCATGAAAAACTTCCACGCATTGCTGATGGGCAAAGGCGGCGGCAAGCTCGCGGGCGACCGCCATATCCGCATCCCCGGACGCAAGCTAACCGAGCTGATGCTCACCTTCCAGCAGGTGATGGGCATGAACGTGACGACGTACGGCAGTTGGGACAAAACCAGCAACACCGTGCCCGAAATCATGGCTTAAGCCCGACCCGGGATCGGGCAGGTTTGGAGTCCACGCCAGAGCAATTCTGCGCTCTGCCGGTATAGGCTGCAGCAATGGCGTCGCTGTCGCTTCCACCGCTCCGTCGGGTGCTGGCGTGGGCCGTGGACCAAGGTATGTCCGTCCGCGGGCAGCTCACCGAAGAGCAGCTCGGCATTTTGGAGCGTGTCTTCGCCGGTAGAGAGCCGTGGAGCGTCGAGCAGTACCAGTCGCTGCGTGCTTTCGCTCACGCCTTGTCGCGCCTGGACCTCCCGGATCTACCCGCTCTGCTGAGCTTTGGTGACGTGCTGCAGGCGCTAGACGAGCTTCGGGCGGGCACGCTCACGGCTTGGCCCACCCACGAGACTGTCACCGAGCGCACGCTGAGCGACCTTGGCTACGCTTCCACGTCGGCGTCCATCACGCGCGTCCGGGACGCCCACGCGGCCGCTTGGAGAGAGCACGCGGTGAACAACAAACGGGTCTTGCTCCGGGGCGCCGAGCGCGCCAGTGGACAGCGGGCTGTCGTGATCGGCGCCGGCAAGCTGTACGACATTCCACTGCGCAAGCTGGCAGAGCGCTTCGAGCAGCTGCTACTGGTCGACATCGACGCCGCCGCCTTGGCCGAGAGCGTCAAGCAGGCCGACCTGGAGCCAAAGCTCTACGCGCGGCTGTCGCTGGTTCAGACCGACGTCACGGGTATCAACGACGTTTTTCTGGAAAGGGCTCGCGCTGCTCTGGCGCTGACCGGCGAAGTCGAGGTGTACACGGCGCTGCTGCAGCTTCTAGACCACTATCGCGTCGACGAACCGCCCCGATTTTTTCCGGAGCGCGTGACGGCGGAGCCGCTCGACTTTGCTTGCTCGTCGATGGTGTTGTCGCAGCTGGCGACGCCGCTCACGCGTTACGTGGAAGACCAGTTCGCCGCGCGCTTCCCGGCGAGCCAACGCACGCAGGCCCACGAATTCCAGGTCGCGCTCGGTCAATTTACGCATCGCGTGCAACACGCGCACGTGCGCTCGCTGCTGGCGGTCGCGCCCTGCATAGCGCTGACCAGCGACATCACCGATCAATACACCACGCTCGATGCGCGCGGCACCCTGATCCAAGAAGCGGTACCGCTGCCGCTGATCGGTGGTCCAAGCTTGGATGCCTTAGTGCCGCGCCAGCAAGCAGCGAACGTGTTTAGCGCCGCATGGGAGTGGCGCCACGTCGTCCCCACCCGCAGCAAACCCCACGGTCACACCCTGCAGGTGGCAGGCATCGTCGCAGAACACTCTTTCACTCCGCCAACCGCGACGGGCTAGCAGTACGGCCTGACGTGAAGCCGTCGGCGAGCGCGCCGTATGAGTCCAATTGCGCCTTTTCGTGCGCCGGCGGCAACTGCACGTACGACTGCGTGACGACCGAGACTTGTCACGTCCCGTAGTTTGAAGTCGGCGGGTCCGTCACGCTTGCGTGTAACGGACCCGAACGGGTTTGGCTCAAGCGCTCAGAGCGACTTCAAGAACGCGATCAGCGCATTCTTGTCGCCGTCAGGTAGCGCCGCGAACTTCTTCTGCGCCGCGTCGCCTTCACCGCCGTGCCACAGAATGGCTTCGGTCAGTGTGCGAGCGCGACCGTCGTGCAGGTACGCCTCGGCGCCAGCCGTGGCTGCAGTAAAGCCGATGCCCCATAGCGGCGGCGTGCGCCACTCTTGGTAGCTCGCCGTACCTTCCGGCAAGGTATCGGCCAAGCCCGTGCCCATGTCGTGGAGCAAGAGATCCGTGTACGGGTGAATCGTCTGGCCGCGCAGCTCCGCGTGCAGCGCGTATTGGCTGGTCTTGAACGTCGTGGCGTGGCAGCCCGCGCAGCCGGTGCTGGTGAACAGCTCTTTGCCTTTCACGACGTCGGGCGCCGCCCAGTTGCGCTGAGCGCGAACCGAGAGCAGCGAGATGTAGTCGGTCGCCTCAGCCAGATCCGCATCGGCGAATTCGGGCGTGGACGCGCCGCAATTTTGCTGGGCTGAGCCGCAATCCGGCGTCGGGAACACCGAGGTGAGGACGCCCATGTCCGTGCGCAGCGCGCCGGCCACCTGGTGCCTGACCGAAGCTTGCCCAGCCTTCCAGCCGAAGCGACCGAGGCGCGTCACCTTCGACTCCGGATCGATCAGCAGCCGCGGGCGGCCGGAGATGCCGTCGCCGTTGACGTCTTTCTCGTCAGCGAGCTTGAGGATGTCGAGCTCCGGAATCGCCTCGAGCAGGCCCATGCCCACGAGTTGCGGCGAGATGCGCGGCGAGAAATGCGCGGGCGGGTTAGCGCCTGTGAATGCGAAGGTCGGCTTGCGCAAACCATTCGCTTCGGTCCAGGCGGAGATGCTCACGCTCGGCTCGCCCGTGGTATCGGCGGGCTGCAGCACGCCACCCAGCATCGGGTCGGGCTCGCCGGTTTCGGTGCCGACCTTGATCACGTACTTGTTCAGCGGCGTGCCCGTCGCGGGCGGCACAGCGCGGCTGTTCTGCGAGTGACACTGGTTGCACGAGTGATTGATGAAAAGCGGACCGAGCTTACCGACCTGCTCGGTCCAATTCGGATTCTCAGCGTGCTCGTCGTGGTGGCCGTCGTCGAAATTGGTGTGGATGGCGCGGCGACCACGCACGAAGTGTTGGCCGTTGATCGGCGCCAGGTTGCCGGCCATCTGCATGAACGCGTCTTCCGGCTCACCCGACGTGATTTCGTGCATCGTCGTGTGGCCGCCCAGCCACGCATCCTCCGGGATTGGCTCGGAATCGCGGCAGAGTACTTCGTCCGTGTTCTGACAAACAGCGCCGGTCTGCGCCCACGGCACCAAGCCCTTACCCACGATGTAGAGCATCACGGTGCCGTAGTAATTGTCGCGACCCGTGAACTGATCGGCCTTGTAGTTCTTGTCCAAGAACTGGCTCAGCTCGAACTCGATCTTGTCGCCCACCTGCAGCGCGCCACCGCCAGGCTTGGTCGAGGTCGAACGCGTGTACGTAAAGTCGTCGATCGCACCGACCGGCGTCATCGACTTGTTGTCGCTGTACTCAGCCACGGTGCCAATGCCGCGGAAGAAGAAGCGCAGCTCGGCTTGGCCGTTGTCTAGCTTCCACTGCGACTTGACGTTGAACGTCACGCTGCCGCCACCCGGCTTGCCGACAGTGTCGATGATCTCGACCGCAGCCGTGCGCTTCTCCCAATAGATGTGCAGGTAGTGTTCGTAGGCGTGGAAGCGCGCCTCGCGCGCGTGCCGATCGCGAGCGCGATCGGACCAGTAGGTCTTGAGCGAATCGGCCGTCTCCACCGAGACCGCCGGTTCGAGCACCGTGTCTGGACCGAACAACGGCACGATGTCACCGAGCTCGGGATCGGGGAGCGGCCTACCGCCCGCGCTACCCGCAGCACCAGCCGAGCCTGCAGTTGTGGATGCGCCACCAGCGCCATTGCCAGCCGTGCTGTCGGCGCCGCCGCTCGACCCGGCAGCTCCCGGTCCCGACGTTCCGGCCACGCCGCTAGTCGAGCCCGCGGTTCCGCTATTGGTGCCACCGGTCGTCGGCCCTGGCGGCGTGCCCATCGGCCCCGACGCAGGCGACTCACCACAGCCGGCCCCGCCCAGGGCCACCAGAAACGCCACCGCTGAAACGCGCGCCGAAGACGCGCGGTCGCTCAGGAAAGTTCGCACCACCATGCCTTCATCATGTCCGGCACTCGCCTCGGTTATCAGGGCACTTGGTCCGCGAATCTGAATATTTCTTACCGAATCCCCCGATGCGGCAAATATATACCCAGAGCGTTACTATTGGGGACTGATGTAGTTGCGACAACTACGCCGCATCAACTGCTTCGCCCCGGCAGCCAAGCAACGGCTTCGCCTGGCTAATCCTGCTAGTCGCCCTGTTCGTCGTAGGCCACGGCTGCACCCCTTGAGTCTCAATCTCGCCAGCAAAATCGAGAGCTGTAATAGTCTCACTTGAGACTATTACAGCTCCCATCCACAAGCGCGCCTGGCGCCGACAGCAACACCAGGCACGCACGCCCGTTCACCGGTACGTCAGCCCTTCACCGGGCTCGTTGAAGCTGCAGGAGCCCGCCGAGGTGCACCGTGCCGCACGCGTGCACGCGCCCAAGGCGAGTCGGCGCCGCGGACGCATGGTTGCCACATGAACGAACCCAATCGCGCGCCGCATCGCGCTCACGCCGGATGAGCGGGCCGCGATCGCCAAGTAGGCGGCGCAGCTTTTTTCAGCGTCCTCTGCGGATTTCGATCTAGCTTGGCCGCCATGGACGCCTCGAAGATCATCGACCAGAAGCTTGCCTCGATCAAAGACTGGCGCGGCGCGCTGATGAAAACGATCCGCAGCGCGATCCTCCAGGTCGATTCGAAGATCGTCGAGGAGTGGAAGTGGATGGGCACGCCGGTGTGGAACCTCAACGGCATTCTCTGCCTCGCCAATGCGCACAAGCAGGTGGTGAAGGTGACTTTCCACAAGGGCGCCCAGCTGGCAGACCCGCAGCGGATCTTCAACAACGGGCTGGACGGCGGCAAGTGGCGGTCGATCGACTTTTCGGAAGGCGACTCGGTCAATGTCGAAGGGCTGAAGGGCTTGGTGCGCGCCGCCATCGCCGCCAATAACGAGAAGCCTGCCGGACGGAAGGCAGCTGCCGGCGCGTCGAGCGTGACCGCGAAGAAGAAGAGCGCGAAAAAGCCCACGACGAAGAAAGCGCCGGTTGCAAAGAAGGCGCCGGCCGCCAAGAAGGCGCCCGTCGCGAAGAAGCCCGCGAAGAAGTAGTCAGCAGACGCCAGCCAATGTGACCAGGCTCCGCCACGCTAGCTTCTGCAATCCAAGCTGCACATCGGCAGCCCCCGATCACAATCGCTACCGCCTCAGAACTTCGGATCGCGGTTTTCAGGCGGGATTCCGAAGGCGATTTCGAGCGGGACCATCGCGGGGGCGTAGTCGAAGAAGCCGGAATGGCCCTGGCCAGAAGAGAAGAATTGATGCGTCGTGGAGAGGTCGGCTCCCGCAGCCTCGATTACCGTCGGTGGACCGGGGTATTTCGTGCGGTTCATGTTGAACATGATGTCGCCGCACTGGCCGTCGGTCATGCCGACGACGCCGTAGAAGCGGTCCATCGGCGTCTTCGACGGTAGGTCGAGCCACTCTCCGACTTCGGCGTCGACACAAGCGGGATCGTACGACGGCGTGCTGATCGGCATCGTGCACGGGCCCTTGCCGCAAGTGTTGTCGCGTGGACCCGAGCGCGAGACTGCACGCCACAGACACTGTGTGCGACCGTTGATGGCAGCCGTCGTGGCGCCGTGCGAGAAGCCGGTCGTGGCGACGTCGGCCCAGCGCAACTTGCCGCCCGCGTCCAGGAAGTAGCCCCAATCTTCTTCGGGGTATTGACCCTGCAAACCGGCAAGCAACTTCTCGATCGCAGCTTGCGTGGTCGCGATCTCGCCCAGCCGGCACTTGCCGACACGGGTGCGGTCGCCGTCCAAATCAGGTGCGTTACACTCCGCGAAACCCGGAGCGCCAATCGAGTGGTAGCCGCGCTTGGCGAGGAACGAGATGTAGCCGCCACCGGCAACGCCGTAGTCGATCACGAGCTTGCCGAGCATGGTCTTGGCGCGCGTGTCCAAGCCGGCGCCGCCGTGCTTGTGCTCGCCGACCGCCGCGATAACGTTGAGCTTGTGCGTGGGCGGATTGTTGCAAGGGTCCGCGCTGGTTGCGGCACCGCCAGTGGTGCTGCCGGCTGTTCCGCTAGCAACTCCGCCAGTGCCGGCGGGCGCGCCGCCGGTTGCGACGGGTCCCATTCCGGCAGTCGTTGCGCTTCCGCCGGTCGTCGCCGTTGCGCCGCCCTGCGTCGATTCGCCCGCCGTACCGGGCGTGCTCGAACCACCCACACCGACTCCTGCGGTGCCTGGAGCGCTACCGGCTTGGCCTGGAGTGGCAGGGCTCCCAGCGGCCGCACCGCTATCTTCAACGGTCGAAGAGCAGGCAGCCGCTAGCGGAAAGGAAACGAGCGCGAGGATCGCAGCAGCACTCCAAACGTTCACGGTGGGGCGAAAAACGGACATCCGAGAGCCTCCTAAGAGCTGGGTGACGCCCTAGTAAAGTGTCCGGCATCGCCAGTTCAGTCAGACTTCAAGCGGTACGCCGCAACGAGAGACCTAGGCGGGCATGCGCGTGGCCGAGCTGAGCGCGCAAAACTGATGCGTGCACGGCATACTCATCGCGTAAATGCCGCCGGCGTCGCGGCCCATGAAAAGCTCGCGGCGATCGGCCTCGTCCTAGCTTGCTGGCCGGGTCGATCGAATGATCACCGATAGAATCGGCTGATACTATTGATGATCACGTCCGCGGTCGGCGCGCTTCTCAGCGTCGGCGGCCCTTCGCCACCATCAAGAGCGCGGCTGCAGCGAACAGCGCGCCGGAGCTCGACGGACGAGCCGGACCGGTGCTGCAGCCGCCGCTGTCGTGGGACTTGTCGCCGCTGTCGCCAGTCTCGCCGCTGTCGCCAGCAGTGCCGACCGGAGGCGTTCCACCCGCAGGCTGCACAACGCTGCCGCTGCCGCCCGTGCCGGTGCCGCTGCCGCCAACGGCTGAAGCGCCGGCTGTACCGCTCGTGCTGGGTTTGCCACCGACTGCGGGCGTTCCAGCTGCGCCCGGCGACGCGCCAGCAGTACCGCTCGCGCTACCACCCGCGCCGGTGTGAACCGGCGCCGTGCAGCCAAGCTGCGCACAGGCCCCCGCGACATCGAGCTTGATCAGCGCTTGCGACGCGGCCTCCGCCTTGGTCGCGTCGCCGGCTTTGCGCAAATCGTACAGTTTACGTACGATCTCGAGCTCACCTTGGCCGTAGCGCACGCCCAGCAGCTTCTGCAACGTGGTCAAGTAGCGGTAACCAAGCTCGTTGGTCGGCTCGATCATCGTGCCTTCGGTGTAGTCGTTCCAGGTGGCAATCTGCACCAGATTGCCGACACCTTTCGAGAGGTTGTAGACGGCGGTGAACGTGTCGCCGTTCAAGTCGTAAGGGATGCTCCAGCCCGGCGCGCCATTGGCGTAGGCCGCGTTGAAGCCCGGGTAGATCACCGGCACTTTCGTGCCTTGGTCCGAGCGATCGTAATAGTTCTTCACTCCGGTCAGCCCGTCCGAGAAGAGCCAACCGAACGTGCCGTCACGTGCCGCACCGCCTTTGTCGTTGTACCAGAGCGTGAAAAACACCGGATCCGCGCCTGTCGCGGCCAGCACGGACGGCCAATCACCAGCGGCGATCTTCTGCGGCCCGAACACGAACAGTGCCGGTGCACCGTTTACCTTGATGTGGTTGGGCTGATTGAAATAGTGGTCCTTCACCCAGTGCATCGAGTTGATGGCGTCGCCAGCGTCGGCGGCGTACTGGTCCTCGAAGCAGACGGCGAACTCCATGCCGAACTTGGCGGTCTGCGCGATGATCTGATCGGTATTTTCCGCGTTCGCTGGCAGATCCTTATTCACGGTGCTGCGACCGGGCCAGTCGATGATCACGCCGTCGATGCCCGCGTACTTCATCAAGAGCAGCTGGTACTCGATGACCTTGGAGTCTCCGGAGTGATACGGCCCAATCTGCGGGTTGTAGTGGCGGCCGACCATGTCCCAATGAAACCCGGGCGTCTCGAACCACGGCATCAAGTGCGCGTAGACCTTGCGCGGGTCGGACTTTTGAATCGACTGCTGCACCGTGCCCACCGCCTCGCCCTCCGTAGCGGGAGCGATTGCGCACGCCGAGACCAACAACCCGAGAGCGCCGAACGTCGCAGCGACTGTCCTAATCTTCATGGCTAAGAAGATTCAGGGTACGTCACGCGATCGCGACTCGCTCCTTCTTTCGTCCCTACACAAATCTTCTTCAACGCGCTGGTCAATCTCGTTCTTTAACCGCGCGGCCGAAGCCGACTCCGCCGAGCGGCCACGCTCAAGCCAACCAACACGAGCAACAGCGGCGCGCGTTCCGTGCCGCCGCCGGTGATTCTTCAACCACAGCCGACTGCAGTGGTTCAAGGTATTGGCTACGGACGCTTGTCGAGCCGCAGGGCGAACGTCGCGGAGCAGGATGCGGTCGGGCTGGTAATGGTGAGGACAGCGGTTCCGCCGATCAGGGTAGCGTCGAGAGTAGGCGGCAACCCGTGAGCGCTACGCCAGGCACGGCAAGTAGAGCGTGAAGGTGGAGCCGTTACCCGGCTGGGAATCGAGGCCGACGGCGCCCCCACTGGCTTTTGCGATGCGCAAGACCGTCGCTAAACCGAGCCCCGTACCCAGGCCCACCGGCTTGGTAGTAAAGAACAGCTCGAAGATCCGGTCGCGGACGCTTGGGTCGATCCCTGTCCCCGAGTCTTTCACGCTTAGCTTCGCCCAGCGCCCAGCCGCTAGTGTCCCGCCTACACCCGACAAAGGTTCGGAGAGCGTTTCGACGTCGACGGTTACTCGAACGGTGCCACTCTCGGGGATCGCGTCGCGCGCGTTCAGCACCAAGTTGAACAGGATCTGCTGCATCTCGGTCGCGTCGGCTTCGACCCAAGCCGGTGACAGCTCATCAAACGTGAGCTTGATGCGCGGCGGCAACACACGCTGCAACGCCAACACCCCCGTTTTCGCGGCCGCCTCCAAGGAAACCCTGCCTACGATCCGCGAATCCTGCCGTGCCAACGCCAGCAGTTGCCGTGTCAGTGACGATCCATGTTGAACCACGGCATCCAGAGCGGCCCGTGCTTCGCCACGCTCGGCGGGCGTGACGGATTCGTCGACCATGATCGAGCTCCAACTAGCGACGACACCCAGCAAATTGTTGAAGTCGTGCGCTACACCGGCCGAGAGCCGGCCCACGATCTCGATCTTTTGAGCCTGCATGGCGGCCTCTTGGGCCTCCAGCCGCGCCCGCTCGGCCTGCTCGCGCAGCTGCTCTTCGGCGCGGAGATCGATCAGCGCTTGGCGCGTGCGGCCCAACGCGCTTTCGATACTCTGCACCACGAAGGTCACCGCAAACCCAAGCACCAACCAGATCGAAAGCGACACGAACGTGGTCCTCACCCAGGGCTCGACGCGCGTGGGCGCCATGTCGACCAGGCCGTCGCTAGGCAAGTATCCAGAGGTCATGCCGACACCCACGAGGATCGGGGCCAGCAGTAGAAAGCCGACCAAGACCGTCATGCTGCGGCGCCCGAACAGGAAGCCTGTCAACACCACGGCAGCCGCGCCAATCAGGCTGGCGTTGCCCTTGAAGCCCACCCGCAAGTACGCGACGTAGACCGCCAGGATCAGCGGCGCGATCAAGATCGATGCCCTGACTCTGAACGACCAACCTCGCGAGCACGCCGCCGCGATCTGCATCGGGATGCAGGGCAAGAGCACGGAGAGCCACCATCGGTTGTGCCCGTGGGTAGCGGCGATCGCCATCAGCACTGCCGCAGCGATGATGGGCGTGGTAGCGACCAGCAGCCGCTGCAGGAGTCGCTCTCGCCAAGCGAGCCCCTCCGACTCTGATCGACGGTCGGCCAACAATGGAAGCCGGGATGCTAGGCCGACTTTGCCGAATTCTCCAGCCGGATCGAGAAATTGCGGTCGAAGATCGCTCTCGTGGACACCCATTCAAGGGAGAGGCATTGACTGTCATGTCGTTCGATAAAGGTCGCAAGCTGGTCGTCGCAGGTGTCGCCAGCTGCGTCCTGTTCGCCTGCAGCGGGGATTCGCAGACCGGCGCCACGAACGGCAGTGCGGGCCAAGCCGCCGGTGGTGCCCCCAGCGGCGGCTCGCCGACCACGGCGGGCCAGAGCAGCGTTGCCGGTTCGGCGCCGCTCGGCGGGGCCCAGGTGGGTGGCAGCACGACAGGCGCAGCAGGCACGGGCGGCGTGAATGCCGGTGCGGGCGGGACGCCGGCTGGCTCCTCGGGTGCCGCCGGTTCGGCAGGTGCCGCCGGAACCGCGGGAGCACCCGCCATCGGCAGCTCGAAGATCCTCATTTACGGCGTGACGACCGGCTTCCGTCACGGCTCGATCACCGCGGCAGCCAAGGCGCTCGCGGCGGTCGCGACGACGAATGGCCTGACCGCCGAGCTCGTGGGCTGCACCGACGCCACCAACAAGCCCGATGCGACGAAGCTCTCGGCAGCCGCGCTCGCTGGCTACGGCGCCGTCGTGCTGCTCGCAAACTCGGGCGAGCCGTTCGGCTACCCCGCCACGACGGAGATTCAGAACCTCGTCGACTACGTGAAGAACGGCGGCGCCCTGATCGCCATCGAAGACGCCGACCACTGTTACGATGGAGCGTTCGGCGGTCACCCGTTGTCCCAACCCTACGTCGACCTAATCGGCAATGATTTCGTCGGCCATCCTGGCGGCGTGGCGCTGGCAACGTGCACGAAAATGGGCACCGGCCCGGCCATCGACAAGTTGCCGGCCACGTTCACGACCACGGACGAAATCTACGAGACGAAGCCGCTCAACCCGAAAAACCAAGTCGTCCTCAACTGCGTGTCGAGCGGCGACGCCTCGAAGGCAGTGCGCCCGATCTCGTACCTCCGCGAAGAAGGAGCGGGCCGCGTCTTTTTCACGGCGCTCGGCCACCCGGATGCGTCGTGGACTTCACCGATGGACGCCGCCGCCGCCAACTCACGGCTGCTCGAAGATCACGTGCTGCCCGCGCTGCTCTGGGCGATGCACCGCTGAGTGCCTGCTCCGGCGCTCGCTTACTTGTTGTTGCAGTCGTAAACGAGCGGGTTGCCTTTGACCTCTACTTGCCGCTAGCCAGCCAGATGCCTTGGTCGTCGCCGTACGGGATGCTGTACAGAAGATTGCTCGAGGTAACAATGTAGTCGGAGACGCCGGAGTCGACGGTGGCCTTGAAACGCAACTCGGCGTTCTCGTAGGTCAGCCGCCCCGTCCCGGTGTCGGCGTCGTAGTCTTCCAAGAAGATCGTTCCTGGGATCAGCATACCCAGCAACGCGGTGGTGAAAATGCCGACACTCGGCGCGACCGGCTCGAGCTTCGGGCTGGCGAAAGGTGCGTTAACGGGCGTCGATTGGAGTGCATCGAGCGTACCTGCGAAGCGCGAGAGCCGGCCGCTGCTGCCCTCCCCGTCATGAAGCAGCACCGTCCATTGCTTGCTCAGGTCAGCAAATTCGAACCCTCTGTTGGGCACGCGCTCCGCGACGACCACCAGCCGATCACCAGAAACTGCGGCGAGGTTGCCAAAATTTCCATCCCAATCGACGATCAGTCGCGAAGCGCCTGACAGCACGCTTTGAGCCAGCGTGTGCGTCTCACCTTCGCCACCAAAGTACACGTAGTCACCGAGATTGCCTTCGATATTCACGAGCGCATAGCCATGTGTCTCGGTGCTCGAGTCGAGCAGATCCGACTGATCGAGCGTCGCGTTCTTGCCAATCACGCGTTCGACGCCGTCCGGATCACGAACCACGAATGTGCCGAGATTGGACGCAACGTCTCGCAAAAACAAGAACCAGAACGGGTCCTTGGTCGGATTCTTGCCTGGGCTACCGCGCGCCGGCAGAAGTCTGAGAAAACGCGGATCCGCGTCGAGCTCGAGGTCGTAGACCTTGCCAGACGGCTCATCCAGCGCATGCAAACGCCCGGCTTCGCACGGCGCATGAAATGTCGCCCAGGTGTTGTCGCGCATGGCGAGCGCGCACGCGTCCGCCGCAATCAGCTCGTCTTTCGTGGTCGTGCCGTTCGCCCCGCCGGAGAGCCGGCGCAGGCCGGTCGCATCCAGGTACAGCACGCCGTTCTTCGTCTTGAGCACCGTCCCGACGTCCCGGCCGAACGTTCCCTGGCTCTTCCAATCGCTGCCGAACACTTCGAGGCGATCTGCGGTTCGAACCAGCGTGCGACCCGAAAACGCGCGGGTAATCAGGCTCGTCACCGCGGACGAAATCGCAGTCCGCTTGCCCTTTTCTGGGTCCACCTCCAGCAACTCGCCGCCGGCCCAGACGATGACCGTCTGCTCGGTCTCGCCCACGGGCAGCGCCGCCCCCTCGATCTCAAGGTCGAAGATCTTACAAGACGTGTCGGCAAAGTGCAGCGTCCCTTGCGCGGCGTCTTCATGAAAGTAAGCTATTCCAGCTTCGGTTCGGTTAGGGTTTCGGCTGGCGACGTAGCGGCCTACTTCTGGGATCTCGCATGGTTTGGGGTTTGCAAAACGCATGACGAACAGCGACGCGCCGTGGTCGACGGAACGCGCGAGCACGCTGAGCTCTCGCCCCGCGGCGAGATCAATGCGCGAGTACCCACCCTTGACGAGCCGCAACGCAGGCGTTGACAGGTGGGTGCTCTGCTCCGGAAAAAGGGCCGTACCGGCATCTTGAAACCCCTGGACGACGTCACAGCCGAACAGAGCGGGCAGCAAGAGCAACGCTCTTGGCCAACGCGGTGTCGCAGCTCGCGTCTTCGTACCTGCTTCCGTCACGCGCTCCTCGCCCTTTTCACTCTCTTATCTGCACCACCGCCGCTGGGCGCGCAACCGCTCCCGGCTGAAAGCCGCTCGGCCGGGGTCGTTCCGCCGCGGGCGCTTTCCACGGAAGTTTCGTATCCCGAAGGCGCGACGGGCACGGCCACGGTCGTGCTCGAGCTCACGGTCGACGCCACGGGCACGGTCGGCGACGCAAAAGTCGTGTCGGGCGAGGAGCCTTTCCGGACCACCGCGCTCACGCAGGCTAACGCCTTTCGCTTCGAACCCGCCACGCGCGACGCCCGCCCGGTGGCCGCGCGGATTCGAATCGCGCTCGAGTTTACGCCGATCGAGCCAGTCGGCGAATCGAGTCCCGAGCCAGAAGCCGGCACGCCGAGCCAACCACATCGTTCAGCCGCGTCAGCCGCGTCAGTCGCCGGCGCCCCGCTCGAAGTCACCGTTCAAGGCGAGCGCCAACGGCCGGGCACCGTCACGTTGCGACAAGAAGACGCGCGGCTCATGCCCGGAAGCTTCGGGGATCCGTTGCGCTCAATCGAGGCGCAACCCGGTGTCGTGCCGATCGTTTCAGGCGTGCCAACGTTCTTCATCCGCGGAGCGCCGCCGGCCAACGTCGGCTTCTTCTTCGACGGCATCGAGGTACCGCTGCTCTATCACGCGTTCTTCGGGCCGTCGGTCATCCATCCTGGCCTGATCGACCGCGTCGACTTCTATCCTGGGGCGGCGCCAGCTTCGCTGGGTCGCTTCGCCGGCCCGATCATCGCCGTGAGCGCACGCCCTTTCTCGGTCGAACCGCACGTTAGTGGCAGCATCCGAGCCGTTGATGCTGGAGCTTACCTGGAGAGCGGTTCCGCAACCCCGGACTGTGAAGGCTGTACGCCGGCAGCAGCTCGCGTCGCCGGGCGTTACTCGTACGCGGGCTTGGTGCTCTCGCTGCTGAGCGACGCCGAGCTCGAATACTGGGACTACCAGGCGCAGGCACGCGTGCCAATCGGACGCAACGACACCTTAGGCGTGCTGGCTTTCGGCGCCTACGACCGGTTTCGTGCGCCCCAAACGTCGGTCCATGGTGGAGCCGCGATCAACTTTCACCGTGTTGATTTGCGCTGGGATCATCGGTTCGGGAAAAATGGACGGCTGCGCCTCGCACTGACTGGCGGCAACGATCGATCCGGTGGTATCGGCGACGACTCGAGCGTCGTGACGGATCAATCGCTGCGGCTGCGTGGCGAATTTGACCGACGCTTCTCGTCGCAAGTCACGTTGCACAGCGGACTGGACGCGCGTGTCGATCGCTTCGGTCTCGAGACCAGCCCGCGGCGCCTGGACTATCCCGACTATTCCGCGCTCTTTCCGAGCCGCACCGACTCGGTCGCGGGCGGCTACGTCGTGCTCGAGCTTGAGCCCGCGCCGCGGATCGCGGTAACGCCCAGCTTGCGCGCCGACGTGTATTCGTCGGGTGGTGTGCAGGCGCTCGGGATCGATCCGCGCGTGTCAGCGACGTTCCAAATCAGCCGCGCGCTTAGCTTCGAGGACTCGCTGGGCATTCTGCACCAACGTCCGAACTTCGCCGCGCAAGTACCCGGTGCGCAGGTGGCGGATCTGAGCGCAGGGCTGCAGTGGGCGCTACTCGCCAGCACTGGTGTTCGCTACAAATTGCCCGAAGACGTCAGCGCGAGCGCCACGCTGTTCCGCTCCGGCTATTTCAACGCGCTCGACCCGATCGGCGCCGGCCGCGATTTCACGCTCGATCGCACCAGCATCGATCACCGCTCGACCATCTCGGCGGTCGGGTTCGAATTCATGCTCACGCGCCCACTCTCCAAGCGCCTCGGCGGCTTCGTCTCCTACACGCTGTCGCGCTCCACCGTCTCCCTCGATCGCACCCGCTCCCCCTCGGGCTTCGATCGCACGCACGTCCTGCAAGGCGGCCTTAGCTACCAGTTTGCCAACCGCATCCGGCTCGGCGCGCGCAGCGTCTTCTACACCGGCATTCCCGAGCTCAACCTCGAGGGCTCACCGCATTTCACCGGCGCACGCCGCGGCAGCCCCTTCTTCCGCCTCGATCTGCGCGTCGAGAAACGCTTCCTAGTCGGCCGCCGTGGCCACTTCGACCTAGTCGCGGAAATCCTCAACGCCACTTCCACCCGCGAAGTCGTCCGCCTCGACTGCGGCGAAGTCTGCCGCGAACGCACCGCCGGCCCCGTCATCCTCCCCAGCATCGGTATCGAAGCCGGCTTCTAGGCCGTGGCTTGTCGCCCCTCTCTCGCCACCGGCACCCCCATGGAGCGCCGGTCGTGATGCTGACAAGCCGTTGCATGCAGACAGGCCACGCCGCCAAGCACTGCGAGGAAACCACGGTACGACATGGCACGCGGGCTCGGTTGACACGTCGAGCCTAGCGGGCCTTCTTGCAGATCGCGACAAAACGCCAACGAAAAAACGATCGACGATAGAATCACCTGAGACGATCCGCGCTCACATCCGTGACCGGACTTTCGGACTTCGCGAGCGTGCCTCTCTCGATCGACAACGTTAGAGAAGCCTAACGGCGCATTGGCCAGCTCGCCGGTATTCGCACACAAACTTCACGCGGCACTCTGTCGCAACCCGCCAACGCTGGTGATCAGTAGCTGTATCTCCATGCCCGTCACCTCCTGGTCGAGCCGCGCTCTCGGCAATCTTGGGGATCGAAGGCGCGCGCTTGCTTTGGTTGGCTTGGCGTGGTCACGAGCCAGGCGGGTCGCTGATCGGGGCCGAGTGCGTAGCGCAGGCTGTAGGGGCTTCCTTTGAGAGTCCCGAGGGCGGGTAGCAAACCTTCGGGTGCGCACATCGGTTCGGCGATTGCCTTGCCGGCGGTGCTTTTTGCGGGACCGCTGGCGATGCCAAGCTTGCCGTAGGTCACCAGGAACATGCCGCCTCGCGTTTCGGTCGCCGCGAAGGGTGACGGGCCGAAGGTGATCTTTACGGTTCCGCCCGTTTCCGGTTGTACGAAACCGTCGATCAGCGTCGCTTCGATACCGACCAGCGCGGCTTCGGGCTGCCAGGCGTCGGCCAGCTTGCGCGCGCGGCCCATCAAGGTGCTCAAGTCCACCGGCGCGCCGTCGAGTGCTCGAATCGGTGCGGCGGTCGGGACAGGTGGCGGCGGCTGCGCCGGTCCGGAGCGGTTGGCAGCTCGTTTCGGGTCCGTCGTCGCATGCGCCGGCGACGCTTCGTTCGCAGCCGTCGGAGGCGAGTCCGCCTTGACTGGGGTGGGGCTGGCCCAGGCCGCCATCCCAGACACGACCCAGCCCAACGACCAACAGAGGAATGGTCGCTTCGCTTCATCCCAGTTCCAGAAGGTGAACGTCAGTGGACCAAAGCACGGCACGACCGCCGTCGCGAAGCCCCAGCCAATGCTGACCGAAAACGCTGCCGCCATCAGCCAGATGAACCCAACGAACACAGCGAGTGAGCCGAGCGCGTGAGTACCCGATCTCGCACTTGGGCCGCTCGTGCCGAACCAGTCCACGAGGAGATCATGCATCTCGCGTTTGTAGGCGCGTTCCCGATTGGCTACAGCGTCGGTAATGTTGGCAACGTTGGAGGTGCAGCGGCCGCCCTGGCAGCTGATCTTGACCTCGAGCGCCGCATCAACCTTGCCGTTGGAGTCGGCGCCGACCGCTTTCAGCACGCCCTCTTCCGCCGACCTTAGCGACCACGCGTATTGAAACGCCTGCGGCTCGCCCAGGGTGAACCCGGCACAGGTGTGAGCCGGCTCGCTCCAATCGCCCGCCACCGATTGGTATTTCTTGCCGCTGATAGCCTCGAGCGTCGCCGGAACTGGGCTGCTCGACGGCGGTAACCCATGAGCGCCTTCTCCACAGTGCACCAAACCTGCGCTCCAGGTCGTGAGGGCGCGGCCCACCTCTGCATCGGTGGCTTCGACCCGACGGATCAGTATCGAAAAGGCCAGCACGCCTACCACGATCGGCACGATGCCCGACAGCAGCAGACCAATTAGGACCCAAACCCACACGGCCAAACCCTGACGCTTTTCGCCCATCGGGCTAAGACGCTTTCACGCTCGCGCACCAGCCGTCAAGTTGGAGGCCTTCGCGAAGTTTCCGTCGAGACCGCGCGGCTAGTCGGCTTCCACCAGGGCGCGCAGGCGGTCGATGGCTTCGTCCCATTGAGTCGATATTTGGTCGAGGTAGGTACGGACGTCGGCGAGGCGTTTGGTTTGGAGTTGCCAGATGCGTTCGCGGCCGTCGCGGGTGCTGCGGACGAGTCCAGCTTCGGCGAGCGCGAGGAGGTGTTTGGTGACGGCTTGGCGCGAGACTTTCGTGCCGTCGGTCAGGCGTACGATCGATTGCGGGCCAGTCGCGCAGAGTCGCGCGACGATGTTCAGTCGCGTCTGGTCGCCGAGGGCGGCGAACAGCGGCGCGGCTTTGGTGAGGCTCTCGGCGGCCGAGGTGCGGGCTCGCGACATACGGATCAAGCCACGCTGGTGTTGGCGAGGTACTTCTCGACGAGCTTCGTTTGTGCGGCCCAGCCTTGTTCGTTCATCGCGAAGGCCTTCGCGCGCCGTTCGAGCGGGACGTTGTCGAAGCCCGATTCGGTAATGATGAGCTTCGTCCCTTCGGCAACCTCTTCCAGCACGAACTCGACGAGCGTCGTCGACTCTTTCGAGTAGTCGACATTGGGATCGACCGCGAACGGATGCCAACGGAACGAAAACAGCCGCATGGGCTCGATGCGGTCGATCGTGAAGTCGAAGGCTCGTCCCCGATACGGCTCTTGGGATTTCGCGATTTCGGCGTCGACGCTGGTTGGCACGATCCGGCCCGTTAAGTGTTGTCCGGCGACGAACGGCCCGTCGAAGTCGACGCCAAACCAGCTTCCGAACTGCTTCGCATCGCTGATTGCGTGCCATACGCGCTCGCGCGGCGCGCGTAGCACGGTGATTTTTTCGATGCGATCGGTCGTACCAGTCATGCGCAACCTCCGGGTTGCTCATTTGGTAGCGCGGAGTTTCATAAAACGCAACCACCAAGTTGCATTTTATGGTTAACGATCGCGTTCAACGGCGCGCGGCAGCTAGGTGGCACGCGGCTCGCATAGCCGATGTGCTAGGAGCACCAGGCATGACCATGCCGAAAAATCTCGTCTGCATCTGGTTCGACAAAGACGCGCACGCGGCAGCGAAGTTCTACGCCGCCACTTTTCCGGACAGCAAAGTAAGCGCTGTTCACCAAGCGCCTAGCGACTTTCCGGGCGGCAAGCAGGGCCAAGAGCTGACGGTGGAGTTCACAGTCTTGGGCATCCCGTGCATCGGCATCAACGGCGGCTCCGCCTTCAAACAGAGCGAGGCGTTTTCGTTCCAGATTGCGACCGACAATCAGGAAGAAACCGACCGTTACTGGAACGCGATCGTCAGCAACGGCGGCCAAGAGAGCCAGTGCGGTTGGTGCAAGGACCGTTGGGGCCTCTCCTGGCAGATCACCCCGCGCACGCTAACCGAGGCGATGGCCGCGGGCGGAGCCGAGGCAAAGCGCGCCTTCGAGGCAATGATGCCGATGCGAAAAATCGACATCGCCACGATCGAGGCGGCGCGGCGCGGCTGATTCCGCACCGCCAGCGAGCGCCCGCCGCGCTTCGTCCCGCCCCTCAGTGTGGAGTGGAGTTTCGCCTCTTGCGATGCCGAAAGCGGAGGGCTCCGCGTGGACGCCGTTGATGGTGGTGCCGCCGTTGTGGTGGCCGGGAGGCTGCATTTTGGTGGGCTGAACCGGTTCGGTCGGTCAATGCTCGATATGCCGGCGTATGGGAGCTGCCGGTGGTCGGCGCCGTTGTGGCTCCCAGTGCCGTTTTGATTCGGCCTGACGGCTGCGTCGCGTGGGTCGGAGAAGGCACGGACAAGGGGCTTCGCGACGCGCTGACGACGTGGTTCGGAACAGCACCGGTATGCTAGTTTCGCGGCAAATGTGGACGGGTAACGGCAAGATCACGATTGCGGGCGGCGCCTGGGCT
>JBBSAB010000053.1:0-51749 GCA_038252755.1 Polyangiales bacterium | reverse complement strand
GGCGGCCCAACCATACGGGAGCGCGAGTGCGGACCGGAGCGCAAGTGCGGACCGGAGCGCGAGTGCGGACCGGAGCGCGAGTGCGGACCGGAGCGAGCCGCAGCGGCCGCTGCCGTGGGAGCGTGAATTTTTGGGTTCGCGCTGCCGCCCGCGAAACAGCTAGGCACGCCGGCTGGTGGCCGCGTGCACACCTCCAAGGAAATATTTTTTGTTTTGGTCCTCCTAGGAATGGCGTCCCAACCGTCGTGATTCGGCCAGGCTTCGCCCCAGGCGCCGCTCGCTTGCTGGACCCCGATCAACCAGTTACCAAGCGCGATCGCGGCCACCTTGTATTTTTCGTTTTTGTCATGCTTGTACGCGACAGCCAGTGGGTAAACTGCTTCCGCCGCCCGCGAGTACGTCGGGTGCAGATCAGGATTGGTGCCAGGGCTAACGAGAGCTCCGTAGTCGCCGCTGTTCTTGGCCGTGATTTGCATGGCGACGAGCGTGTCGTCGAGTCGCTTGAGCACGGCCAGGTAGTGCTCTTTCGTTGCTGGCGTGTCCGACCCCGCGACGCCGCCGGCGACGCCGCTGGCGACGCCGCTGCCACCCCCAACACCGCTGGTGCCCGCAACGTCCGCGCGACCGCCGTTGGCATGGCCGGCTCCGCTCTGGTCAGGCGGCGCCGCGTCGGTTCCGCCGCTGGCCGCTCCACCCGCGCCCAGACCGGAGCCTGCCGCTCCGGCCTGCGCTGCCTGCCCCGGCGGTCGGTCGTCACTGCCGCAACTGGCAAGCACGCCCAACAACAACGCGGCTCCGAAACCCCATTCCAAGATTGCGAGCCGACGATGCGGCCAGTTCGAGAAGGCGTCAGGCATAGGCTCGTAGTGTTCCCCGAGCGGACAACAAGGTTGAATCATTCATCTTGGTTGCCGTCCACCGCAGCCGAGTGCTCACTCCCGAGAGAGCCGTGGTCATCGCGATGGTGTGCCGGGGCCGCTCGCCTATCGGCTCAAAAAAAAGCGCGCACGCTGCTAAACGATGTTCGATAGGTGGTTGAGCGCTGGGTAAGTTTCTTTTTTCGCGACCGATAGGAAAGATTGACCCGGATCGCGCGGTCGCTTCGCACTACTAGCCGACGCATGCAACGCGACGTTGCTTCGGTTGGGGCTTCCAATCCAGCTCGAGGAATAGCTCCTTGATTCGGCATTCTCGCGGTTCTTCCGTGCGCGTGAGCCTGAGTGGCTTGTCAGGCTTCATGGCGACGCTGATCCATTTTTCCTCGGGCCGCGGCGACACGACGCCTGCCGATCAGTGCACGGCCACGGCGACCGCTGAGCGCCTCGAGGCCTCACACGATCACCTGAACGAAGCTATCCTGTCGCTCACGCATACGACTGGTTTCCTGCGCAAAAGGGTCGCGGGCCCTTCCGCACAAGCGCCGGAGGCTGCGCCGTGAACGACGAATCCATCCGAAAGCTCAGCCGCCGAAACGTTCTCCAAGGCGCGGCCGGTTTGAGTCTCGCGCTGCCTCTACTCAAGGAACACAGTACATGCGTATGAAGCATCAGGCAGTGAACGGGACGGCCTCAATGGCATTGCTCTGCGCGTTGGGCTTCGTGCTCGGCGCCTGCGGTGAGGCGCCAACCCTCGGTTCGACGCCAAGCTCCGGAGGGAGCTCCGCGCAGGGCGGCGCCAGCGGATCGCCTGCGACCGCGGCGGGCAGCGGTGGTGTGGCGACACAGTCGGGCAGCGCGGGCGTGCCGGGATCGGCAGGCAGCGCGGGCAGCGCGGGCAGCGCGGGCAGCGCCGTGGGAGGCAATGCTGATGGTGGTGCCGGCAGCCCGCCGGTAGAGGGCGCATCATCCCGCCTCCGACTCATCATCGAGACCGACGCCCCCGGGGGCGATCCGGACGACGAGGTTGCCGCTGAGCTGTGACGGGTTTGTTTTGATCGTGAAGCTGGCCTTGAACGAGCCGCTCGTGACGAATACGCCGGCGTCGTACACGATCCGGTCCTTAGCCGCGGTCATCCGCCAACCGCCGGCCCAAACTCCTCCCGTAACCGTTCCCGGTCCCGCGTCACCTTTGGTCAGGTCGACGTCTATCAACGTTCCTGCCGCTCCCGCGCCTCCCCCCGCACCGCCTCCCGCTGAAGCGGGACTCCCGCTTTCGCCGCCGCTACCGGCGGTCCCTCCCGGCGATGGCGCCGTCCCAGCAACGCCTCCCCCAGCGTCGAGCCCGCCCGTTGCCGTAGCGCCACCAACAGTAGCGCCTCCAACGATAGCGCCTCCACCACCGAGCGACGCTGTTGCGCCTGCGTTGGTGGTAGCCGGATCGCCATTCCGAGGTTCGCTCGGCACCGAGCTACAGCCCGCGCCCAAGGCCAATGCGCCGACACCAGCCCAGAGTCGGTAGCTCTGCCGCGGCAAACCGCCGAGCCGCCAGCGTGAGACCATGGAACGATCGGGCGCCCACGGAACAGCAAAGTCTGCGTTCATACTCACTAGAGGCGCGACGGCACTCGCAACGGCGCAAAAAAATCCGGAGCGCCAACTATTTCTCGGGAAGGCGAGGCGCAAACGGAGCGGCGACCGTCGTGATGCAGAGCATCACCGCCAGCACGTCAACGACCCGAATGGCGCGTCGACAGTGAATACCGGCGTCATCGCAAATAGCGCGCGTCATCGGCCACGATCTCCCTGCTAAACCAGTAGCTCGCTCACGACCTGCGGCTCATACAACGAGCAACGCGCGGAGCGGAAGGCTACGTCTCACGTCTGCGCAGCAACGCAGCAACGGCAGCGGCGCCAGCCAACGCGTAGGGCGCCAGCGCTTGACGGCGCAGCCCGGGAAGCGCGCAGCCGCACCCCGAAGTAGCATCATTCGCAGCTTGCCCCCGAGCGTTCCCGCCATTCAAATCGCTCGCACCCGAAGTCGCTGAGCCGGCCCCGCCTGCCGCACCCTGCACGGCGCCGCCAGTCCCGTTGCTTGCAGCGCCGCCCACGGGCCCGCCAGCGCCACCGCTGGCTTGGCCGGCAGCGCCTGGCACGCCGCCTGCCCCCGCAACGCCTGCCGCGCCTGCCGCGCCTGCCGCCGGCAGCGGCTCCGCCGGACCCACGATTTCGCTGATGTCGATCAGACGAAGTTGTCTGCCACCCGAGTGCGGCGAATCAATCGCGACCTTGGTACCATCGCGCGAAAAGCGCGGATGGGTGTCGCAGCGCACGGGCCCAGTGTAGGCGGCAGGTGACAGGAAGTTGCCGATCGGGATCACCTTCCCCGTAGGGATGTGAAACAGGTGGTCGTGCTGCAAGCGCTGGCCGTCAGGGTAGGTATCGTTCAAGACCCATTCGTTTTTGTGACGCGGCAAGTAGGTGCAATGCCCGTCCTGCGTCAGCACGCTGCCTCCGACTATTTCGACCTGAGCTGTCTTGTCTTGAAAGAGATGAAAGTGGTTCTGGCCGGCGTTCTTGGACCAGCCCAGGATGTGCTCACTGTCGCGCCAGATGAAGTGCGAGGTCATGTCCGGCGGATTGAGCACGTAGGCGTCAGTCCCGTCGGCCGCCATGGTGATCATGCGCGTTTTGAAACCCGCGAACGACGGAGCGCTCCAGCGGTGTAGAAAGACGACGCGCTTACCGTCGGGAGCGAACAGCAGGTGGTTCACCCAATGGTGGGCCTGCGCAGGCCACGGGTCGACGTGGGCGATCTCGGCGATCTCGGCCAGCGACTTGAGCAACTGCTGCTTCCCGGTGGTCAGGTCGACCCGCCAGATACCCGCGTCGGTCGGCGCACCCACTGCTGCATTGGGGTCAGCAATGCCTGCGTAGCCGTAGCCTGGGCGCAGGTCCTGCAAGCGTCGGAAGTCCGGCGCGAGTGCGCTGGTGGCGTCGGGACTAACCGCGTAAACGGGGCCGTCCAGTGTCACCGTGGTCTTGCTCCGCGTATCGACGATCTTGGCGACGTAGTGATCGCCTTCGCGAGCATTGAAGATCACTTCGCTCTTCGAGCCTGGTAGCCACTGCAGCATGCAACCTTGCTGCCAGGACCAGGCGAAGGTCTCGCCCAGCTCGATCCAGCGATCGTTGTCCTCGAGATCGACCATACCGACTTTGATGCTCTCGTCGGCAGTCGGCTGTCGGCCCTCGAACGCAACCTCGTTGCTGAGCAAGAAGCGATCGGTCGGATCGAACTGCCACTTGTCGTAGTAGCCGAACCAATGAAAGCTGGGCCCCTTGGTCACCGTGCGGACGGGTGGCAACGCCTGCGCGTGCAGCGGCTGAGTCCTCGTGAGGATCGGCAACAAGCCCAACGCGCCCAGCACCGCGCGACGTTTCAAGGTGACGCCGAGCCGCGCCCGCTCGTGTCCAAGCGTGGGAAATCCAGCCATGGCGAGACGGTAGAACATAAATTCCAGATATTCAATATGTGAGAATTAAAATTCTACCGACACTCATTCTCGTCACGCTCGACATTTTTGAGCCGATCGGCAGTGAGCGCAGCACTAGCCGGTGATGAGCTGGCGATGCCTGAAAGCTGTGGTCACCGCCGTGCGCACGGACCGGATGGCGGCCGCTGGCTTGCTGTTCGTGCATGCGAGCGTTGGCTGTAGCCAGGGCAACGCTGGCGTTGCTACCGCGTCGTTGGCAGGGGGCGCCGGAACGACGTCGTCCACCGCTGCCAGCACCGCAGGCGACTCGTCGAGTACTGCCACCACTGCGGGCGGAAACTCAGCCGGTGAAAGCCTCGGCGGCTCCAACACGGCTGGCGGGAGCAGCGGAGGCATGCAAGCCACGCCCGAATTGGGGCCGGGACTGGGCGGCTCTGGCGGAGCAGCGGGGGCGCCAGTGACAGAAGAACCTACTCCTCTTGCTGTCATCGACGCTCACACCCATTACTGGGACCTCAGCCGCGATCCAGGTTTCAGCAATGGCGTGACGCTGCTGCCCTCTGACTACGCCGCCGTGGCCCGCCCAGCGGGTATCGGCGGCGCGATCATGATCGAGGCCGTCTGGCGAGACCTTGCGGACAATTTATGGGGCATCGAGCTAGCTGAGAAGAATCCAATCATCGTCGGGGTCATCGGGCAGCTGTCGCTCGATTCATCGAATTTTTCCGGCGATTTAGCCAAGCTCGAGTCACATCCGCTCTTTCGCGGGCTGCGCGTCAGAGTCAAGGACCTCGCAGGGCCCAACGCGCAGGTGCTCGCGGAGCACCACCTCGTCGCCGATGTCGATACGGCTGGCTCGGCCGAGGCCGTGCGGGCCGTGGCGAGCCACGCCGCGGCCGTGCCGGCCCTCGCTATCGTGCTCGATCACGCAGGGGGCCTCAGCTTCGTCAAAGAGCCAGCGGGTGAGATGGCCAAAGCGCTCGAGGCCGCCGCCCAAGCTCCCAACATCTACTGCAAGGTTTCACGATTTCAGGAGCAAGGTGCGACCGGCCTCGCCGAGGCTGACGCGGCGACGTACGCCAAGGCCTTGGATTTTCTGCTCGCCACATTTGGCGAAGACCGGCTGCTGTTTGGGACCAATTGGCCCCTGTCCGAGGCGGCCGGCTCATTGGGTGATGGCGTGGCGATCATGCGGCGCTATTTCGACGCCAGAGGCGCCAAGCAGGCGAACGCGTTCTTCGCGGGCAATGCCACGCGCATCTACGGCGTGCATGCTCGCTAGCGAGCCAAGCCAGCGAGCCCAAACAATCCGGGGCCGGCGCTTGGTCGTTAGAGTTTGCCCGGCCCGCGGCTGTGGCCCTTGAGCTCGGTTTCGTGCGCGCTGGCAAGCGCTTGCATTTGCTTGACGATGTCGGGATGAGCGGCAGCCACGTCAGTGGCTTCGCCTGGATCGGCCTCGAGATCGAAGAGTGACGCAGCCAGCTGCAAGGTTTGCGTCTTGCCCGGCGCGCCGTCGACGCCGGGCTGGGTGATATGCGTGTAACCGTGCGCGCGATGCAGCTTCCACTTACTCATCAGGACACCCTCGAGCGTGGTGTCGTGCCAAAGGAAGTAAGCCTCATGCGGCGACGCGGCGCCTGGCTGCGCCTGAATGATCGGCAAGACGTCCTTGCCGTCGATCGGATGAGCAGGGAGCTGAACGCCGATCAGTTTCGCAAAGGTGGGCAGGATGTCGATGTTCATCAACGTCGTATCCACGACCGAACCTGCCGGGATTTGTCCGGGCCAGCGCATGACCGTGCCCACCCGCGTGCCGCCCTCGAACGTGGTGTGTTTGCCCTCGCGGAAGGGACCCGCCGAGCCCGCGTGGTTGCCGTACACCAGCCAAGGGCCGTTGTCCGATGTGACGATGATCCACGTCACTGCCGAAAGGCCATGGTCGTCGATCGCGCGTGTGATCTGCCCGATCGACCAATCCAGCTCCTGAATGACGTCGCCGTAGAGCCCGTGTCCCGACTTGCCCGCGAACTTGTCGGAGACATACAGCGGTACGTGGGCCATCGGGTGGGGCACGTAGAGCAGAAACGGCTTGGCGGCGTTGCGATCAATGAAGTCCACGGCTCGCGCAGTAAATTGCGTGGTGAACGTTGCCTGGTCGGCGGGCTGCACGTTCGGATTGACGATCGTGGTGTTCTCGTAGAGCGGCAAAGGCGGAAAGTTGCTGTTGGTGGGGTTGAGGGGCCACATGTCATTCGAGTAGGGTGTACCGAAGTACTCGTCGAAGCCGTGGCTGGTCGGCAAGAACTTGGGCTCGTCGCCTAGATGCCACTTGCCAAAGATGGCGGTGGCATATCCCTTCTGTTTGGCGACCTCGGGCAAGGTCAGCTCGGCATCGAGAAGGCCGATTTTTGCCTCGGGTGAAAGCGCGCCTGTGATGCCCACGCGGTTGCTGTAGGAGCCAGTCAAGAGCGCCGCACGTGAGGCGGAGCACACCGGCTGCGCCACGTGAAAGGCCCGGTAGACGCCACCTTCGCTGGCCAGCTTGTCCATATTGGGCGTCGGTGTTTTGCCACCGAAGGGGCCAAAGTCTGCATAGCCCGAGTCGTCGATGTACACGATGACCAGATTGGGGAGGTCGGGGTGCGGAGCAGGTTCGAGCTGGCCGCCTGCGCCGGCGAGCAGCGCTTCGCCGGCTTGCCCCGCCGTGTTGGTGCCGCCCGCCCCGCTCGCGTTGCCGTTGGCGTTACCCTTGCCGCCGTCACCTGCGTTCGCCTTACCGCCGGCGCTGGCTCCGGCGGCGGTCGCTGAAACCCCAGCAATGGCCGCCGCTCCCGCGACATCAGCTGTTTGCCCCCGCCCCGATTGTCCGCAGGCTGGCCAGACGCCAATCGCAGCGAGCACCACGGCCAGGTGGCGCACGCGTCCAGCAAGGAATGACACGCTAGATAGCTCCCTTCGCGCTCACGTGGCGTGAGCTGTTTCGCCAAAGAAGGTATCGCGTCCATCGCCTCTTGCCCAGAGCGGTTGCTCCCTATAATGCCGATTCGAAATGCCACCGCCCCTCAAGAGAAAGTTGGTGTGCTCCAGCAACGTACACAGGCAAGCGAAGGTTCCGGATCAAGACGATCACTGACTCAGCTGGTGCAGTAAGGCACGCGCCGCCTGCAACGTGGGGTTCAGGCTGAGCGCGCGTTGGGCGGCCGCCTTGGCTTGGTCTTTGCGCTGTAGGTTGCTAAGCACCACGGCTCGAGCGTAGGGAACGTCGGCGTCGAGCGGAGCCGCGCGCTCGGCCTGCTCGAGCGCGCGCAAGCCGCCGCTCGCGTCTCCCGACAAATTGCGAGCGAGCCCGAGGTTGTACCAGGCCCGGCCGAGCTGCGGGCTCAGCTTGACGGCCAGCTCAAAGGTTTCTATCGCCGCTTTTAGGTCGTGGTTTTCGCTATAGGCCAGACCCAGCCGATACGCGTACTGACCTTCTGCGGGCTCGAGCGTTCGCGCTCGCTCCAGCTCGGCAATCGCCTCTTTCGTGCGCCCCGCGGCGCTGAGAGCCACAGCTAGCTCGTGGTGCAGCGGCGCCGAGCGCGTATCCCAACGCACCGCGCGCTCGAGGTGATCGATGGCTCCTTTCACGTTCCCGCGGGCGAGCTGGTAACCGCCGAGTTGAAGCTGACCGGTGGGTTGATCCTGGTTGAAGCGGAGCGCGGCCAGCAAATCGGCGCCGGCCTGCGATGATTCGGAGACCTCAGCGCGCAGCGCCCAGGCGGCCGCGACGCGCACCGACCGCAGCGGATCTTCCAGACCGTGACGGAGCGCTGCCCCGATGCGTTCGGGCTCGCGAGGGAACTCCAGCTCAAGCGCACGCAGCGCTCTTTCGCGTGTCAGCGCGTCATCGTCGTGCGCCGCCTCTAGCAGGGCGCTGACCACTGCCTGGTCTGGCAAATAGTGTTCGAGGGCCGCCGCCGCCGCTGCTCGCCAAAGCCCGATCGGCTCGCGGCTTAATAGCTCCAAAAGGCCTTTTTTTGCACTTGGATCAGCGTGCTCGCCCTTCGCCAAAAGGCGAGCGCGCCGCCGGGTCGCTCGCTCGAGCCGCTGACCGTAGCGGAGTGCGGCGGCGTGCTCGGCCCAGGCCGCCGACTTATCGGCGTGGCAGCGGTTGCAGGCGTTGGGAATGCCTAGCTCGAGCGTCAACAATGGGTCGGGAATCGTGAAGCCATGGTCGCGGCGACCGTGACGCTGCATGTAGCGGGTCAGCGGCATGTGGCAATTCACGCAGCGCGAACCGGTGCTGCTGGGCTTGTGAAATGTGTGAGCCGCCGGGTCGATCCGCGGCGCATTGCGCACGCCATTGCCGTGACACTGCAGGCAGAGCTGGTCATCGGGGAAGCGAAGCTGGCTCGAGTGCGGCTCATGGCAGTCTTGGCAGGTGACCCCCGCCTGGTGCATGCGGCTGCTCAGGAACGAGGTCAACTCATAGGCTTCTTCGTTCACCTGACCGTCGGCATAGAAAGCCGCGCTCGAACCGGGAATTTCGAGGGCAAAGTCGTCCGCGAACGCGTGACCCGGACGAAAGTTGCCGGTCAAGTCGCTGCGCCGCGAATGACAAGACCCGCAGGTATCGAGCCAACGTTCGGCCGTCAGCGCGGCCGCGTGGTGGGGAGCGGGCGCGCGCTGGTTGCGGTACGCTTCGACGTGCGCCAGCTGCGGGCCATGGCACGACTCACAGCCGACCCCTAGCTCCTGGTAGGTCGTCTGATAGCTCTCGTTCTCGGGTTGGTAGCCTTTCCTTAGGTCGGTGTTGTGACAAGAGGCGCAATTGCTGTTCCAGTTCATGCCGCGCCCGGTAAAGTGCCCCCATTCTCCCGGTTGTCGCTGCTCGTTCCCGAAAATGCTGAACCAATCTCGCTTGGCCGGATCATAGGCAACGTCGAGCGCCTGGAGACGCCCCGCTTCGCCCTGAATCAAGAGTTGTCGCAACGGGTCGACCCCGATCCATCGCACCGGGCCCAAGCGCTCCAGCTTGCCCGATGCGCCCTGCACTTCCACGAATGGGCCCGGCTCCGCTACACCGGCATGGAAGACCGCGCCCGGGTAAGCATCGGCTGTCTTGGCGTCGAAAGCGGTGACATCTGCCGGCAGCTCGAGCTGCCGCTCGGCGTGCGCATGATGCGAGCCGCGCCAGGCACGAAACTCCGCTTCGTGGCAGCTGCCACAAACTCCCGAGCCCGCATAGCTCGCCGCGGCAGCGGACGGAGCCGAGCCCGACGCCGGCGCTTCGTTGCCATGCGGTTCCTGAGGCGGCTGCGCGCGTCGCAACCACAGCGCGACACCGAGCAGGCACACCAAGCCGGCCGCCATGAGATTGAGGCGCTTGACTCGAATTGTGCGCCGCTGTGACTTGTCGTTGCTGGGATGGGTCACGTGGCGACCTACGCCTGTCAGGCTTTACGCGCCAGCTTGACATTTTTGACGGCCGCACGCCTCGGTCCCACCTCGCTCGCTGAAAGGCTCTGACACTCGAGACAACGGGAAGGCGGGAAGGCCGGGAGGCTTTTGTGGTTCGAGCGCGACTGAGGACTCGTGGCTGCCTCGTCGCGTCTAGCTCGGTCCGTGCGCCCACCAAGAAGTCTCGTTCTCGCCCTGCCCGTCCTCCCCTGAGCATTGGTCTCATTCTTTAGCTGCCCGCCCGCCAAGCCTGGTTTCTGGCAAGCCTTTCGCGCGCAGGAAGCGACGGCTAGACCAATGACAAGTCTCGTCGCGCAGCCTATTCGTGGGCGATCGGAGCGGCGCAGCGGAAGCCGATGCCGTGGCTTTGGGCGGCGGGGACTTGGCCGTAGCGGAAGGACGGGTGGAGCCAGCTGGGGTAACTGCCGTTGAAGGCGCCGCCGCGGATCACACGGCGTTCGCCGCTCGGGGGCCCGCTGGGGTTGGTTTGAGGTTCGGCCGAGTAAGTGCCGAACCAGGTGGAGGTCCACTCCCACACGTTGCCGACCACGTCGTAGGGGCCGAAGCGCGAGCGGCCTTTGGGGAAGCTGCCGACCGGCGCGGTCGTGGCGAAGCCGTCGTCGTCTTGGTAGAGCGCGTCGAGCGGCGTGGCGTGTTGTTTGCCCCAGGCGCTGCACTCCTTGCCGCAGGCATTGAGGTGGAGCGCGGTCGGCTCGTCATCACCCCAAGGGTAAACGCGACCGTCGGGACCGCGCGTCGCGTACTCCCATTCGGCTTCGGTCGGCAAGCGCTTGTTGGCGCCGCTACAGAAGTCGTCAGCCATCTGCCATGTCACGCAATTGATCGGGTGGTCGGCGCGCGCCGGATCCCCGAACGTGCAAACCGGTGAGTAAAGCTTCTGGTCAGCTTCGGTGATTTTCGGCCAATCCACCTGGTTCGACGGGCGCCGACACTTGCCAATGTCGGTGCACGCCTTGTACGCACCGGCCGTCACTTCGTGCAGATCCATGCAGAAGCTGTCGAGCGTCACGTTGTGCGACGGCTTTTCGTCATCGGCGGCGCTCTTGTCCTCCGAGCCCATGAAGAATTGGCCCGCAGGAATTTGCACCATGTCAGCCCCGCAGGCAGGCGGTTTCGGCCGAACCAGCGCAGCGGCGGGCGCAACGAGAGCTTGCGGCACGGTGGCGGCCCGCGGCGGCGAGCCTTTCGACAGCACACCGCCAGCCACGGCGACACCGCCAAGCGCGGCCACAAACGCTGTGGCCAAAGTAAGCTTGAGCGCCAGGCCGTGGCGCGGAGCCGGCGCGACGTGCAATATCGAAACCGCAGGCGGCGTGGTGGACGACGCCATACGCGGCGTGAGCGGCGTGAAACTGACGCGCGAGGCGCGTTCGCGCAGTGGCACCGAAAGCGGCATCCCACTCGCGGTCTCAAGCTCGAGCCAGAACTGGCCGGCGCGTGCGTAGCGCTCGACCGGGCTCACCGAGAGCGCACGGGCGAAGACGGCTTCGACGGAGTCGCCGAGGTCGACCCCGAGCGCCCGCGGCGTGGGGCGGCGCCGTGGGTCGACCGCCGACAGCCCGAGCGCGCTGAGATTTTCGCCTTCGGTGGCGGGTTTTCCTGCCAGAAGCTCGGCCGCGACCAGCGCGAGTGCGTACACGTCCGTCCATGGACCGGTAGCGCCGAACGCGCGATTGAATTGCTCGGGAGCGCCGTACTCGGGCGTGAACGAAGTCACGTGCTGACCAGTGCTGGCTTGCGTGGCGGAGAAGCCGCCTTCCGACATCATCTTGGCCACGCCAAAATCGAGGATCTTCACCGTGCCGATGCCGTCACGTGACGGGCGACCGAGGATGAAAATATTTGAGGGTTTGATGTCGCGATGTGCGATGCCCTTGGCGTGCGCGACGTCGAGCGCGGTCGCGACCTGCGCCAGAAGCGCGATGGTTTGCGGCAGCGTCCACGGCGGCGAACCAGCGGCGCGCTCGCGCATCAACAGGTCGTCCAGGTTCTCGCCCTCGAGCCACTCGAGCACCATGTACGGCAGCCACTGGCCATCTGGCAGGGTGAGCGTGCCGATGTCACGCGGTTGCACGACGCTCGCCGTCTCGCTGCACAACTCGCTCAAGAAAGCGCCCTCAGCGATGAACGCCTGATGCAGGGCCGGGCGTTGCTCGGCGGGGACGCGACTCAAGCCGCTAAACAGCTTGAGCGCGACCGGTTTCTTCCAGATCACGTGCATCGCTCGGTAGACGACGGCAAAACCGCCTTCACTGACGAACGCTTCGACCCGGTATTTCTCGGCGATGGTGTGGCCAACGAGGGAGAGAGGGTCGGGAGGCATAGGCGCTGTAGCGTGTACGAGCGCTGGGAGTTACCGGATCGGGAGAGGACGAGTCCGGGTTAAGGTTAAAGTTTGGGAGGGAGAGGGGTTTTGGGGGGATTGACGATAGATGGCGCGGCGTTAGGGGCGGGGTGGGAGATGGATTCGCCGGCGAGCGGGTATTTGTGGTCTTTCCAGAAAAGGATGCCTTCATCCAAAACGGCGGTGTTTTGGTATTTGCGCTCGCGCAGGGCGTCGACCACTTCGCCGGAGGCGTGGTGCGGGCACGCGCAGTAGGCGACGACCCAGGTGCCGTCGTTGGGAACGCGATCAAGCAACGAGCGATCGTGGTACGGCACCGAGATCGCGCCGGGAATGTGAAATTGGATCCAATCCGAGGCCGCGCGCGCGTCGATGATCACGATGCGCTGCTTCGCGTCGAGCGCCTTCTTCACTTGCTCGACCGAGACGAAGCGGTCCTCGCGCAGCGTGAAGTTGGGGCGCTTACCCTTCGGGTTGATGACGACCGGCAGATTGTCGGGAACCGTGAGGTTTTCGACCGGCGGCGTCGGCAGCGCCGGCTTGAAGCTCCACAGCCATGCCACCACGTCGTCGATCTCTTGATCGTTCAGCTTGCCTTGAAAGGGCGGCATCGGCGTGGGCGGCCGACCGTTGACCACCGCGAAACGCAGAAAAGCCGGCGACGCTGCCGCCAGCAACTCCGGATTTTGCAAACTGACGGCGTTACCGCGTGCCGTAGCGGTGCCATGACAACTCTGGCAGTTCTTTTCGAACACCTCACCACCATGTTTGACGTCAGCGTTGGCCGCGGCAGCTGGCAGCGCGTGATTGTTCTGGCCCTTCGAGCGCAGGAAACGCACGAGCACGTCGATGTCACGTTCCGCGAGCGGGCCACCCCGCGCCTTGCCGTACGCTGCCATCGCCGTTCCGGGCCGCCCCATGCGAATGCCGGCAGCGATCAGCTCATTCGAAGCGCTCTCGAGAAACGTCTTGCTGACGAGCGAGGGCGCGTTGTCCGCGGCGTAGCCGGTGGCGTCCTTGGCGTGGCACAGCTGGCAGTACTGTGCGTAGGTGCGCGCACCTTCGGCGAGCAGGGGATCGGCGCCGAGGCCAGCCGACGACAGCGCGCGCGCCGAGGCCGATGCGGAAGGCGTGGCCGACGTTCCGCGGCCGCGACCGCATGCTGCCGCAGCGAGCGCCAGCGCGGCTCCGAGAAAAACCCAGGAAGAACGCAAGCGGAGCCGCTGGCGATGTTGACGAGACGGAGACCACATGGTGAGAAAGCCGTCATGCCACGACGTTTCGGCGGGCGTCGAGTCGGCTCGCAAATTGCGCGGTCCCAAGCTACATTATTGCCTCCGATGGATCGTCGCAGCTTGCTCGGAGCCATGGTCAGTGCGCCGCTCGCTTCGGCCTGCCGGAGCGACGCGCCGCCGGAACGCGCCGACCAGCTCGCGCGGAAAGCTGCAGCACCCGTCGTGCTCAGCACCGAAGCGCTCGAGTTTCAGTGGAAGGTGCTCGATCCATTTCTGTTCTGCGTGCACCACGACGATCCCTACCCGGCGGGCAATCTGCGGCTCGGACCCGCCGCTTCGCTAGCCGGTCGCAACCTGGGTCAGGACTTCGACGCCGCCAACGGCTGGCGCATGTATCACGGCCAAGTCGTGCCTGGCTTTCCCTCGCATCCGCACCGCGGGTTCGAGACCGTCACGGTCGTGCGCCGCGGGCTCGTCGATCATTCCGATTCGCTGGGCGCCGCTGCGCGCTACGGCCACGGCGACGTGCAATGGCTAACGGCCGGCAAGGGCATCGTCCACGCCGAAATGTTCCCGCTGCTCGATCAAGCCGGACCCAACCCGCTCGAGCTATTCCAAATCTGGCTCAACCTGCCGGCGAGCGACAAGTTCGCCGAGCCGCACTTCGCGATGTTCTGGCGGCACAGCATCCCACAGCGGCTGCTGCGCGACGCCGCTGGCAAAGCGACCGAGGTCACGGTCATCGCCGGAAAATTCGGTGACGCAACGCCCAACGCTCCCCCACCCCAATCGTGGGCCAGCCGCGCCGAAGCGCACGTGGCAATTTGGACGCTGCGCCTCGAGCCCGGCGCCAAGTTCACGTTGCCTGCCGCGCCCGCGGGCACCAACCGCAAGCTGTACTACTTCAAGGGTGGCTCGCTAAAAATCAGCGGGTTGGAGCTAGCGTCCGGCAACGCCGCCGAGCTGCGAACCGACGTGCCTGCCGTGCTCGAGAACGGGTCGACCGAGAGCGAGCTGTTGATGCTCCAAGGCAAGCCAATCGGCGAACCCGTCGTCCAAAGCGGGCCGTTCGTGATGAACACGCGCGCCGAAATCCAGCAGGCGTACCAGGACTTCCGCGCCACGCGCTTCGGCGGCTGGCCTTGGCCAAGCGATGATCCGGTGCACGGGCAACAAACCGCGCACTTCGCTCGCCACCCCGACGGTCGCACCGAGCGCGCGACCTGAGCCGTCGGCAACGACTTCCGCACGCATGAGCCAATACGGTAAGCTCTCCACCGAGTTCTACGAGCTCGACAAGCCGACCGCGCCGCCGGACGCTTTCGACTTCTACGAAGCGTTCGCCCGCGAAGCGCGCGGTCCAATCCACGAGCCAATGTGCGGCTCCGGTCGTTTCCTATTGCCGCTGTTGGCGCAGGGCCTCGACATTTCGGGTAGCGACACGTCGCCGCACATGCTCGACGCCTGCCAAAGGCGTGCCCGCGAGCTCGGCGTCGCGCCCACGCTCTCGCAGCAGGCCGTCCAGAGTCTAACGTGTGAGCGCGCTCCAAGCCTGATCTTCATTCCATCCGGTTCGTTCGGGCTCTTGCTCGACGATGCCTCCGTCAACAGCGCGCTGGCGCGCGTTCACGACGTTTTGGCGCCCGGTGGCACGTTCTTGGTCGAGGCCGAGCGCTTGCTGCCGAGCGCTCCGGATTTGAGCGGAGTTTGGGGCGGGCGCTGGGTCGAGCGGCCCGACGGCGCGAAGCTGATCTTGAGCTGGCTCAGCCAGTACAGCGGTAGCGCAAACGTCACCAACAGCATGCACCGTTACGAGCTGGTCAAAGACGGGCAAGTGCTGGCGCTCGAGTACGACCACTTCCGGGTTCGAAGCTATGAATCCGACGAGTTTCGGAGCTTGCTCGAGCGCGCCGGTTTCGTCGATATCGAGGGGCTCAAGCCGTACGCGCGCGCCACCGCGGACCCGAGCGACGAAGCGATCGTGTTTCGCGCGAAAAAAGCTCAGCGCTGAGCCGCGCAATTCTAGCTGCTCGGAGCGTGAGAACGGGCGTACTCTCCGGCACCGATGACGGCACCGAGCAGCTCCAGCAACGTCGATGTCGAATCCGAAGCGGCGCCAGACGCCGTCCCTCGCTATTCGGACGTCGTTCCGGCCCCGACCAGCCGTTTTACGCCGGCGTACCGGCTCACGGCGCTGCGGCCCAGCTCCGAGCCCCCGCCGCAAAACGCCGAAATTGAAGCGGTTATTCTGGAGGTGCTGCTAGCCGCGGCGCACGCTGACGGCGTCATGTGCGGCCGTGAACAGCGCACCGTGCGCCGGATCATGCTGCGTCTGACCGGCGGCTATGATCTCGGGCCAGCGGTTTCGAAGCGCATCGATGAGTTCGATCCGGCCGAGTTCGACGCCCAAGAAGCCGCCGAGTTGCTGCTGGAGATTTCCCCGCCACAGCGCCGCCACGTGCTGGAGCTGGTGCGCGAGGTGTGCGACGCCAACAACGCGTTCGATCTGGAAGAAGAGCGCTTCCTGCTCCATCTCACGCGCGCGCTCGAGCTGTCGCCCGAAGACATCGCCGATCTGGTCGTGCACGCGCCCGACGGCATTCACGGCAGCGCCAAGCGCTGCTTCGACGTGGCGTTCTCGACGGCCTTTCTGGCCAACGCCTGGCCACTGTTGGCGGTCTTGGCGCTGGGCGTAAAAATCAGCTCACCGGGGCCAGCGCTCTTTCGACAAGAGCGCTCGGGCCGCGACGGGCACACGATTGGCGTACTCAAGTTTCGCACCATGCACGTGACCGAAAACGGCGCTGAAGTCCGCCAAGCCAGCAAGGGTGATCCGCGCGTCACGCGCTTCGGCGCGTTCTTACGCCGAACCTCGCTCGACGAACTGCCTCAGTTCGTCAACGTCTTGCTCGGCGACATGTCGGTGGTCGGGCCGCGGCCGCACGCCGTCGCGCACAACCAGCATTACCGCACGAAGATCCTGGAATACATGCTGCGCCACAAGGTGCGGCCAGGCATCACCGGCTGGGCTCAGGTCAACGGCTTCCGCGGTGAGACTGCGACCGTGGACAAGATGGTCGAGCGCGTCGCCTGTGATCTCGAATACATCCGTCGCTGGAGCTTCGGCTTCGACCTGCGCATCGTGTGGAACACCGTGTTCGGCAGCGGCGCGCGCTCGCACGCCTACTGAGCGCCTTGCGTCGCTTCGTCCTGATTGGCCAGACCGCGTCGGCGTCCGGCGACTTTTCTGTCGAAGATCTACCGGGCTCGAGTGGGCGGCTGGACGTGCTGTTGCGGGCGATCCGCGCGGCGCTGTTGGTGTCGCACGGCCTGCGTCGCAACGTGCTCGTCTACTTGGTGCTGCGCGGTGGCGGTGGCGCGCCACGGCTGCTGCGCATCAACGGCCCTACCGCGAAGTTTTTGCGCCCCGACGAGCGCAGCCTGGCGACGCTGGTCAAAAAGACGCTCGTCGCAACGCCCGCACCGGGTGAAAGCTTCGTCGAGGTGCGGCCCGGCCTGGAGCTGCGACTCGGAGACGTGCCGGAGATTCTGGCCGAGGTGGGCGCGACGCCCTGCTTCCTGCTGCACGAAGGCGGCCGCGACGTGCGAGAGCAAGCGCTCGCCGACGACGATGCGTGGTTCTTCATCGGTGACCACTTGGGCTTCGACGCCGCCTCACTCGCGCTACTCGAAGCGCATGGCTGCCAGCCGATCGCCGTCGGCCCGGTGAGCCTGCACAGCGACGACGTGGTGGCGCTCGTCTCCAACGAGCTCGATCGACGCTTCGGCGTCACCACAAACCCCAACGGCGAGCGCTGACCGGAGCGCCACGACACGTCGTGCTTCTCTACAAACAAATGGAAAGCGACACGAAGATTTTCAAAAAGCGCCAATGATCGTGCCGAGCTACAAGACTCCGCCGCGACTGCACGACCGCGCGCGTAGCCTCAAGTCGAATAACTGCCTGTGCAGTTGAAAATCGGCGCAAATTGCGATCACCTGAACAGGCCGACGCCCCAGCGCCGGCAACGCCAGCATCGGTCCGATTCGCTCATGAGCTCGACGGTCCAGAAACTCCCGGCACGCAGCCTCGACGCTCTCGAGGCTGACGAAGTCGTGCCCAGTCAGGACTTGCCGTGCGATTTTCGCGAGGTGTACGAGACGCGCTTCCACGAGGTAGCGCGTTGGATCCGCGCGATGGGCGGGCGCGACGAGGATCTCGACGACCTGGCGCAAGAGGTGTTCATCATCGTGCGCCGCAAGCTGAGCGGTTTCGATGGCCAGAACCTGAACGGCTGGCTGTATCGCATCACTCAGCGCACGGTGCGCGACTACCGACGCGCGGCTTGGTTTCGCAACTTGCTCGCGCGGAAAAAGATCATTGATCACGAAGGCGTACTGCTCAAGCTGGTCGACCCTGGGCGCGGCCCGGCCGAAGAGCAAGAGCTGCGCGAGGCTCAGCGATCACTGCGCATCATCTTGGAAAGCATGCGCGAGAAACACCGCACGGCCTTCGTGCTGTTCGAGATCGAGGGCTACACCGGCGAAGAAATCGCCGCGCTGCAGGGCGCACCGGTCGCGACGATTTTCACGCGGCTCTACCACGCGCGCCGAGAATTTGCGGCGATCGTCAAGCGCATGCACGACGAACGGAGCCTCGGATGACGCCCGACTTCAGCAGCATGCGCCCGCTGCGCCACGAGGACAGAATCAGCCAGCCCGAGCTCGTGGTCGGGGCGCAGCTGTTGGCGCACGTGCAGCCGCTAGCCAGGTCGGAGCTGCGTAAGCGCCGCGTCTGGAAGGCGCTCAGCGCAAGCCGCAGCAGCCGGCTCGGTTTCCGGCTGAGCGCGCTGCACGTGGCGTTCGCCAGCGTGCTGTTTGCGGCGGTTTCGAGCGCCGCAGTCGGCGGGTACTACGTCAAGTATCGGCCCGCGGAGCCGCCCGCAGCAGCGCCCCCCCCTGCTGCACTGACGCCCCCGCCCCACCACCGGCGAGTCGCAAAGCACGCGCCGGTCGCGGCCGTCACGCCGCCGAGCACGCCCGCGGCAACGCCCGAGCCCGCAAACTTGGCTAGCGAGACAGCGAACGCGCCCGTGCGACCCGCCCCGACCCGCGGCAGAGCGGACGTCGCTGGGCGGAACAAGGGCGCCGCGTCCGACGCCGATGCTGAGTTGCTAGTCGAAGCCATGCGCGCACGTGGCAGCGGCGACGCCAAGCGCGTGGGCCAACTGGTCGACGAATACCGCGCGCGGCACCCGCAAGGCGTGCTGCAAGAGGAAGCGCTGATTTTGTCGATCGAGTCAGCAGTCGCACAGCACGCGTCCAACGCCTCCGCGCTGGCGCGCGAGTACTTGACGCGTTTCCCGAACGGTCGTTTTGCGCTCCAGGCGCGGCGCGCGCTCGGCACCGACGCGCGTTGACACCATGCGGCGAGCGAGCGCGCTAGGCTTCGCGGTGGCGCTGAGCGCCAACGGCTGCGGCAACGCGATCGTGCTCGGCGACAGCACGCTCGCCCGGCCCGAGGCGGCAGGTGCCGCCGGTAGCGTGGTTGGCGGCGCGAGCGGAGCGGGCGGTACGACCAGCGGTACGGATGCGAGCGGTGGCGCTACCGGGGGCTCGCCGCCGAGCATGACCGACACCCCAATTCCGCCCGCGGGCGAGCTGGTCTGGTCGAGCGATCACGAGGTCGGCGACTTTAGCGATTGGGAGCGCGGCGGGATGTTTTACGGCGGCGAATACGAGTGGGGCGACGTCAACGCCTACGTCGAGATCGGTGTCGGCCGTGACGGCAGCAACGGCGTGGTCGTCGACATCAACAGCGATCCGCGCAACGACACCAGCAGCGGTGGGCGCCTCTATCGACGCATCGAGGCCGGCCCCGCCTACTACAGCGCTTGGTTTCGGCTGGAAGACGCGCACAGCGTGTCCGATTGGTGGTCGATCTTCTTGTTCCACTCGCGCGACGCCTCGCTGTCGCTCGAGAACGATCTGCCGCTGTGGGACGTGCGGGTCGTCGATGTGCCGGGCGGGGGCATGGCGCTGCAGTTCTTCGACCACGACGTGATGCAAGGCACCCTGGCAAGGCGCAAGGGCAACATCGTCGCCAACGAGTGGTTTGAGCTCGAGGCGTACCTGGACTACCGTCCTCCGAATGCGACGCGGCTGGCGGTTTGGCTCAATGGGACGCAACTCTTCGACATGAAGGGGCTGCACACCGCCGCGCAGGACAACGTCTTTTGGTCGGTCGGCAACGGCGCCGCCAACCTCAAGCCAGTCAACAGTACGCTCAACTTGGACGACGCGGCGATCCGCAAGGCCAGCGCTCCGTAGGTCCAACCGTGAGGCGGCACCCGACGGCGTTCCTGACTCTGGTCGGCTGCGGCTGCATCCACGGTCTGGCGCTGGCTGCCCCCCCCGCGCGCCTACAGTTGAGCGGAAACTCCGTTTGTCCGAGTACCGCCGAGGTCATGGCCGAGCTGGCGCCGCTCTTGCGCCACACCCGGATCGTCGTCATCGATAGCAGCGCGCCGGCCGCGGAAGGCGTGAGTGCCAGGATCGACGACGAGGGCGACCGCGTCAGGATCCGCGTCGTGAACGAGGAGCGTGTGTTTCGCGACGCCAGTCGTTCCTGCGGCGAGCGCGCGCGCACCGCAGCGGTCTTCCTTGGCTTGGTCCTCGACCCGCCGGTGTTGCCCGAGACCAAGCCGGCACCCCCTGCGCCGCCAGTAGCGCGCCCTGCACCTGCACCTGCACCTGCGCCGCCCGAAGCAGCGGTGCCGCTCACGCTTCATTTGGGGCCCATGCTGCAAGCCGCGCCGATCTCCGACGCGGCACAGCTGCCGCTCGCGGGGGGTTTCGGCGGGCGCTTGGCCTGGGGGCGCCGGCTCGGTCTGGCGATCGGGGCCGCGTTCTTCTTGCCCACGCGGCTAGCGCTACCGGCCGCGGACGCGCGCCTGGTGTGGTTACCGTTCGATGTCTCGCTGCGCGCGACGCACGAGACGGGGCCGGTGGCTTTCACCGGCGAGCTAGGTCCGGAGCTGGCGCTGCTCTTCGCGAGCGGTGAAGCGGTGAAGAATCCGCGCACCTCGACCCGGCTCGAGGTTGGCGCGCGTGGCGCGGTCTCGCTCACCTGGGGCATGAGCTCGCATTTGGGCGCCTTCGTGACGCTGTTCGGGGTTTGGCGACCGAAACCCTATGAATTCCGTGTGAATCCGCATTTGGAGAGCGGTGCGACGCCGCCCGTATGGCTAGGCGGCTCGCTCGGCTTGTCGTTCAGAACGCGCTGAGGCTCGGAGCTCGGAGCTCCGAGCTCCGAGCTCCGAGGCGAGAAGAGAACGCGCTGCCGCCGGCGGGCCGCGGCGCCCGCAGCTCGCAGCTCGCAGCTCGCAGCTCGCAGCTCACTTGTTCTTCGGACCGCGGCGCGTCGGTGTGGCGGTGACCACGATCTTTCGGCCCGGGCGCTTCGGCGGCACGTCGCGCACTGGCTTGGACGGCGCCTCACGCGTGGGCTTGGACGGCGTTTCGCGCGGCGGTTTTGCCGCAAAGTCGCGCGGCGGCTTACCGGCAAAGCGCGGCGGCTTGCCCGCAAAGTCACGCGGTGCCTTGTTGGCGAAATCGCGCGGCGGCTTGCCCGCAAAGTCACGCGGTGCCTTGTTGGCAAAGTCGCGCGGCGGCTTGCCCGCAAAGTCACGCGGTGCCTTGTTGGCGAAATCGCGCGCAGGCTTGTCCGCGAAATCACGCGCAGGCTTGTCCGCGAAATCGCGCGCTGGTTTTGCATTGAAGTCGCTCTGACCGCGCGCGCCGGGCGCATGCAGCGCGGGCGCACGTGGCGGACGATGCTGCGACGGCGGGACATGCGCCCGTGGTCGCTGCGCAGGACGCTGCTGCTCCGACTCGGGCGGCGAGTCGTGCTCGGGTTCGGGCTCGCGCGCCGGGCCATCGGACATGGGCGCGATCATCACGCGCGGGTCGCGCGGGTCGGGCTCGCGCGCCGAATCCTCGAAGCCCTTCGCGACTGCGGTCGCGACCTCGACGATCGAGGTGGTACGACTGACACGGATCGCGCCGATGTCCGAGCCGCGGATATTGCCGCGGCGGCACAGCATCGCGACCAAACGCCGCGCATCAGCGCCGTGCGCTTCGCCCCAAGACACGCGGAACGGCACCCATTGGTCGCTCCCACCGCGCGATTCCGGCGGGCGGTCCGAAAACGACGGGCGCGGCTCGAACTGCCGCGGCGCCTGCTGCGGACGCTCGCCGCGCTCGTCGAAGCGCAGCTCGCGTTGCTCGAAACGGCCCGGTCGGTCGCCGCCGCGGTCAGGACCAGGGCCGCGGTCGCTGAAGCGCTCGGGCCCACGGTCGTTGAAGCGGTCGTTGCCGCGCACCGAACGCGCCGGCGGTCGCGCGCCACGCTGCGCTTCGGGCAAGAGCGGCGTCACTTCACGTGGCTCGCCGGTCGCACGCCGCACGCTGATGATCAGCTGCGCCAGCGCGCGCTCCGTTAGCCCAGCCTCCACGATTCGCTCGACCTGCTTCGAAACGCGCTCGGACACCTCGCGCTGATCGCCTTGCATCAGCTCGGCCAGCCAGCGCGCGTCTTGCGCCTCGCGAATCGCAGCCGCGGTCGGGATCGGCTCGACCCGGAACTGCACGCGCGCCCGCTGCAACAGTGCAGCTGCGCGGCGAAGCCCGGCCGGTGCCACCAAAACCGCGCTCACGCCCTTGCGCCCGGCGCGTCCCGTGCGGCCGCTGCGGTGGGTGTACGTGTCCGGATCGGTCGGCGGATCGACTTGAATCACGCGCCCGATGTCCTGCACGTCGATGCCGCGCGCCGCGACATCGGTGGCGATCAGCGCGCGGATCTCGCCGCGCTTGAAGGCAGCCAGTGCACGGTTGCGCGCGTTCTGATCCATCTCGCCCGAGAGCGAACCGGAGGCAAAACCTGCCTGCTGCAGCTCGCGCGCGATCTCCGATACGTCGGCGCGGGTGCGAGCGAATACCAGCGTTTGCTCGTCGGCGTGGTGGAGCAGCACGTTGATCAACGCGTCGACGCGCTCGCGCGGATTGACCAAGTAAACGATGTGGTCGATGTCGCGGTTGGCGCTACCGAGCGGCGTACCCTCGATGCGCTTCGGATCCTTCTGCACGCGGTCGGCCAGCGCCGCCACGTCGCGCGCAAACGTCGCCGACACCAAATGCGTCCGCCGCGTCGGCGGCGCCTTGGCCAAAATAGCTTCGAGCTCGTCGCGGAAGCCCAAATCGAGCATGCGATCGGCCTCGTCGAGCACGACCGCGCCGACGTCGCCGGCTTCGATGCCGCCGCGGTTCAGGTGGTCGAGCAAGCGCCCCGGCGTACCAACGACGATCGCCGGACCAGCAGACAGCGAGCGGTGCTCGTCGCGGTACGAAGAACCACCCGTCACCGCCGCGATGCGCAGCCGCTGCGGCGCGTACAACCAGGTCAGCTCGTCGTGCACCTGCTTGGCTAGCTCGCGCGTCGGCACGATCACCAAGGCGCGCGGCCGAGCGACGTGCGCCGGCTTGACGGTTTCGCCTGCCACCGCGCTGCGCAGCGCAAAACCAATTGCCAGCGTCTTGCCGGAGCCAGTCTGCGAGCTGATGCGCAGGTCACGCCCCTCCAGCGCGGGATCGAGCACCGACTGCTGCACCGGCGTGAGCGTCGTGTACCCCTTCTTGGCCAGAGCCGAGGCCAGCTCGGGACCGAGCAGCTCGGTGAGATCGGGTACAGGGGTGGACGACGGCGCGGTCTCTAACATGCGGTGCGGGGCGCGGCTGCAGCGCGGATGACGGGAAGACCGACGAATGGTCGGGACCGCGAACGCTGGGCGCGGGCGCGTTGTAGCAGGGACGGCCAACTCGGCACGCTCGAATTGTTGCCGGGCCGACAACAATTCCATTCTCACCTGAAGTCTTGTGGCTGGGTGGGGGCCGCCTATGTTGGGGCGATGGCCTCAACCATCTCGCGTCTTCCGGTCGTTTTCCTGCCCCATGGCGGCGGACCGTGGCCTTTCGTGAAGGTTGGTTTCGGTAGCGAAACCGAACAAGCCGACCTGGCCCGGTACCTGCGCAGCGTTCACGACCTGCCCCAAACGCCGCCCCGGGCGCTGCTCGTCATCTCAGCGCACTGGGAAGAGGCCCAACCGACGGTCATGAACGGTGCGGCCCCACCGCTGTTGTTCGACTACTACGGCTTCCCGCCGGAGTCGTACCAGCTGACGTGGCCGGCATCCGGCGAGCCCGTGGTGGCGGCTCGCGTGCAGGAGCTGCTCGGCGCCGCCGGCATCGCCAGCGGCACCGACCCCAAGCGCGGCTTCGACCACGGCACCTTCGTGCCGCTCAAGCTCGCCTACCCGGACGCCGAAATCCCGACCGTGCAGTTGTCGCTGAAGGCCGGCCTCGACCCACGCGAGCACCTGGCGATCGGCGCCGCGCTCGCACCGCTGCGCGACGAAGGCGTCTTCATCATCGGTAGCGGCATGAGCTACCACAACATGCGCGCGATGGGACCGCAGGGCCGCCCGGCTGCCACCACCTTCGACGCCTGGCTGCGCGACTCGGTAGTGCGCACACCGGCTGAGCGCGACGCGCTGCTCGGCGACTGGCAAAACGCTCCCGCCGCGCGAGCCGCCCACCCACGTGAAGAACACTTGCTGCCGCTGATGGTCATCGCTGGCGCGGCCGGCACCGACGTCGGCCGCCTCGCCTACCGCGGCTCGCTGCTCGGCCTCGAATTCTCCGGCTACGCCTTCGGCTGATTCATCACATCTTTTGGCTGCCGAGCCGCAGCCCGACTCGCAGAAACTTCCGTATCGGCTCTCGGCCACCCTGGTCGGAGGAATCAACAGGAAGGCGGGAAGGCGGGAAGGCGGGAAGGCGGGAAGGGCGAGAACGCATTTCTTGTTTGCGGAAGGGCAAACAAGAAATCATTGCCTCCGGGTTTGTTTCACGACGGCGCCTCGTGTCGCGACTGGAAGCGTGGCGGGCGACAAGTCACCCACCCCCAAAATCTTCCCGCCTTCCCGCCTTCCTGTTCGCTCGTGCTCGAATCGCGAAATGCGACGAATCGTCAGCGCCTAAGAGCCGGTGCTTTCGTAGTGTTTGAGGCCGTGGTTCCAGGCTTTTTGGGCCAGCGCCATCGTGAGCAGCGCGGCGATCGGTGCGGCGAGCAGCGCGACGAGTGGCGCGCCTTTGCCGAAGAACACGCTGCCTGGCAGGTAGTGGAACGCGCCAAACGGAAAGACCAGCAACAGCAGCCCGCGAATCCAGCGCGGGTACGTCGCGAGCGGGTAGCGCGTGGCTTGCAGCAGGTTGTGCCCAACCATCATGCTCGACAGCTGCGGGCCGACGAAACGAAATGAGAGGCAGGCAAGCCACACCAAAATCGAGGTGTAAATCACGATCCCGCACACCCAAAGCAGCGGCGCCGTCAGCCAGACATACCAAGCCGCGTTGAGCCACCACAGCGAGCCGGCCACGTACAACGCACCGGTGAAGAGATTGCCCAACGCGTGCAGCTCCGGTCGCGTCACCAGAAAAAACGGCAACGCCCGGACCGGGTAGGTCAGCAACCGATCGAGATCACCCATCACGATCGATTGCGGCAACAGCCAGATTTGATTGAAAAATAGCTCCGAGCCGCCCAGACAGGCCGCCGTCATGCCGAACAGGAACAAGACTTGGGGCGGCGTCCAACCGCCGAGCGTCGGCACGGCGCTGAGCACGATCCACAGCAAGCTGAGCGCAGCCGCTTGCGACAGCATCGCGGTCACGACGCCGACGACTAGATCGGCGCGATACTCCAGCTTGGCCTGCACCGAGGCGGCGTACGCCTGCCAGTAAACGCGCAATGACTCTTTGATCATCCGCCCTGAATCTCGAGGTAACGCAGGGAAAACCCGAGCAGCACGCGCCCGGTGAGCAAGAGGCCGACCGCCCAAGCGGCTTGCACCAACAGCACCGGAACTAGCGAGTGGCCCGAGATCGCGCCGAGGTAGATCGAAACCGGTGTGTGGATGGTCTGGCAGAACGGCAAGCGTTCAGCCACCGCGCGCAGCGCCGGCGGGAAGAGCGCCAGCGGCGCCGAGATGCCGGAGAACGTCTGCTGCAGCGCGGTCTTCGCGTAGAAGACGCCGTAGCTGCTGAAGGTGATGAACGCCGTCTGCACGAAAATGAACGCAATTGCGAATTGGATGAGCAGGGCTAGAAACGCGCTGGCGCAAAACCCGAGGCACGCCGCGGCGTCGTGCGGCAGCGCCGCACGACCCCAAAGCGCGTAAGAAAGGCCCACGAACGGCAGCACCATCGCGACGTTGAGCAGCACATCCGAGAGCGCCTGGGCCAGCTGGGTCAGCTGAAAATCGACTGGGCGCAGTAGATCAATCGCGACCAAGCCGAGCCGAATCCGCTGCCCGACCCGCGATTCTACGCTCATGTTGGACACGAAGTTGAGCGAGGCCGCCATCAACAGATAGGGGAACAGTTGGCTCGCCGGCACCGCTAGCGGCGAAGCGCGCGTCGCGTAGACGTGGCGCCAGACCAAGAGCGGCACGACATAGCCGAGACCGGCCGTCAGCATGCCGAGCACCAGCGCGGGCTTGTAGGCAAAGCTCGTGCGGACCGCGCGCACGAACAACGCGGCTTGCGCGCGCAGCTCACCGGACCAAGTAGCAAGGAGATCGGGCATATCAGCTCGCTTCGCGTTCTTGTTGGGCGGTCGAGCGCCGATAAATATTGGCGACCATGCTGTCGATGTCAGCCTTTTCGAGCACGATGTCCGACACCGGCAGGCGGCTGAGCAAGCATTGCGTGAGCGCCGGCGCCGCGCCGTCACGCTGGTAGCTCACCACCACTCGGTGGCCGCGGCACTCGACGAGCACGCCACCCAGCGGTTCGAGCGCGCTCGCCAGCTCGGCCGCCACGCCGTCGGTGACGGCCTTGTCGAGGTCGAGCAGGATTCGTCGCTCGGTCGCGAAGCGCTTCTCGAAATCGGCAAGTGTGCCGTCGAACAACAGCTGGCCGCGGTCGAGCAGCAGCAGTCGATCACAGGTAGCGGTGATGTCTTTCAAATCATGCGTGGTCAGCAGCAAAGTCGTACCGAAGCGGCGCTGCATTTCGACTACGAATTCGCGCACTTGTTCCTTCACAGCCACATCGAGGCCAATCGTCGGCTCGTCCAAGAACGCGATCTCAGGCGCGTGCAGGAGCGAGGCTGCCAGATCACAGCGCATGCGCTGGCCGAGCGAGAGCTTGCGCACCGCGACCCCGAGCAGCGGCTCGAGCTCGAGGCGCTTGACCGCTTCGGCGTAGGTTGCCTCGAACAACTTGCTGTCGACCCGGTACATGGTCTTGAGCAGGGTGAACGTCTCGCGCACCGGAATGTCCCACAACAGCTGCGGGCGCTGGCCAAAGACCACGCCAATACGCGCCGCGAGCTTTTGGCGTTGCCGCCACGGATCCAACCCGAGCACCTCGAGCCGTCCGCTGGTCGGCATCAAGATGCCGGTCAGCATCTTGAGCGTCGTCGACTTGCCGGCGCCGTTCTCGCCAATCAAGCCGACGCGCTCGCCGCGCTCGATCGTAAAGGCGAGCTCGCGCACCGCTGGCACGACCTGCTGTTCGCTCCGAAACAAGCCGCGCACCGCGCCAACCAGCCCGGGCTGGCGCAGCTTGCGCACGTAGCTCTTCGCGAGCCCTTCACACACCACGCTAGGCGACGTCATGTTCGTCTTCTTCTGCTCAGGACCCGGAATCGGCAGGTTTTTCGAGCTCGGAGAGCTTTCCGCGCAGCCCATCGTTGCGACGTTCGGCGGCGCCGTAGGCCGCAAAGCGCATCTGCCCGCGTCCGAATGTCATGTACGCCTCGACCAAGTCCGGTTCATCCCACGGCGCGTCGTGAAACACACCGCCGGCCAGGTGTGGACTCTTCTGGTCGCGCACCCACTCTTGCGGAAACAGCGCGACGCGGCTCGGTAGCCCCTGCGGCTCAGTCGCGGTCGTGGGTTGCCCGGTCAAGCCCGCGTGCAGGTGACGACACAGACAGCCGCCGAACCGTTCTCCCAAGTGCGAGATCGGCGTCGGCCGAGGGTTGAGCTCGATCAAATGCGCCCGGCCGCTGCCGTCGAGCATGAAATCCAAGCTGGCAAATCCGCTGTAGCCAAGCGCAGCCACGACGGCTTCAGCCGACGCTTTCATCTCGGGATGATCGAGCAGCTCGACACAGGTGCTGGGCCCTTTGGGGGGGGGCCAAGTCTCGAGCTTGATCGCCGAGAGCCCGCCCAGCACGCGGCCCTGCTGCGCCACGACCACGCGCATGGCGGTGCGCCCATCGACGAAGGTTTGCGCCAGCAGGCCCGCCGCCAATATCCCCGGATTTCTGCCGGAACGGAGCACGGCTGCCCTGAGCTCCACTTCGTTTTTGCAGATGAAGACACCCCAACCGGCAGCGCTGTCTTCCTCTTTGAACACGACCGGGTAGCCGTGTTTGGCCGCAAACCTGAGCGCGTCGGCTTCGTTGAAAACGACGCCGCGCTCGGGCGCCCGCACTCCGGCCGACGCCGCCAGCTCGGCAAGCAGCTTGCGGCTGCGGACCGTGGGCAGGTGGCGAACCTCACCCACGGAATTGACCAGCACCGCCCGCGTGCGCTCCGAAACTCCCGCGCGCTGTGACAATGCGACGGCCGCATGCAAAAGGATGATCGTCGTGTCATCGGTTGGAATGACGATGTCCGCGCGCGAGCGCTCCACGGCTGCCAAAAGCGCCGTCAGCAGCTCGTCGTTGGAAATTGACTCCGACAACATCAGCGCTTCATCCACCGCCTGCGAGCGTTGAATGAGCAGCCCCGAGAACGCGAACGTCGTAACGTGAAACCCCGCGCGCCCGAACGCGCGTGGCAAACGCGGCGCCCCAAACCAGTTGCTGAGCGCCAAGATCAATACCCGAGGAGTGCCTGTGACCAATGACATTGAAAACCCCGTCAAAAGTGCCAAACCCACAAAACGAAAAAGCCGCCTTGGCGAGGAGCCAGGCGGCTAAAAAGCCAACGCGACTCGCTCTGCCTAGCTCGCGCCTCCGTGACGGCGCGCGCTAACGTTCATGCACGGGGCATGAACCTTGGGATAAACGACGCGCCGAATCATGTGCCGCATACTGCCGAAGCGCCGCGACTTCGTCAAGGGACCGATTCCATAGAATGCCTGGCTCGAAAGCGTTGGCGGGCGCGCTGCGCCTCCCGCCGCTTCCTGCGCTCACGCGACGGGTGTCTTTTGACTCATGCGGGCCTGCTAGGCTGGCCACTAATGAGCTCGTGCGGCCACTCACTAGGATGCCCGTCCGCTTGAAAGCCTTTTCCTTCACTTCCGCCGCGTGCTGCGCGTTCGCCCTCCTCGCGCTGGCTGCGGCCTCGGCTTGCTCGAGCGGCGAGGCTTCCCCGGCAGGAAATGCGGCCGGCAGCGCTACCGGTGGTAGCTCAGGCGCTGCGGGCGCCAACACCTCCGGCGCCGGCGCCGGCGCTGCGAGCGGCGGTGCCGTCAGCGCGGGTAGCGGTGGTAGTGCCGGAGCGCTCGGCGGGGCAGGCGGCTCGACTGGCAGTGGTGGTGCCGCAAGCGCGGGATCAAGTGGTTCGGCCGGCGCCGCTGGTGCTGGCGGCGTGATCGGCCTTACCGGCAACGTCGACATCATGGTGCTCGGCTCCTCGAATGAGCTCATCACCTGTTGGCGTGCGTTCCTGTGGCAAAAGCTGCAAGCGGCTGAGATCAAGAACTTCGACTTCGTCGGCGGGGTCACGCAGGGCGACGACTGCGGGGTAGCCGGCTACGACAAAGATCTGCAAGCCCAAAGCGGCATCATCGTGTCCAACTTGCCGGCGAGTAAGTACCAAGAGTGGTTCACGGCTCACCCGCCCGACATCATCCTGATGCACTTCGGCGGCGCCGATTTGCTCGCCAACATGCCGGTCGACGGCGTATTGAAGGCCTATTCACTGATGCTCGCCGAAGCGCGCAAGGTGAAACCCAAGGTTCGGCTGATGGCCGCGCAGCACACGCCGCAAGACTCGAACGGTTGCGCCGCCTGCGACGCCAGTGTGCTCGACTTGAACGCCAAAATCGTCACGTGGGCCACCAACAACTCCACCGCCGACTCGCCCGTCACGCCGATCGATCTATACACGGATATCGTGTCCGCCACGGACCTGTCGGACGGCGTGCACCTTAATCCCGCTGGCTCGCAAAAGGTCGCCGCGCGTTGGTTTGCGGCACTCAAGCCGCTGTTCAAACCGTAAGGCCGCCGGCCGCCGGCCGCGCTCAGCTCAAGGCGCGAGCGCGCTTCGAAAAGGCGCGCGTGTGCCGCGAATATTTCGAGCGCGTTACGAAACTCGGCTACCACGCTTCGGCCCGTCCTCGCTGCGTCAGATGATCCTTATCGAAGCAAATAGCTGGCTCCCATTGGGCGTGGAGTCGGCTATGCGGTGCCTCCATGATTCGTCATGCGAGCGGTGTCTTCTATCGGAACGACCGAGTGCCGGTTGCCCCAGGCACCGTCGTTCGCGTCCTATCGACCGATCGCAAACAAGTCATTCGCGCCCAGCTGCTCAAGCTCGGCGCTTCGGATCTGGTGTTGAGCGCATTGCGACCGCCCGCGTTGGCCCTCGGCGCCAGCGCTCACGTCGCAGTCACACTGCCCGGCCGCTACATCGAGCTCGAGCTACCGGGTCTGGTGGATTGGGAAGACGGCGCCACCTTCGGCATTCGGCTCGACTACCTGACCGCCCGCCAGGCCTACGGCTTCGCACTCGCGCGTGAGCTGCTGGCGCGTCCAGCGCAAGCAGCTCTGACGTTCCGTCGCGCCGCCCGCCGCTAGCGCGAGTCATTTTCTGATCCCAGCCTGGGAACCCGACAGGTTCACCCAAAGTGCCGACGGTCGCGGGGACCTGCCTGCCCCTCCCTCGCGAGCGCAGCTCGCGTTTGGGAGGGGCAGCGCGCGCAGGCGCAGCCGAGCACGCTGGGGGTGGGCAACCACCCTCGTCCCCCGTTCGTTCTCTACGCCGTGAGCCCCATCAGCGGCCCGGTGCAGACGCCGGGAATGCCGAACGTTTGTACGTCGTCGAAGCCCATCGCGTTGCAGACGGACACGAGCAGGTTGTTGTGCGGCAAATCCTTGTAGTTGACCTGCCTGCCCGTTTTTAGGCGGCCGCCGGCGGTGCCGGCGATGACCCATGGGATGTTTTTGTAGGTGTGCGTATTGCCGGCGCCGAGCTCGTTGCCCCACAAGATCAACATGTTGTCGAGCATGTTACTGCCGTCAGGTTCGGTGACGACGGCAAACTGGTCGAGCATGTAGTTGAACTCGGTCGAGTGCCAGGTGTTGATCGTGATGAGCTTCTGGGTAGCAGCCGCATCGCTGTCGCCGGAGTGCGAGAGCGTGTGGTGCTCTTCGTTCACGCCGACCCAGGGGTAGTATTGCCAGCTGTCCGCGTTGGCCCACATGTACGTGCTGACCTTGGTCATGTTGCACTTGTGCGCCAGAATCATCAAATCGAGCTGCAAGCGCGACGCAACCGGAAATTTGTCCATCGCGTGGACATCGTATTTGGCCGGCATCATCAGCGGCTTGCAGACGTTGGCCGAGTTGGCCAGGCCCTGCTCGATGCCGCGGATGCCGCCCAGGTGCGCTTCGAGCTTGGCCTTGTCTTCGGCGTTGAGCCGCGTCTCGAGCCGGTTGATGTCGTCTTTCAAGAAATCGAGCACGCTCTGGCGTTCGGCGATCAGCTTCTTCAGCTGATCATCGGACAGGTTCGCGTTGGCGAAGATGCGCGCGTACATCTGAAACGGGTCGTCGACCGCGGTGTTCGGCTGGTTCGGACCTTTGTACGAGATGACCCGCAGCGGTTCCTGGCCCTGGATGCGGACACCGAACTCGAGCGATGGAAACTGCGTATCTTTGCCGATGCGGCTGGCAATGTACTGATCGACGGAAATCCGATCGGCCCAGCCGGCGGGACCGCCCGAGCCGGTGAAGCTGCCCGGCAATAGCGAGCCGCCCGTCAGCATGGCGCCAGGGCCTTTCATGTGCGGACCGCCCGGCTTGCCGGCGACGCCGTCTGCGCCCTCCATGCCATTCGTCGTACCCAGGTCGTTCTCGACCGTCGAGTACATGTGCAGGCCATTGAGCACGAGGAGCTTGTCCTTGTGCATCTCGAGCGGCTTCAAGATCGGCATCAAGGAAATCGGCAGATCAGTACCGGCGTCTTGCTGGAAGAAGGACTTTTGGATCGTGCCGTTGGCGCTGAACATGCCGATGAAGCGCTTGGCGGCCTTGGCGTTCGCGTCTTGGCCGAAGACCGTGGCGGCTTTCCAAATGGGGCTCGAGACCGCGACAGTGAGCGCGCCCAGTCCACCCAGCAGCTTGCGACGGCTGACGGTGGTGCGAAGATCGATGGGTTCCTTGGGGTTCATGGCTTCACCTGGGCGTCGATCGGGCGGCGGTACAGGAAGGCGTCGGTCTGGACGATGGCCTGCGGCAGCGCGCTTAGACTTTGGCCCGCGGCGTCGAACCCATCGAGCAAGCTCTTCATCGAGCAGCCGTCGACGGGCTGTTCGAAACGGCCCATGGCGTAGCGGAACCACTGCCGCGTCACGCACTCTTTGACCTCGCCGCTAGCGGCGAGCTTCTTGGCTAGCTCGGCGACGCCGTTGAAGGGGCCGTCCATGTCGCGCGTCGAGACGACGTTGCCGCTGGCGTCGATCGGCTTGCTGCCGTCTTCGGTACGGTAGCGACCGAGCGTGTCGTAGTTTTCGAAGCCGAAGCCGAGCGGATCCAGCAGTTGGTGGCAACCGGAGCAGGTCGGATTAGCCTCGTGCTGGGCGGAGCGCTCGCGCGTGGAGACGCCGGGCATGACCTCAGGCGCAGCTGGAATGTTGGCCGGCGGCGAGGGCAGCTGCTGGCACAGCAGCGCTTCGCGCACGAACCGGCCGCGGTAGATCGGTGAGCTTTCGTTGGGCTTGGCTTGGACTGCCAGAACCGCGGGCAACGTCAGGATGCCGACCGCGGTGCCGTCGGTCAATTGCCGCGACTGGAAGACGTCGGTGCCGGTCACGCCGTAGTAGCCGCCGAGATCTTTGTTGTAGAATACGGTCGGCGACGTGAAGAGCGCGCTCAGCTTGCCTCCCTGCTTGGTCAAGAGATCGTCGAAGAACGCGACGGCTTGGCCCTGGAGCGAAGTCCTGAAGGTCGCGGACTGAAACTCGGGATAGAGATCCGGGTTCTTGACCAGGTTGTCGACCGCGCCAATGTGCATCCAACTTTCGAGGAAGCGGTTGACCAGCTTTTGGCCGCGCGCGTCTTGCAACATCCACGCGAGCTGCGCACCGACGCCCTCTTTGGTCGTCAGCGCGCCAGAAGCGACGGCTTGGTTCAGCTGATCATTCGGCGGCGAGTCCCACAGCGTGTACGAGAGCCGCGCCGCAACTTCGGAGGCGGAGAGCTTGACGGCGGTGTCGCTGACCTTTTCTGTCGTGCCAATTTCAACGCGGTACAAGAAGCGCGGCGACTGCAACATGCCACGTAGCAGCATCTCGATGCCGTGCGCGTAGCTGGTGGCGGCGCCAATCGTAAACAGCTGCACGTGGCGGTCGATGTCGGCGGCGTCGGTGATGGGCGCGCGGTACGCGAGCGTCCCGAACTTTTGCACAACGTTCTTTGCGCACTCGGCCGCCGCAATGCCTTGCGTGCACGGCGCGAGCTTGTTCAAGCTAGCGGGATTGCCGACGATGGCCGCAGCGATCGTATCAGCGGCTTTCTGGTAGTGCTCGAGCTGGACCTGCGTGACGTCAGGCTGCACGAGCCCGAACGCCGACGCGGCAACGTCATCGCCCAGGGCTTGCTCGATGCCGGCGACGTCACCGGCTAGCTCTTTGACGGTGTTCAGGTACTGCTCGCGCGACAGCAGCTGCAGCGGCGACGGTCCGGGATCGGCGATGTGCCCGGTGCAGTTGAGCGTGGTGATGGCCGGAGCTGTCCCACCTGAACCGCCATTCTGCGTCACCTGCCCACCACCACCGAACGTCGCGCCCAGCCCGACAGTCGGCGAGCTGTCGCTGCTCCCAATCAGGTTCCCTTGGCAGGCCGGCAGCGCCAAAAGCACCGCGCAACCCGCGAGCGGGCCGAAGCTTCCGACGAGTCTGGATTTGTTGAGCAACGATGTAGTCTTTCCGGCGCAAATCACGCTGTTTGCTACTTCCGACTCCGTGGTGAGCGGCCCCACGCGCGATCACTCTTTCTAAAAAACTCGGGTTTTCGACGCTCACGCGAGTCTTACAGTCACCCAGCGCTCCCGTCCGCACTCGCGCTCCCGTCCGCACTCGCGCTCCCGTCCGCACTCGCGCTCCCGTCTGGTTGGGCCGCCCCCTTTCGGCGCGTCAATCCGTATCGCACTTGCGACACACTTTGCTCAATGAATTCGCGGCCCCGATTCGTTGGCATGACGCTGTCGCACTTGCGACACCTTCGTCAGCAGCCGCTGACCTTGTCGCAAGTGCGACAGCGTCATGCCATCCGAGGCCGCCCGCAGAATCATTGAGGAATGTGTGTCGCACTTGCGACACGCCAAGCGCGTACCGAGAGCCCTCGCCTTGAAAAGGGGCGCGGTTCGCAACCGGCGTTCATCAAAGTGACCACTACCTTGACGAGCGCCGCAACCGGCGTTCATCAAAGCGACACTACCTTGACGAGCGCCGTCTCCGCATCGCGGACACGCCACGCGGCCCCCGCGATCCGCCCGCGCAAACGCTGAGCGCTGCACGCAACGCGCCCCCAAATCTACCGACCACCACTACAAAAGCTTCTGCAAGCGGGCCGCATTTCGGCAACCAACCGCGATGAGACCAATGCTCAGGAGAAGACGGGAAGCCCAGAGGAAGATTTTCTGGGTGGGTGGTTCAGATGAACCTGACGCATCAGGCCAGCGCTGTGGTCTCACCCGCCCGCTCGATCAAAGCAAACCTTCCCGCCTTCCTGTTGTTTCGCTCTCGTTCGGCGCCGGAGTGACGCTGTTCTTCAATCCGGGCTTCGTCGGCGCGTTGCTCGACGGCGACAACGACGGCAGCCCCAACGCGTTCGGCCTGAAAGGCGACACCGGCAAGGTCGCGTGCGCGGATCTCGCCGCCGGCAACGCCCGAATGCCGCCGCAGCGGCGGCGTCTGCCCACGCGTTGCTCGTGTCCGCGGGCGGCGCGGGCCGCGCGGGTAGCTCGGCTGGTGCCAGGGCGGACAACGCCGCCCGTACGTCCTCGGTGAGTTGTGGCTCAGGGTCGTCGTTCGTCACTGGTTGCCCCGCGGCGCCGCCCCTCGCGCCGGCCTCGCCGAGCGCCGGGCCGGCCCCCGCGAGCGCGCTCGCACCACCCGTATTCGTCACGGCCGGGTGCGCTCCTTGCCGGCAAGCAACGAGCATCAACGCTACAATCGACCCGCGCATGCTGGCAGACATCCAGTTTAAGAACCGAGCCAGACGGGTCAGACCCGGGCTTTGGCTCGCGTTTGCGCTCAGTGTTAGTGCCTGCGTCGACAACGGAAACGACGTCGGTTACCGGCTCGCACAGGGGGTCGGCGGCGCTAGCGGCGGAACGGGTAGCGGGACCGCAGGCGTGACCCTCGGCGCGACCCCGGCCACCACGCTGCCGCCGCTGCCGCACTTGGCCGGCGTCGTAGCCGAGGTGACCGGCGACAGCGCGAGCATCACGGTTCTGCCGCTTGATGATGCGGTCGACTACCGCGTTTACGCGCTACCAGCGAACCAGGACATTTCGGTCGCCCAAGACGGGTCCGTGACGGTCAAGGACGCCATCTATCGCTGCGCAGGCAAGCGACAAGCGCCGCCAGTCGGCGTCGACGCCGTGATGCCACTCGTCGCCGGCTACATGAAGACGCTGGTCGATGGTCAAGACGTCAACGGCTACGTGCGCTCACTGGCCGAAGCGACGCTCGGCCATGTCTACCTCGAGTCGGGCAAGGATCGCGTGCCAGTCTACGCGCTGGGCGATTCGGATCCGACCGCGGAGAACGAGAATTACTTCATGCGCTGGACAGCATCGCGCGTGAAGGAATACGTGACCGCCAGCGATGATCGCGACGCGCTCTTGGCACGCGGTTTTCGCGACGACGGCGTTGCGTTCTACGTGCCGGCTGCCGCGAGCGCCAAGACACACGCCGTCTACACGAGCACCGACGCCAAGGCTCGCTACTACTTCACCGACGGCCCTGAAAGTGCGCTGCGCCAAGCTGCGAGCGCTGCGTTTCAGGCGTTGACCGATCCCGCACCAGGCACGGCGCCGTTGATGCGAGTCTTCTATCTGAATCTCAGCGGCACCTCACACGACGAGCTCGTGGGCGGAAAATCACGCTTCGAACGCGCGCGTCGGCAGGGCGACGAGCTACCGATGTTCGACCTGCATTGGTCAGGGCTGACCAAGCCGACCACGCTCGTCGTCGAGGCGCTCAACCCCGGCTGCCCGAGCTTACCGGGGCTGCTGTCGCCAATTTCACTGCCCGCTTCCGCGACGCACCCCGCCTGGCTCACGATCGATCAAGCGCGCGCGGCGTCGCCCGAAGGCGCGCTATACGTGAACGGGCAATTCGCGGAGAACAGCAAGCCGCGCGCGGTGGCACGCGCTTTCTTGCACGACGTCGCGCCCGAGCCTGCGCCCGACCTCGATTGGTCGTGGGGCTTTCGAGCCGACGACGCCATCGGCAGCTTCACCAAGGAACCGTGCGGCGACCCCTCCGGCAATTGCTTTCAAGATTTTCGGCAACGCTCGGAGCGCTTCGACACGTCGTTCATGCCCGTCGAGACCGATCGTCACGTGCTCGCACCCATGCTCGGCGAGCTATGGGTCATGTTCGCGGATTTGGAGTCGGGCGTAAACGGCAAGTTCCGCATGACTCCGCCCGAAAAATCACAGGTCAACGCGGACACGTTCCTGCACGTGACGATGGACGTGAACGCTTTCACGACCACGCTGCGCTACCCGCAAATCATCATCTCCGATCAAGAGGCGCCGGTGCAGTATCAGCTGACGAACGGCAACGCGCTGGTGATTCAGACGTATCTCGACTGGCCGAATGCCTTCGAGCTACAGGTCTGCAATCACCAGATCTGGGAAGTGAACATCCAGTGCCCGGTCGTCGATCTGCGCCACGTCTTCGATCCCAGCGATGCCAAAAAAGAGCTAAGCCTGCTGCCAAACGCCGAGGTCGGTGAGCACCTGGGCCTCGATCGCTCGACGCGCTTCGAGGCCTACGTATCGACGAAACGCGCGTATCTGTTGTTGGATGGCGCGCCGTACGGCTGCGTCGATCTACCGGCTACGGGCGTCCCGGTCGGGCCCGTCAGCGTGACATTTGGCGACGTGCTGTTTCACTCGGACATCGATCAGCTGCAATTTTACGGCTTCGTGCGCGACCACCTGCAGCACGACACGCAGCGCCACTTCGACAACCTGGGCTTCAAGGGCGGCGTGCCGGCGCCCAGTTGGGACCTCACGCGGCTGCCGTGCGTTTCCGGCTTCTTTACGCGCTAGCTCCACAGATTCGCTGACCCGTTCCGTCGGCGATTCCTACTGGGTTTCCAGGAGCATCTTTTGGAGCGAAATCTCAGCGTGATCGGCGTGGTTCTGCTTCTCGGCTGTGGCTCGGGCGCGCCCGGGAAATCGACCGGGACGGACGCTAGTGGTGGGAGCGCCACGGAAACCGGCGGAAGCGCGGCAGCTACGGCAGGCAGCAACGCCCAGAGCGGCAGCGGTGGCGGAAGCAGCACGACGGCTGGCGCGACCAACGGTGGCGCCAACGGGGCGAGCGGGAGCGGCGGCTCTGCGGCCGGAGGCGCGGCCAGCGGTGCCCACACCCAGCAGTGCTCAACCCCCGTCAAGACGACGTTGCCCGCCACGGCACCGGCGCTCGCCGTCGGCGTTTGGAAGAACATCACGCCAGCCACGCACCTGGGATTTTTGGGCGCGCCCGAAACGATGATCGCGCAAGGCATCGCGATCGACCCGTGCGACAGCGCCACCTTGTACTGGGGCACGACGCCGTACCAGACGGACAAGGGCGGCTTGTTCAAGACGACCGACGGCGGCGGCAGCTGGACCAAGATCGGTCCCTTCGACGAACCGCTGCACGTCCGCGTCGACCCGACCAACCCCCAGCACCTGTACGTAGGCGACGGCGTCCGCGGCAACACGCAGGGCTTCTGGGTCTCGAACGACGGCGGCGACACCTGGGCCAAGCCGGACGGCTTCGAGAAAGTCGCCGCGTCGATCGGCATCACGCAGTCGTCGGGCATGCAGGACATCTACGATGTTGGCGTCGACCCGACCGATTTCCAGCACGTTTTGCTCAGTTTTCACTCGCCGTGGAGCTGGAACGAATTCGACGCGGGCGCCGGGGTCATCGAAAGCAAGGACGGCGGCGATACGTGGAACGTGATCGAGCGCCAAGGCTGGGGCCAAGGGCATTCGATTCGCTTTCTGTACGAGCCCGAGCTGGGCATCGGCGACGCCAACACCTGGCTGTTGGGTACGCAGGGGCCTGGCTATTGGCGCACGACCGACGCCGGCAAGACTTGGACGAAGGTCACCGACAACGGCATCGCGCACGGCGGCGGCACCAGTTACTACAATCGCGACGGCGTATTGTTCGCCAGCGGCAACCCCAAGAACTTGCGTAGCACCGACAACGGCGCAACCTGGGCACCGACGGATCCAGGCGGCAGCACCTGCGTGTTCGGCGACGGCAAGCACCTGTACAGCGCACCAGCGTTGGGCAAAGGCCCGATCTTCGTCTCGGATGAAAGCGATGGCTTGACGTGGAAGCCGTTCGACGCTGGGCAGGTGTTCGAAAATGGCGGACCGTACGAGATGGTCTTCGATAAGGCGAACCACGTGCTGTACGCATCGATGTGGGAGCAAGGCGTGTGGGCGCTGAAGGTCGCCGAATGAAGGGCGTGGCGGCTTGGTGCGCCGCCCTCGCGCTGAGCGTCGGGCTGGTCGGCTGCGCCTCCAACGGTGGTGGCCCGGCGAGCGCGGCGAGCGGCAGCTCTGGACAAGCGACGGACGGAGGCGGGGGCAGCGCGGGAGATGCGACCGGCGGCGCCAGCGCGGGCGCCGCAGCGGGCGGTACTTCGAGCCAAGCCGGCGGCGCGGGCGGAGGCTCGGCGGGGCCCATGCAGCTGATCAGCCGCGGCGTGCCGGCCTTTGCTTCGACCGGCATGGCCAAGAACGCCAACGACGACCAGCCGAACATCGCTTGGTCGTCCGAAGCACTGCCGGCGTGGCTCGCTTACGACCTGTCCCAGGTGCCGATCGCGCAGCGCCAGAAGGTGCTGCTCGCCTGGTACTGCTACTCGGCCGACTACTTGGTGGCTATACCCAAGCCGGAGCAGATGCTGCCGCTCGACTACGTGGTCGAGACCAACGCCGCACCGGGTGGCGGGCAGCCCCCGACCGACGGTTGGAAAGAAGTCGCCAAAGTCACCGCCAACGCCAAGAGCGCGCGCCAACACTCGTTCGACTTGGCCGGCGCGAACTGGGTGCGGCTCACCGCCAGCAAGAGCAGCGACGCCGCTACGGTGATGATCGATTTGGATCTGTACAGCGCACCCAGTGGCGGCAGCGACGGCTGGCTGTTCATGGGCGATTCGATCACCTACATGACCACGCAGCGCGCCTTCAGCGACCTGCCAGCCTTGGTCGAAAAGGCGACGAAAGGCCGCGTTCCACTGGTGATCGACGGCGCGCTCGGCGGCACCAACACCACGACCGCGCAGGACATCATCGAAACTTCGCTGGCCGAGTTCGACGGGCGCTACGTCGTCTTGGCGTACGGCACCAACGACCACGCCGCCGACTACAAGATGGAGAGCTTGGTCCAGAAGGTGATCGCGCTCGGCAAAGTGCCGGTCGTGCCGCACGTGCCCTGGTCGAATACGAAGCTCGAAGAGGGGCCGCTACTGAACCAACAGATCGACGCGTTGTACACCAAGTATCCGCAGATCGTGAAAGGCCCCGACCTATGGAAAGCGTTCGAGAATCACCTGGAGTACGTCCCGGCGGGGGACGTGCATCCGAACACCGAGGGCATGGAGTTCCTGCGCGGCGAGTGGGCCAAAATCATCAGCGCCGTCAACCCGTAAGGGAGACATGAGAATGAGCATGAGAACGCACCAACTGAGCTACGCCCCGCTTCTGGTTTGCTTGACCTGGAGCTGCAGCTCGCCCGATTCCGCCCAGCATGACTCGGCTGCTGCAGGCAGTGCCGGTGTCGCGAGCATGACGACGGCCGGTACCGGTAGCGGTGGAACGCCGGCCGCCGCAGGCACCGGCGCAGGCGGCGGCAGCGCCGGCACTTCGGTGAACATGCCGCAGGCCGGCAGCAGCGCGAGCGGCGCTCCAGCGGCGGGCGGCGGCGCAGGTGCGCCGGCGATGCCCGATCCGGTCGCCGGAACACCCGAGGCCAAGTGGGTCAACGTCACCGCCAACCTCGCCGGCATGGCTTCGGAATGCGGCAATTTGGGGCGCGTCTCGGCTGATCCTCAGGCCGATCTGTTGATCGCCGGCGTCGCGAAGAAGGGGCTATTCGGCAGTACCGACGGCGGCGCGAGCTGGAAGCCGCTCGGCGCGACCGGCGACACCATCACCAATCGAATCTCGTACGTCGCTTACGATCCAGCCTCGCCGACCACGTTCTGGGAGTCTGGTATTTATAACGGTGGTGGCGTTTACAAAACCACCGATAACGGCGCCACTTTCAAGCAGGTCGGCAACGTCACACATTGTGATTCGGTCAGCGTCGACTTCAGCGATCCGATGCGCATGACGCTCTTGGCCGGCAGTCACGAGCAAGCCTTGAAGCTATTTCGTTCGACCGACGGTGGCGCGAATTGGAAAGACATCGGCGCGGCGCTGCCGGCCGATAGCGGCTTCTGCACGATCTCGACGATCTTGGACGCGAAGACGTTCATCGTTGGCTGCGGCGGCTGGTACGGCGGTAAGCCGGGCATCCACCGCACGACCGATGGCGGCACCATGTTCACGCAAGTCAGCGACGTGGGCGTCGCCGGGCAGCCACTGCGCGCTTCTGACGGCCAGATCTATTGGGCGGGCCACCAAGCTGGCGGTTTGTACAAGAGCAGCGATCAAGGCCTGCACTTCACGCAAGTCGCCGACCCGAGCAAAGCGCGCTCGGCCGAGCCGATTGAGCTACCGGACGGCCGCATCGTGACGGTTGGCGGCACCTCGCTGATGGTATCGGCCGACCACGGCATGACGTGGACGCCGCTGGCTGACCCACTGCCGTTCACCGCGGCCGGTGTCGCTTACTCGGCGTTTCGCAACGCGTTCTACGTCTGGCAATGGGATTGCAAAGACGTCGTGCTGCCCAACGCGATCATGCGCTTCGGCTACGACTATCGAAAATAAGTCACGCGCGGCCCGCGCCGACGTCCGTTACCCGGCCGCCGGCGGGGCGTTCGCGACTTGTTTGTCGGCGTTCTTGAGCAAGAACGCTTCAATGAACGGATCCAGATCGCCGTCGAGCACGTCCTGCACCTGGGCCGTCTCGTGCTCGGTTCGCAGGTCCTTGACCAGCTGATACGGCTGCATGACATAGCTGCGAATCTGGCTACCGAAGGCAATCTGGCCCTTACCGGCCTCGTAGCTTTGCTGCGCCTGCTGGCGCTTCTGCTCTTCGAGCTCGTACAGCTTGGCCTTCAGTATCTTCATGGCCGTGGCGCGGTTTTGATGCTGGCTGCGCTCGGCGCGGCACACGATGTTGAGCCCGCTTGGGAAGTGCTTGAGGCGGACGGCCGTCTCCACCTTGTTGACGTTCTGGCCGCCCTTACCGCCAGCGCGCATGGTCGTAAGCTCGATGTCTTTGTCCTCGATCACGATGTCGATCTCGTCTTCGATGTCGGGCGTGACTTCGATCGCGGCGAAGCTGGTCTGGCGACGCGCGTTTGCGTCGAACGGGCTGATGCGCACCAAGCGGTGCACGCCGACTTCGGCTCGCAAATAGCCGTAGGCGTTGGGGCCGGCAACGGTGAACGATGCGCCCGTGATGCCGGCTTCTTCAGCCGGCTCGTAGTCGACGATCTCGGTCTTGAAGCCTTTGCGCTCGCACCAGCGCAGGTACATGCGCATCAGCATCTCGGCCCAGTCTTTGGCTTCCACGCCGCCGGCGCCGGGGCTCACGCTGACGATGGCGTTGGCGTGATCGACCGGTCCGCTCAGCATGCGCCGCAGCTCGGCTGCGCGCACCTTCGCATCGATCGGCTTCAGGCTGGCCTCGACCTCGTCGATCAGCTTTTCGTCGTTTTCGCTGGCGGCGAGCTCGAGCATCTCGCCGGCGTCAGTTAACTCTTTTTCGAGTGCCTGAGCCTGGTCCAGCTTTTCGACCGCCGCAGCGCGCTTGCGCATCAGCGCCTGCGCCTTGTCTTGGTTGTTCCAGAACTTGGGGTCGCTGGACAGCTCGTCCAGCTCGTCGATTTCCCGCTTTAATGCCGGGACGTCAAAGAGACCCCCTTAGCGCATCGACGCGCCTTTGAAGGTCGGAGAGGAGATTGCGAGCATCGGCGAGCATGACGGGGCGTATTACTCTGAGTTTTCCAGGCTCGCCACCGGGTTTGTGGCGGCGGCGGCCGAAGCCGGCAAAGGCGCGCTGCACACACCCAAGACCGCCTCGGAAAAACCCCAAACCGCGCGGCTAAAGCTCGGCGCTTGCTCGGAAAACCAGCCGGCGGTCAGGTTGTCCAGCTCCGCGATTAGCTCGAGCGCCTTGATGACCTGCGGGAGCGCTGCCGGAGCATTCGGGTCGTCGGCGCAGCCGAGCTCGTGCGCGCGGAACAAGCCGAGCAGCGCGGCCAGGACGCGCGCTTCGAGCTTGAGCCGGGCCGCGCCAGCGTGCAGGCGCAGCCGCTCGACCGTCAGCTCTTCGCGCGCGAAGAGCAAGCGGTCGAGCCGAAACGTCGCGCTGGCTTCGAGGACTACGCCCGCGCCGTCGGCCTGCGTGACGCGGTACGGATCGTCGGTGGTCGGCACCAAGCGCAGGGCTTGGTCGGTGTTGCGCACGGCGCGCAGGCGCAATTCGGGCAGCAACGCCGAAGCCCGCGCACGCGTTGAAAGCGAGTCCAAGCGGCGACGGTCGGCGGCCGTTCCGGCAACGCTCAGCGCCATGACCGTGGCGCGCCGCGAAAAATCTGCGAGCGCGTGCAGCTGTTCGAAGGTGACGAGCGGCGTATCGGCAGCGCGAGGCGTTGGTGGCGCGCTGGCAGGCACCGCGGCGGGCGCTCTCGCTGGCGCGGGCGCCGGCGTCGACGCGGGCGGAATCGGTTCGGGGACGCTCGGCTGCTGCGCGACGCGCGGCAAAGCGAGCTTGTCGAGCGGCAACGTAACGGTGAGCCACGCTGCCCGCTCGGCGCGCGCGCTGGCATGCATGCTGCGAGCGTGCAGCGCGACCTCGAAATGCCCGGCGCTCGACGGCAGAGGTAGGCTCGACGTCGCCACTGTAGGCGAAGCCGACTGCCCGCGCGCCTCCGCCGTGAAGCCACCGACTGCGCCCAAAACGACGCAGAACCCTGCCCAAGACCTGCCCATGCCACCCCATCGGCCAAGCGCGCCGCCAGTTTCGTCACTTGAGTGAATTTCACATGCCGCTGTCCTCGCCTTCTGAGTCGTTGAGCACCAAATCTGTGTACCCTCGAAGCATGCAAACGCTCGCCAGGAGCGCGTCACTGCTGGCCGGCGTCGTCGCGGCGACGCTCGTAGCGTGCGGCGGCACCGAACAGCCTCAGGCCTCTCAGCACGGCGCGGGCGCAACGGCTAGTGCCGGCTCCCCCGCAGGCGGCAACACTCCGACTGGCGGCCAGCCCGACCGAGCTGGCACGGCCGGTGTGAACGGCGGCCAAGCGGGCACGCCGAACGGCGGCACAGCAGGCGGCATCGATAGCTCCGCGATGGATGCGCCGTCGACCGCCGTGACGTTCACGGCCACCGACGACGTGATCTCGAATCCGGAACGCGGCTTCTACGCCACCACCAACCTGGTCGACGCTCCGAATCTTTCTGGGATGCGCGCGTCGGGCGTGACGCTCGTCCACAGCTACGTGCGGCTCGATGCGTACCGCACCGCAGACATTCCGCAGTCACTCCTCACCCAGGTAACGGCAGGCTTCGCGAAGGCGCGCCAAGCCGGCGTGAAGATCATCCTGCGTTTTGCCTACAATTTCGGCCCCTACCCCAACTCCGAGCCCGACGCGCCAAAGACCTGGGTGCTCACCCACATCCAACAACTCAAGCCGCTGCTCGAAGCCAACGCCGACGTGATCGCGGTCGTGCAAGCCGGCTTCATCGGGGCTTGGGGCGAATGGCACACGTCGACCAACAACTTGACCGAGCCGGCCACGCGCCAAGCGATTCTGGAGGCGTTGGTCGACGCAGTGCCGACTTCGCGCAGCGTCCAGCTCCGTTACCCGCCGTACAAGCGTGCGCTCTACGGTGCTCCACTCACGACTGCGGACGCGTTCGGCGTCACGCGCGCCGCGCGCATCGGCCATCACAACGACTGCTTCGTGAGCAGCGACGACGACGTCGGCACCTACCCCACCGACCAGATCGATTTCTATCGCGACTACGTCGGCGCCGACAGCGCGTTCGTGCCGACGGGCGGCGAGACGTGCGCGGTGAGCCCGCCTCGCTCCGAATGCGCGAGCGCGCTCGCCGAAATGCAAAAGCTACACTTCAGCTACGTCAACCGCGAGTTCCAACAAGGCGTGCTCGCCAGCTGGAGCGGCTGCATGCCCGAGATGCAGAAGCGCCTCGGCTACCGTCTCGCGCTGAAAACCGCCGAGCTGCCCGCCAGCGCGCGCCCCGGCGGGAGCTTCACGCTGCAAGTCGAGCTCGAAAACCAGGGATTTGCCGCGCCGTTTAGCGCGCGCCCCGTGTTCGTGGTGCTGCGCGGCACCGGCGACCCAATTCGGGTTCAGCTCGAAAAACCCGAGCCCCGCCGTTGGCTCACCGCCGGCCATATCAGGGCCCGCCTGCGCCTCCCGTCAACGTTGGCCAGCGGTACCTACAGCCTCGCGCTCTGGCTGCCCGACGCCGCCAAGACCCTCGAGCCCCAAAGCGCCTACGCGCTCCGGTTCGCAAACACCAACGTCTGGGACGAAGCGACCGGCGAAAACAAACTCGGCAACATCCAAATCAGCGACACCGCTCCCGGCACCGTCGCGCCCGACGCGATGAGCCTGGCCGTCCTCGCCGAATAGTACGAGCCCCAGCCGCCATCAGCTGATACCGAATCGAGACGATCTGCCGGTGTCGGCGGCTCGCGCGCGGAACGCTGGCGGGTAGGCTGCCAAGCCGCCGCGGCGCTGCCAGTTCAGGGAGGCCCGGTTTCGGATGGGGCGACGCCGCCCAGCTGGGCGGCGAGAGACACTGACCATTCATCACATTTCTCGCCTCGAGCACGAGCGAACAGGAAGGCGGGAAGGCGGGAAGATTTCTGTTGTTCGAGCAGGCGCCTGAGGCCCGATCGCGATCCCGCTGCGTCCAGTTGCCAGTACCACCCACCCTAAATCTCGGCCTTCCCGTCTTCCCGCCTTCCTGTTGTCCCCGCTCGCTCGGGCAAGATGCGATGAATCATCAGCGAGAGACAAGGCCTCCCCACACTCGTCGCCTGGAGACCCACGGCGACTGCGGACGGGTGAGCGGCGGCGACTACAGGCCGGCGGCGATGCGGGCGGCGGCTTCGAGATCGGGGTCGTCTTCGATGCCGAGAGGGTCGAAGGAGACGGCGGACTCGACGTCGAACACGCGAGCGACGACGACCGGGGTGAAGCCGTCGCTTGAAAGGTCACCGACGGCGGCGCGCACTTCGCTGCCGGGCGTGAAGCGTGCGAGCCAGAAGCCACCGATAGCGCGAGAGAGCGGGAGATCCTGCTGTTCGACAGCGGGGCCGTGGTGCTCAGGACGTACGGTGACGGCCCGTAGACGCAGCGAATCGGAGACCGACGGAAGCCGCCAGTAAACGAAAGCGCGGTCGGAAGTGTGCAGGACGAGGAGAGCGGGCGCACCGACCACGACGGGTTCGGGTTCGGGTTCGGGTTCGGGTTCGGGTTCGGGTTCGGGTTCGGGTAGAGGCGGCGGCAAAGGCACGGGAGCGGGAGCGGCGCGTGGAGGATCCGGCGCGGTGACGGGCGCGGAAGTGATCGGCGGCGCGGAGGGGGCGGGCGGCGCGGAGGGGGTCGGCGGCGCGGAGGGGGCGCTCGCCGGCAAGGGCTCGGGCGCTGAGGCGACGGCGGGAGGTTGCGGCGTGACGATCGACTCCGCTTTGGTTTCGACGACTTTGCGGCGGCGGCCGGGGCCAAGATCGCGTTCCTCGGCGATGCGCTCGCGCAGCGTGCGGGCGGTGGCGTGCTCGGGCTCGCGCTCGATGACTTCGTCGAGCATGCGCAGCGATTGCTCGTAGTGACCTTGCGCGGCGTAGATTTCGGCGAGCGTGACGGTCGCGACCGGCGGCGGGCCCTGAAAATCGTGCTCGCCTTTGCCGTCGCCGCGAATGGCGGCCGCGGCGTCAGGGAGGTTCAGGCCGGATTCGACGACGCTGGCGAGCAGATCGCGCGCCACACCGAGCCAGCCGCGCGAGCGACGTTGGCGTTCGAGATCGGGCTCGCTGCGGCGCACGATTTCGTCGCGCAGCTCGACGCGCGTCATCTGCTCGGGGCGTTCGACGCCGCGAGCTCGGGCGCGCAGGATCAGATCCTCACGCGACAGGGTATCGAGCTCGGCGGGGTCGAAGTCCATAGGCGGGCGGATTAGTACCACGCCGGACGGGCGCTGGGATCTGGCAAGCGCGACGCCGTAATCGCTCGGGCCGCCTCGATATCACGCGCGATTTGCGCACGCAGCTCGTCCACCCCTGAAAACTTTCGTTCCTCGCGCAGCCGGCCCAAGAGGTGCACGCGCAGCTCCTGCCCGTAGAGATCGAGCGACGTATCGAACAGGTGCGCCTCGAAGCTCGGCCCGGCACCCAGCGTCGGCCGCAGACCGAAGTTGGCGACGCCGGCCGCGAGCGCCGTAAACCCAGCGTCGCGACGCTGATCGACCAGCACCGCGTACACGCCGTGCGGCGGCAAAGCTTCAGCGAAACCGCTCAGGTTGGCGGTCGGAACCCCGATGCTGCGCCCGCGCCCCTGCCCCGGTACGACGACGCCAGTCAACGCATGCGGCCGCCCGAGCAGCCCTTCGACTGCGGCAAGGTCGCCGGCTTCGAGCGCGGCGCGCACCCGCGTGCTCGACACCGGGCCGACAGCGTCGCATTCGAGCGCGGTCGCGTGCGCCCGAAACCCTTGCTCGGTCCCCAACCGCTGCAAGAGCGCGAAGTCACCCGCGCGCCCGCGCCCAAAGCGGAAGTTCGCGCCGACCAGCACGACCTTCGCGCCGAGCGCCTCGACCAGCAGCTGGCGGGTGAAATCCACCGGCTCGGTCTTGGCGAGCTCGAGCGTGAACGGCTCGACCACCACCTGCAGCTCCGCGCTTTGCCGGCACAGCAAGTCGAGCTTGCGGTCCAAGCTGGTCAGCGCCGGCAGGGCTCCGCGGCCGAGCACCACGGACGGGTGCGGATCGAAGGTGAGCACCAACGGCACGAGGCTCGCTTCGTGCGCGAGGCCGAACGCCTGCTCGACGACCGCCTGATGGCCACGGTGCACGCCATCGAAATTGCCGATCGCGACCAACGACGGCTTTCGAGAGCTCAAACTTCGTGCGCCAAAGACGCGCTGGGAGCACACGCCGCCGCTTTACTACGTCGCCGGGCGACGTTCCAATCCCGCCGTGATACAAACGCCTGGTGACGCCGGATCAAGCGCTGGCCGAGGCCGAAAAGGGCGAGCTGCGGCCGCTCTACCTGGTCGCCGGCGAGGAAGCGTACCTGGCGAGCGGCGTCGTGCTGGCGCTCAAGGCAGCCGCTTTGAAGGGCGGCATCGCCGGGCTGAACGAGGACCAGTACCAAGCCGGCGAGGCCGACGTCGATCGCGTGTTGTCGACGGCCCGTACCCTGCCGATGATGGCCAAGCGCCGCTTCGTGCTGCTGCGCGGGCTGGAGCGCTGGGAGCCGAAGTCCGGCGGCAAGAGCGAAGCCAAAGCAACGGACAAGGATCCGTTCGAGAAGCTGCTCGACTACGCCAAGGCGCCCTCGCCGAGCACCGTGCTCGTGCTGTTCGGCGCCGGCGTCGACAAGCGTCGCAAGCTGTACACGCAAGCCAAGACCGACGGCTTCTTGGTAGCGTGCGAGCCGCTGGCCCGCGCCGACCTGCCGCGTTGGATCGAACAGCGCGTCGCTGCGCGCGGCTGCAAGATCAACCAAAGCGTCGCGGATCTACTGGCCGAGCTGACCGGGCCGGAGCTTTCACCCGTCGCCGACGCCGTCGAACGGCTTTGCTTGTACGTGGGCGACGGCCACGAGATCGGCGAAGACAGCGTCGCGACGTGCATCGTGCGGTTGCGCGCAGCCAGCGTTTGGGAGCTGGTCGCAGCCGTTGGGCGGCGTGACGCCGGCGCCGCGCTGGCCGCGCTGGCCGACGTCTACGATCCGCAAGACCGCGGCTTGCGGCTGCTCGGCGTGCTGGCTTGGTCGACGCGGCAACTGCTGCGCTTCGACTCGGCGATGCGCGGTGGAGCCTCGCCGGACCAAGCGGCGATTCGTGCCGGAGCTCCGCCGTTCAAGGCGCGCGAGCTCAGCCAGCAGGTCAAAGCGCTACCCCGAGCCGACCTCGAGCGTTGGCCGGAGCTGCTCGCCCGTCTCGATTTGGAGCTGAAGGGAGGCACGCGGCGCCCCCCTCAAGCGGTGCTCGAGTCGGCTATTTTACGGCTCTGTCGAAGCTCGGGAACGGCGGCGCGCCGGCCAGCTCCATAGAAAGAGGAGCGGCTCGCAACTTGACCCCCGCGGGCCCACGCCCCATGTTGTCCGAAGTTTCCGCGATGTCCCCGTTCGGTTCACACGAGCGTGACTTTAGGCTCGAGCACCAGGCCCGCGCCCCAATCCCGACTCGTTACGGCACCTTCGACCTCCACGTCTTCAACTATGAGGATGCCGAGGCGCATCCGGCCCTCAGCCGTGAGCACTGCGCTCTGGTCATGGGCGACGTGCGCGGCCAGCGCGGCATCCCGGTGCGCCTGCACTCGGAGTGCCTGACCAGCGAAGTGTTCGGCTCGCTCAAGTGCGACTGCCGTGAACAGCTCGAGCGCGCTCAGGCCGAGATCGCGCGGCGCGGCGTCGGTGTGCTGCTTTACTTGCGCCAAGAAGGCCGCGGCATCGGGCTAGCCAACAAGGTACGCGCCTACGCGCTGCAAGCCAAAGGCGCCGACACGATTGAAGCGAACGAGCTGTTGCACCTACCGGTCGACGCGCGCAGCTACGACGTAGCAGCCGCCATGCTCCGGAACCTGGGCGTCGAATCGATCGATCTGCTCACCAACAACCCGCTCAAGCTCGACTCCTTACGTAAGCTGGGCGTTCAGGTGGAGCGGCGCATCCCCGTGCTGGTACCGGCCAACCCGTTCTCGGCTTCGTACCTCGAAGTGAAGCGTCGGCGCATGCAGCACGACTTGCCCAGCAGCCCGGTCGTCCCGGCCCCACTGGTGCGCGCCGCGTCGAACGAAAGCTGACGCTAAACCCGCGATATTTGACCAGGCGGCCCGAGGTCCGTTAAGCCTCGATGATGCGATCGCTGGTGGCGCGCTATCCGCTGTGGCTCGGGCTGTGTTTCAGCCCGGCCTTGGCCGTGGCGCAGGCCAAGCCAGGCAGCTTGCCAGCCGCCCCCGCCGAGAAGTCGGCAACGGCGAAACCGGAGAAAAAGCCGCCCGCGCCGCCCGCCAAACCCGGACCGGCGGCTGCGCCTGCTCGGGCCGCGGCAGCCAAACCCGCTCCATCGGTTGCGGCCGCGCCCGCCAAGCTAACGCCGGCGCCCGCACCCGCTGCTAAGCCCACTCCCGCGGAGCCCGCCGCGACCAAGCCCGCCGCTGATCCGGCCCGGGGTGCCGGCAGCCGCAGCGTGGCGCCTCCGCCCAGGGAGCCGAAAGAGCCTCCGCCCGCCGCGGCTCCCGAAAAGACGGTCAGCCCCGCGCCGCCCGGCGCCCACCAAAAGGGTCGCCCCCCCAACAAGCCGGCTGCATCACTGCCGCCCGGCGTGACCCCACGGGCGCCCGACGAAAGCGCGCGCCAACACATCACCGCCGGCGCACCGACCGACGACCAGATCAAACGCGGCAAAGACGACCCCGAGCTGCAGCGCCTGCGCGACGCCGAGCGCGTGCTGTTCCCGCGCCCGCTCGAAGGCTTGGAGCTCGGCTTCGCTTTTGCGACGCCGACCGTGAGCGGTCCCGAGGTCGTAGCTTCGGGATTGCCACCCGGCGTGACGAGCGGCACAGAAGCGGACACGACCAGCAGCAGCGACGCGACCTGGCTCAAGAGCCTCACCCAACCCGACTTGCCAACGCGCTACGACGAGCGCGTCATCCGCTACCTGCGCTTTTATCGCGACACGCCGGGCGGTCGCTCAATCGCGCGGATCTGGGCGAAAAAATCCGGGCGTTACGCGCCGGCGATCAAGACTGAGCTGACGCGCGCCGGTCTGCCCACAGACTTGGTTTGGCTCAGCCTGATCGAGAGCAGCCACAATCCGACGATCGCTTCACCGGTCGGCGCCGCCGGGCTCTGGCAGTTCATGCCCGACGCGGCGCGCAGCTACGGCCTGACCGTCGATCGCTGGGTCGACGAGCGGCTCGATCCGGAGCGCTCCACCCAAGCCGCCGTGCGTTACCTAGCCGATCTGTACCGACGCTTCGGCAGCTGGGAGCTGTCGATGGCGGCCTACAACATGGGCTACGGCGGCCTCTCGCGCTCGGTGCGCAAGTTCAACACCAACAACTTCTGGGAGCTGGCGCGCTACGAAGCCGGCATTCCGTGGGAAACCACGCTTTACGTCCCCAAAATTCTGGCCACCGCGGTGGTAATGAACAACCGCCGCGCCTTCGGGCTCGACGGCGTCGTGGATGATCCGCCCGAGCGCTTCGACCTGGTAGTCGTTGGTCCGTCAGTGCAGCTGGCCGAAATCGCGCGCGCCGTCGGCACCAGCGCCGACAGCTTGGAGGCCCTAAATCCGCAATTTTTGGCAGGCCGCACGCCACCTTCGGCGCCCGGAGCCGCACGCGGCTCGTACCGCGTTCGCGTGCCGGAAGGCAGCGGCGCCAAATGGACGCCGACGCGCGCCAGCGCCGACGATGGCCTCCAGCCGTACGTGGTGAAGACGGGCGAAACCGTGGAGCGCATCGCGCGCGCCTACGGCACCAGCGAGCGCGAGCTGCGCGAGAAGAACCGTGTCGCCGCCGACGAAGTCTTGAGTCCCGGTACGGTGCTGTTGGTGCCGCGCGTGGCACGCGTCGTCGACCCCGATCCGACGACCGTCGCCGAGCTAGTCGTCGTGCCGAGCCGCAACGTCGAATACCCGGATCGCAAACGCGTGTTTTACCGCGTCGTCACGGGCGACACCGCGATCGGCGTCGCGACGGCGTTTCGCGTCACGCCGCAGGAGCTGGCGGATTGGAACACGCTCGACGTGCAGGCGCGGCTCGAGCCAGGCATGAGCCTGCAAGTCTTCGTCGCCAAGAACGCGGATCTCTCGAAGGTGCTGCACGTGCCCGAAGCGCACGCCAAAATCCTGATCGCCGGCAGCCCCGAATTTTGCGACTATTTCGAGGGCCAAAACGGCAAAAAGCGCCTGGTGATCGGCGCTCACGACGGCGACAACCTGACCAGCATCGGCAAGCGCTACGGCATGACCGTCGGCCAAATGGAGCGCGTCAACCGCCGCGGCCGCACCGACCAAATCGCCCCCGGCGCCCGCATCATCGTCTACACCGAGCGCGGTAAAATCGCGCCCGGCGACGTGCTCGTGACAACCAGCAATTGAATTGGGGTGGACCCTGCCTGCGCCTGATGCCTCATCGCATCTTGCCCGAGCGAGCGGGGACAACAGGAAGGCGGGAAGACGGGAAGGCCCAGATTTAGGGTGGGTGGTACTGGCAGCTGGACGCTGGGGGATCGCGATTGGGCCTCGGGCGCCTGTTCGAACAACAGAAACCTTCCCGCCTTCCCGCCTTCCTCTGAGCATTCATCGCATCCTGGAGCTGTTTTCCACAGCCAAGACGGCTTCGACGCTTGCCAAAAGCTTTTCGAAGCCACGAGCGATGGTTATGGAGCCGGGAGGACCGCCGGAGTATTT
>JBBSAB010000052.1:0-52837 GCA_038252755.1 Polyangiales bacterium | reverse complement strand
GGGGACAACAGGAAGGCGGGAAGACGGGAAGGCCGAGATTTAGGGTGGGTGGTACTGGCAACTGGACGCCGGGGGATCGCGATTGGGCCTCAGGCGCCTGTTCGAACAACAGAAATCTTCCCGCCTTCCCGCCTTCCTGTTGTTTCGATTCTCGTGCTCTAGGCGGACTGAACGACGAGCGGTTCGCTCGCGACGAGCGGTGCCGGTGCTTCGGTTCGCAACGTCAGCCCGTTCGGTGCGGCACCGCGGGCGCGCAGCTCGCGCGGCGACAGGCTGTAGCCACGCCGAATCGCCTTGTTGAACGCGTGCAGGTCGGGGATTCCAACCTCGCACGCGACCTCTTTGATCGGCACTTCAGAGCGGGTCAACAGGTGCAACGCGCGCTCGAGCCGACAACGCCGCAGGTAATCGGTCGCGGTCAGCCCCATCTCGGCGCGGAACAACCGCGTCAAGTGCGCCGGTGAGACACCGGCTGGCGTGGCCAAGTCGGTCAGCGACAGCGGCTCGGAAATGCGCGCCTGAATCACGCGACACGCGCGCTCAAGCGCCACGTGACGCCGCGTCTGACGCTGTTGACTGCGAGTCGTGCGCTCTGACAGTTCCCACAATACGTCCCACACGCGCGCTTCGGCTTGTGCTGGGCGCGTACGGAATACGTGAATCGCGTGCTCGAAGCGTTCGCACAGCGGCGTAAATTCGGTCCCCAGATCTTGCAGCGCCGCGATCGGCATCGGGTCACCGCCCGGCTCGCGCAAGTTGAAGTGCGCGAACAGATGCTCGGAGCGTCCGCGGTAGTGATACTCGTGACTCACCCCGGGCGGGATGATGCCGACCGAGCCAGGCGTGATCTCGAGCTTGCTGCCGCCGATGATCAGCGTCGCCTCGTATTTGTAAAAGTGGATGCACCAACTGTGGAGTTGGTATTGCTCCGAGCTGCGTTCGCTGCCGTGACGCGCAGTTGCCATGCTCAGGAGTTCGGGGGCGTGCGACAAACGTAGATCCCACGTAGGCACCGCTTGCGACATGTAAGATCGGTACCACCAGCCCCAACGACTGACCAGGTCGCGTCAGCCACAACATCACAACTCGATGTCTGATTTTTAGGAAAGTTTTGTGGGACCGGTCCCCTTCACAGCAGATTTTGACCGGGAACGGTTCCAGAAATGGCCCGCGCGAGCCTTGACGCCCGCGGCCGTCGGTCCTCGTGCTTGCACTGATCGGTTGGACATTGGTGTCCAGCTACAAGGGAGGTGGCGCGCGCGACGCGAGCGTGATCAGTCTCGCTCCAAGCCGTGGTCGAATTGCGATCGCTCTTGAACCCAGACCGAGATGGTTAAAGACGTCCTTTAACTCTGCCCGCCACGAGCTCCCAGCACACCGCGATCGGGGTTGGGGCCCCGATCGCTACGAAGACCGAACGAAGACCGAACGAGGATCGAACGAGGATCGAACGAGGACCGAGCGGAAAAGATGTTGATTGACTTCACGACCCCGGTGAAAAGTGACAGAGTGGAAACACAAACCAATGCGTCTGGCGTCGGCTCTTTGCGCGTTCGCTCTGCTCAGTAGCGCGTGCGGTGACAGTCAAAGCGACAAATCCACCGGCGTTCGGCACGTCCTGTACTGGGAAAAGTGGACTGATTTCGAGGGTGAAGCGATGGGCCGCGTGGTCGACTCCTTCAATGCGAAGGAGCGCGAGCACGCCAAGGCCGATCCGGGCTACCGACCGATCGAGGTCGAGGTGGTCACCATCTCGAGCATCGAGCAGAAGCTGCTGATCGCCTGCGCCGGCGGCAACCCGCCCGACGTGGCCGGCATCTATAGCTACATGACCGCCGGCTACGCCGACAAAGGCGCCCTGACCGACCTGACCGAGCGCGCCAGCCACGACGGCGTCGAGCGCGCGCAGTACGTCGGCCGCTACTACGATCTCGCGGTGCACCGCGGCAAGCTCTGGGGCCTACCCACGACGCCGGCCTCGGTCGGTCTACATTGGAACAAGCGCCTGTTCCGCGAAGCCGGGCTCGACCCCGAAAAGCCGCCCGAGACGCTCGAGCAGCTCGACGAGATGGCCGAGAAGCTCACCAAGTGGGAAGTGACGCTTCCCGGTGGCGAAAAGGCAATCCGCGTCGGCTACCTGCCGAACGTTCCGGCCTCACAAAAGCGGCTGCTGCAGGTCGGGTTCCTGCCAATGGAACCGACGTGGTGGTCGTACGGTTGGGGGTTCGAGTTCGGTGGCAAGCTGCTCGACGGCAAGAAGGTAGCGGCGCTCTCGCCCGAGAACCTGCAGGCGTACGAGTGGGTGGCGTCGTACTCCAAGAAGCTGGGCGTCGATTCCGTGCAGCGCTTTCGCTCCGGCTTCGGTAGCTTCGCCAGCGCGCAGAACCCGTTTCTGTCGGGCCGGCTCGCGATGGAGATTCAGGGCGTGTGGATGTACAACTTCATCAAGAAGTTCGCCGACGGCATGCAATGGGGCGCCGCGCCGTTTCCGCCGCCCGCCGCGCACCCCGAGCGCCGTGGCACCGCTAACGCCGAGGTCGACGCGCTGGTCATCCCCGCTGGCTCCAAGCACCCGGACGAAGCGTGGACGTTCATCAAGTACACGCAACGCCAAGACGTCATGGAAGAGCTGTGCCTGGGGCAACGCAAGCACACGCCGCTCGCCAAAGTCAGTGAAGAGTTCTACGCCAGGAGCCCCAACCCTTACATTCGACTGTTCCGTGAGCTCGGCGCGAGCCCCAACGCTTGGTCGGCGCCCAAGACCGGCGTGTGGAACGAGTACGGACGCGAAATGACGGCTGCCGCTGACAAGATCGCGAACCTGAGCCTCACCCCGGTTGAAGCGCTCACCCAAGTTCAGAATCGGCTGCAGGTCTCGTTCGATCGTGATCAGGCGATCTTCCAGCGGAGGCAGCGATGACCGCGCTGGAGCGTCGCAAGCTGCTGGCCGGCTTGGCGTTCAGCTCGCCGTGGCTGGTCGGCCTGTCACTGTTCTTAATGTATCCGCTGCTGGCAGCCTTGTACTACTCGATGTGCGACTACTCGGTGCTGCTACCGCCGGTGTTCGTTGGCTTCGACAACTACATCGAGCTCTTCCACGACAAGCTGTTTTGGAAGAGCTTGTGGAACACCACGTTTTTCGCGCTCGGCTCGGTGGGGCTCGGCACCTGCATGGCGCTGCTGCTCGCCATCTTGCTCAACTCGAAGGTCAAGGGCCTGGCGTTCTATCGCACGGTGTTCTTCTTGCCGTCGTTGATGCCGCTGGTGGCCGGCAGCCTGCTGTGGTTCATCATGTACGCGGGGCAGGGCGGCATCATCAACACGCTCTTGGCGCAGATCGGCATTACTGGTCCGGCTTGGCTGTCCGATCCGGCTTGGGCCAAGATCGCGCTGATCTTCATGGCCGTGTGGGGCATGGGCAACTCGATGGTGATCTTCTTGGCGGGTCTGCAGGACGTGCCGATGTCGCTGTACGAGGCCTCGATCATCGACGGGGCCAATTGGATGCAGCGGCTGACCAACGTGACGATTCCGATGATCTCCCCGGTCATCTACTTTAACGTCTTGATGGGTATCATCGGCGGCTTTCAGGCTTTCGCTCAGTCGCTGATCATGACCGGCACCACCGCGCCGGGCGCGCCCGAGCAATCGACGCTGTTTTACGTGCTGCAGCTGTACAGCACGGGCTTTTTGGACATGCGCATGGGCTACGCCAGCGCGATGGCCTGGGTGCTGTTCATCATCATTCTGGCGCTCACTTTCGCCGCCACTCGGCTGTCCAAGCGCTGGGTCACTTACGATCGCTGAGCACCGCTGAGCACCACCGATGGCAAGTCCTAATCCGCTTCAGCGCACCACGCCGTTCATCCACCTGCCGCTGGCGTTCTTTGCCGCGCTTTTCCTTGGTCCGATGATCTGGCTGTTCGCGACTTCGCTTCAGCCGCGCGAGCAGGTCGGCCGCGTCCCGCCGCAGCTGTTTCCGCACCAGTACTACATCACGCAAGGCGCCGAGCGCATCACCGTCACTCCGCCGCAGGTGCTGGGCCTAGAGAAACTGGTCGTGGTGCCGCACGGCGGCCCGAACGACGGCCGGCAGACGTTGGTCGACCCCAAGCAGTTCGTGGACGGCAAAGTCACCCAGCAGGTGCGCGTCGCCGAACATTTCGAAGATCAGGTCTTCCCTGCCGATCTGGTCAAGACGCTGGCCACCAGCGACGTGATCGTCAAAGAGTGGCTGCTCAGCAAGTACAGCAAGAAGGAGGCGCGCACCTTCTACCTGCACCCGAGCGACATTCAGTCTGAAGTCAAGCCGGTGTGGGGCAACTACGCCGAAGCCATCAAGGCGTTGACCGCGGGCGAGAAAGACAAGGCGCGCCCGCTCTCGGAGCTGCTCGCGCTCTCGGTGTATCCGTGGACCGAAAAGGGCACGAAGAACCGCACGATCACGTTCCTCACGTATCTTTCGAATACGTTGCTCGTCGCCCTGTTGGGCACCACGGGCACGGTCATCTCCAGCGCTCTGGTCGCGTATGGCTTGTCGCGCATCCAATGGAAGGGCCGCGAAGCGCTGTTCACAGTCACGTTGTCGACGATGATGGTGCCGTTCCCGGTGCTGATGATTCCGCTCTACTCGGTGTTTCGCGCGCTCGGCTGGTTGGGCACGCTCCAACCGCTGTGGATTCCGGCGTTCTTCGGCGGCGCCTTCAACATCTTCCTGTTGCGCCAATTCTTCCTGACCATTCCGACCGAGCTGTCGGAAGCCGCGCGCATCGACGGCTGCAGCGAGTTCACGATCTTCTGGCGCGTGATCTTGCCGCTCGCCCGCCCCGCGCTCTCGGTCGTGGCCCTGTTCCACTTCCTGTTCGTGTGGAACGACTTTTTGGGCCCGCTGATCTTCTTGACTGAGCCGGAGACGTACACCATGGGCCTCGGTCTGCAGCAGTATCAATCGCAGAACGGCGGCGCGGAGCACCACCTGCTGATGGGCGCTTCGGCCCTGCTCGTGCTGCCGATCATCGTGCTGTTCTTCTTCGCCCAGAAGACGTTCATCCAAGGCATTTCGACGACTGGCATGGGCGGGCGGTAGCCCGACCAGGGCGATCGCGGGCCGGCGGTGGTAGGATCCCGGGCAGTATGGGCAGTGACGGAAAGGCAGCCCGCCGGGCGCTGCGCTCGGCTATCGAGTCATGGTTTTGGCGCTCGACGGTGCCGCCGCCAGGCGCCACCGAAGAAGCGCCCGCTCTCAGCATTCGTACCGAGCTTTCGTCGACGCTGTTCAGCGCCGATCCGACCGAGTGGGTCCGTTACCTGAGCGCGCAAGAAAGCACCCGCTTCGAGCGCGATGTCCGGATCGCAATCCACCTCGAGGCGTCGCTCGGCCTATTGGTGTTCGAAGCCGAGACCGAGGCCTCGCGCTGGCTCGCCGAGCTGCTGAACTTTGGCTTTCGAGAGCTGGCGCAACGCCTGGCTGAGAAGCCCCACGTCCTCAAGGTATTTCGTAAGCTAATCTTCGAGAACGAGGCTAACCAACGCTCTCGCCTCACGCTGCTCTTGAGCTCAACGGTTCCGAGCGACGGCACGCGCGAAACGCGCAGTCATGATGGCAAGAGTGGGGAAGTAAGGGTGGTGCTGTCGCTGGCGTCGGCGCGAGCAGCTTGGGATGGTTACGATCAGGCGCGTTCCCGATCGAACGGGGACAAACTCGGGATCATTTGGGCGCTCGTGGCGCGCGTGATGAATAGTCTGGCGTACCCGCCCGCGCCGCGCGACATGTTCGTGACCAAGATCGATCTGCACTCCCGGCTGACGTACATCGCGATTAACGTGCTCTACGCAGACCAAAAGCGCGGGCAACTCTGGCCGACGGAAGTCGGCAGCGCTTTTGCCACGTCGGCCAGTCAATCCAGCGGCATCCCTGTCGGCGACCTTCCGGATGAGCACGACTACTTTCGATCGTTGTTCAAGCTCGGCTTCATGCTGCGTCCGGCGCCCTACTCTCGCTACGAAGAAGACGCGCGCATCGTCGCTCGCGACTACCTGGACCCGCTGTACCTGCGCTTGAGCCTAGCGGGCGCGATGCCGGGCGTGTTGCCGGCAATGAAGGCCATGATGCACACCAGGCAGGGGAAGCAGGTGCGGACACCGGCGCCAGAGCTCGGCAGCTACGGTATCCTCGACGCGGAAGACTTCGAGGCCTGGAAAGCGGTGGCCGGGAAATTTGCGGACCTTGGCTTCACGCTGCTCAGGCAACTTGGGATGGGCGAGTTTGGCAGGGTTTACGAGGCACTGAACGACAACAACCGAGCGTTCCCAGAGCGCGTCGCGCTCAAGGTCGATCGCATCGTGGGCAAGAAGAAAAAGGCCATTTTGGAAGCGGAGGACGCCATGCGCGTGGGCCGCGCGCTCGCCTCCTCGCCGCACGTGATCCGAATCTACGATACCGGAAAGTTGTCCGGCGTTCGCTACACCTACCACGTGCTGCAGCTGATCGACGGTGACACACTCGACAACCTGGTCGGAGTCACCGGACGCGAGCATGCCAGCGTCAGCCGTCCGCCGGGTGCTCGCGGGTCCGAGACGGAGGCGCGGCTCGAGTTCGAACGCGCTTTCGATTCGCGGGGCAGCGAGCTGTGGCGTCGTCAGCGCCTGGCCTCGCCGTTCACTCAGGCTCTATCGCCGGCAATGGTGCTCGACCTGCTGACTAGCGTGCTCTTGTGGCTGGAAGAGGTGCACCAGGTCGGCTTTGCCAACAACGACCTCAAGAACGGCAATCTCATGATGAGCCGTCGCGGTCAGCTCAAGGGGATCGATCTCGACTCTTACAGCAAGACCCACTCGCCCAAGGACAAGATGACAGATTTCATGTTCTTGGCGGTATCGCTGATTTTGCTGCTGTTCAGCGCCCCGCTCAGCGATCGCGGCCGCAACGTGCCGTGGGAAGAGCTGATCGAAAGCGAAGCACGGCTGCGTGTGGGATTGGCCGAAGCCTGGCCGTTCGGTGACGTCGAGCGGTTGAGCCAGGGTCGGGTGTCGCGGGAAGAGTTGACCAACCTGCTCGTGAACTTGGTTCAGCGCAGTCGACAGCTCGTGTACGCCAAACAGCCCGAGCTGTTCAGCCAAGACATAGCGCGACTACTGGATTTGAAGCGGCGGCTATTGTTCGAGGAATTCGTGTTCGATTGATGGCTCGATCTCACGCTCAGCCAAGACCCGACGGGGCGCTCAGCTGAATTCGCCGCGAAGGTACTCTTTGGTGCGCTGCTCCTGCGGGTCGGAGAACAGCTCGGCACTCTTCCGATACTCGATCAAGTAGCCGGTGCGACCGCCGGCGCTGGTATCTACGTACATGAAGGCAGTGCGGTCGGCCACGCGCTGCGCCTGCTGCAGGTTATGAGTCACGATCGCGATCGTGTACTTCTGCTTCAGCTCCAACATCAGTTCTTCGATGCGCCGACTGGCGATCGGATCGAGCGCGGAGCACGGCTCGTCCATGAGCAGCAACTCCGGCTCGACCGCGATCGCGCGCGCGATGCACAGACGCTGTTGCTGGCCACCCGATAGGCTGAGCCCGCTGTTGTTCAGCTTGTCCTTGACCTCGTCCCAAAGCGCGGCGCCACGCAAGGCTTGCTCGATGCGCTCGGCGTAGTCGCCCTTGTAGTCATTGAGCCTCAAGCCGAACGCGACGTTCTTGGAGATGCTCATCGCGAACGGATTTGGCTGCTGGAACACCATGCCGATCGAGCGACGCACGGCCACGGGGTCGACATTAGCCGCGTAGATGTCCTGACTCTGGTAGTGCACCGAGCCTTCGAAGTGGAAGCTCGGCACGAAGTCGTTCATGCGATTGAGGCAACGCAGAACGGTGCTCTTGCCGCAGCCGGAGGGGCCGATGAACGCGGTGATCTCGTTGTTCTTGATCGCGACGTGAGTGTCGCGAACCGCAAGGAAGCTGCCGTAGTACAGCTTATTCACCTTGCAATCGATGACGTCGCGTAACGCGGGGGCGGTCGTTGCCTCTTTGGGTTGCGAATCGGGCACCGTGCCGGCTTCTTGGTCCGTCCCTTGGTCATCTTTGTCTGCAACGGCTTCGGTGTTCAATGGATCCTCGCTTCATTGCTCTTCTTGCCGACGCGTCACTAGCTGGGCAATGACGTTTACCACCAGCACTGAGACCACCAGCACCAGGGAGCCGGCCCAAGCCAGGTTCGCTTGGTTCGGGAAAGGGCTGCCGGAGAAATTGTAAATAAGCACGGCCAGCGAGGCGATCGGCTCGAGCAGTTTGCCCTCGAACCAATAGTCGCTGAAAAGCGCGGTAAAAAGCAGCGGCGCCGTCTCGCCCATGGCGCGCGCTAGCGCCAACATCACGCCGGTCAAGATGCCCGGCATCGCTGTGCGAATCACGATCTGAATGACGGTTTGGCTGCGGTTGGCGCCCATCGCGAGCGCTGCCAACTTCATCTTCGACGGCACCATCAGTAGGGCTTGCTCGGCCGTGAGCATGACAACCGGCACCATCAGAATGCCGGTTGCGATCCCGCCGGCCAGTGCGCTGAAACGGCCCGTCGTGGCAACAACCAAGGCGTACGCGAAGACGCCTGCCAAGATTGACGGCATGCCGGTTAAAACCTTGCCGGCAAAGCGCACGGTGATCGCCAGCTTGGCATCCCCGCCGTATTCCGCGAGGTACACGGCCGCCATGAAGCCCAGCGGTAGACTGAACAATGTCGCCACGACGACGACCACGAGGGTGCCGAGGATTGCATTGCCGATCCCGCCACCGACTGAGCCGGCACCGGGCGTTAGTTGGGTAAACAAGTCGGCGCTGAGCAGCGGCGCGCCCCGCACGATCAGCATGTACAACACGGAGAACAGCGGCAGCATGGCCAGCGCGCTCAGTGCAAAGGCGGTGATTGTCAGCACCGCGTTCAGCGCGGTGCGCCGATTACGCAACGATCGAAAGAGATGCTGCGGAGGCGCACCGAGCGCGTGGTCTACGCCGGATTGAGCCATCAGTGTAAGCCCTTCAACGCACGCGTGGTGCGCAGCATGATCAGCGAGCCGATAGCGTTCACGCCGAGTGTGATCAGTAGCAGCACTACCGCCGCGTACATCAGCGCGCCCACCTCGACTTTGCCCGCCTCAGGAAAGTGATTGGCGAGCAGGGCCGCCAGGGTGCTGCCTGGCGAGAACAGCGACCAGCCGAACGCGTTGGCGTTGCCGACCAACATTGCGAGCGCCATTGTCTCGCCCAACGCGCGGCCGAAGCCCAAAACCAACGCGCCAAAGATGCCGCCCGAAGCGGTCGGCAAGACCACGCGGAAGATGACTTCCCAACGCGTCGCGCCGAGGCCGTAGGCGGCTGCGGGCAGGCGCTTCGGCACGGCTGCCAGCGCTTCGCGCGAGACCGCGGTGATGGTCGGAAGAATCATGATCGCCAGCACCAGCGCGGCAGGGAATATCCCTGGCCCCGACAGCTCGGTCGAGAAAAGCGGGAACGAACCGAAATGCTCGTGCAGCCATGCCGCGGGCCCGCGCACCGCCGGGATCAGCACGAAGATGCCCCACAAGCCGTAGACAACGCTCGGGATCGCCGCCAAGAGCTCGATGACGTTTTTCATCGTTACCTCCCAGCGTTTGCCGATGAACCCTTGGCTGGTCACCAGGGCCACGGCGATGCCCAGTACGCCGCCGAGCGCGAGCGCGAGCACTGACGTGTAGAGCGTGCCGATGATTTGCGGCAGAACGCCGTAGTTGTCGTGGTTGGTGTCCCAGTGCGTACGTGTGAGGAAGCCGAGGCCGTGCCGCGCCATGGCCGGCGCTGCGTGGCGCAAAACCTGCACGACGATGCTGGTCAGGAGCAGCACGACCGCGACTCCGAAGCTCTGCGCAACCACCCGGAACACGCGGTCCGACCAGCTTTGAAAGCTCGTCGGTGGCCGCGCGATTGGTGACCGGAACGCGGCCGACAAGTCGTGCCGTGGGCTTGCTTCGCGTGCGCGGTCGGTCATGGCATCACTGAATCAGGTCGACCGCTTTGCGGACCCGCTCCGAGATCGGGTCCGGCAGCGCTACGTATTGGAGGCTTTCGGATAGCTTTTGACCGTCGCTCAAACACCATTTGAGGACCTGCTTGATGGCGGCGGCCTTACCGGCGTCGTCGTACTTCTTCTTGGTCAAGAGCCAGGTGTACGTGACGATCGGGTAGACGTCGTCGCCGGCGGGGTCAGTTACCCAGGCGCGCATGTCGGGCGGCAGCTCCACACCCTTCAAAGCCGAGGTGGCCGAGGCCAAGGTCGGTGCGACGAACTTACCGGCCTTGTTCTGAAGCGATGCCATTGGTTGTTTGCTGCTGATCGCAAAGCCGTACTCGATGTAGCCAATCGCCCCCGGCGTTTGGCTAATCAGTGCGGTCACGCCGTCGTTCTTCTTGCCGGCGACGCCGCCCGTCCACTCGACCGAAGTGCCGGTGCCGGGGCCGCTCTTCCACTTCTCACTGATGGCCGACAAGTGCTGCGTGAAGACGAAGGTCGTGCCGCTGCCGTCGGAGCGATGCACTGGCGTGATGTTCTTGGCCGGTAGCTTGACGCCTGGATTGGCGGCCGCGATCTTCGGATCGTTCCAGGTCTTGATCTGACCCAGGAAGATGCCCGCGTAGGTTTCGCGAGTCAGCTTCAGGTCGGTCACGCCCTCGAGGTTGTACGCCAAGACGATCGACCCAGCGGTCACCGGGAACAGCAGCACATTGTCTTTGGCTTCCTTGATCTCGGCGTCGGTCATGGCCGCGTCACTGGCACCGAAATCGGTTTGCCCCGCCATGAAGGCTTTGACGCCTGCGCCGCTACCAGTCGCTTGGTAGTTCACGCGGATTCCCGAGTTTTTGTCGCTGAAGTCTTTGAACCAACGCGAGTAGAGCGGAGCCGGGAAGCTGGCGCCCGAGCCCTGCAGCGTGATCGTTCCCGCGGGCTCATTCTTCGCAGCGGGCTCCGACCCGGCTTTGGCGGGAGTGGGCTCCGACTTCGAGCAGCCCGCCAACAACGTGATCAAGCCCAACATCGGCAACAGCAATCTTGAGGTTCGCATTTCCGCGATCATTCACTCATCTCCTGAGTAGCAAGTTGAATCGGTGCCGCCGACTTCCGTACGGTGAGTCTCGACTCGTGTCATGGCGGAAAGTGGGCGTTGCGCAATCGTCACTCCTCAACGACTTGTGGAGTAATGATTGCCCAGGGCCGTGTGTCGGGCAGCGTAGCGTAAATCAGCGCGTGCCCCTGAATTCTGGATCCCCGCAAACGTGCCGGTGGCCGTGGCGAAAATGCCTGCGGTTTCGGGAAAGTTCTCCTGGATAGGCCGTGGTTCCTGGCGCGGGCCACTGGCCCGCGCGCGCCGCGCCCAGCTGGGCGCGCAGACAAGGCCTACACACCAAGAAAGGCTCAAAGACGAGCCGTACGGACTGGCGTCGCGGTCACGGGCGCAGGCACGCGAGAGCCAACGAATTCAGCGACACGCCCTCATTCACTCTATGCGTCTGCAGTTTGGGCTCACAGCCGACGCCGATCGTCACCTGCGACTAATGGAACTCGCAGTAATCAGACTGTTTCAGCACGTTTTGGCGAGCGTGTTACAAGGCGCACAAGGTCTCTCCAGGCCCTGCGGCTGATGTGACAGTGGGTTTCGGCAAGTTCACCCGAGCGCCTTCAGAACGTCACACTGGGCGGGTTTTGTGGCGCCACAAGGACGAACTGATGAAAACCACTGTGCTCTCTGCTCTTTCAATCCTCCTGATTCCAGCGTCGGCTCTCGCGCAAGCGCCAGCGGCGGAGCCAGCTCCTGTCGCTCCGCTCGCTGCTGCGCCACCCGCTGCCGACCTGCCACCGGCTCCGGCCAACCCGCCGGCGCCGCCTGCTGAGATCGCACCGGCTCCGGCTGCACCGCTCGCCGCGGAACCGGCCAAGGATGAGAAGCCCGCCAACCCGGATAAGCTCACAGTCGCGAAGACCGGCTTCTTCCAGCCTAGCGCCAACCTGCAAGTGTGGGCAGTCGCCGAGCATCTCGGCAATGCCCGCGTGGAGAACAGCAAGAACTCCGCGGACGATAACGCTTGGGCTAGCTCGTTCCGCATCCGCCGCGCCGAGATCAAGGTCAAGGGCGAGATCATCCCCAAGACCGTCAGCTACATGGTGATGTTCGACCCGGCGCGCTTGCTGGACTTCAAGTCCACGCCAGTGACCACGACCGGCGTCGACGCCAACGGCATGCCTACGTCGACCACCACCAACACCGTTGCCCCGGCCGGCGCGCTCGGCGGGTCGACGATCCTGACCGGCGCCAGCACGTCGATTTTGCAGGATGTGCAGCTCACTTACATCACCGACTACGCCGATTTCTCGATCGGCCAATTCAAGATCCCGGTCAGCTACGAGGGCTTCAACGGCGCCTCGAAGTTGATCCTCCCCGAGCGCGCGCTGGTCTCACGCATGTTCGGCGACAAGCGCGACTTGGGCTTCAAGATCGAAAAGAAGTTCGATTCTTTCAGCTACTTACTCGGCGTCTACAATGGCCAAGGCCAGAACAACCTCGACAGCAACGACCAGAAAGACCTCACGCTTCGCCTCGAAGCGTATCCGATCAAGGACGTCACGCTCGGCGTCGTCGGCTACACCAGCGTGGGCGACAACCAGCTGGTCGGGACCAAGCGTCGCATCGAAGGCGACATCAAGGTCGAGAAGAGCGGCTTCTTGCTGCAAGCTGAAGCCATCCGCGGTTGGGACCGCACGGCGCTGGGTCAGAGCATGCAAGAGGGGCAGGGCTTCTACGTTTTGGCCGGCTACACCTTGTTCGACAAGCTGCAGCCCGTCGTCCGCATCGGCTCGGTCGATCCTTGGGTCGGCAACGACGAGCACGGCGCGGTCGCGCTCGACAAGAACGATGAAGTCACGGCCTACGAGTTCGGCGCGAACTACTACTTGAAGCAGAACGACGCGAAGCTGCAGCTGTTCGGCAGCTTCTTCGATCCCGAGCAGAAGGTGTCCAAAACCACCTTCGACCTGATCCTCGCAGCTCAAGTCGCGTTCTGAGCGCCGCCAGAAGCTACACAACGTCACGGAAGGGAGGGCGAGGCCCGGCCGCTCGGCCGAGTCTCGCCGCACCTAAACGCTTGAAATCTTGAGCTTCTGCGCGAGGGCCGGCGTGCGCCCTGAAGCAGTTCACCGAATCGTCACAAATCTGTTTCGGACCCGCCGCGCCTACTCGGGCGGCTTCAGTTAGGAGAAACTCGATGTTTTTTGGAAGACGCGAATTGTTGGTTCTGGCGGCAGGTCTCACGTTCGCCTGCAACAAGCCGGCTCCGGCTGGCGACAGCAAGGGCGGCGCAGCTAGCCCCGCCCCGGTGCCCAGCCAAGCCGGTCCGATTACGCTCAACGGCGCGGGCGCCACGTTCCCGTACCCGCTCTATTCGAAGTGGATTGCCGAGTACAATAAGCAGTTCCCGAACATCCGCATCAACTATCAGTCGATCGGTTCGGGCGGTGGCATCCGGCAGATCATCGCCGGCACCGTGGACTTCGGCGCCACCGACGCGCCGATGAAGGAAGACGAAGCCAAGCAGGCTCCCGGTAAGCTCTTCCACATTCCCGCCACGATTGGCGCTGTGGTCCTCACCTACAACATTCCCGAGGTGACCGAGGCGCTCAAGATCTCGCCCGAGGTGCTAGCCGGCATCTATCTCGGCAACATCAAGAAGTGGAACGATCCGAAGATCGCCGCTGACAACAAGGCCGCCAAGCTGCCGGCCAAGGAAATCTCTGTCGTCTATCGCACTGACGGCAGCGGCACGACCAACGTCTACACCGACTACCTATCGTCGGTTAGCCCCGAGTGGAAAGAGAAAGTCGGCGCCGGCAAGAGCGTGAAGTGGCCGACCGGGCTCGGCGCGAAGGGCAACGAGGGCGTGACCGGTCAGGTCAAGACTACGCCGTACACGATCGGCTACATCGAGCGCGCTTACGCGACGCAGAACAAGCTGCCGATGGCCGAGCTCAAGAACAAAGCCGGCAAATTCGTGGCGCCCAGCACGCCGGCCATGTCCGCGGCTGCTGAGGGCGTCGAGATGCCGGCCGAGCTTTACGTCTCGCTCGTCAACGCGCCCGCCGAAGCGGCGTACCCGATCTCCGGTTATACCTACATGTTGGTGTATGCCGACGCCAAGGATGGCGCGAAAGGCGAAGCGATCGCCAAGTACTTGTGGTGGGCGCTCCACGACGGCCAGAAGTTCGCGGAGTCGCTCGACTACGCGCCATTGCCGGCGAAGGTCGTGACGCTCGTGGAAGCTCGGCTGAAAGAGCTTTCGGCCGGCGGCAAAAAGTTGCTCTAAGCCCTGATGACGATTCACTCCGACGTTTCGCTTGTGCGCCCGCGGTCGAGGCTGCGTTTGGCGTTCGGCCGCGAGGCGAATTTCGGAGACTTGGCGTTCCGGCGGATCACGGCGCTCTTCGCGGGCTCCGTGATCGTGCTGCTCGTCTGGATGGCGATCGAGATGGGCATCGCGTCCAAGCTGAGCCTGGTTCAGTTTGGGCTCGGCTTCATCACGGGCAAGGATTGGGATCCGGTCCGTGATCACTACGGTGCCTTGCCGTTCATCTTCGGCACGGTGGTGTCGTCGATTTTGGCGCTGTGCATCTCGGTGCCGATCTCGCTCGGCATCGCCATCTATCTGTCGGAGCTGGCGCACCCCAAGTTGCGCACGCCGATGGGCTTCTTGGTCGAGCTACTCGCAGCCGTTCCCAGCGTGGTTTACGGCTTGTGGGGCATTTTCGCGCTCGCGCCTTGGCTGCGCGAGACGGTGGAGCCGCTGCTGTCGAGGACGCTGGGCTTCTTGCCGCTGTTCCAGGGCAACCACCAGGGCTTCGGGATGCTGGCGGGCGGCATCATCTTGGCGATCATGATAACCCCGACGATTTCGTCGGTGTCGCGCGAGGTGCTGCGTGCAGTGCCAGCCGCGCTGCGTGAAGGCGCGATTGGCCTCGGCGCGACGCGCTGGGAGGTCGTGCGGGTCGCGGTGTTGCCGTACGCCAAGTCGGGCCTGGTCGGCGCGGTCATCTTGGGGCTCGGCCGCGCGCTGGGCGAGACGATGGCGATCACGATGTTGATCGGCAATCGTTCCGAGATCTCGATCTCGTTGTTTGCGCCGTCGTACACCATGGCCAGCGTGATCGCCAACGAGTTCACCGAAGCCACTGGCCAGCTTTACTTGGCGGCGTTGGCCGAGGTCGGGCTGTTGCTGTTCTTCGTCACCGTCGTGCTCAACATTTTTGCGCGGCTGCTAGTTTGGCGCGTCGGCAAGCTGCCGGAAGGTGGGCGGCTGTGAACCTGGGCGCCTCCACCTACGTGCGGCGCCACGTGGTGGATCGCGTCGTGCGCGGCCTGTGTGTCGTGGGCACGATCGTGGCGCTGATCCCGCTGGCCAGCGTGCTCTATTACGTGGTTAGCCGCGGCATCGGCGGCATCAACCTCGATTTTTTCACCGAGCTGCCGAAGCCGGTCGGCGAGAGCGGTGGCGGCATGGGCAACGCGCTGGTGGGGACGCTGAAGCTGGTGGGGCTGGCCGGGCTTTTCGGGATTCCGCCTGGGGTGTTGGCCGGGATTTACCTGGCGGAGTTCGGCGATTCCAAGTTCGGCCAAGCCGTCCGGTTTGCGGCCGACGTGATGAGTGGCGTGCCTTCGATCACCGTCGGCATCTTCGTCTACTCGCTGGTGGTAGTGACCACGAAGCAGTTCTCGGCGCTGGCTGGCGGTATCGCGCTGGCGATCTTGATGCTGCCGATGGTCACGCGCACGACTGAAGAGCTGCTCAAGCTGGTGCCCGAATCACTTCGCGAGGCCGCGCTTGGGCTGGGCGTGCCCAAGTGGCGCGCGACGCTGCGCATCATGTTGCGCACGGCGCTGCCCGGTATCGCGGTCGGCGTGATGCTGTCGGTGGCGCGCGTCGCCGGCGAGACAGCGCCGTTGCTGTTTACCGCGTTCAACAACCGTTTCTGGTCGACGGGCGTGATGGAGCAGGAAGCTTCGTTGCCCGTGAATATCTATACCAACGCCGTTTCACCGTACGAGGACTGGCATCGCCAGGCCTGGGCGGCTGCGCTGGTGCTGCTGATGACCGTGCTGATTCTGAACGTCACGGCGCGCTTCCTGGTGCGCACTCGCGTGAGGGCCCGATGACCATGGACTTTTCGACAAGCCTCGCCAAGAAAGCCGCGCACAAAAAGGTCGACGACGCCCAGCCGGCGCCGGCCGAAACACGTCAGGCACATGGTGGCGGTAAGCTGGAGACCATGGAGCCTGCGGCGGCGCCTAGCCCTGAAATTGCGAGCCGGCCGCGCTGGGACGAGGTCAGCGTCAGCCAGATCACCCCCAAGATGCGCGCCGACGAGCTGCACGCCAGCTTCGGCAATTTGGAAGTCATCAAAGGCATCAGCCTGCCAATCGCCGAGAAGCTGGTCACGGCCATCATCGGCCCCTCCGGCTGCGGCAAGTCGACGTTCCTGCGCTGCCTCAACCGCATGCACGAAGTGGTCTCGGGTGCGACCACCAAGGGCAAGGTCTGGCTCGACAAGCAGGACATTTACGACCGCGACGTCGACCCGGTGCGGGTCCGCGGCCGGGTTGGCATGGTGTTTCAGAAGCCAAACCCGTTTCCGACGATGTCGATCCGCGACAACGTGCTGGCCGGGCTGCGCCTCAACGGCATCAAGCTGAAGGATCCGGACGGCCAGGTCGAAAAGGCCTTGCGCCAGGTCGCGCTCTGGGACGAAGTGAAGGATCGCCTGGCCAAGGCTGGCACGAGCCTATCCGGCGGGCAGCAGCAGCGGCTGTGCATCGCCCGGGCGCTGGCGCTCGAGCCCGAAGTGCTGCTGATGGACGAGCCATGCTCGGCTCTCGATCCGATCGCCACCGCCCGCGTCGAAGAGCTGATGCACGAGCTGCGCGAGACCTACACGATCGTGATCGTGACCCACAACATGCAGCAAGCCGCGCGGGTGGCGAATTTTACGGCGTTCTTTTACTTGGGGGAGCTGGTTGAGTACAATCGCACCCAGGTCATCTTCACTCGCCCCAAAGAGCAGAAGACGGAAGATTACATCACGGGGCGGTTCGGCTGATGGCCATGTTGGAGCCTGACATGGTGGATCGCCGGCACACTGACCGGGAGTACGAGAATGAATTGGCGCAGGTGCGTGAGCGCGTGCTGCTGATGGGGGCGCGCGTCGAAGAGATGATGACCGCCTCGCGCAAGTGCTTCGCGGAGCGCGACGCAGATCTTGCCCGGGCGACGATTCGCAACGACTCGCAGATCGACACGCTCGAAGTCGAGATCGACGAGCTGTGTTTGCAGGTACTCGCGCGGCGTCAGCCGGTCGCCTCCGACCTGCGATTCATCACCGCCACGTTGAAGCTGGTGACTGATCTGGAACGGATCGGCGACCTGTGCGTCAACATGTGCGAGCGCGTCACCGAGTTGTGCGAAGACCCGACCTACCCGACGCAGGGTCCGCTGCCGCGCATCGGTGAGGCGGCGCAGGCCATGCTGCACGACGCGCTCGACGCGTTCGTGGCCGGCGACGCGACCAAGGCCGAGCAGGTGGTAGAGCGTGACAACGTCGTCGACGCCTACTACGCACAGCTGTTCCCCGAGCTGGTCGCCCACATGATGAGCGACCCTACTGTCGTATTTCGCTCCACGCGCATGCTGTCGATCGGGAAATACATCGAGCGCATCGCCGACCACGCCACGAACATCGGCGAACTGGTCGTGTTCATGGTGCGCGGCCTGGACGTGCGGCACACCGGTGCGGCGTCCAACAACCCGCCGGCCTAAATCCACGAGTCAAGCCCAAAGCTAGGGGCTTGGGCTCGTTGTCGCTCGCGTCAAAAGACGGATTGATGACTTTCAGTCTCTTTTGATGACGATCACGGTTCCATTGCTCGACTGGCCTGCATAAGGTCCCCGACGCTTCGAGGACGCATGTTCGGCATTGGATCCAGCAAGAGCGATCGCTCATTTTACGAGGCGTTCGAACGTCACGCGGCCCAAATTGTGGAGGCCGGCAACCTGATCGCGGAGCTCGCGCGCAATCCCCAGCGCGCTGTGGAGCTTGCTCAGAAGATCAAAGACGTCGAGAACACGGGTGACAAGATCACCCACGAAACGATCGCCAAGCTCCACAAGACTTGGATTACCCCGATCGATCGCGCCGACATCCACTCGCTGATCAGCGCGCTGGATGACGTGCTCGACCTGATCGAGGCCGCCGCCGAGCGCTTCGCCCTGTACGAGGTCAAGGAGCAACCGGAGTTCGTGATCAAGCTCGCAGGTACGTTGCAGCTGGCGACGGTGGCGGTTGATCAAGCAATCAAGCTCCTGCCGCAGGTCAAGCGCCCGAAAGAGATGCTGGTCCTGTGCGTCGAGATCAATCGGCTCGAAAATGAAGCCGACGACGCCTACCGCCATGGCCTGGCCCAGCTGTTCAAGGGCAGCTACGACGCGATCGAAGTCATGAAGTGGCGCGACATCATCGACAACCTCGAGGCCGCGACCGACCGCTGTGAGGATGTTGCCAACATCCTCGAAGGCATCGTTCTCGAGTACGCCTGACCGTAAGTCCGTCCGATGGAAGCGCTCATCGCAATCATCGCTCTGGCGTTGGTGTTCGACTACATCAACGGCTTTCACGACGCGGCCAACTCGATCGCCACCGTCGTGTCGACGCGCGTGCTGTCGCCACGGCTGGCGGTGGCCTGGGCGGCGTTCTTCAACTTCATCGCGTTTTTCTTCTTCGAGTCGCACGTCGCGGGCAATATCGCCAAGGGCGTGCACGCCAACGTGGTGACGCTGACCCTGGTGGGTGCGGGGCTGCTCGGGGCGATCTTGTGGGATCTGCTGACGTGGTGGCTATCGCTCCCCACGTCCTCCTCACACGCGCTGTTGGGCGGCATGGCCGGGGCGGCGATCGTGAAGGGCGGCTTCGGCGCGCTCGACGCTCAGCTGTACATCAAGGCCGGCATCTTCATCTTCGTCTCGCCGCTGGTGGGCATGGTGCTGGGCGCGATCCTGATGCGCGTGGTGATGGTGGTGTTCGGGCGTCGCTCACCAAGCGGGGTGGACAAGAGCTTCAGGCGCCTGCAGCTGGTGTCCGCGTCGCTGTACTCGATTGGCCATGGCGGCAACGATGCGCAAAAGACGGCCGGCATCATTTCGGCCGCGCTGATCGCTGCCGGCCAGTTGACGGTCGAGCCCGGTAAATCGCCGCACGTGCCGATCTGGGTCATCCTCGCGTGTCATGCCGCGATGGGCCTGGGCACCCTTTCGGGTGGCTGGCGCATCGTGCAAACGATGGGCATGCGCATCACCAAGCTGGCTCCGGTTGGCGGTTTCTGCGCTGAGACCAGCGGAGCGGCAACGCTATTTTTGGCCACTGCGATGGGTATTCCCGTATCCACGACCCACACGATTACCGGCGCGATCGTCGGAGCTGGTAGCCAACGCGGCTGGCACGCCGTGCGCTGGGGTGTCGCCGGTCGGATCGTTTGGGCTTGGGTTTTGACGGTTCCAGGCGCCGCCCTGATCAGCGCGCTCACGTACATCCTGGCCACCGCGCTCGGCGTGAAGCCGTAGTCGGCGTAGATTCGCAAAAAAGCCCTCGCGAACGGCCGCGCATGGCTGTAGGGAGACCGGGTGCGCCGAGCGTCCGAACGGCCGATTCCCGATGACGAGCTGACCGCCGCCGACTTGCGGGAGATCTGGTCGATCCTTTCGCTCGACGAGCGGGTGCAAGGCTTTCGGGTGCTGCCGCGCGAAGAGGCCGAGACGCTGCTGTTCGGTCTGACCGACTCCGACCTGACGCAGTTGGTGCTCGCGCTGAAGCCGAGCGACCGACGCTACTGGGTGCGGCTCTTGCCGCCCGATGACATCGCCGACCTGATTCAGGGCGCACCGAGCGAAGAGAAGGACCCGCTCTTGGGCCTGCTCGACGAGCGCACGCGCCATGAAGTCAACGCCCTGCTGGCGTACTCGGAGGACGAAGCCGGCGGTCTGATGAACCCGCGTTATGCGCGCGTTCGTCCGGACATGACGATTGACGAAGCCGTCAGCTACTTGCGCAAGCTGGCGCGGCAGCGCCTCGGCACGTTCTCGTATGCGTACGTACTCGATGAGCAGCAGAAGCTGCTCGGAGTCATCTCGCTGCGCGAGCTGTTCGTCTCCGGTGGCGATCGCAAAGTGCGCGACGCCATGCAAACTGGCGTCGTAACGCTGCAAGAAAACGTCGACCAAGAGACGGTGAGCCGCGTTTTCGCCGAGACCAACCTGGTCGCAATTCCGGTCGTCGACATCGAAGGTCGCATGATGGGCGTCGTCACCGTCGACGACGTCGTCGACGTCGTGCAGGAAGAGGCGACCGAAGACATCCAGAAGTTTGGTGGTATGGCCGCACTCGAGGCGCCGTACCTCGCGACCAGCTTTCTGGAGATGGTCAAGAAGCGCGGTGGCGTGCTGGCGGTGTTGTTCGTCGGTGAGATGCTCACGGCCACTGCGATGAGCCAGTTCCAAGACGAGATCGCCAAGGCGGTGATCTTGGCGCTGTTCGTGCCGCTGATCATCTCCAGCGGCGGCAACTCCGGCTCGCAAGCTTCCACGCTGGTGATCCGCGCCATGGCGCTGGGCGAGGTCGAGCTGCGCGATGTGATGCGCGTGCTGCGGCGTGAGCTGGGTGCGGGCCTGGCGATGGGCTCGGGGCTCGGCATCATCGGTTTTACGCGCGTCGTGGTCTGGCAGCAGATCTGGCCGACCTACGGCGCGCACTACCTGTTGGTCGCGACGGTGGTGGCGATCAGCTTGGTCGGTGTGGTGGTGCTGGGCACCGTCACGGGTGGATTGCTGCCGTTCTTGTTGAAGCGGATTGGCTTGGATCCTGCCAGCTCTTCGGCGCCGTTCGTCGCAACGATCGTCGACGTGGCGGGGCTGATCATCTACTTCACCGTGGCCGGCGCGCTCTTGCGCGGCACGATGCTGTAGCTTCAGTTGCCGAGCAGCGCCGTCAGCGCGCCCGGGGCCAGTAAATCGTCGAAGGCGTAAGTGGCGCCGTGCTCCAGCAGCTGTTGGGCGCTGAACGACGCGGTGCCGACGCCGATCGATTCCGCGCCGATGCCGTGCGCCGCGTCCACGTCTTTGGGCGTGTCGCCGATCACGACCACGCGGCAAGCGTCGCGCGGCACGCCCAGTTGCCGTGCGCCACGCTCGGCGCCGACGCGAATCAGCTCGACCCGCAGCTCGTGATCGCTGCCGAAGCCGCCGAAGCCGAAGTGATGGTACAGGCCGACGTGCTCGAGCTTGAGCCGCGCGCCGTCCACGACGTTGCCGGTGCCTAGCCCAACCGCAGCGCCGCTTGCGCTGACGGCGGCCAGCACTTCGGGAACGCCAACGTGGACGCGGTAGGTCTCCGGCGTCGAAAGCAACAGCTCGGCCTCGAGCTCGCCGAGGTAGACAGTGAGCAGCTCTTCAATCGCGGCGTCGCTGGCGCGCGCGCGGATGGCTTCGAGCCCCAGCCGGGTGATCGAGCGATCGGTCATGCCGTCGAAGCGGATCAGTGAGCAGGCGTCGGGCCGCCCGTGCTGCCGTTCGAAAGCGCGTTCGATGGCGCGTCGGCCCACGCCGCCGGTGGTCACCAGCGTTCCATCGATATCGAACAAGAGCACGGTCGGACGAGTCACGTTGCCCTCCTTAATGAGGACGTGACGGCCCCGCCATCACAAATCTTGGTCCTCGCGAAAGCCTCGCCAGAAACCAGGCTTGGCGGGCGGACAGCTGGCAAATGAGACCAATGCTCATACAAATCAACTCTGGCGTTTGAACGTTTCCTTCCGAGCCGGGTACCCCTCGGTATGAAGCGATTTCTGGGCGATTGGCTGGCCAAGGGCGGTCGTTTGTTGGTCGCGGGTGGGAGCGCGCTGCTCGTCACATCCAGTGGTTGGGCCGCGACCGATGTTTCGGCGCCTGCCGCCGCGCCCACGCCCGCCACCGCACCCGTGCCCATGCATCTCGGCGTGGCGCCAGCTCGCGATAGCTACGAAGGCCCACCGACGCTGCTCGGCGCCGGCAAGAAGGTCAAAGTCGGCGCCTACGTCGGCATGGGAGGCGCTTACACGCGGATGATCGGGCAAGACAGCGGCCTCGTCAGCTTCGAGGCCGCGCTCTTGCTCGACCATCGCTTGAGCTTGGGACTCGCCGGCTACGGCTTCACGCGCACCCCGCGCGGGCCGGCGTCGATCGACGGAACTCGCCAGCAGTTTGGTGCCGGCTACGGCGGTTTGGCAGTTCGCTACTCGGTGTTCGGCGGTGGGTTGCCGGTGTACGGCACGTTCGGCGTCGTCTTGGGGGCAGGCGCCGTGAACCTTCATCGCGACTACGGCTGGGGCAGCGAGTCGTCGTGGGACGACGGCTTCAATCGCGATGATCGCAACTGGGACACCGGTCGCTTCGACACCTTCCTGCTCGTCCAACCCGAAATCGCCCTCAACGCGAACCTCACGCGCTGGCTTCGCCTCGGCGCGACCGTTGGCTACCGTTTTACTGGCGGCATCAGCCGCTTCGGCCTCAGCGAATCAGATCTGAACGGCATCGTCGCGGGCGGCAACATTCAGCTGGGGTGGTTCTGATCGCGAGCACGGGAACGAAACAACAGGAAGGCGGGAAGGCGGGAAGCCGAGATGAAGGATTTTCTTGCGCCAAGCGCGCAAGAAAATGCCTCTTCTGTCTGGCCTTCCTGCCTTCCCGCCTTCCTGTTGTTTCCTCTCGCTCGTTAGGAGCGAACGAGTTCCGTTAGGCGAGCGATGGCGGTGTCGATGGTTTCTTCGGCGGGGCCGAAGGAAAAGCGGACGTGTTGGTTGAAGCGGGAGGCGCGGCCGACGCGGCGCTGGCCGGGGTCGACGTCGAAGAAGTGGCCGGGCACGACGATCACTTGTTTGTCGAGCGCGCGCCTGAACAAATCGTCGCCGGTGTTGAGCCCGGGCGGTAGGTTCGCGACGTTGCCCCACACGTAAAAGGTACCTTCGGGCTCGCGCTCGATGCGCACGCCCAGGCCGCGTAGGCCGTCGACGAGCTTGTTGCGCTTGCGGCGGAAAGTCGTGCGAATGGCTTCGGCCTCGGCGCGCGCGTGCTCGGCGTTGAGTAGCTCGAGCGCCGCTTTCTGCATCGGTCGTGAGCCGCCGCCATCGAGGAACGAGCCAGCACTGGCCATCGACTCGATCATCTTTTTCGGGCCGAGGCTCCAGGTGACGCGCCAACCCGGGTAACGCCAATTTTTCGTTAACCCGTCGAAGATGACGACCGGATCCTTCTCGACGTCTTCGACGAACTCGGCCGCGCTGAACAGCGCCGGGCCTTCCTTCCACAAATAGTGCGAGTAAAATTCGTCGAGCAAGAGCGTGCACGACAGCTCCCGCGACAGGCCTACCCACGACGCTAGCTCTGGCCCGGTGATGGCCTTGCCGGTCGGGTTGCAGGGATTCGAAAGCAACAGCGCGCCCAGGCCGCGTCCCGAGACCTCGCGCCGTAGCTCGTTGAGCGAGAAGTCGTAGCCACGCTCCGAATCGAGCAAAATCGGAATCGGCGTGAAGCGCCGGAAGATGTCGAGTAGCTCTTCGTAAGCGGTGTAGTCCGGCAAGAAATGCCCGAGGTTGATCTGCCCGATCGCGGCGCAGGCACGCATGATCGAGACGCGACCGCCGCCGCACACGGCCACGTTCTCGGCGCTGTATTTCGACGGCATCCCGCGGCGAAACAGGTCGTTATACAGGCCGGCCACCGCCTCACGCACTTCCCACAACCCGGCGACCGGCGCGTACTCTTGATGCAGATTCTCGATCGAGATCTTGGTGATGCGCTCTGGCGCGCCGGGCAGCGGGCCCGTTTCTGGCTGGCCCTGGCCGAGGTTGCACCAAGTCGGATCCTCCGGTTTGAACCCGGCGCGCTGGGCCTCGACCGTGACGTAGATGACGCCGGTGCGAGGAACAGGTCGAAACGCGCTGAGAGGTTCTACGTTGGACATTTCTGGGAGCCGGAACGTAGCACCCAGAAGCGCGGGCGGGCTAGTTGAAGGGCAGCGCTTCACAGTAGGTCGCGACGACCCCGAGCCCGAGCACCAACACGACGGCAGCGACCAGGATTGAGGTCGCCGATTTGAGGCGCGCGTCGGCGCTGAGCGCGGATTGTTTACGCAGCTTGTCCATGCGTTCGTGCGACGCGGCGACGACTTTGTCGAGCTTGTCGTAGCGAAGGCCTCGGCGTTGTCTCCGCGCACGGCACCCCGAGGTGCGCCGAATGGCGCAGACCTCGGTAGGTGTGGGGCAGGTTACTTCGCCGGTGGGGCCGCGATCTCTTTGTTCAGGCGCGCCAGCTCAGCCTTGAAGTTCGCGGTCGTTACCTTCTCGAAGGCCTCGTCCTCGAAATCTTGCGGCGCGGGAATTGCGCTTTCGTCGAGCGGTGGCTCGACGGCAGCCACGGGCGCGACCGGCTCGGCGTACGACGGGGCGGCGGCCGCGACCGGCGCGGGTGCAACGGCGGCGGCTGACACCACGGCCACAGGCTCCGCGTCGGGCGTCTTCTTCTTCAAGAATTTGCAGCCACCGAGGCCGATGCCGGCGACCAAAAACAGGGCCGTAAGTGCGATGCGCTGGTTCATTTGCCGGCTCCTGCTGCCACCGTCGGTAACGCGCCGCTGCGCAGCGCGTTCATCGCGTCGGCGTCGCGCGTGTCTTCTTTGGTGATCAGGATGTCGACGGCTTGCACCGTCTTGGCGTCATTGGCCTTGCTGGCCAGCGCGCGGATGCGCTGGAGGAAGGCGGTGCGCTGCGCGTGCTGCTTCAACTCGGCGCCGGCGCTGGTGTTGCGCAACAGCTCGCCTCCCCAGCGCGCTTGCAGCGCCTGGATCTCGACCTTACGCCGCTCGGGACGGGTCTTCTTTAGCTCCTCGAGATCGATCCCGATGATGGCTGGAGGCTTCGGCACCGGGACAGCCGACGCTGCCGTAGTACTGGCGAAGCCGCCCGAGGCCTTGGGGGCCGCCGAGGCGGTGGGTGCAGCCGTCGCAGCGGTGGGCACGGCCGTCGCGACGGTAGGCACGGCCGTGGGACGTGCCGTGGCGATCGGGGTCGGCGTGGCGATCGGCGCGGGCGTCGGCGTTGGCGCGGGTGTCGGCGCCACTGTGGGTACGGGTCGTTGAATCTGGTTCTGTTGCGCCTTGGCTGCGGCGATTTTCGCGTCGCGTTGCGCCTTCAAGTTCTGAAGGCGCTGCTGCGCTGGGGTCAACTGCGGCGGCGCCGTCTGAGCAACGGCTTGGGCCGCGACGACGCCTGAGGCCATCAGCAAGGCGGCGGCGAGGGTGGAGTTGAATTTCATGGGTCCGCATTCCTCAGCACAGGGGCCCGTACCTGAGCCCGCTCTTTGTCACTGAAACTTACTAGTGCAGGAGAGCTTCGCGCAACTGTCAGTCGGCCAGGGCGCGGGAACGTTGTTCGGGAAATTGGTGTCCAGGTCGTTGGCCCAATCGGCGTTGGGCGCCACGGCCGAGCTGGTCGCCATGCAGTTGAGCAAGTTCGTGGCCTCGTCCACCAACTGCTGCGGAGCCCAGACGTCTTGCAGGCTCGCGTTCGGGCTGGAGCCGACGTTCACTCCGCAGCCGCGTACGGCATCGCGCTTGGCCAGCATTGTGACGCGCACGTTGTCGACGCAGCCGATGATCTGGGTGTACTGGCTGGCGCACGTCGCGTCGTCCAAACACGTGGCGAGCTCGTCCTTGCACAGCACCGCCAGGCACGCTTCGCAGTCTTCGGGATCGAAGGTAACTGCGGGTGCTCCGCCAGCTCCGCCCGCAGCCGGGTCGACCACCGGCGTGCCGCCCTCGCCCGCGTAGGTGGTCCCGGCGGTTCCGCTGCTCTTGCCGCCCGTCGGGCTGCTGCTCGGCTCGCCACCCAAGGGGGTGTTGGTCTTACCGGCCGTGCCGTTGTTGGAAGAGCCGCCGCCCGAGTTGGGGTCCGGACAGACGCACGATCCGAAGACGCCGTCTGAGTCGCACACCTGGTAACCAACGCTACCGTCGCCGCACTTGCAGCCGCTTTGCTTGTCGTTCTTGTCGCACGAGCCGTCGTCTTTGGCCTGCTGGACGGTGCAGTTGGCCAAGAAGAGGCCAACGGTCACGGAGCTGAGCAGCAACTGGAAGTAGGATCGCTTGATATTCATCGCTTAGTTCCTCACCCTCGAAAAAGGTCGTTCGTGCGCCTCGCCACCCGGAAGCCACGACCTCCAGGAGCGATACTCTTATACGAAAGGCGCGTGAATGGACCCCCTCGCCGCGCTATTTTCTTTCAGCCGCCCGCCCCAGCTGGCCAGTTTCTGTGGATAAAATCAGTACTTCGAGCGCTTCGCCATGCCGAGGGCCTGCGCCGCCCACCACTCGCCGGCGCGCGGCCCGCCGTTGCAGGCGCCGTCCGATTCGCCCGGGCGTTTGAGCCACAGGAAGGCGTCGCACAGGGGTTCGTCAGTATCCGTCGTCGGCGGAATGCCCAGCGCGCGGCCGTCCGGGTTGCACCATTCGTTGGCGGGGGCGGCGCCGTTGCCGTTGCGGGCGGTGTCGATCACGAAGTGCGCGCCGCCTGCCAGAGCGGAAACTTTCTTGCCGAACGCGAGCGTCTCGTCGGTCGCCACGTAGTTCGAGACGTTGAGTGAGAAGCCGTCGGCGTAGTCGAGGCCGGCGGCGGTGAGGTGCGCGGCGATTTGTTCGGGCGGGAGCCAGCGCGCGTTGCCTGCGTCCAGATAGACGTGGATGCCGGGGTGCGCCTTGAAGATGCGGATCGCGTCGGTCAATAGCTTGTAGCGTTCGGCGTGCTTCGCCTTGACGGTGCACTTCTCGAGCAGGCTAAGTGCGTCGGGCTCGAGCACCATCACGGCTTTGCCGTCGTCGACACCAGCGGCAATCTTGTCGATCCATTCCAGGTAGGCGGCGCCGTTCTTGGCTCCACCCTTGGAGTGCTGCCCGCAGTCGCGATCAGGGATGTTGTAAACGATGAACAGGCCGATCGCGCCGCCCTCGGCGTACTGCTTCATTTTGCTCTGCACGAACAACTTGACGGCGCCGCTCCACTCGCCCAGCCACTCGGCTTGCGGCTGGGTCGCGATCTTGTCCATCAACGCGGCGTCTTCCGGTCGCTGAGCGCGCCACGCGTCGGCTTGCTTGACCGAATGCATGCTGGGGTCGACAAATAGCTTGTTGCCCAGGAACGGGTTTGGTCCTGGCTGGTGCTTAGGTACCTGGGCGATGTTCGGTCGCTCGTAACCGCAGGCCGTGGCGACCACACACAGGCAGAGTGACAGGCCCAGCAGCACGAAACGCATCGCCATTTTCTAGCAGCTTGCGCCCCAAAATGCCGGAGACGCAGCGCCGATTGCCTAGCACTATTCGTCCAAAAAGCAGCGGCTTTGCCCGTGCGGAACCGCGTACAGGTTGGGCGCGTCCTTCGGGCAGCGCTCGAATGCCTGCGGGCAACGCGGGTGAAAGCGGCAGCCGCTCGGCGGACGCGCCGGCGAGGGGACCTCACCGGAAAGCGGCTTTCTCTCGCTCGCGCCGCCGGCGCTGGCCACGCGCGGAATCGAGCTCAACAGCGCCTTGGTGTACGGGTGGGCGGGCGATTCGAACAAGCTTTCGGTGTCGCGCAGCTCGACGATCTGCCCGACGTACATGACGGCGACGCGGTGGGCAATGTAGCGCACGACGCCCAAGTCGTGCGTGATGAACAGGTACGCGAGGCCGCGCTTTTGCTGCACCGAGCGCAATAGGTCCAAGATCTGCGCTTGAATCGAGACGTCGAGCGCAGACGTGACCTCGTCACACAACAGCAGCTGTGGCTCGACTGCCAGCGCGCGCGCGATGCTGATGCGTTGGCGTTGCCCACCGGAGAACTCGTGCGGGTAGCGCAACCGTAGCTCGGTATCCAGTCCGACTTGACCGAGCAGCTCGCAGACCTTGGCGTCTACGTTCTGGCGCGTGGCCTTGCCGTGGAGCAGCAGCGGCTCGCCAATCGTCTCGGCGATCGTGAAGCGCGGGTTGAGGCTGGCATACGGATCCTGAAAGATCAGCTGCAGCTGGCTGCGGTAGCGGCGCATGGCTTTGCGCGAGATACCGGTGAGCAGCTCGCCGTGCAGGAGCGCGCGACCGGATGTGATCGGGTTCAAGCCGACCAACGCCTTGGCGAGCGTCGACTTGCCGCAGCCGGACTCGCCAACCAACGCCAGGGTTTCGCCAGGAAATAGCTCAAAATCGACGCCGTCGACGGCCTTGAGCGCGCCGCCGCCGACGTTGAAGTGAACGCGCAGATCTTCGACCGTGAGCAGCGGCTTCACCTTGGTCATGACCGTTCCAGCATTTCTGCGATTGGGATGACGCAACGACGAAGGCGACCGTCCGGGGTCGTTTCGAGCGCGGGCTCGGCGCCGCGACACCCCTCACGCACCCGCGTGCAGCGCGGCGCAAACGCACACTCGGTCAGTTTCTCTCCCGACAACCGCGGTGGCAAACCGGCGATCGGGTGCAGCTCACCGCCGCCCTTCACCTCGACACGCGGCGTGCTCTTCAATAGCGCTTCGGTGTAGGGGTGCAGTGGTCGGCGCAGGAGCTCCGCCGTCGGGCCTTGCTCGACGATGCGACCCGCGTACATGACGATCACCCGGTCGCACAGCTCGGCTACCACGCCCAAGTCGTGCGTGATGAACAGGATCGACATGCCGCGCGCTCTGCGCAACCCGCGCAACAGGTCCAAAATTTGCGACTGGATCGTGACGTCGAGCATCGTCGTCGGCTCGTCGGCGATCAACACTTCGGGGTTGCACAACAGCGCCATCGCGATGCAGATGCGCTGGCGCATGCCGCCCGAGAGCTGATGCGGGTAGGCGCGCAGCCGCTCTTCGCCGGGAATTCCGACCTGTTTCAGGATCTCCAGCATGCGGGCGCGCGCCGGTTGCCCGGTCATCTTCAGGTGCAGCTCGAGCACTTCGCCCAGCTGCTCTTCGACGCGCAAGTACGGGTTCAAGCTGGTCAGCGGATCCTGAAAAATCATGCTGATGCGATTGCCGCGCACGCGGCGAAGCTCTGCGTTCGGCAAGCCAAGCAGCTCTTGCTCACCGAGGCGGATGCTGCCGCTGACGCGCCCGGCCGGCTTTTCGTGCAGGCCGAGGATGCTCAGACTCGTCACGCTCTTGCCGCAGCCGGATTCGCCGACCAGGCCGACGACCTCGCCCGGTAGCAGCGCGAAGCTCACGCCTTCGACCGCCCGTACCGTGCGGTCGCGGTTTACGAAGCTGACTGACAGGTCGCGAACCTGGAGCGCATCTTTGGCTGCGTTCTGGCTCACGTGCGCGCCTTGGGGTCGAGGGCGTCACGTAGGCCGTCGCCGATGAAATTCAAGCTGAGCAACGTGAGACCAAGAAACGCGCTCGGCCAAAATAGCAGCCACCAGTACGAGCGAATCGGATTGACGACGGCGACGCCGTCCGACACCAGCTGACCCCACGAAAGCGCTACGCCGAGGCCCAAAAACGACAGAAATGACTCGAGGATGATCACCGACGGCACCATCAAAGTCGCGTAAACCACGATCACCCCGACCACGTTGGGCAGCACGTGCCGTACCAAGATTCTGAGGTCACTGGCTCCGAGTAGCTCGGCCGCCTGCACGAACTCTTGGTTGCGCAGGGTCAGCACCTGACCGCGCACGATGCGCGCCATGGTCAGCCACTGCACGAGTCCCAGCGCCAAGAACACCGGCAGCATCTCGCCGCGCGCGGTCTCGGAGAACATCAGCATGATCAGGATGACCAAGAACATGTACGGCAGCCCGTAGAGGAAATCGACGAAGCGCATCATCGCGTCGTCGACCTTGCCGCCATAGAAGCCGGCCACCGCGCCATAGCTGACCCCCACCAACACCGAAACTGCCGTGCTGGCCAAGCCGACCAGCAAGGATGCGCGGCCACCGACCAAGACGCGCGCCAGCACATCGCGGCCGACCGAATCGGTCCCGAACGGGAAACGGCTGGAGGGCGGCAGGTTGCGCAGCGCCGGCTGCGTGTGATTCGGATCGAGCTGGAGCAGAATCGGCAATAGCACGCACGACACACACATGACGACGATGACCAACGCCCCAGCCACGGCCGCGCGGTTCAGCAAAAGCCGCCGAAAAGCCAGCTGAAAGGGGCTGCGCGGGGCCGCGTCGATCCGGGCCGGCGTGGTCATGCTCGCTCCTCGCGGACGCGCGGGTCGAGCCAGGCATACGCCAGATCGACCAGCAGATTGAACAAGATCACCATGCCGAAGTAGACGATCGCGGTACCGAGCACGACCGAGTAGTCGCGGTTGATCGCCCCCTTCACGAACCATTGTCCCATGCCAGGGATCGCGAACAATACCTCGACCACGAACGAGCCGGTCATGATCGCGGCGGCCGCCGGCCCGAGGTAGGACACGACCGGAATGACCGCGCCGCGCAGCGCGTGCCGCCCGATCACCCAGCTTTCAGGTAGACCTTTGGCGCGCGCGGTGCGCACGAAATCTTGCTGCATTACCTCGATGATGCCGCTGCGCGCCAGCCGCGCGATCACCGCCGAGCTCGGCAAGGATAGCGCCAACGCCGGCATGACCAGGTGCTTGAAGCTGCCCCAACCCGCCACCGGCAGCCAACCCAGCCAAAGCGAGAAGACGATCATCATCGTCGCGCCGATCACGAAGCTTGGTAGCGAGATGCCGATCAAGGCCAGACCCATGCTCAAGTAGTCGGCAGCGGAGTTGCGCTTCAACCCCGCCAAAACGCCCAGCGAGAGCCCGAAAATGACCGACAACGTCAGCGCCAGCAGACCTAGCGATAGGCTGACCGGAAACGCGGGCGCGATCAGCTGCTCGACCGTGCGGCCCTGCACTTTGATCGATGGGCCGAGCGTGCCCTCGACGAGCAGCCGGCGCATGTAGATGCCGAAGAACTGGTTGGCGTTCTTCGGCACGCCGTACTGCGCGCGCAACGCCGCTTCGACCTGGGGGCTGGAGGCGCGTTCGTTGGCGAACGGATTGCCGGGCGCTTTGTACATCAGCACGGTGGTCGCGAAGATCAGCAGCACCAGCGCCGGCACCAAGAAGACCACGCGCCGCAGTACCAGCAGCGGCAGGAACCGGAACGCCACACCTGCCGCGACGAGGCCGCCGACCACGCCGCCCGCGCCGCCAAATGAAAACCGCACGACAACCCCGACCACGAACCCGAACAGCAGTGAGCCGAGGATACGCGTCCAACGCGGTGGGCACCAAGCGGTTGCGGCCAACAGCGCGAGACCGAACAGCAGTGTCAGCGCTTCGATCACCGCGCGCTCCCAGCCGGCGTGGAGCCGGCGGCTTTCATTTCTATGCTGCGCAGCGGGTGGAGGTCGCGCAGGTTCGAGCGCGTTTGGCCGTCGGCGCCCACCAGGTTCGCGTAAAAGCCACCGACGTTGGGCTTCACCAACCCGCTGATCACATAGAAGTAGACAGGAATTATCGGAAAATCATCGCGGATGAGGATACCTTCGGCTTCGGCCAACAGCGCCAGCCGCAGCTTGGCGATCGCGTCCAGTCGCGTGGCGGCGTCGCTGCTCTTTTGCACCTGCTCGGCGAGGAGCTTGAGCGCGGCCCGGTCGTGGGCGTGCTCGAGCAAGAACGCCGGCTCGGCCAAGAACTTCTCCACGTTGGCGGCGCCTTCGATCAGTCGGTCGTAGACCAGGTTGCCCCAGCCGGTCTTGTTGTTGCCGCCGTTGGTGACCCAGATATCCAGGAACGTGTTCGGATCTTCGTAGTCGCCGACCCAGCCGCCGCGCGAGACATCGTAGTTGAGCGAGGTTTCGCTCTCGAGATACGACTGCCACTCCTGGTTGTACGCAGCGACTTCGATGTTCAGGTTCCGGTGCAGCTGGTCAGCCACGACCTCGGCCAGCTTCTTGTGCGCCTCGAGCGTATTGTAGAGGATGCCGAATTTGGGAAAACCCTTGCCGTCTGGAAACCCAGCTTCGGCCAGGAGCTTGCGGGCCTGCGCCACGTCGTAGCTGATGGCGGTGGGTGGGGGCACGTAGCCGCGGATGCCCGGCGGGACGAAATGCGTGGCGGGCAGCTGTCCGAGCAAGAGCACGTCACGCGTGATCGACTCGCGGTCGATGGCCAGGTTGATCGCCTTGCGCACGCGCACGTCGTCGAACGGCTTTCTGGTGGTATTGATGCGGTAAAAGTAGGCGATCAGCGCGGGTCCGACGTAGAAATCCTGGCGCTTTTTCAGATCGAGCGAGAGGTCCAGCGGGTAGTTGTTGTGGGGCAACCAATCGACTTCGCCGGTCAGGTACAGGTTGAGCGCGGTCGTTACGTTCTCGATCGCCAAGGCTTCGGCGCTGTTGAGCTTCACTTCGTCGCGGCCCCAATACGTCGGGCTGCGCTCGAGCCGAATCCGGTCGCCAACGCGCCAATCCGCGAGCAAGAACGGTCCGTTGCCGACGATCGAGCCTGGTAGGAACCAGGCGTGCGGCGAGCGCTCGACCGCCCAGCGTGGCACCGGGTAGAACGGATGGAACGCCGTCAACTCCAAGAAATATGGCGTCGGCGCGACTAGCTCCACCACCAGCGTGTGGTCGTCTTTGGCGTAAGCACCGCCGTCGACCCCGAAATGGCGTACCGCTTCATCGTGCAGCGCGCGCCGCCGAGCGCCTTCGGTCTTGAGCTCACGACGTAGCTCGAGCAGCTCCGTTTGGCTCGAGTCGCCGCTCGGCCGCAACAGAAAGGCGCTCAGCTTGGGATTCGGCGTGCCCTTCAAGACGCCGTGCAGTCTTTGCTTGCTGTCGAATTCCCGGACGGCGTCCTGCGGGACGACGCCATGGTACTTGGCGACGAGCTCGTCGAGTGCTTTGACGATCGGACCCTCCAAGGCGTCGGCTTGCGCCGCGTGCGTGTTGAAGGCCTCCGCGTAGCGGATCATGTGCATGATGTACGCGTACTCGGAGCCGAGGGCTGGCTCCTGCATGCGGCGCCACGAGTAAACGAAGTCGTGCGCGGTCACCCGGTGGCCGTCGCTCCAGCGCGCGCTCGGGCGCATGTGGAACGTGTAGGTCTTGCCGTCGGGCGTAATTTCCCAGCTTTCGGCGGCGCCCGGCGCTGGTTCGAGCGAGCTCGCTTCGAGTCGCGTCAAGCCCTCGAACAGCTCTTGCGCGATGCGGCCTTCGGGCTCGCCGGTCATCACGTTCGGATCGAGCGTCTTGGGCTCAGTGCCGTTCACGAAGCTGAAAGCGGCGCGCCCACGCGTCGCGCGGGACAAGGTGAGCCCGACCACTAGCAGCGCCGCCACCAGCACCAAGAACGCGCTAATCAGATTTCGGCGCATCGTCGTACAAGTGGCACCAAACGTGGTGGGGGTTGCGAGCGTCTTGGGGACTCGTGAGGCGCGCCACGGGCACGACGCTGCTGCACCGCTCGAACGCGTCCGGGCAGCGCGTGTGGAAACGGCAACCCGCTGGCGGATGCAACGGGGAGGGGATTTCACCCTTCAACAAGATTGGTGACAGCGGCACGTCCGGATCGGGCAGCGGATTGGCGGACAGCAGCGCCCGCGTGTACGGATGCTGCGGCGCGCTGAACAGCGTCTCCGCGTCGGCCAGCTCGACCAGGCTGCCGAGGTACATGACCGCGATCCTGTCCGCCAGGTGGCGGACGACGTTCAGGTTGTGGCTGATGAACAGGTACGTGAGGCCGAATTCGCCCTGTAAATCGCTCAGTAAGTTGAGGATTTGCGCCTGAATCGAGATGTCCAGCGCCGAGACGGCTTCGTCACAGACCAACAGTTCCGGACTGAGCGCCAGGGCGCGGGCGATGCACACGCGCTGGCGCTGGCCGCCCGAAAATTCATGCGGGTAGCGGCTACGGTAGCTGCCCGGTAGGCCAACGCGCTCGAGCAGCTCGGTCACGCGCTTGTCGATGTCGGCGCCGCGCGCGACGCGGTGCACGAACAACGGCTCGCCGATCGCGTCACCCACGGTGCGGCGCGGGTTGAGTGACGAGTACGGGTCCTGAAAGATGATCTGCATCCTTGGCCGCAGCCGGCGCAGCTCTCCGCGGCCTAGCTTCAGCAGCTCCTGCCCAGCGAAGCTCACGCTGCCGGAGGTCGGCTCGAGCAGCCGCAGCAGCATTCGACCAACCGTGGTTTTGCCGCAGCCCGACTCGCCAACCAAGCCGAGCGTCTCGCCGCGTCTGATCGAGAACGACACGTCTTCGACCGCGCGCACTTGACCGACGACTCCGCCGAACAAGCCGCCATGAACCGGGAAGTATTTACGAAGCCCTTTGACCTCGACCAGCGGCGCTTCGGCCTCGGATACGGCCACGGCAGACGCAGTAGCGGAAGGCATCGGAGCTGCGCGACCCTAGCACGGCTCCCGAAGTGCGGTCGCGGCACTTGCAAGCCGCGCTCACCCCGAAAATGAGCGGCTTCGTGGTCGAAGCCTTGGGGTAAATTTCCATCCGCGACGACCGACGCGCAACTCGAGACCTTGGCCATGCAGCATCCGGTAATCAAAGAAGCAAAGAAGCCCTGGAGGACTTGAGCGCTGATCCTGAAGCGCGCGACCGAGCTTACTGGCGAGAAACGACACTCCTCTGGCAACGGTACGAGGCCGTCGTGGCCCAAGGGGAAGCCCGGGAAGCGATTGAAGCCGCCATTGCGGAAGGCAAAGCCGAAGGCAAAGCGGAAGGCAAAGCGGAAGTTCTACTTAAGCTGATGACTTTGAAGTTCCGCGAGCTGTCCCCAGCAGTCGCACAGCGCATTGCCGCCGGCGATCAGCCACAGCTCGACGGCTGGCTCGATCGCGTACTCACAGCGACCAACGTCGATCAGGTTTGGGTGACCGTTAAACCGACGTAGTGGCGCGCTTCGGATCATGCAGCCAGCAGGCTGCGACGTGCGGCGCGGTGATCGGGAGCAGCGGCGGTTGCTCGGCCTGGCATGGCTCGAAGGCGTGCTTGCAGCGGGCGCAGAACGCGCAGCCTGGCGGCAACATGGCGGGTGAGGGGACGCGGCCCGGAATGGCTTCGAGCCGCTTGGCGGGCTTCAGCGGATCGGGCAGGGCGCCGAGCAGGGCCCGCGTGTAGGGGTGGGCTGGGCGCTTGAAGATGTCGCGCACGCTGCCGTGCTCGACGAGTTTTCCGGCGTACATCACGTCCACGCGCTCGGCGAAGTGCGCGACCACGCCCAGATCGTGGGTGATCAGTAAGACGGCCATGTTCAGCTCGTCTTTGAGCGACTTCAGCAGCGCCATGATTTGCGCCTGAATCGTCACGTCGAGCGCGGTCGTGGGCTCGTCGGCGATCAAAAGCTTGGGCTTACAGGCGATCGCGATCGCGATCAGCACGCGCTGCTTCATGCCGCCCGACAGCTCGTGCGGGTACTGCTCGGCGCGCTGTTCGGGCGACGGGATGCCGACGCGGGTCAACAGATCGAGGGCTTGGGTGCGCGCAGCTGCTCCGGACAGCTTTTGGTGCAGCACCAGTACTTCCTCGATCTGCCGGCCGATCTTGAAGACCGGGTTGAGCGAGGTCATCGGCTCTTGAAAGATCATGCCGATTTGCGCGCCACGCACGCGGCGCATTTCGGGCTCGGCCAAGCTCGCCAAGTCTTTGCCTTCGAAATGGATGCTGCCGCTGGCGACGCGGCCCGTCATCAGCCGCATCACGGCCAGCGCAGTCACCGACTTGCCGCAGCCGGATTCGCCGACGAGCGCCACGGTTTCGCCCGCGTGAACGTCGAGATCCACGCCGCGCACCGCCGGCACGCTGCCGGCATCGGTCTCGAATTCGACGCGCAGATCGCGAATCCTGAGCAGCGGCGGAATGGCTGCCTCTGCGCCGTTTGCCATCAGCTGGCTCGCTTTCGCAGCCTTGGGTTCATTGCGTCGCGCAGGCCTTCACCGACCAGGTTGAACGCCAACACGACCAGCAAGATTGCCGTGCCCGGGATCGCGAACAGCCACGGCGCGTCGAAGATGTAGCCGCGACCGTCGGCCAAGATATTGCCCCAGGTGGCGAACGGCGGTCGGACGCCGAAACCCAAAAACGACAACGCAGACTCGGTCAAGATCGCATATGCCACGTCGATGGTGGCGGAAACCAGCACCGGCGCCATCGCGTTTGGCACCATGTGGCGAAAGATGATGCGCCACTCCGGTAGCCCCAGCGCCTGGGCTGCGGTCACGAAATCCCGTTCGCGCAAGGATAGGAACTCGGCGCGTACGAAACGCGCCGTGCCCATCCAGCTCGTCATGCCGATCACGATCATGATGTTGTAGATGCTGGGCGGCAGCAGTGCGACGACGGTCAGGATCAAGAAGAAGGTCGGGAAACACAGCGCCACGTCTGTCACGCGCATGAGCAACGCGTCGACGCTGACGAAGCCGAACTTGCGTTTGCCGTAGAACCCAGCCAGCCCACCGATCAGAATGCCGACGGAGAGCGAAATGCTGACCGCCACGATGCCGACCGAGAGAGACACGAACGAACCCTGCAGCATGCGGGCGAAAACGTTGCGACCCAGCTCGTCGGTGCCGAAGAAATACGTCCCGAACGGCGGCACCTGATCCGCAGCGAGCGCGGCTGAAGCGTGGCTCATCGGCGGTCGCAACTTGTCGGGTAGGCGCACGGTGGCTGGATCGAACACCACCCACCACTCGGTGAGCAGCTTGCCGACCAGCGCCAGCGCGATCAGGCCGAGCAGCACGTAAAGGCCGGCCATCGCCAGCCGATCTTTGCGGAGGGAGCGCCAAACCTGCTGAAACGGTGTTTCGGCGGCGCCGAGCTCTTCGGCTCGGGATGTGGAGGCGGGCGGCGTGGTCATTCGAGGCGAATGCGCGGATCGACCAGCGCGTAGAGAATGTCCGAGCTCAGGATGCCGACGAGCGTGAGCACGGCCGCGATGAAGTTCAACGTCAGGATCATCGGAAAATCTCGGGATAGGATCGCCTCGTAGCCCAACATCCCGAGGCCAGGCCAGGCGAAGATTTGCTCGAAGATTACCGAGCCGCTGATCAATCCGGGCAACAGGAAGCCGAACATGGTCACGAACGGCAGGAGCGCGTTGCGCAGCGCGTGGCCATAAATGACCGTGTCCTCGTCGAGACCCTTGGCGCGCGCGGTGCGCACGTAGTCTTGCTCGATGACCTCGAGCATCTGCGACCGGACGTAACGCGACAGGATTGCGATGCCGGTCAGCGCGGCCATCAGCGACGGAATCACCAGGTGCCAAATCCGATCCATGACGCGCGTCATGGTCGACGACCCTTCACTGCCGAAGGTGCGCAGGCCGATCACCGGCATGTGGAACAGCTGCACCATCGCCAAGATCAGCATGTACGACAAGAAGAAGCCGGGCACCGAGATCAGCGCGTAGGCGATGAAGGTCGTAGCGCGGTCGTAGCGCGAGCCGCGCTTGACCGCCGCGTGAATGCCGGTCGGAAACGACAGCGTCCAGACGATCAGTGTCGTGCACGCGAACAGCGGTAGTGAATTGCAGAAGCGATCCCAAATCTTGGGTAACACCGGCAGGCCGTCCTTGAAGGACTTGAGCTCACCGCTGAACAGATCGCGGATCCAGTGCCAATATTGCAGATAAAATGGGTCGTCCAGGTGGAAGGCTTGACGAATGCGCGCGATGTCTTGGGCCTTCATCATCGGATTCATCGGGTCGACTTCGGTGGGCTGGCCCGGCGCCAGGTGGATCACCGCGTGCGAGATGATCGAGATGAAGACGAGCAGCAGCAACCGCTGCAAGATCGTTCGCGTCAGAAACCGCCACATCAGGGCGCCAGCTCGGGGACGCTGCTCAGCTTGCGCCACTTGTTGAAGAAATGCAGGACGTCGCCAGACGGCGGCGTCGTGATCTTTGCGATCCGTTCGCGGCCATCGGGCTGCTTGTCGATGATCGCGATGCGTTTGTCGAAGACCTTCGGCTGCAGCGGCTCGTACAGGAACGTGTACGGCTGATCGGCTGCGATCACACGGTGGAGGTGGCGCGCCAGGCGGATCTGCTCGTCGACGTCATACGCTTCGCGGATCCTGATGATTAGGTCGTCGGCCTCGGCGCTCTTGTAACCGACGAAGTTGAGCTCGTAGGGGTCGGCCTGACTGGAGTGCCATATCTGGTAGCGATCGGGCGTGGTATCTGCGCCGACCCAGCCGAACACGATCGCGTCGAAGTTGTCCTTGTTCGCGAATTCTTCGAGAAAAACCGTCCACTCGAAAGCTTGCACCTTGCAGTCGATGCCGATCTTACGCCACGCCTCTTGCGCGATCGTCATCGTGGCCTTGCGTTGAACGTTGCCGGCGTTGGTGACCAGCGTGAACGCCAGTGGCTTGCCGTCTTTCTCGAAGATCCCACGCGCATTCTTGTGCCAGCCGGCCTGTTCGAGCAGCGCGATGGCGCCGGGCGGGTCGTACGGCGGTGGCCTGACCTCGGGATCATTGAACGGCGTGTTCGAATAGTAGGGGCCGGTGGCGCGGTTGCCTTCGCCCGAGAGTACGTACTTGATCAAACTATCGACGTCGATCGCCATGCCGAGCGCACGGCGAACGCGCACGTCTTTGAACGGCTCACGCCGCATGTTGTAGCCGATGTACGTGTACCAGCCCTCCTTGTTGGCCACGACCTGGTAGTCGGGGTCGCGCCGGTAGCGCTCGGCTTGGTGCGGTAGGGCCTCGTACATGTCGAGCGCGCCCGCGCCGAACTCGACTTCCATCGCCAGGTAGTCGGGCAGCACGCGGAAATAGACGTCTCGGTATTCGGGCTTTTCTCGCCAATACCGCTCGTTCCGCGTCAGGCGGATGTATTGATCCGGCAACCACTCTGCGAACTGGAACGGCCCAGTCCCGACGGGGTGCTGGTTAAACTCGCTCGTGCGCAGGGAGAATTTCTTGCGCGCGTCCGACGAGAGGTGACGGCGTTCAATCTCGCGCGCCTGCGCCGAGGCGTCGAGCAGGTGCTTGGGGATGATGCCCATACCAGCCCAGTCGATGATCGCTTCGGCGTAGAGCACCTTGTAGATAACGCGAACGGTATTCGGGTCCGGGATCTCGACTGCCCGAATCGTGTCGAATGAGCCGGCGCGGGGCGAGGCATTCTTTGGATCGATGGCGGCCTGATAGGTGAACTTGACGTCCTCGGCCGTGAACGGCTCGCCATCGTGCCACGTCACGCCCGAGCGCAGGTGGAACGTGATAATCGGGTTGTGCTCGCCGACGTCGAGCAGTTCCTGAAATTTCGGGCGGACTGCGGCCAATAGCTCGGGCTTCTTGAGCTTGAAGCGGTTCTCGAACGGGTAGTCGGCGAAGTAGCTCTTACCCAGCACCGACTCCAGACGCTTGAACAGCTCCGGCTCGACGCTGGACAGGACGAGCTTCAAGCGCTCGGGAACGTCGATGCTCAGCTCGACGTCGACTGGCTCGTCTTTGCCATTGGCGTTCTTCACCAGCACAGTGGTGGTCGTGTCGCGCGTCTCGCTCTTGGCGAACTCGATGCTTTGAATGCTCGTCTCGATGCCGTTCAGCTTGCCGGCGTTCGCGGCGCTGGTAATCACGGCCAGGAGGTTGCTGGTCGTCGCGGGGCTGCCGTCGGGCAGCTTGCGGTCGGGCAGTACAGCTAGATATGCCTCTTCGGTCGTCTCCCAGCGTTCCGCAAGCAACGGAGCGAGCTGCAAGTGCTCGTCGGTATCCAACAGCATTTCGAAGACGTTCTTGTCGAAGATGTCCGAGGTACCTTTGTCGTTGATCAATACCGGGTTCGGATACTTCGCATCGCCGATTGAAGCGCGCACGAATGTGACCAACCGGCCCGGGTTGCCCTTGGCTTGGTTGGCGTAGGTTGGCACCCAGAGCGCGGACTGCAGCAGGACTGCGAGAATGGCTAGTGGCAGCGCGATTAGCAGCCATTTCGTGCGCATCGGACGGCGGCGACTATGCGCTGGGCACACGCTGCGGGTCAACCAGGCCGAGAAAGCGGCGCCGTTGCTCTTGGCCGGGAGCGGTGACACGATGCAGCGTTTTGCCGAGCAGTGACGACGCCACTCGCAAGCTGCGTTCCGGCTCGCGTGATCCGCTCTTACGCGTGGAAGGGCTCTGCACGCAATTTCCGGTCAAGCAGGGGCTGTTGCGGCGCACGGTCGGCCACGTGCGCGCGGTCGATGGTGTCGACCTGCGCGTGCTGCGCGGCCAGGTTCTCGCCGTGGTCGGTGAGGCGGGCGCTGGCAAGACCACGCTCGCGCGCTCGATCTGTCGCCTGGTCTCGCCGAGCGCGGGCAAGATATTGTTCGAGGGGAAGGATCTTTTGAGTCTCGCTAAGCCGGAGCTGAAGAGCTTGCTCGGCCAGATCCAGATCGTGTCGCAAGAGACGTTCGCGCGGACTGAGCCGAGCGCCGCCTTGCGCGCGTTGGCAGAGCAGGACCCGCGGCTGGTGATCTTGGACGAGCCATTCGCCGCGCTCGACGACGCCGTTCGGCTGCGGCTGTTCGCTCAGATTCGCGCGCTACCCGATGAGCGCGGCCTGACGTTTCTGCTGCTCACCCAGAGCCTGCCGCTGGCGCACGCGCTGGCCGACGAGATCGCGGTCATGCACGCCGGGCAAATCGTCGAAACCGGCGCGACTGCCAGTTTGCTTTCTCATCCGCAGCATCCGTACACGCAAGGCTTGCTCGCCTCGAAGCCAGCGTCGGCGCCGTCGGTGCCGCCCGCTTCCGACCGCGAGGGCCGCGTGATCGGTTGCCGCTTTCGAGGGCGCTGTCCGCATGCGTTCACCCGTTGTGCCGAAGAGGAGCCGACCCTGTTCGCGGTTCCGGGCGGCCTGAGTCGCTGTTTCCTACACGACCCAGACGGTCGCGACCGTCCGCCGAGCCACTGAACCGACGCGCACTTGTGCCCTCGACGTTCACGGCGCGACACCAATTCGTAAAGCCGGGGGCCTATTGAAGTACTCGTGGCTCACGAGCGACGGCCAGACCGAACGAACGTCTTGCGAGTCGTCGGCCTGTCGCTGGCGATTGCGACGCTGGTGTGGAGTTTTCGCGACGCAGAGCCACAGCGCGTAGTCGCGCTCCTGGCGCGGGTCGGCGGTGCCGGCGTACTGATCGTGCTGCCGCAGCTGCTGTCGTTGTTCATGGAGTCGGTCGGCTGGCGACTGGCCTTCGAAGGCATGGGGCGGAAACTGCCGCTTGCAGGCCTGCTCCGCGCCCGGTTGGCGACCGAGGCGTTGGCGCAGACGCTGCCGATGGGCGTCGTGTTTTGCGAGTCGCTCAAACCCGTGCTGCTGGCGCGCAGCTGCGGCGCCGATTTGTCCACGAGTCTTGCTGGGATGGCCGCTCGCAAGTGGCTGCTGGTCGGCTCGCAGAGCTTGTATGTGGGTGGGTTCGCGCTCTTGAGTTGGCCAATGCTCGCCCGTATCTCGCGCGGGGTCGTGGGGACGGCTGGACTGCCGTACGCGCTTTTGGGAGCGTCCGGTCTGCTGCTAGCGCTCGCCGCCGGTAGCTACGTCCTGCTCGCTCAAGGTCGAGTGGCTGCGCGGGCTCACGCGCTGCTGACGCGGCTACCGTCAGTCTGGCTTCGCACGCGCCTGTCGCCGCTCGAGGCGAGGTTCACGCAGGCTGACGGTCAGCTGCGCGACTTCTTTGCGACGGTGTGGCGTTCGCCGTTGCCGCTGATGGCTTTTCTAACCGGCTGGTTGCTCGAGGCGGCGGAGACCTTGCTCATTCTCTACTTGTTGGGCGTGCACCTACCTTGGACGACGGTCGGCGCGCTCGAGGTCTCGGCCAGTTTTCTCCGCAACGTCGCGTTCATGGTGCCCGCTGGCATTGGCGTGCAGGACCTCAGCTACCTGGCCTTCTTGCGTGCGCTGAACGTCGCGGACGCGCTGAACGTCGCGGCGGCGTTCTTGCTGCTCAAGCGCAGCAAGGAATGCTTCTGGGCAGCGTGTGGCTACGCGATCTTGGCGTTCGACCTGCGACCCGTCCCAGCCCCCAAGGCGATCGAGCAAATATGCTGAAATTGGCCAGAATTCCTCGAGTCTTCTTCATCTGCGGCTCGCTCAATCAGACGACGCAAATGCACCAGATCGCGGCCCAGCTGCCCGACTGCGCGGCGTCCTTCAGCCCGTACTATGGCGACGCATTCCTGACGCGACTGCGCGCCCTCGGGCTCGTCGAGCAGACGATCGGCGGCAACAAGCTGCGCCAGCGTTGCCTCGACTACTTGCAGCAGCAAGAGCTCGACGTCGACATGGACGGTCAGCGCGGCGGCTACGATTTGGTCGTCACCTGCTCCGACGTGATCGTGCCTAAGAACGTTCGCCGCTTGCCGCTGCTGGTCGTGCAAGAAGGGATCCTCGATCCCGATAACTACGTGGCGCAGCTGGTGCGGCGTTTCCCCAACGCGCTACCGCGCTGGATCGCGGGCACGGCCGCCACGGGCCTGAGCGGGCTCTACGACCGGTTCTGCGTGGCGAGCGAAGGTTACCGTGAACAGTTCATCGCCAACGGCGCGCCCGCCGATCGGATTGTCACGACCGGAATGCCGAACTTCGACAACTGTGCTCGGTTCCTCGACAACGACTTTCCGCATCGCGGCTACGTCTTGGCCTGTACCTCGGACGCGCGCGAGACGCTGAAGCTCGAAGACCGCCGCAGCTTTATCCGTAAAGCCGTGGGGATCGCGGGCGAGCGCGAGCTGATCTTCAAGCTTCATCCGAACGAAAATCTCCAGCGCGCGACCAGCGAAATCAAGACCTGGGCGCCCAGCGCTCGCATTTTCGCGGACGGACCCACCGAACAGATGATCGCCAACTGTGAGGCCTTGGTAACGCAGTTCTCGTCGGTCGTGTTCGTTGGCCTGGCCCTCGGTAAGGAGGTGCACTCGTACCACCCGATCGAGACGCTGCGGCGGCTGACGCCAGCGCAAAACGGCTGCGCCGCACGCAACATCGCCCGTGAATGCCGGCGGCTGCTTGCCGTTCGCCCGCGGCTAATTTCGCATTTTCAGCTAGAGGTCGCGTGAAGACGCTAGTCGTCGTGCAGGCGCGGATGGGGTCGCGCCGGTTGCCCGGAAAGGTACTGCTGCCGTTGGCTGGGCGCCCGCTATTGGAGCGCATGCTGCAGCGGCTGCTGGCGGCGCGCTTCCCGTTCCAGCTGTGCGTCGCCACCAGCGTTTTGGCTGAAGACGAGCCGATTCGGCAGCTGTGCCGACGCATCGCCGTGCCGGTGATTAGCGGTCATCCTACCGATCTGCTGGAGCGTCACCTGGCGGCGGGACGCGCGTTTGGCGCCGACGTAGTCGCCAAAATTCCGTCGGATTGTCCGCTGATTGACCCGGCTGTCGTCGACCGCGTGCTCGGGCATTTCGCCGTGCTTTCGCGTGATGTCGACTTCGTCACCAACCTGCACCCACCGAGCTGGCCTGACGGCAACGACGTCGAAGTCATGCCGATGCGCGTCTTGGAACTTGCGGGAACCGAGGCCAAACTGCAGTTCGAGCGTGAGCACACGACGCCGTTCATTTGGGAGCGTCCGACGCGCTTTCGGATCTCCAACGTGACGTGGGGCGCCGGTCGCGACTTGTCCAAGACGCATCGCTTCACGATCGACTACCCCGAGGACCACGCGTTCATCGCCCGCGTTTACGAGGAGCTCTGCACCACAGCGCGCCCGATCTTCAATCTGCCTGATATCTTGGCGCTTTTGGCGCGCGAGCCTGCGCTGATGCGCATCAACGCCCGTTGGTCGGGCAAGTCCTGGCACCTCGGCGAGCTGGGCCAATTGCAGAACGTCAGCCTTGGTCCGCAAGGGCTCGAATGGCGCGCGCTCCACTCCGGAGGATAATGGCCAACCAAGTAGCGTTCGATCAGGAATTTCCCAGCATTGCCGCGTCGCAGGCGCTCTGGGAGCGCGCTGCCGGCTTGATTCCGGCGGGCACGCAGACGTTGGCCAAAGGCCCCACCCAATACGTGGACGGCGTCGCACCCAAGTATTTGGCGCGCGGCAAGGGGGCGCATGTTTGGGACGTCGATGGCAACGAGTTCATCGACATGACGATGGCGGTGGGTCCGGTGGTGCTCGGCTACGGGCACGCGTCGGTCGACCGCGCGATCGTCGAGCAGCTCGAGCGCGGCATCACGTTTTCGCTGATGCATCCGCTCGAGGTCGAGGTCGCCGAGCTGGTGCGCCGCGTGGTGCCGGGGGCCGATTCGGTGCGCTTCAGCAAGACGGGTTGCGACGTCACGAGCGCGGCCGTGAGGTTGGCGCGCGCCTACACCGGCCGGGACAAGGTGCTGTGCTGCGGCTACCACGGCTGGCACGACTGGTACGTGGGCACGACGCCGCGTCGCGCGGGTGTGCCGGCGTCGACGCGGCTGCTGACCGAGGTTTTCCCGTACAACGACCTGTTCTCGTTGGTGGAAGCGCTCGATCACCAAGTCGCGTGCGTGATCCTGGAGCCGATGATCTTCGAGGCACCTGATAACGACTACCTGCGGGTGGTGAAGCGCGCCTGTGAAGCCGCTGGAGCGCTGTTGATCTTCGACGAGATGTGGACGGGTTTTCGCGTCGCGCTGGGCGGAGCGCAGCAACACTTCGACGTGGTCGCAGACTTGGCTTGCTTCTCCAAGGCGGTCGCCAACGGCATGCCACTGTCGCTCTTGACCGGGCGCGCCGATGTCATGGGCCTGCTCGAGGAGGACGCCTTCTTCTTCACGACCTTCGGCGGCGAGGCGTTGTCGTTGGCCGCAGCCAAGGCCACGATCGAAGACCTGCGAGACCTGGAAGTTCCCGCGCGGTTGGCGGTGGCGGGCCAGCAACTGCAAGAAGGTTACAACCGGCTGGCGGCCAAGAAGGGGCTCACGCACACCAAGGCCAGCGGCTTGCCGTGTCGGTCGTTGGTGAGTTTCGACGCCAGCGCCGGTGATCCATTGCTGCAAAAATCGCTGGTGCAGCAAGAGCTGATTCGCCATGGCGTCCTGTGGACGGGCTTTCACAACCTGTGCTTTGCGCACGGTGACGCTGAAATCGAGCACGTGCTGTCGGCGTATGACCGTGCGCTTGACGTGCTGTCCAGCGCCCTGGCCAAGCGCCGGTTGAGCGAGAGCTTGCGCGGAAGACCTGTGCAACCCGTATTCCGAAAGACGCGCTGACATGACCCACGGATTGCCCCAGTTCAACGTGACCGACCGGGTCGTCGTTGTGACCGGCGCGCTCGGACTGCTCGGGCGTGAGCACTGCGCGGCGCTGGCTGCGGCTGGTGCGCGCATCGTCGTGACGGATCTGAACGGCGACGCGCTGGGCGCTCTGGCCGAGCGTTCGCGCGAAGCCGGCGCGCGTGATGCGTTGGCAGTACCGGCCGACATCACCGTTCCCGCCGATGTCGAGCGCCTGGGCGAGGCGGTGTTGGCGCGCTTTGGTCGTGTCGACGTGCTGGTGAACAACGCGGCCATCGACGACAAATTTGCCACTGGGAGCGAGCACGAAGCGCGCTTCGAAAATTACTCGGTCGAGCGTTTCCGCAAGCAGCTCGACGTCAACGTCACGGGTGTCTTCTTGTGCTGCCAACGGCTCGGCAGCCTGATGGCTGAGGCGGGCTCGGGCAGCATCATCAATGTCGCCTCCACCTACGGCATTGTGGCCCCCAACCAAGACTTGTACCGTCGTGAGGACGGGACGCAGAGCTTTTGGAAGGGCGCCGCCTACCCGGCCAGCAAAGGCGCGGTCCTGCAATTGACGCGTTTTTTGGCGGCGTATTGGGGGGAGCGCGGGGTGCGCGTCAATGCGCTGTGTCCAGGCGGCGTCGAAGCCGGGCAGGACGCCTACTTTCGGGCCCGTTACGCCGAGCGCACGCCGCTGCGGCGCATGGCGGCGCCCGGCGACTACCGCGGAGCCCTGCTGTTTCTGGCCAGCGACGCGTCGGCTTACATGACCGGCGCCAGCTTGGTCGTCGACGGAGGGTTCAGCATATGGTGAGGCTATCCGGCCCGCAGCTCCGCGCGCGCGCCGCGAGCATTCGGCTCGTGGTCAGCGATGTTGACGGCGTGCTGACGGATGCTGGCGTCTACTATTCGGCCGAGGGCGAAGCGCTGAAGCGTTTTTCGATGCGCGACGGCATGGGTGTCGAGCTGCTCGGCCGCGCCGGCATTCGGACCGCGCTACTGACGCGCGAACAGAGCCCGATCGTCGCGGCGCGCGCGAGAAAATTGCAGATCGATACGCTGTGGTCGGGAGAGCTCGACAAGCGTCAGGCGCTGCCGCGCTTGGTTCAAGAGCTGAGCGTCCCCGCTCAGGCGGTCGCGTACATCGGCGATGACGTCAACGATCTGGGCGCGTTGGGCTGGGTCGCGGAAGCGGGGCTGGCCGTGTGCCCCGCCGACGCCGTGCCGAAGGTGCTGGCCGCGGTCCACTTCGTTACCGCTGCGCGCGGCGGACACGGCGCGTTCCGAGAGCTTTGTGACCTGATTTTGGACAATCAAAAGGAGCACACCACGTGATGGAAACGACACAAGCCGACGGCTCGCAAGTCTTCCGTTCGCTGCGCGCGGAGCGTGACGCCTTCTTGCCAAGCCTGTCCGGACCGCGCGTCGAAATCGCCGGGCGCGGTGTGGGTGAGGAGCAGCCGGTCTTCGTCATCGCCGAGATTGGCATCAACCACAACGGGTCGCTCGAGATTTGCGAGAAGCTGATCGAGGGAGCTGTGCGCGCTGGCTGTGACGCCGTCAAGTTCCAGAAGCGCACGCCTGAGCTGTGCGTGCCGCTCGAGCAATGGGAAGTCATGCGCGACACGCCGTGGGGTCGCATGTCGTACATCGACTACAAGCGCAAAATCGAGTTCGGTGAAGCCGAGTTTCAACACATCGATCGAGTCTGCAAGCGGCTCGGTATGCTGTGGTTCGCGTCGTGCTGGGATCTGCCGTCGATCGAACAGATCGAACGCTTCGCGCCGCCTTGCTACAAGGCGGCGTCAGCTTCGCTCACCGATCATCAACTCTTGCGCGGCATGAAAGCGACCGGCAAACCGCTGATTATCTCGACCGGGATGTCGTCGGTCGACGAAATCGACGCCGCGGTCAGCGCCGTCGGCCACAAACATCTGTTGATCGCGCACTCGACGTCGACTTACCCGTGCCCGGTCGACGAGCTCAACCTGCGCATGATTCGTACGCTCAAGCGCGAGTACCCGCGCTGCCCGATCGGCTACTCCGGGCATGAGACGGGCCTCGCCCCGACCTGGGCGGCCGTCGCGCTGGGCGCCACCTTCATCGAACGTCACATCACGCTCGATCGGGCGATGTGGGGCACCGACCACGCGGCATCGGTCGAGCTTTCGGGCCTCGAAAGGCTCGTTGGCCAAATTCGCGATGTCGAGCGCGCGGTCGGTGACGGCATCAAGCGCGTCTACGATAGCGAGTTGCCGATTCGCCAGAAGCTGCGCCGCGTGCCGGGCGAGAGTGTCGGCTGAGGCTAGCAGTATGTCGTGGACGCTGATTTCACCCGCGATCATCGTGGTGTGGGCGAGTGTCTTGATCGGGCTGGAACGGCTGTTCCCCTACCAGCGCCAGAAGCTATTTCGGCCAGGATTTTTCACGGATCTGCTCGGCTACGGCTTGTTGCAGAGCTACGTGCTCGGCTTGGTGATCAGCGGTGTAGTCCGTGCGGTCGACCGCCACACGGGCTGGTCGCAGGTCGGCCTAGTCAGGCATTGGCCGATCGCGGCGCAGCTGGCGTTCTTCTTCGTCGTTCACGATTTCTACATCTACTGGTTTCATCGGCTACAGCATCGCTCCAATCTGCTATGGCGGACCCACGAGGCGCACCACTCGGCCGATGACGTCGACTGGCTCTCGGGAACGCGCTCCCACGCGCTCGAAATTCTGATCAATCAAACGATCGAGTTCATGCCAATCGTACTGCTCGGCGCTGCGCCCGAGGTCGCGCTGATGAAAGCCACGCTCGACGCGGTCTGGGGCATGTACATCCACTCGAACCTGAATGTGCGCGCGGGCGTCTGGCAGCGCGTCTTCAACGGCCCCGAAATGCACCGCTGGCACCATGCCGCCGAGCTGCCGTTATCGGGTAAGAACTTCGCGACCAAGCTGGCGATTTGGGATTGGCTGTTTGGCACGGCGTACCTGCCGTCACACAAGCCCAAGATTTATGGATTCTCGGACCCGAGCTACCCGAAGCGCGGAGTTTTTGCATACTTTTTCCAACATGCGCATTCGCTGCGCCGCGCCAAGGAGGCGACAAATGGGTGATCTGATTGGCACGTCAGTCGACGGAACCTTGTACTGGATCGGCGCTTCGGAACTGCGGCGGCTACGCGGCCTTGACGCACCTGCGCCCGCGCGCGCTCGCCTGCTGGCCGACGCCTGCCGGTTGAACGCGCTGTACATGATCGCCCGCGCCGGCTCGGGCCATATCGGTAGCTCGTTCTCGAGTCTAGATATCGTGACTTGGCTCCACATGGAGGAGCTCAATCGCCAGGGCGGTCGCGATGTTTACTTTTCGTCGAAGGGCCACGACGCGCCGGGCCTGTACGCGCTGATGATCGCGCTCGAGCAATTGCCGTTCGACAGCATTCATCGATTGCGCCAGCTCGACGGCTTGCCGGGGCATCCCGATATTGGCACGCCCGGCATGGTCACCAACACCGGCTCGCTCGGCATGGGCATCTCGAAAGCCAAGGGCTTGGTGCTGGCCAATCGCTATTTGAAGACCCCGGGTCGCGTGTTCGTGATGACCGGCGACGGCGAGCTGCAGGAAGGGCAGATCTGGGAGTCGCTGGTTTCTGCAGCCAATTTGGGCATGTACGAGCTGTGCGCGATCGTCGATCACAACAAACTGCAGTCTGACACCTTCGTCGAAAAGACGAACGCCCTCGGCGATCTCGAAGCCAAGTTCAAGAGCTTCGGTTGGCACGTCGAGCGGGCCAACGGCCACGACTTCGAGGACCTGGCTACGGCTTTGTGGCGTTGTCAGCAGGTCGCAACCCGGCCGCAGGTCATCATTGCCGACACGATCAAAGGCAAAGGCGTGTCGTTCATGGAGCACACATCGCTCGACTCCGACGTCGCCCAGTACCGTTTTCACTCCGGCGCGCCCAACACCGCGCTCTACAAGCAAGCAGTCGAGGAGTTGACGGCACGCATCTACCGGCAGACCGAAGCGCTCGGGATCTTGAAGCTACAGCTCGAGCACGCACAAGCTCCCGCGCGCAATGTGAGCGGGAATCCACAGAAGCTCGTCTCGGCCTACGCGCTCGCACTCGCGCGCGAGGTACAGCGAACGCCGCAGCTGGTGATCATGGACGCTGATCTGGTCGTCGATACCGGCCAAATGCCGGCACGCGAACGGCGGCCGAGGCATTTCGTCGAGTGCGGCATCGCGGAGATGGATATGGTCAGCACGGCGGGGGGCTTGGCGCTGCGCGGCCTGCTCCCGGTATGTCACTCCTTCGCGTGCTTCCTTTCGACGCGCGCCAACGAGCAAATCTACAACAACGCTACCGAACACACGCATGTGGTGTACGTCGCATCGCTGGCGGGACTGTTGCCTGCGGGTCCGGGGCACTCGCATCAATCGGTGCGGGATATCTCCGCGGTCGGCGCGATTCAGGGTCTGGTCGCGCTCTCGCCCAGCACCGAAGCAGAGGTGAGCCGCGCGCTCGCGTGGTGCCTGCACGAGCACGACGGACCCGCCTGGCTGCGTCTGGAGAGCGTGCCCTGCGAGGTGCCTTTCGAGCTACCCGAGGACCAAGTGCTCGAGCTGGGCGTCGGCACGGTGCTGCGCGAGGGTACCGATGCGCTGTTCATCGGCTACGGGCCGACGCTGCTCAGCGAAGCTTGGCGTGCCGCGGACCGGCTTTTGGAGGATGGGCTGCGGGTTGGTGTCGTGAGCCTGCCGTGGTTGAACCAGTTGGACGCGCGCTGGCTTTTGCGGGTGGTCGCGGGCGTAAAACACGTATTTTCGCTGGATAATCACCATGCCTGCGGCGGACAGGGTGATCGGATCGCGAACGTTTTCGCGACGGCCGCGAACGTCTCGGTGCCGCGTTTGCATCGATTTGCCGTGGAGGGGCTACCGGCTTGCGGCAACGGGCCCGATGTATTGAGACGTCACGCTCTCGACACTGTGAGTCTACGGCAGCGCGTCCTCAAAACGCTGTCAGCGCCCGGCAGGCAACTGCAGGCGTTTCCTAACTCTTTCGAGGCGGACACCGGCTTGTAACGTACACAGGATATCCCCACTAAGCAGAACGAAAGAAGAATTTCAGACAGCAATCTAGAGAAGCTGTCGTCCGCTCTGCACAGGGCGGGCTTGTAGGGAGGCTATCCCATGAAGCTTGCGGTAATTTCGGATCTGCATTTGGGCGCGGGTGATCTCGCAGACGGCTTCGGTCACGACGACGCCGAGTTTTTGCGTTTCTTGACGTTTCTCGAGAAGAACTTCGAGCGGGTGATTCTACTCGGAGATATTTGGGAGACGCTGCAGTCGCGTCGCCTTGGCAGCGCGCGCGGCGAGCTGGCGCTGGCGCAGGCCACCCATCCCGAGATCGCGCGGCGCTTCGCCGGGCCGCAGTACAGCTACGTGCACGGCAATCACGACATCGTGGCTGGCCTGCTGGGCGTGCCGGACGAGCTACAGTTCGAGGCTGATGGCGTGCGGCTGCTGTTTACGCATGGCCACCAAAACGACGACCTGATTCAGCGGCGCCAATGGCTTTCGGAGCTGGGCGTGTGGCTGGGCGGTTGGATTCGCCGCGTCGGCTTGGACGCCTTCTACCGGCTCTGCGCCAAGATCGACGAGGCGCGCGGTGGCCTTTCGCTCGATGGCACGCTGTGCGAGTTCCAGCGCTGGGCCGTTGGCGAAGCCGCGCGGCGTGAGTTCGACGTGGTCGTCACCGGTCACACGCACCACGCCGCCCGCACCGAGCATGGCTCACGCCTGTTCCTGAACAGCGGCTCGTGCAGCGAGGGTCAGCTCAGCTTCCTGAGCATCGACACCCGCCGCGGCGACTACGCTGTGAACTACGGCTACTGACGGCTTCGCTCTACCGCAGCGCGACGGGCGCCGCGGCGTAGGCTTTGACAGCGTTGGCGAACTGGCCGCCGTCCGTCGTGACGAACGTTTGGTCCCCGGCACCGGTGCCGAACGTTGCGCCGAGCCCGCCGGCATCTATGAACTCCTGGATGTGCGAAAACAAGTAGTGGACCTTGTTGTCGCGGAAGTGACCGGGAGTGCCGCCAGGCGTGTCGCTGGGGACGCCGAACGGCAGCTGCCACCAGAGGATCGGCTTGCCCGTCGCAGCGGCGACCTGCTTCGCGAAGTCGAGCCGTTCGGCGTAGTTCGGTGACGTCTTGTTGGTTTCGTCCAGGTAAAATTTCCCGTCGCGCTTGCACTGCATCAACTTGGCGTCTTCGAAGCAGCCAGCGTCGCGGTCCAGCATGTCGATCACGAGGATGTCGCTCTCGGCGGCACCCAGCTTGTTCAAGTAGTCCCCGACGTCTTTGGCGCTATCGCCGCCCCATTCCGAGGCGTGGAGGCCGATCACGACTTTGGGCGCATTGTCGCGCGCGAGCTGGATCCAACACCTTGCCATGCCCGACAGATTGTTCGGCAGGTCTTTGCAATCCGGATGGAGATGCGCCGGCACCGTCGTCGGATCATTGGACTTCCGCTCGCCGTAGGCCCAAAAGTCTGGCTCCAGGTGCACAACGGCTGGCGTGTCGATCTCGGCATAGCGCGTCATCAACAGCTTGGCGCCTTCCCAGTACGTGTTCATGTATTTGTCGTCGACCAGCGCTCCGAAATTGTTCTCCCCGGCGTCGGCCATGCCGTATACCGTCACCATCGGGGTCGTGCCCTTGGTCTTGTCTGCTTTGGCGACTATTTGCGCGAAGTAGCCACCAGCATTCCAGTTCTGCCAACCGTTGGTGAGGTAGACGTAATGTAGGTCGAGCTGTGTTCCGAGCGTGTAGATGCCGGCGTTCTCCCACCCGCCTTCCTTCGGCGCGTCGTTCCCCATGCCGATCAGGAAGTTGGCGTCGCGCCCCAGCTTGCGCGCGATATCCGCCGCCGACGACTTGCCGGTCGACCCGATTGGCTTGTTGCCGCCGCCACCGGTGCCGCTGCTCTTGCCGGCAGTCGGGTTGGCAGTGCCGCCGCCAGTGCTGGCGCTACCACCCGCAGAGTTGGTGCTCGCTCCGTCCTTCTTGTCGTCGCTGCAACCTGGCAGTACCACGGTGAGTGCCGCGAGTAGCGTGAGGGATGCCGACCACCGGCTGGGCGAAGCAATCCTCGAAGTCATGAGCGCGATTCTCCCACGGGGGAAAGGTCTGCCACAAGCAAGGGCAAGGGGGCCCAGTCTTGATCCGTTGTCTGGACCCCGCGCGAGCGCGGCCCCGGGAAGGGGAGCGGGCGTGGGATCGGGGATCGGTCTCGGCAGGGGCTTCGGGCAAGCCAGAGGCTGGGCCGCGCTCGCGCGGGGCCTTTCTCGGACTCGGTGCGGCGCCGGATATCTCGGTATCGGTTGCGGGCTTCGGCCCTCAACTCGAACAGATCGCTAAGCCGAGCAGAACGCGAGGCTTTTCTTGCTACTTGGTGCCCGAGCGGGCCTAGCGGATGAGCCGGCTCAAGAGATTCTTGAGCCGTACGCCGAGCACCAGGACTTCGTGCACGTGCGCGGGC
>JBBSAB010000051.1:0-54391 GCA_038252755.1 Polyangiales bacterium | reverse complement strand
GCTGCCGCGGACTCCGACCGCCCCGTCTGGGTCGCCGAGGCCAGACTACGCGCCGCTTGGCCCTCAGGGAACGGTGATGCTCGTCGTCCCAAATCTCGACGGAGAAGCACCGAAGGCCCACTCGGCGGCCACGACCAGGCCGTGGCTGGGGCGCGACAATGCCTCGCCGCCGCCCACGGTCACGGAACGTCTCCCGGTGCCCCACCTGGAGGCGGTGCCACGTCCCGGTCAGGCAACCTCTCCCGTCCCGATGGTACGGGCCGACATCGCGAAGGCCACTGAGCTGGAGCTGCCGCAAGCGTTTCCGCACGGAAGAACACACGGGGCCGCCGAAACCACGCGCGTCGAAGTACCCGCGCCCCACCGCTTCAGCGCCCCGGCTTCAGCGCTCGATCTGCCGGTGCCTGCTACGCCCGGCGTGCGCGCTGCGCCGCCCCCCGAGGTGGCGCTCCCGCCGATTGGCGCCGCCGCCCCCATGAGCGCCGCCGTCGCGACGCGCGCCCTGCTCCCTGCGGCGGTGTACGCGCCGTTGGCAGCCCAGCGCACCGCAGACTTCGACGTCTCTGCGGTTGCCGCGCTGCTGATCACGCCGCCGAGCGGCGTTCTGCCTGCTCGAGGCGAGCGAGCTCACACGTCGTCAACCGCGCCCGTCACGAGTAACCCGACGCCGCGCGCCCACGGGGCGCCGTCAACGGGAAAAAGGCCACGCGCTCGAGCGATGTCTTACTTGGCGCTCTTAGGCACTGAAGCCTTGCGTCGCCCGGTTCTTGTGGGCGCGGCCGCTGCAGCCGCCGCGGCGCTCCTAGCATTGGCGCTCGTCGGCGCTTCACGTTTCACGACCCGCCGGGTTGCGCCCCCCGCCCGTGTCAGCGTGGCGAGCCCTGCGCGGCTGTCGGTACCGGCCGGCGGCGCGGCAGCGTTGACCTCGGCTACCGGCACGAGCGCTTTGGCAGCGACGCCAGCGACGCCACCCACGCCGCCACCAGAACAACAAGCGCCGGCAGCGCAAGATGTGGCAGCGGCGGTCAATCACTTGCTGGGTGGCCGCCGGCAGGAAGCAGGCAGCGCGTATCGGCAGCTGTCAGCTGCTGACCCTTCAAACCCGACCTACGCTGCGATTGCCAGAATGCTCGCCGAACGCGCGCTGGCGCGATGCAGCGCCACGCCGCCACCCAACGGTTGTCCCGAGGTGTTGCCATGAAACTGCTTGGATGCGCGTTTCTCAGTTTGCTCGCGCTCTCTTTGAATGCCTGCACGAAACCCGGCACGGTCGTCGACGCGGAGCACAGCTTCAAGGTCGCGCTGCGAGCCGTGACCGATGGCGAAGCGCCACTCGTGGGAGTCGTGTTCGAGACTGACAGTATTCGCGTCGGTGTCACCGACGCAGCGGGTGCGCTCACGACCCAGCTCCGGGGCACCGCCGGCCAAACGTTCGTCTTGCGCGCCACTTGCCCCGACGGCTACTCAAGCATGGAGTCGCTGCCTCCACTGCGGCTCGCGCACACGCGCTCGCTCGGCTCCGACGGTGACGAACCCCTTTCGGTGCGGGCGGTCTGCACCAAAAAACTCGGCGCAATCGCGATCGTGGTCCACGCGCCGCAGGGCGCGCACTTGCCGGTGACCATCGACGGCAGCCCGCACGGCACCACGGACGACGCCGGAAATGCGCACATCTTGCTGAAGCTTCAGCGCACTGTGCCGTCCGTGCGCGTTGCCCTCGACACCACGAGCGACCCCTTGCTCATGCCTCAGCACCCGAGCCGCACCTTCGAGCTGCACGGCCAAGATGCGATCTTGCTCTTCGATCAGACTCTTTCCGTCCGTGCAGGACCCAAGACATTGCCGGTGTCGCGCGTTGCCCCAAGGCGTATCCCGCAGCGCTTGGACTGAGCGGCGCCGCGCGCTACGTTCGAAACGTTGCGGGTGGCGGCGCGAACCGCCCGGAGCTGTTCGAGTCCGATGCTGACTTCGACGAGGCTCTTTTGGGGCTGCTCCGCATCAGCCCGATCATGTCTTGGAGCGTGCAGACGTGATCGGTTCTGGAACTAGGGCTTGCCCGACGCGAACGGAGCCGGAGCGCTGCCAGGCGCACCTGGTAGTCCTGGAACGCCGGTGGCTCCGGGCGCGCCAGGCGGGCCCTGCGGACCAACCGGACCAACGCACTGGCAACGACTAGGGTCTTTGTTGCTGGCTGACCACGCCTGCATTCCGGACGCGACGCCCGCGTAGAGGAGCAGTGCGACCATTCCCGCCTGAAATGAACGCCACGACCACCGCATCGGCGGAAACGTTACGTCACCCCACCGTCGGTTTTCAGTGCGTTGGGCCTGAACGAGGTTCGAAAGCGCCGTGACCCCGCAGATTACGGATGTCGCTAGAGCTGCCCACGCCACGAATAGGATCACGATAGCAACCCCGACCCCTTGGGCGAGCTTTTCGGCAAACGTTGCGCTTAACACAACCACGGCCGACGCCAGTGAAATCACCAGCTTGGCAAGGTCGCGAGTGGACTCCTGTGCGGCTCCGTCTCCATTGCTCGCGCCGTTGACGTCGGTCTCCGCCTCAGTCACAGCATCCCCGGTAGCTCATAGATGAAGCCCTGGCTGGCGCCGGAATAAGTCCCCGCGCGGGCAAAGCCGGCCTGCTTGAAAAACTCATCGGTCTCTGATGCCGTCCACTCGGTGTAGAAAGTCCGATCGTTGATCCCGCGTCCCCGTACCCACCCGTCGTTGTATATCATATCGTCTTCGAGTGATCGGGCCTCACCGACACGGGAGGCGTAGTACACACGCTTGTGACCGTTCTTGTCGAGGCGATCAGCGATGGCGCGGAGAATCGCCTCACGGTCGACCTTGGTCGGGACCACCTGAAGCACAAACGTTAGTAGCGCCGCGTCGTACTTGTGACTGGACTTGACGAAGTCGTGCGGCCACATGAGTCGCGTGAAGCCGTTGTGGCGCTCCGCCGTCTCCTTGAATTCGGCTGCTCTGGGCCGCTCGTATGCCTTGGCATACTCCACCGCCGTAACTTCGAAACCCGCCCTAAGAAGGGGAAGCGTATGGCGCAAGGCCCCCGCGCCAAAGTCCAGCAACCGAGAGGCGCCGGTCTTTTTCTTCCAAGTGACGAGATGGCTGATTAACCCCGCATTCGCCGGCAGCCCAGCCGATATCGAGTTGGTCACGTCGATGGTGAGCTTCTCGCCGCCCTTAGTCGTGATGTTGTATTGAGGTGATTCGAATCGCTTTCCCATGGATCCCCGCGAAATCCAGGATTCTATTGTAAGCGAGTGATCAATTGCAACAGCCCCATGGTGCGGCGGGATGCGGCTGTCACGCGATTGCGTGTCGCTCGGATTCACGGGGCGCCCTGATCTTTCGCATTCGGGCTTTCGGTTGCTCGGGGTCGAGCCATAACAACTCTTCCAGTGACCAGATATGGTCCGCGACACCCGCAGCCATGCCTGGCGTCCGACCTGCGGTGCGCCGCTAGGCTTGCGCGAGACCGACACTGAGCGGCGGGACACGCTCCGTTCAAAACGTCCGAAGAGCGAGGCGGGCCCGGCTCAAGCCGAACCCGCCCCAGGCGGCTCAGCCCTCGCCGCCTTCGCCGAAAGGCGAGTCATCATCTTCGGGTCGCACGGTCCGCTCTAGCACGGCCGCCACCGTCGCGAGCCGCTCTGAAAGCCCGGCTGCCGCGGTCGCGGTGAGCATCGCGTGGATCGCCGTTGCCATCACTCCGACCGCGACCTGCTTGAGCTCCTCGGCACTGGCGTGCCCAGAAAGCTCGCAGAAGCTGTCGAGAGTTTGTGCGAGCCCTTTTAGGTGCTCGGCGCGGCTGAGTAGCTCGCCCATCGTGGCGCGCACGTGGGCGGTCAGGACATCGTCTTCGAGGGTCAGCATGCGCCGGAGCCCCCGTCTGGCGCCGCAATGCCCCGGCTGCTCAACTCTTCTTCGATCTCAGCCAAGCCGAGCCTCGCCACACCGAGTTCGGTGCGGGCCTTTTCGAGCTGCAGGTCCGCAACTCGGATGAGGTGCCGGCAGTTCTTGATAGAATCTGCAATTTCTACCGCGCTACGCGGCTCGTTGAGTACACTTCCGCCTTTAGGTGCCATGAAAGTCCTTCTTTCCTGGTGCTTAGGGCTCGTGAACGGTTCCAGCCGGTCACGGGCCCGTCTGTGTTTACTTCTTGAGCCGCTTCGTTGGCTTCGCTGTGACCCCGAGCTTTTCCGCATATGCGCGAAGCGCTCGCCGCAGCACGTCGGAGCGCGAACGTTCCTCGTGTGCAGCTAGCGCCTCGAGCAGCGCGAGCTCGTCCGGGTCCAGCCGCAGGCCAATCGTCGGCTTCTCTACCATGCGTTATCCATTGTGCAGCGGCGCGTAGCAGCGTGCAACAGATTTGTTGGGCCGCAGACCCGCATCTGCCGCGCCGCGCGCCTAGCCGCCCTGGAGGCTCCTCAGGGGGCGCAGTGTTTGCGTGCGTACGCTGCGATCTTGTCCATGAGCGACTCGAGATTGCATGGCTTCGGAAGGCTCGCGACGATTGCCTTATGATCGAGCGCGTCGACTAGCTCGGGACGGGTTTGGCTGCCCGAAACGACGACCACGGGGATCTTTGCGAGACGGTGGTCGCCCTTGAGGATAGCCAACAACTCCGAGCCCGTCATCACCGGCATCTCGAGATCGAGCACGATTATGCACGGCTCGGGCGCGCCCGCCGCGGTGAGCAGCTCCAGGGCAGCCTTGCCGTTCTCCGCCTCAAGCACCGAGTAGCCGTCCATCTCCAACCGCGTTCTCATCAGCATCCGCGTGTCGTCGTGGTCGTCAACAACGAGGATGGGAGCCATGTTCTCCGTCATGAGTGTGGTTGGTCACTCACGGCAGCGAGACTGTTCTTGCCTCGGCGCCCTTTGCGCGAAGTCGACCGAGTAGCCATCGGGATCAAACGCAGTCATCGGGCGTTCCCAGGGTTCATCGTGCGGGGGCTGCTGGAAGATGACGCCTTGGCGTTTGGCTTCTCGTAGAGCGCATCCAGATCGTCGGTCGTCGATCTCTCGCCGCTTTCCACGGTTAGGGTCAATCCTTCGAACCGCATATTTGCCGTCATGGAAGCTGCCTCACCTGACTCAGGTGTTCTTAGCATTCCGCGTTCCAGTTTCCGGCGCGGCCGCGTCGTCTGCGGCACCCGCAGCGACGTCGTGTCTATCGCTCTCGACAAGCGATAGCGGAGGCGGCGGCTTCCTCGGCAAATCGAGGGTAAAGATGCAACCCTTACCCGGGAGGTCGCGGACATGGAGCTCGCCCGCGTTCGCCTTGGCTGCCTTGCGACAGATGGACAACCCGAGCCCGACACCACTGCGATCGGTGCCCCGTTGCTCAAACGGGAGGAACAGCTCCTCGGCTTTCCCCGGCGAGAGGCCGCCGCACTCGTCCTCCACCTCGAAGAGAACGCGATCGGCGGTTACACGTGTGGTCAACGAGACGTTGCCCTGCTTGCGCGTGAACTTGAACGCGTTCTGAAGCAGGTTTGAAACTGCAGCCGCAAGAACAGGCCGATCGCCTTCGATTGTAACGGTGCGATCGACCGACGTAACGGCAAAAGACAAGCCACGAGCTTGCGACTGAATCAGCGCGCCGATTTCGACCTCCTCGATGAACTCTGCCACCGAAATGGGCTCGAGACGTCCTATCCCCGCATCGAGACGCACGTCAGCGAGCGAGCGATCGATGAGGTCGCGTAGACCCATCAGGCTTCGTCCCAACACCACGGCCGTACTGCCGCCCGGAGCGACGCGACCGCGCGACATCATTTCAAATGCGAGAATTGCGGCGTTGAGCAAGTTGCGCTGCTCGTGGGCGAGCACACCAAGGCGCTCAGTTCCCTGGTTCTCGATCGAGCGGTCACGCTGACGCTCGTACTCTGTCACCGCTTCGGCAATGGCATCGTCGAGGCACAGGTTAAGCGTTTGAAAGTCGTCGGCCGGGATCGCTGCTTTCTGTTCAACGGCCAATTCGGTGATCGCCTGACAGACGTCTCCGTAATCGCGAACGACTTGAGCGACGGTAAGGCCGAGGCGGAGAAGATCCTGCCCGTGTCGGCCCGCGGTCTTCTTAAGCTCCTTGTGCTCATGTCCTCGACTCAACCGTGCCAGCCGCAGCGCGTCCCCGAGCTGGTCGAGGAAGACGGGGATCCCGTTCGTCAGCTCGGCCTCGCTCGGCTTTGGGCACGACCTCGAGGCGACCCGCTCTTGCGCGAGCGCGATGATGGCCGCGCGGTTCGCGATGACGAAGTCGTCGAGCATGCCGGAACACTGTACCCGCGCGCAAGCGGACGCAAGGACCCACTTCGACCGCCCGATCCCTGCGAACGCGAACGCTCCGCCTTGGAAGCTGAGACCGGCGTTCGCGAGGGCTCTGACAGCTGCAAGACCCCAGAGCGAAACGGCGCCGCCCGCCTTTAGATGAAATGAAAATCTCTTTTCTGGCGCTCGCGACTCAGAACGGCACCTCCGCGAGCAGCTCCTTGAGTGCCTCGGGCGACCGCCCGTAGCGCCGCCCGCTTCGCATGTAGCGGCCGAGCTCGCGTTCTTGTTTCAGCAGTTCTTTGAGCGCGTGATCAGCTTCGGTTTGTTGCACTTCCAGAACTTGGTCTGGATTCTCAGCCGCCCATTCAAGGAACGTTTCGGTGCGACTGCGGCGCGCCGAGCCCTTGATGGAGCGACGGTGCTTGTTGAACACGGGGACCAATTCAGCCGGCAAATTGCTGCGCACAGCGTCGTCATCCTCCTGGCTGCGTTCGCGAGCTGTGGAGCGCTCGCGCGGTGGCTTGCCCGCGCGTTGGATCTGGCGCTGGAAGGTGCGCTCTTTCTTGTACTCCTGCTCCGCCACGCGTTCGAGCCCGTGGCCCTCTTCCTTTGCGCGCTCCTTGCCGGTGATGCACGTAGTGCGACCCTCCGCACGCTCTGCCTGGTGCTCGCGCGTGAGTTCCTGCCGTTCGGCACGCTGACGTTCGCGGAGCGATAGCAAAGCTCCGCGGCATGCTTGGCGGGCCGAGTGGAGTCGGTGCCGGCGCTCGACGCGGGCCGCCATGATCTTGGCGCGAAGGAGCCCCATCGCCGCTCGATCCTTTTCGCGCAAATGTTCGGCAAGCTCGCGCTGGAGTCTCTTGCGGTTGGCAGTCGTCGCTTGCATGGGCGCTCAGCTCAAGGGTCGATGGTGATCGAGATGGCAGTGAGCTTGAGACGGCGGCTCCGCGCGTCGGCTCCGGCCTCGCCGCTGATGCGAATCCAGTAGGTAGCGTCGGTCGTGATGGGCAGTGGGTTCCCACCGAAGTTATCGGTCGTGAGTGCGATGACGTGGGGATCGCCGTATGCGTCGGCATCGTTGGTTAGGTCGACTTGCTCGAATATTTCGTAGTTGCTGAACGAGACCGGCATCTGAACGAGAGCGAGTGAGGGCATGGAGGCAGGCAAGGGAAACGGCTTCTGGCCGAGCACATGCGCCGTGATGCGCCGAATGGCGCCGCTTTCCGGCAGCGGCACGGGAAACCACACTTCCGGGTCGAGCGCGACGTCGAACTGGTACAGCCAGAGCAGGAACGTATTTGGCGCGCCCACCCGTTCGAGCGACCAGCCAGAGCCTGGACCAGGGTCGCCGCCACTTTCGGCGGTCTGCGGGACGAGCGGAACGCGGAGGAAGTGGACCACGCCCAGCGGTCCTGGTTCACCCTGCGAACCCGTCACCCCCTGCGGCCCGGCGGGACCGGGGTCGCCTTTGGGTCCGGCTGGGCCGGTGCAGGTTGGCCCGCTCGCGCCTTTTCGACATTTGGCTTCACGACTGGTCATGCGGCTCCTCGAGCGCGCCGCTAGTGCGCGCCGTTCTGCGGCTGGTTCTTGTCCGGGGCAACGCTGTGCAGCGCTGAGCGCAGCACCGAGCCAAGCATCCGCGTCGGCTGAGCGCGAAGGTTGTAGACTGCTGCTTCGACTCGCGCCGAAACGACGCGATCCACGTCGTCCAGAGGAATGCCGAGCACTTTGCCCAGCTCGACCAGGCCGCGTGCACCGAGGTAAGAGCGAGCTGCTGCGACGGCGGCGTCCTTCGCGTCCTTGCGCTCGTCAGCCGTTAGCTCACCGTCGGCGCTGGCGTTCTTTAGCCTGGAGACGTAAACCTGTTCGATCTCGCGAACGGCAACGAGCACAGCGTCGTCGACACGCGCTAGCACGCCACGCAAGCGCTCGTTCCGCACGTGCGTATTGATGAACGCGGCAACCTGAAGGGAGAGCCAGCCGAGAGCGGCGAGTAGCAGCGGCGAGAGCGCTTCGACGGTTCTTGCCAGGTCGGCCCACAGTGTATTGGTCATCGTTCTTCTTCCTTTTCTTGTGTGCGTAATCAGTCGCGTACCAATCGAGAACTTCTTCTGCTCAACGCTTGCTCCGACGCATGCGCTCGAGCCAACGCTGGTATTCTGCCGCTGCCTCTGGTGTGCGCGGGTGTCTCGACGCAAGCATTTTCTTGCAGTAGCTCTCGATGCGAGCGGCGACGCTGACCTTCTTGCCGTCGTGGCAGCTTGGATGCTGAAGATCGAGCCGCGCATCCCAGACATCACCGGTCGGAACGTGCACCACCTTATAGTAGGTCTTGTCGTACGCCCCGCTTCGGGGTGCGAGCGACGCGGCCGCTTGAAGATCGGCATCGAACGCTACCAGCGAGTCGTACGTGGGCTTGAACTTGAATGCGCTCTCGGAGAAATCGAACTCCACCCGGTAGCTGGAACGCGGTTTTTTCCTGTTAGCCATGTGCGCTACTCCTCCCTTGTCGCTGCGCGTGGCTTCTTCTTCGGTCCGTCGTATTCGATCGCGTACCAGTCGAGAAATTCCTCGGCGTAGTGGATGGCGGCCTGCCGGCGATCGATCGGCGAGAAAATGATGTTCCAGCTGTCGCCCGGTCCCCCGAACTCCCGGACGTACTTCTTGGCGGCGGCAGTCATCAGCGCAGCAAACGCTTTGGGCGCCAGTGCCGGGTTGTATTTGCCGAGGTCCTTCTTCTTCGCGAGTGCGCGAAAGATGAGCATTTTTTGGCGATAAAGCGGCTCTTGATTGTCGAGGTAGAGGGTGAGCTCGGTGGCTTCAGGACTCATGGCGTACTCCGGGCGCAGGTGTGCCAATGCCGGGCGCAGCGGCGTTGCAGGGCGACGTGCCGGCGAAGCGGCAGGTCACTGTTGTGCTCTCGTCGCGACTACGCGCTAAGCGGGAGCGTGTCTTTCAGATTCGTCGAGTCCGGGAGGCGCTACAGGCACTCCTCGAGCTCGATATGGACCGTTCCGTTCAGGCCCGAGACGGGGTCGCTTCCGTCCGAGGTGCCTGGCGAGCTCACGACGAGGGCGCTTGAGCCAACCGCGCGATTGGCGCGAGCGCGGAGCTTGATGCTCGCTGGCGGCGTGGCATCGCTGATGCCCAGCGCGCTGCCCAAGGTGAGCGGAAGCCAGACCTGCATCGGACGCCCTTCGACGTCGGTCACGGTCGAGTTGATGACGTGCACGTTCTTGGCGCGATTGGTGTAGCTCGCGCCGCCATCCAGCGATACGTCCAAGTAGAGGACTACCTCGCCGCCCTCATTCGTCGACGAGTTGATCACGTCGAGCGCGAGGTTGGCTCGATAGCTCAATTTTTCCTTGGGCGCGTCGAGCGTGAGCACGAGCGCCGCCGGGGCACCGAAGCCGTCGGGCCCGATGACAGCAGGCGTGGTCGGTATGGATTGAGAGCCGCCCATGACGCTCGTGGCTTCGGTAAGACGCAGCCGGGCGCCGGGGCCGAACGACGTGGCCTTGCCAATGATGGGTCCGGATGGGGAGAGGCGAATCGGCGAATCAGTCATTTCAGAGTCCTCCTTGGGTTTGTTGCAGTGAGGGCGATGGCGCCGCAGCGGTGACGATTGGCGCCTTGGTTGGTGCGGGCTCGGGGCTCGCGAGTTGCGCGAGCGTCTCGTCGTCGGGCCAAAGCGCGCCCTTCTTGATGTGGCCGACTGCGAGCGGGCATAGGTGCACGCCGCCGAGATTTTTCGAAAGTCTGAAGTCCTCAGCGATCCAGTTGCCGCTTTCAGGGCCGCTCCAAGTGAACGCGCTGTAGAACCTGCCGTTCACCTCGAAGGATTCCGAGCCCTCTTCGAGCTCGAGCAGCAGCGCGCGCGGGATCGCAACGCAGCCGAGCCCGACGAGCCACAGGCCGGGATGATCGGGCCAGCGCGCGGCTGCGACCTTCGCGGTGAGCGTGGCGTACACGGCGGAGCACGCGCGCCCGAGCTCACGAGCCTTGTCAGTGAGGGCCTGGGCGGTGTCGGCTGGCACCTCCATGTCGTCGTCGAGCATCAAGACGGCGTCGCGGTCGGGGTGCTCGCGAAGCTTCTCGCAGGCCCACGACAGCGCACGACAGCGCGCGAACGCCACATCGGCCGAGCCCGTTTCGAGCAGCACCATCGCGCCGAGGTTCGTGAGATTTTGGAGCGTGGCCTTGGTCGCGGCTTCGATTTCGCGGTTGGAGCTCATGACAACGATGGTGTTCTTCATTTGCGTGCTTCCAGAATCGTCGACTCGAGCAAGGCGAGGTCGGCTCCGACGTCTCGGTGATGGCCGTCGACTCCCTTGAGCTCGCCGTGGCCGTACTCGCGGTGATGGACGTGAGCGAACCCAGCGATGAGCAGCGCACCAGCGGCGCTGTGCTCGGTCCACGCGGTTTGATGGCCCCAGCCACTGAGCATTTGCTCGAGCGCCCCCCTCACTCGGTGTCTCGCGGCCAAAGGAAGAAAACCGAATCCCGGCCGGCAGGCGAGACCGTCGGCATAGCAAAGCGCGGCGGCGTTGAATCGGAGCTCGGAATCTTCCGACGTGAGAAATCGGCCCACATCCGGAAAGGCGACGCGCAACACGCCACCCGGCTTCAGAACGCGGAGGCATTCGCCGAAGAAACCGAGCGCTTGCAAGAACGGAACATGCTCGATCACGTGCTCAGCCAAGATGCCGCTGGCCGCTTCGTTGTTGAATTTCAGCCGCTTGCGGATGTCGTGCATGGGACCGAGGTTGAGCCACGGCTCGGGCAACTGATTGGGGCCGGCGCCGAAGTTGAGGAATAACGCCATGACAAATCCTTCAGTAGGAGCAGCGCCGCAGGCGTTTGAGCGCCGATTGATCACGCAAGGTCTGCTCGGTCACGGGCTTCTCGGGCTGATGGTGTTTGTGGCGCCGACCAAGGTTCTTGAGCTGCTCTCGAGCGCCTGCGGCCGCGGCGTGGAGCCGATCCATCAACGCCGAGCGTTTGCGAGCCTTCGGCGGTCGCTTGTGCGCTTTCTTTCGAGCCTTCAGGGGTCGCTTGTGCGCCTTCTTTCGAGCCGGCGAGTGATGGGGGCTGGTATGGCTCGTGGCGTGGCTACCCGAGGCGTGGTGGTGTTTCCGAAGACGGGCGTGGTGCCCGTGCGGCTCGTGTTCGAACGCGTGGAGTGCGCGGTGGTGGGATTTGCGCTTGCGCTTCGGGTGTTTGGACTTCTTCTTTGGCATGGCAGGTCTCCTCGGCGCCCGGCTAGGAGCGCAGAATCTCGGGCTTTCTGGCTTGCTCTTGCTCCTCGAGGTCGCGGTATTGCGAGTACAAGGCGATGAGCAGGTTTCGGTTTTGCTCGCTCAGCGACGCGAGGATGCTTTTGATCTCTTGCTCGCTGAGCGTCTTGAGGAATTTGCGAATCGCCAGCTGCCGCGCCATGACGTCGGCGGGCGCGTGAGCGTCGCTCGCGAACGAGCTATGAATTTGGGCGAGCGCGATTTGGCTTGAGCTCGAGATGCAGCCCAAGATGCTGGTGATTTCGGTTTCGGACAGGCACGAAAAGAAATGCCGCACCGCAACGTCCTTGGGGTCGATGGCGGCAGCCGAATCGGGGCCGAGCTGCGGCTGTGGCGCCTGCCCTTGCGGCAGACCGCCCAAGAACTTGGTCGCGAGAATGGGAATGAGCGCGGTCGCCACTCCCATGAGCTCATCGACCCGCCTGGCCTTCATCAGTTCTTTGGCTTCGGCGACTCGGCGCTCGTGCTCGCGGTCGAGGAGGCTTTGGTATTTTTCGCACATCGACCAGTTGAGCTGCTCGGCCTTCGAGCGCGCGTCGCGTTCGCGCTCGAGCTCGGTTGCAAGCCTGCCGATCAGGACGTCGCCCCCGCTGATGAACAGCCGATGGACGGCTTCGCCGTGACGCATGCTTTGAGCGATGACGCCCTTCTCGGTCGGTGGCTCCGAGTCGTCGGCGTGTCGGGCCAAGTGGACTCCGGGCCGAACGAGGAATGCGTGCTGGCTCTCGTGGTCTTCGCACTGCCCGCGGAAGGCGTAGACGACGTAGCGTTGCGGAAGCCCGGTGACCCGGGACTGCACGTCGCGCTGCGCCGCGTCCTGGATTTCCTGGGCCAGCTCCTCGGGGCTACGTGGGCTGGCCGACTCGTTTCGCCAAATATCGAGCCGCTCGGCGTGCTCACTCTCGACCTTGTGAATGAGCTCGAAGCGCCCGATGGCGCCGCCTTCGGTGATGTCCGACAAGAGCCGCGTCAGCCACTTGACGAGCGTGTCTGCGGGGGAGACCGAAGTCATGCTGCCTCCGCGTCGCCGTGATTGGCAGTCGCGGCGCGCACGCCGACGAAGTAGACGAGAAGTCCCGCGCCCACCAACGCGAGCGGCAGCCAGAGGGCCTCCAGAAGGCCACTGCCGAGTGTATTCGCGGCGCCGCCGAGTGCTTGGCCCGCCTTGTCGGTGGAGGACTTCTCGGGCGGGGCGTCCGCCGTCGGAACGGCAGCGCTGTCGAGCATCCAGTCGGCGTCGATCGGACAGCGTGCGCTGCTATCGAGCTGCACGGCCGCGCCCGTGCGGACGGGCCAGGGCATGTCAACGAGCTGCCCCCGGTAGGCGAAGCTCACTTCGAGCCACACGACGTCGCCCGGACGCAAGGTCGGCAATTGGCCCGGAAGTTGTTCTCGGCGCCTCGCCGACTGCGGAAACGAAAGGCGCTCTTTCGACACGCGCTCAAGCTTGATCAGATCAGCCGTGGCGCTTCGGGTGGTGTCGTTCGAGGGCAGCACTGGATCGAACGGCGTTCCGTCAAACCACTTCGAAAAGGTCGCGGCGAGCGTTTGCTTCAGGTCCTCGGGGGTCGGGTTATCGCGCAGCGTGCGCACGAGCACCCAGCGGTTGACCTTTCCCGGAAAGAGCGGCACGCGGTTTTGCTTCTGCCAGTCGGCCACATCGACGCCTTGGCAACCGAGATCTCCCACGGTGGTCATGGGCTGACTCCCGGGAGCCCGGCGAGAAAATCCTCGCGCATGCGAGCTGTCGCGTCGTCGAGCTGCGCGCGAGTGCCTGTTTCGAGCTCGAGCTTGCCGTCCTTCATGACGCCAAAGCGCAGGCCATCCTCCCGCACGACGTCGAGGGTGTCGTTGCTGTAGCGAGTCAGCTCGTACTTAAGCCCCCCGAGCGTGACCATGCGCTGCGAGCGCACGGTCTTGCCCGTGACGAGCGCGACCAAGGCGAGCACCGCGGCGCCGATGAGCGCGGTCTTGTAGATCATGTGGACCCTTCGGGCGGTTTCGGAGGGCCACCGACGAAGAGCAGGAAGAACCGACGAACCAGTTCAAGCAATTGCTGCCAAAATCCCGCGCCGTGCTCGGCCGGTGGCGCGACGGGTGTGGGCGTTGGTTTCGCCCCGCCGCTAACGACGCTTGGCGGTGCGGACGGCGCCCCAGACGAGGCCGACGGTGGCGAGGCCGAGGAGGAGGGCGGCGCCTGCACCACCGCCGCCGCTACCGCGGCTACCGCCAGGGCCACTTCCGCTAAAGGGCGGAAATTCTCGAATAGCGAAACGACCGCACGCTTGTATTGGGCCGCGTTGCCGGTGAAGTACTTGGGCGGCGTCGCGAGCGCATCGACGAAGGCGCTTGGGTTTTCGGTGTGTAGGCCCTGCCACCAGTGCGGGCGGCTTTGCAGCACCTTCAGGTGGTCCAGCGCACCAGCCGCGGGGTCCGTGTACGCGCGGAAGTTGCACTGAGGGTCCGGCGGATCGAAGAAGTGCTCGACACCCAGCGCGTCGACCTCCGAGCAGCGGAACTGCACGATGAGCGGGTAGTCGATTCTGGCCTTGGCGTTGCCGAAATTGAAGTTGTGGATCTTCTGCCAGTTGCCGGTCTCGAGCGCTGATTGAGCGAGCAAGAGCGCGAGCACGGCTTGAGTCGGGAAGGCGCCCGTCAGCGTCCGATAAGCTCCGACCAAGGCCTGGGCGGCGTCCTGTCGCGATAGAGGAGTGAGCTTGTCTGGGACGATCATCGGTACCTCGCGAGCGCCAGGCTGAGCACGGCGCGAAGGGGTGGGCTGAGCTTGGGAAATTCGTCGGCCATGCGTGCGCGGACTTCCGCGGCGCGGGCGGCGTAGTCGCCGAGCGGCTGCAGTGCTTCAGCGACCGCGGCCTGCATTTCGGGCGGTAGGGAGCGCAGGTATTCCTGAAACTCGTCGTTCGTCATAGCTCGAGCTCGAAGTTGAGTTGCACCTCGGCGCCGCCCGCGCCGCCTCCCACGTTTTCGATACTCACGTACTTCGAGAACGCGGGAACGACGACGCCGTTTTGGAGCAGCGCCGCGTCGATCAAGAACGTGCCGGTCGGAAACGCGGACACTGCAGGGTCGGGGGCGCTAAAGAAGCGCAAGAAATTGTTACTACCGAGCAGGCTCGTCAGGTCGTCGCGGTCGAGCGGCACGGGGCGGAGGTTCCGGCCGAATCTCGGAATGCGCGCGACCGGGCCCGCAACAGCGTTGTCGACCAGCGTCACGTAGGGTTCGCCATTCAAGAGCGTCGCGAACTTGGTCGGTGCTAGTCCCCCGCCGCGAGCGCCGCGCGCCAGAAGGACGCGTAGCACCACGTCTTCGGGCCGGTCCGAGCCAGAGCCGCTCGTTTCCGGAAAAGCCCAGACCGCATTGATCGAGAGGGCATTCATCGGCACCGAAAAGGTCGTACCGGCGAGCCAATCGACCAGCACCGTCTCGGTGGCGCCGCCGACGCCGTAGGCGACCTCCGCAACAACGTCGAAGCCGCGCGTTGTCCCGGGCCAGTCGTTCTCCGAAAAGTCGATGCCCAGACTGACCGTCCACACCACCGGCTCGCCCCATTCGGGCAGGTTGATGATGCGCTCGCGATTGGAGCGCTTGGGTTCAAACGGGAGCTCGAAGCCGAAGCTGTTGCTGTTCGACCACACGCCGTGCGGCGTTGGTTGCACGTACACGCTCGCCGTCGGGTCAGGCGCATCCTCGCGCATCATCGGTGCCTCCTCTGATGCGGCTGGCGCGATGCATGGGACGGATGCGACGAATGCGACAGAGCCTGGTGGTGCGATGCCGGCGCGGCTCTCAGCATCGCGGGCTGCGCAGCGGCATGCAGCAGCGGCATGCCGCCTTGCGCGGCCGCTGCCAGAAGCCACTTCCCAGGGACCACTTTCCCGTACTCCGTGACGAGCAGCCCCGGCGTGAAGCTCTTGCCTTGCAGTTTCTGACCGTACTGCTTCACGCGTCGCCGATGCTCGATGACGTGACCGAAGATGCGCGCGGTCTTTCGGGCGGCCACGTCCCCACGACTCGCGCGCCGGGCGATTTCGCGAAGCTTCTGCTTCACCGCCACTGCGCGGCTGAGCGCCTGCTTGATGGCTGGTGCTTTCGCTTGGAGCGCCGCCTTTTGGGCAGGCGTGCCTGACGACAGAATCGCCTTCGCTTGTTCCTTGATTTGGCTCGCCCTGTCGAGCGCGGCGATGGCGGTGTTGGCGGTCGCGTAGGCTGCGGCGGCCGGGATCCCGACGGGTGGAAAGACGACGGCAGCGGCTCCGACCACCGCGCCGGTGATCTTGCTTTGCACGACACTCTTGACGCTCCGCGCGACCTGCGAAACGAGCTTTGACTTGGCAACCTTCTTGACCGCGTTCAGGAAGCTGCCCGGCCACCCGCCGATGCGCGCGCCGCGGGCGTGCTGCTGGCGGTGCCACTTCCTCAGCGCAACCGCGATCGGACGGAGATCGATTTGGACGGTGATCGTTTTCGGCGCGGTACCGGCCGCCTGCACGTGCACGAGCGCCTTGAGCAGGTGTCCTTCACGCCAGTAGCGGCCCTTCACGCTCACGCCGGACGGCGCGACGTGGAGCTGCACTGTGTCGTCCACGCCGACGATTTCGTGCCCGAAGTAGCCAACGGCCGGAAGCTCCTCCGGCATAGCTTCAAAGGTCGAGATGGCTGGGAAATAGAGGTCCGCCATGGTTTACCCTTCAGGCGAGTGAGGCCTTGGCGGCGCTCGCGCGGAGGCGGGCGGCACGGTCGAGGTTGCCGAGCTGCTCGGCGTCGAGCGCGATGGATTCGATATTGCTGCGGTACCGACCGAGGTCCTTCTGGCCCGCACCTCGTTTCCAATAGAACGGCGGTGGGACGTCGGAGGCGTAGCGGCCGACGTGCTCCGCCGTGGTTGGGCCATACTTGCCGTCGGCCGTGAGGCGCTCTTCGGTTTGAAAGCGCATTACGAGGCCCTGGTCCTCTTTGAAGCGAGCCTTCGGGACGCTGCCGAACTGGTCGATGAGATTGTTCAGGCTCGTCGACAGGGCATCGGCGAGGATCTGCGACTTCGAGCGCTCTGCCGGCTGAGGCTGAGGGATGGGGATTTGAGGCACCACGATCGGCGCGGGCGGGGTCGCCGTCACGGTGACGGGCGGCAGCTCCTGCACGGGCGGCGCTCCACGCCCTGGCGGCTGCGGAATACCCGGCGACTTGAACTCCTGGTCGATGTCACGCATCGTCCGAGCGGCGTCCAGCATCGCGCGGATTTGTTTGGCCTTCGCTTCGACCTGATCGGCCGTGTTGTTGAAGCCACGCAGCCGCAGCTCGCGCGCGAGTGCCTCGAGCGCGGCTGGATCGCCTTGTAGCTGAAGCTGGCGCGCGACTTCGAGCGCAAGATCGGGCGGCATGCTCGGGTCGAGCGCCTGGTTCGGGTGGTCTTTCTGCGGGGGTAGTGGTGCCTTGGCGGCTGCCTCACGTGTGCGGCGTCGGAGATCGTCCGCGATCTCAGGAAACCCCGCGCGCTCCACCACGAAAGCCGTGCTGGTCAGTACCGGGACAGTGCTGTTCTGAATCGCGTCGGCCACCATCTGCTGAAGCTCGGGCGAAAGTCGGCCGCTCGGACTGGGCGTGTCCGAGTGCGGGACGAAAGGCGGCGGCGACGCCAGAGGCGCCCCTTGCGCAGGGGCGACGATCGCGGACGGCGCGGAGGTGACAATCGCCGTAGTCGGAGACGACGCGGTGCCGGCGCGAATCCGCCGAATCTGTTCGGCTTGCATGCGGAGCACTCCCGCTGCTTGGACGAAACCCTGCATTTCCAGCTGTCCTGCCGTCAGGTCGAGCATCGCCGGGTCGTTGGTGCCCTGCGCCTGCGCGGCCATGATTCGCAGGTTGGATGGCAACACGTCGAAGGGATTGCGAGGCGCCGTCTCAGCCTTCGCGCTCGACGACAGTAGGAGCAGGAGCCCTCCGCCAATCGCGACGGGCAGAAGTAGTTTTCCGATCATGACTTCACCTTTGTTCCGTTCTCTCGAACGGGTGTGCACTGCCAACGTCACATCCCGAGTAGCCGTGACGGGTCCTCGATGCGACCGTCGCCGCGGCGTACGAGCACGTGATAGAGGCGTCGCCCGCGTGGCCGTCGCCAAGTGATTCGAAGTTTTGCGGGCTCGCCGGCTTCCTGGAGCTCGGCGACCCGCCACGGCGCGAGGTCGTCACAGTCGCCCCAGCCGCGTGAAAGAATCTTGGGAATAGCCGCGAATTCCTCCGGTGTTCCGTCGTCCGGTTCGGGGCGGTATCGAACCCCCGCGCGATAGAGCTCGGGGACGTGGTGGGTGCGCAGGTAGAGCCGATTGATCTCGACCAGCGCCTCGAGCACCGGTTTGATGAATAGGCCGAGAAAACGACTCCGCTTCGTGAGCGGAAAGTCTCCCAGGTCGACGACGACTCGCACGGCATTGCCCCAATGCTTTCTGCCCGCAGGCTTCGCTATGCCTGAACGACGGTGCCGATGATGCCGGCCGAAAATTCGATTTCGCCGGTCGTCTTGTTGCGCACCGAGACGCTGATCTGATTTCCGATCTCAGCGGTCTTGAAGTGCACGTGCGTGTCGATGGACACTTCGGTGAAAATCGCGGCCGGCACCTCGCCACCGCTCACGAGCTGTGACGTATTGCCGACCTTGACGTCCTGCACGCCAAAGTCGAAGGCGATGTCCGAAGGAATGACCAGGCGCTCGGGCCTGAACATGTCCTGCGGGGCCGCGGGAATGTTGGAGGTCGCGCCCGCGGCCACGGTCGTGGGCTGAAATCCCAACGGGAAGCGACGGCGTTTGGTCAGGTCGCGCTGCCGAATCGCGACCGCGCCAGGGTCGATCTTGCGGTAGGCGGAGATCTTCTGGGCGGCGCGCCGAAAGGCGTTCGCCGTCTTGTGCTTGCCGCGGCGGGCAGCACCGATCGAAAGCGCGTTGAGTAGATCCTCGTCCCCGCCCCATTCCTCGTGCTCGTCGTCGCCGTCACCACCGACGATTTCGGAAGTGCCCATGCCGCCGACGAGATCTAAGTCGGCGCCAATTTCGCCGAAGTCGTCGTCGTCACCCATGATTGTTTCCCAACTAGCCATGCTGCTGCTCCTCGTATGCGGTTGAAATTCGTGCGTTTCAGGCAAGGCTCCGCCGCTCACCTCGTCGGGTGACCGCGGAGTCTCGGCGTTCGTGCTCTCGGCGGAGACCGAGAGCGTGGTGCTCTAAAGGCTCCGTCGAAGCGCGGCCGCGAGCTGCGCGTCCGTCATCGCGACGTTGACTGGTGGCGCCGCACCAATCGACGGGTGGTTGTGAGTCTGCGGACCCATCAGCTCGGGCAGGCCCGCCCAGAACTTGTTAGCGACCTTGCCGGAGCGAGCGTGTTTCCGGAAATACATCGCCGTCGCACCGTCCAAGATGCCTCGTGACAGCTGAAAGACGACCTTGCCCGCTTCCGAGCCTTCGTCCTTCTTGCCGGCCCCCTCCTTCTTCGTTCCCATGTAACCGAGGCCAAATCCGGCGAGCACGCCGAGCGTACCGAGCGTGAGGTCGGCAGGCAGCGTCGTGCGTGGGATAAAAAAGTTCCCGTCGTCGTCCTCGAACCGGCCGTGCATGAAGCCGATGCCGGCCGCGCCCGCAACGCCGGCGCCCGTGTAGAGCAGCTCGAGCCACTTGCGGTGGTTTTCTTTGCGGTCCTCGCGCTTCTCGATCTCGCGCTTCTTTTCGCGCGCCTCGTAGGTCTCGAGCGTGTTCGCGAGATTCCGCACCTCGGAATCGGACATCATCGCCATGACTTGCCTGCCTTTCGTCCGCGAGGATGGAGCAAGCGCTCGCACTACCCCAACAATCGCTTCGCTATATTGCTAGTCGTAGCCGGCGCCGCTGCTGAATTTGGCTCGAAGATTTTCTTGAGACGAATGCATTGTTTGTGGCACCAAGGCTGAGTGTCGCAGTGAGGGCGCGGGGCGCCGTCGACACGTGTGGCTGTTTCACATCGCCCGCGCAGCAAAGGTTTGTCCATGAAGCTCTACCGTCTCAGTCAGAGTGAATTTCGGTCGTGGCGTGACCGCGGGGCCAGGGCGGCGCTCGAGCGCCGTGTCTTCGACCAGCACGGCACAGCCCAGCTGCGGGCTCCGAGCGGCCGCATTCTCGGCACCGTGCGATCGCCTCAGAACTCTGGGCGCATCCCGATCGAAAGGTCGGTCGCGCGCGGCACGCACCACGCTGTCTCACCCCGCGAGTGCCTCTGTCGCGAGTGGCAGAAACCCCAGGGCAAACAGGACCAGCATCACCCCATCTGCGTGCACAAGCAGCAGTGGGAAGCGCAGCAGCACCGGAGCCCGGACGTGCCGCGTGCGCGTGCCGTAGTCGGCGCCGCTGCTCATTCGGTCGTGAGCGAACCGACCGAGCCGATGCTCACAGCCGCGACAACCACAGCATCGCCGCCGGAGCTGCCGGCAGAGCCCGCGTCGCTGCCGCCCGCTCCTGCGCCCTCGCTCCAGTCACCGGACGCATGCATCTGCCGAGAATGGGCCGGGGCAGTCGAAGGCAAGCACCACCCGCTCTGCACCGTTCGCAAGGCGTGGGAGTCGCATGAAGGACAGCAAGCCCCTCAGCTCGTCGAGCTCGAAACCGGCTCTGTCATTCGTGAGGCGACCGACGAGGAGGCACTCGCGAGCAAACGGAAGGCGACCGAAGACGGGGTCGGCGCCATCGAGCTGAGCGACGGCAAGCTCTACTACGTGAAGGAAGCGTGAGCTCGCCATGTCCGACATCGTCATGCTCCCGCTCGGGCGACTGCGGCCCGATCTGAATCAAGCGCGGCGCACGTTCCAGCGTATCCCGGAGCTTGCCGAATCTATCGCGCGCTATGGCCTGCTCAAGAACCTCGTGGTGCGCGAAGCGGACTCCCGCGGCTTCCACGAAATCAAGGCCGGAGAGCGCCGCTACCGCGCGCTCCATCTCTTGAAGGGGCAGAACCGCTGGACGAGCGAAGACGTGCCCTGCTTCGTGGTGCGGACGGACGGCGAATACGAAGCGCTCGTCGAAAACGTGCAGCACGAGGAAGTGGCGCTCTGGGAGCTCGGGCGTAAATACCTGAACCTGACCGAGTCGGGGCTCCTACAAGCCGAAATCGCCGGGCGCATCGGCAAGACCGCGGGCCACGTCTCGACTGCCATCACGCTGGCGCGAAACCTCGCGCCAGCCGTGGTGGTGCGCCTCTGCCAGCTGCCACCTAGCACCTTCCCGGCGCAGCGCCTCTTGCGCCTGGCCGCGCTCCTCGACGAAGAAGGCGAACCCGACGAAGAGAACCAGCTCCGACTGTTCGAGAGGATGCTCGGTGCTCCGGCGCGCAAGGCAGGGCGTCCGGCTCGGCCGCGCTCCGAGAAGGAAACCGTCTGGGCTCGCTACCGACGACTCAAAGACGGTGCGAGCGGCCTTCGGCTCGATCCAGTCTTCGCCCCGTTCCTCACGTCGGTGCTTCAGTACCTGGCCGGCGAAACGAAGGGGTTACTCAAATGATTCCGATCCACCGCCTGCCGACGCCCCTCACTCGGGCCTGGGCCACCAACCGCGCGGTGCGGCACAAACTGGCAGCCTGGCTCGCTCACACCTACCCAAGGACTGGCGTCGCCGTGTGTACCGATCTGCTCTTCGTCGTCGCTTGGGTAAACCCGCTCGGACAGATAACATTTGCCACCCCGCCGTTTCAAAAGGTGATGCGGCATCAGTGCGCGAACAACCCCGCGTGGCGCGACTGCCAGTGCGGAAAATGGTTCGACCCCGAGAGCGGCGGGCCCTGGGGAAAGCGCGAGACGCAGGGCCACCATCCGCTCTGCATCTTCGAGCCGGGCGCACTTGGCCGCTGGAAAGAGGTCGACCTTCCCGAAAAGGTAGTCGAGCAAGCGATTGCCGGCGGATTCCTGAAGCACTGACGCGCGAGTTGACCCATCGAATGGCGCGTCGCGTAGCGAGCTGCGCGGCGCGCAACTTCGGCGGGCCTTCCGGACGCTCATGCAGGAATGGACTCGCGGTTGCCAGCGTTCGATCGCGTGCCATACTCCTCGGGGGGTACGGTGACGCTTGGGCTCGCAATGATCTGAAACCGATAGCGCGCCGCGTGCGTACTCGGTTCGTCCGCGCCTGTGACCACTAGGGACGGGGCGCTACAATAGACCAGAGGGTCAGGGTTGGGATGCAACCAAGGCAGGGCTTTTCGAGCTCGTCTGCGGAAAAGCGAGCGTTGCCGGCCAAGGCAACCTGGTTCCCGAATGTCGAAGCGTGCGTCAACCCGAGCAGCCAACTTGGTTGCAGGCAGACCCAGTGCCGCTATCACCTCGAGCATCGCGACCGATACGACCATCTGCACACGCCGACGCGTGACTGCTCGCTCGCAGTAGCGAACGAAGGCGAGCACACGCTCGAGGAAGTGGCCGCCGTGATCGGTGTCAGCGAAGAGCGCGTTCGCCAGCTCGAAGAGCGTGCGCTACGAAAACTTCGAAGTCGTCCCGAGCTCGATGCCACCACCACGATCGTGTGTGAGACCTCACAGCCGAAATAGGCTCGAATCAAACTTTGTTTCAGACATTCTTGAGATTTCATTTCGAGATCTGTCATGAGGGAGGTGGAAGGCAGGGGCAATGTCCAAAACGCTTTCGGGCGCGCCCACGTGCGCGCCCATTGCAGCGTGCGAGAGTGGTGTGCCGCCGGAACGTTCTCACATTGAGCCATCGATCGGACCGCGAGACGCGACCGCAAACGGGACCGGTGTGGCCCGCGCCCGGGCGCGCGCCTTGTCTTCGTCGGCTAGCCAGCGCCAACAGCGCGATGAAGAAGCCAGGGCGTACAGGCAACCGCTCCAGGTCGCGCCGCTAATCGTAGGCCCCGCCAACGCGCTGGCGGCAACTGGCTTCAATTGGCGCTGGGTCAGAGATTTTTGGGTTGCCCGCGGGCGCGCGTTTGTTGGCTCGGGAAAAAAGCGCGGCATTGTGGCGGCGGCTCTACTCGATGAACTCGCGCGCGCCGGTACGGAATGCCCCTCGGCCATACCGCAACGCGAACCCGAGTTGGTTGACGCAGCGGAGGCAGTGCGCCGAGCAATCGGCTTGAGAGGAACGCGGCCATGACGGCTGCGCCCGCAGCCGGCGCTGCGATTACTTCCGGGCTACGCCGTCCGGGCCGTGCAGATACGTCGAAAAGCAGCTATCAACCAGGTACTTCGAAAATGCTTAAGAGCCACCGACGAATCGGACCAAATCGGAGGGGATCGGAACATGCCTAATCCAAGCAAAGGCGAGGTGCGCTGGACGGAGCACGGCGCCGTCGCGCGCATCACTGTTGGGCTAAAGGAGCGAGAATCGTTTCCAATGCCAACTTGCCGAACGCACGCCGCAGCGGACGAGCGCTGCGAATTTGTCGCTACGCTTGCTGCTCGCTTGCGCGAGGCCGGAATCGTCAAGACGCCCGAGGCGATGGAGCTACTGCGAACAGCAGCGGCCTGCGCCCCGGCGCTCTTGCCTGGTGTCACTCAAGTTGCTGGGGAGCTCATCGGGGGCGAATTCAAAGAAGGTCCCAAGATGCCGACCTTTGGCGAATTTGCGGAGCGCTGGACCTCGGGCGAACTTGCCAGAAAGCACCCCGATCACATCAAGGTCAAAGACTCGAGGCAGGACGCCAACCGGCTAGAAAAGATCTGCGCGATTACATTTGGGCTAACGATGATCGGCCAAATCCCCCTCGACCGCTTTCTGCTCGACCATGCGGAGGCCGTGATGGCGGGCTTGCCTGAGGAAGTGAAGCGGTCGGCGACCCGCCGCCACTACGCGCAGCTGGTTCATCGCGTCATGCAGCTAGCCGTCTATCCCTGCAGGGTGGTCTCGGCCAACCCGCTTCCGAAGGGCTTCCTGCCGAAGATTGGGCGACCTCCTGCCTACCCGTACCTGTATCCTGCGGAAGATGCGCGGCTAGCACGCAACGTGACGACGCCGCTCTGCTTGCGAGTGCTTTGGGGCTTTCTCACGCGCGAGGGCTGCCGCGAAGGTGAGGCCTTTGGGCTACGCGTGCGGGACTTCAACCTTGAGGTGGGGACCGTGAGCCTCGACGAGAACAAGACCGACGACCCGAGAACGTGGGCGCTGGATCCGGGCACCGCGCGTGCCCTGAGCACGTGGGTGGAAATTCGCAATGCAGACCCCGCCCACCAGACCGCTAAGCGTGACGACTACCTCTTCATCGACGAAAACGGCGGCCCTCTGACCGGCGATCACCGGCTCGCCGAGGTGCTGCGGGCCGCCCTCTTGGACGCTGGCGTGATCCGCTCGGAGCTGCACCAAGACGGCGTCAACCGCCGCAAGCTCCGCGTGCACGACCTCAGGGCTACCTTCGTGACGCTCGCTCTGGCGCACGGCAAGACGGAGACTTGGGTGGCGGACCGGACCGGGCATCGGTCGAGCCAGATGATCAACCGCTACCGCCGCCAAGCGCGTGCGGCGCACGAACTCGGTCTCGGCTCCCTGCTGCCGCTCAACGCCGCGATCCCTGAGCTCGGGACAAAGGACCAGCGGGGCCACCAGCAAGCTGATGGCCCCGCGATGGCCCCGAAATTTGGTGTCCCGGGACGGAATTGAACCGCCGACACGAGGATTTTCAATCCTCTGCTCTACCGACTGAGCTACCGAGACATTGGCCTGATGGCCGTCCCGAGGGCACGTTGCCACCGGGGAGCGGGGTATTAGCGCAGGGTGGGTGGGTGGCGCAATTGGGAAACGCCACCCGGTGTAGGATGGGGAGTCGTGGCCAGCCTTTCGCCTTCCAGCCAGCAAAATCCCTACGCTTCTGAGAGCTACCTGCACCAGCTGCTCCAGAAGGCCAAGGCGGCCGGCGCCCGAGATGTGCATCTCAAGGTGGGGCAGCCGCCCGGCGCGCGCGTGCGTGGGTCGCTGGTTTTTTTCCGCGTGGACAAGATCCGGCCCGAGGATACGGAAGCGCTCGCTCGTCACCTGATCCGCGACCCGCAGATCCTGAGCAACCTGCATCAGCTCCGCGAATACGACACGTCGTACGAGGTGTTCGGCATCGGCCGGTTCCGCGTCAACATCTACCGCCAGCGCGCCACGCTCGCGATCGTCATGCGCATCATCCCGCACGAGGTGCCGAGCCTCGAGAAGCTGGGCGCACCCGAGGCGTGTCGCGTGCTGTGCGAGAAGGACCGCGGGCTAGTGCTGTGCGTGGGCGCGGCCGGCAACGGCAAGTCGAGCACGCTGGCGGCGATGGTCGATCACATGAACCACACGACCGCGCGCCACATCGTCACGATCGAAGACCCGATCGAATACATCTATCAAGACGACAAGTGCTCGATCAGCCAACGCGAGATTGGCTACGACACGCAGAGCTTCGCCAGCGCGCTGCGCGCCGCTTTGCGACAAGATCCGGACGTGATCCAAGTTGGCGAAATTCGCGACGCAGAGACGATGGAGATCGCGCTTAAGGCCGCCGAGACCGGCCATTTGGTGATCTCGACGCTGCATACGCCGGACGTCGGCCGCACCATGAACCGCATCATTGCGCTATCCGAAGGCCGTGACTCCGACGACCTGCGCGACCGTTTAGGGGATTCGTTGCAGGGCATCATCGCACAGCGGCTGTTGCCGCGCGCCGACGGCTCGGGCATGGCGCTGGCCGCCGAAGTGCTGATGCTGACCGGCTCGGTCCGCGAAACGATCAAGCGACCGCTCGGTAACCCGCCGCTCAAAGAGCTGATGGAATCGGGCGGCTCGATGTACGGCATGCAGACCTTCGAGATGCATATCAAAGAACTGATCCGCGCCGGCATCGTCGAGCGCGACGTCGGTCGCGCCGCGATGGGTTTCTGAGCGCGACCGGCGCGCGCCGTCATTCTCGTCTCCACGTCGAGCCCGCCGCGGAGTCCTCGAGCACGACGCCCTTCGCCGACAATTGCGCGCGTAGCGCGTCGGAAAGCGCGAAATCGTGGGCCTCACGCGCGGCGTTACGGCGCGCCACCAAGGCTTCAACCAGCGCGTCGTCTTCCGGCACCGGTCCGGCCAAGGTCAGGCCAATCGCGTCGCCCAGCTCGCGCACCAGGCGCGCCCGCAGCGGCAGCGGGTCGGGTTGGTCGACGATCTCCCACAGCACAGTCAGGGCGCGCGGCGCGTCCAGGTCGTCGCGCAAGGCGTCGCGAAATTTCTCGCGTAAGGCTTCGAGCCGCGCGCTCTGCACGCCCCAGCTACCCTCGGCGCTGGCTTCGGCGGTGCCGGCACGCACGAACGCGCGCAGGCGTCGGCGGGCTGCCTCGGCTCCGCGCAGCGCTTCGCCCGAAAGGCTGAGCGGGCTGCGGTAGTGCGCGGTGTAGAGGTAGTAGCGGAAGCCACCCGGAGTCACTCCGAGGGGTGACAGGTCGTCGAGGTTCGGTGGGTGCAGCTCGTGTCCGCGTGACTTCGAGATCTTTTGGCCGTCGAACAGCAGCCACGCGCCGTGCATCCAGACTTGGACCCAGGGCGATTGCCCGAGCGCGTTCTCGGCTTGAGCGATCTCGTTGGTGTGGTGCACCGCGACGTGGTCGGCGCCGCCGGTGTGGATGTCGATCTCTGGACCGAGGTGCTTGGTGGCCATTGCACTGCACTCGATGTGCCAGCCGGGAAAGCCGATGCCCCATGGGCTCGGCCATTCGAGCTGTCGGCGCGGGCCATCGCTAGGTGACAGCTTCCATAACGCAAAATCGGCTGGACTGCGCTTGCCCGCGTCGTTGGCGACGCGCGCGTGCTCGGCGCTCGCACGCAGCCGTGACAGCGCGCCGTAGCCAGGATCGCGAGCGGTATCGAAGTAGACACCGTCGCGGGTGCGGTAGGTGAAACCCTTCGCTTCTAGCGTGCCGATCATCTCCAGCTGTTCGGGGATGTGCTCGGTGGCGCGTGCCCACACGGTCGGCTCGCGCACGTTCATCACCGCCAGATCGCGCTTGAACAGCTCGGTCCAAACCCGCGCCACTTCCAAGGCGGGGGTGCCGGTCTTTTGCGCGGCTAACTCGAGCTTGTCTTCGCCGCAGTCGGCGTCGTCGGTCAGGTGTCCGACGTCGGTGATGTTGATGACGTGCCGAACCTCGAGGCCCTCGAGCTTCAGGGTGCGCGTGAGTAGATCGGCCAAGACGTATGGCCGCATGTTGCCGAGGTGTTGGCGGCTGTAGACGGTCGGGCCGCAGCTGTAGACCCGGGCCAGGCCCGGTGTGCGCGGCTGGAATGGCTCGATACTACGGCTGAGGGTGTTGTAGAGCTTGAGGTCGGTCACGAGGGTCTCCTGGCGCTAGAAACGAGCGGCAGAAAATATGACCGGCCGCCCACGGTTCGGGACGGCAGTTCGAAGCAGGCTAGCGTCGAGTCAGGCCGTCCGAGGACGGCAACAACACGTGACGCGGAGCGTGAGCGCGAACATCGACGAGCAGTCTAGCCGAAGCTGGACTTGAGGGCGAGGGGACGCTACACGTCCGGCTCTCGGTCCCATTTTGCTTGGGTCCGGGACCCCAATCGCGATGTCAGCTCCGATCCAAGCCTCCGCTTCGAATGCCGTCCGCCACGACTGGACCCTCGCTGAGGTGCGCGCCTTGCACGACCTGCCGCTGTTTCAGCTGATCGACCGCGCTCGCGCGGTCCACCTGGCGCACCACACCGAAGACACGGTGCAGCTGTGCACGCTGCTCAGCGTCAAGACCGGCGGCTGCCCGGAAGACTGCGCCTACTGTCCGCAGTCTTCTCATCACCAAGCCGTGACCGGCGAGGCGATGCTCAAGGTGGAGGACGTGATCGCCAGCGCACGTCGCGCGAAGGCGGCGGGCTCGACGCGCTTCTGCATGGGCGCGGCCTGGCGCGAAGTGAAGGACGGGCCGGCGTTCGACCGCGTGCTCGACATGATCAAGGGCGTGAAGGCCGAAGGGCTCGAGGCGTGCGTGACGCTCGGCATGCTGTCGGGCGAGCAGGCGGTGAAGCTGAAGGCGGCTGGGCTCGACGCCTACAACCACAACCTCGACACGTCGCCTGGTTTCTACAAGTCGATCATCACGACCCGCACCTATAAGGACCGACTCAACACGTTGTCCAACGTGCGTGACGCCGGCATCACTGTCTGCACTGGTGGCATCATCGGCATGGGTGAGGGCATCGACGATCGTTGCGCCATGTTGCTGGAGATCGCCAAGCTCGAGCCGCAGCCGGAGAGCGTGCCCGTCAATGCACTGGTGCGCGTCGCAGGCACGCCGCTCGAAGCCTTGCCGCCGATCGATCCGCTCGAGCTGGTGCGCATGATCGCGGTCGCGCGCGTGCTCTTGCCGCGCTCCAAAGTGCGCTTGAGCGCCGGCCGCACCGACTTGCCGCGCGAAGCCCAGCTGATGTGCCTGTACGCGGGCGCCAACAGCATCTTCTACGGCGATAAGCTGCTGACGACGCCGAACCCCGGCACCGACGAAGACATGGATCTGCTCAGGGTCGCGGGGCTGAGGGGCGAAGTCTCCGCCGCAGCCGCGTCGAGCTGAGGCCGAGCGCTGCCAGGGCCAAGCTGGCGAGCCCGCCTGGGTTGCCTGGCGTCATCGCGCATTTGGTTTCGGGCAGGGCGCAGTCGGTGGAAAAACCGTGGCGCGGGTCGCAGCTGTTGCTCGAAGCAACACGCTTCGGTGGCAGGGCTTTGCAGATGCCGTCGATGTCGTCTTGCTCGATGCTGGCCATCGCCGTTTGGCCTGGCGCGTAGCTCGGGCGCATCGTCGAGCCGGGCACGCTGGAGTGCGAGAGCCCCAGAAAATGCCCGATCTCGTGGGTGATGACCGACGCGAAATCGATGTCGTCCGGGCCGACATGGTCGATCGACATCGGTGACTGCACGGTGTTGACCTCCACGTCCGCGTCGTAGATTTCGCCGTTGTCGGCGTTGAAGATCAACGTCGTCAACGCCAACGTGTCGATCGCGTTTTCGTACGGCCAGTCGTCGTCACGGAACATGAAGACGTTGGCGTTTGGCGAATCTTGGTTGTACTCGGCCTGGCGGCACTCGACCGGCCCGTAGTCGCTGATCGTGATCGACGGTCCGGCACCGCCACCGCAGTCCGCGTTCAACCACTGCCTGAAGCCGTCGACGATCGCGCCGTGCGCGCCGTCGTAACTAATCCCGCGCAGCGCAGAGCCACCGCGCTGCAGGTCGAACGACACGCAGCTCGAGGCCCAATGCAGTAGCGGGCCGGTCGCCAAGCAGCCCAGGACGTCGTATTCGCAGTGCTGCTTCTTGTCGCTGCAGCCGTGGGTGAGACAGAACGCGTTGGCGTAGGCGCTGCTGAAAAACAGCCCGAAGCCCAGCCCGAGCGCGCTGACCAGGCGCAGTGCCTTCACCGGCTTCACTTGCGCACCGCCAGCCGCACCAGCGTGCGGGCTTCGGTAACTTGGAGCCCGCTCAGCCGCTTGACGGCAGAGCCTTCCTCACCGAGTAGCTCGACCGCCGCCGGGCTGCGGCGCAGTCGTTCGATGCCGGCGCTATCGCGCAGGAGCGGGTAGTGGCCTTGGGCCATCGCGGTAACGGCCAGCGCGCCACGCGTCGGCATGACGAACAGCACGCCGCGCGCGCCAAGCTCGAACATGGCCTCACCGTGCACGAGCTCGCCCAGATCACCGACGCGCCCGCCCAACGTGCGCACCAGCAGCTCTTCTTGTCGCGGGTCGGCGCCGGCCAGTAACTCGAGCGTTCGCACGCGCGTGTAGGTGACGATGTGCCGGCGCTGACCGATCTGCTCCCAGACCGATTCGGCATCCAGCGGCTCGCCCACCAAGACGTGCTGGCTGCGTCCGACCAGCTCCTGGACCGGCACAGCTCGCGCCACGGAGGCAAGCGCTGCTCGACTCGCCAGCAGTCCCAGAGCACCCGCCGTCGCTACCCGCACGAACCCTCGTCGATCCATCGCCAGCGCAGCCTAGCATTTGGTCGTGTCAGCGCTTTTCGACCCAGGATTTGCGAGTGTGCCTCGGGGAGCGCTATAACTTCGGGCGGTTCGGCTCGCCGTTCGGCTGCCCCCACCGCCCCCGTCCCAGCATGAGCTCACCCGTTTCCGCCCCTGTTTCGGGGCCAACCCTCGAGCGCGCTTCCCCCGGCTTGCTCGACGAGATCAAGGTGTACATCCACCGCCACCGCGGTGCCGTCGAGGAGATGGTGCGCGGAGGGAAGGTCGAGTCCGGGTTGCCGGCGTCGGAGCGTTACAGCCGCGCCGTCGACGGCTTGCTCTGTTCGTTGTTTAAAGCTCTCGAAGGCAAGCTGGCGAAAGATGTCAGCTTTGCGCAGCTCGGCCTAGCGGCTGTCGGCAGCTACGGGCGCGGTGCGCTTTCGCTGCACAGTGATCTCGACGTGCGGCTGCTCACACCGGCGCGCGCGGACAAGGTCCGCAACGTGGCCGAGGCGTTACTCTACCCTTTGTGGGACGCCGGGTTGATGATCGGTCATCAGGTCGTGGGCGCCCCAGAGCTGATTGAGCTAGCGCGCACCGATCTGCCGACCGCGACCACTTTGCTCGACTGGCGCGTGGTAGCCGGCGACAAGACTGGCACTGAAAAGCTGCTGAATCGCGCGTTCGAGGGCCTATTTGGCGCCAGCAACATCCAGCGCTTCTTGGACCGTATGGAGCAGCGCGCGGCCGAGCGCTCCGAGCGCTTCGGCGGTTCCGTGTACCTACTCGAGCCCGACGTGAAGAACGGCATCGGCGGCTTGCGCGATCTCGACATCGCGCACTGGGCCGCGCGAGCGCGTTGGCGCGTGAATCATTTGTCGGAGCTGGTGCGGCTCGGCGTGCTCTTGCCGCGCGAGTGGCAGCAGATTGAAAACGCCGCCTCGCTAGCCTGGCGCGTGCGCAACCTCTTGCACCTGTATGCGGGCCGAAGGTCCGATCGCCTGCGCTTCGACCGCCAAGAGGCGGTGGCAGAGTTGCTCGGTTACGGCAGCGGCGGCCCGGGCGTCGAAGCCTTCATGAGCGAGTACTATCGCAACGCCCGCAACATGGTGCAGGCGCGCGAGATGCTGCTGTCGCGCGCGGCGCCGCCGCCCAAGCGCCGGCCGCGTGAAGAGTCGCTCGGCCGCGGGCTCAAGCTGACCAACCGCCAGGTTTCGCTAGAAGATCCGGCCCAACTCGAGACCGACCCGGCGCTAGCGCTGCGCATCTACGACGAAGCGGTCAAGCGCGACCTGCCCGTCTACGGTTTCGCGCGTGACGCGATCGCGCGGGTCGCCGGCTCACCCGCGTTCTGCGAAGAGCTGCGCAAGAGCGAGGAGGCCGCGCGGCTGTTCGTGCGCCTGGTCACGACTGCGCAGCGCACTCAGCTGCGTGACGGCTCGGTGCTGAAAGAGCTGCACGACGTTGGGCTGCTGGTGGCAATGATTCCGGAGTTTGCTCCGGTCGTCGGCCGCGTGCACCACGACGTCTATCACGTGTACACGGTCGACGTGCACTCGGTGGCGGCGGTCGATCGGCTGCGCGCGCTCGTGCGCGGCGAGCTGGCGGCCGAACATCCGTTGGCGTCGCGCTTGGCGGCCGAGCTCACGCGGCCGGTCGTGTTGTTCTTCGCGGCGCTATTGCACGACATCGGCAAGGACATTGGCGGCAAGAACCACGATCAGCGTGGCCAAGAGCTGTCGAAGACGATCCTCGAGCGCCTGGGCGTGTCCGAGGCCGACACGCGCGAGGTCGGTCAGCTGATCTTCACGCACTTGAAGATGTATCACGTGGCCACGCGCCGCGACATCGACGACCCGAAGACGATCGAGCTGTTCGCGCAGGATTTGCACGGTCCGGAAGGTCTGCGCGAGCTGTACCTGCTGACGATCTGCGATGTCTCGACGACCAGCCCGACCGCGCTGACCAGCTGGAAAGCGCGCGTGTTGGAAGAGCTGTACGTGCACTCGTTCCGCTTCTTCAGCGCCGGCACGGTGCAGCGCGGCACCGAGCGCCTGGAGCAGATCCGCGAAGAGGTGAGGGCGCTGTGCCCAGAGCGTGGCGAGCGCGAGTTCTTAGATCACTTCCTGGCGGCGATGCCGGAGCGTTACATCTACTCCAACGATCCGCCGGACATCGTGCGCCACTCGCGTTTTGCGCGCCAAGCGCAGATGAAGCAAGTGAACGTCACGGTCATGACCACGAATGACCCGTACGTCGAAATTGGTTTCGTCGCCGACGACCGACCTGGTCTGTTGGCGATGATCACGGCGACGCTGACGGCGGCGCGTTGCAAGGTGATCAGCGCCCAGGTTTACTCGTGGACAGATCAGTTCGGACGCATGCGCGCGTTGGATTTGTTCTGGGTGCGCTCGGGCGAAAGCGCCGACGGTGTCGTTTCTGCGTTACCCAAGCTCGATCGCGATTTCTCGCGCTTGATCGGCATGGAGCTCTCACCGGGCGAACTCGTGACCGGCGGCGCGTCGCGCTCGGGCTGGTCGGATCGGCCGACGCCGAAGGTGCCGACCGAGGTCAACATCGACAACCGCTGCGCCACCGGGCACTCGGTGATCGAGGTCACGACCAAAGATCAGCTGGGGCTGCTGTTTTGGCTGGCCAACACGCTCGTGCACCTGAATTTGCAGATCTCGCTGGCCAAGATCAACACCGAGGGCACGCAGGTCGCTGACGTTTTCTACGTTACCGACACCTCGGGAGCCAAGATCACCCAGCCCGAGCGCATCGAAGAGGTCAAGAGCCGCATCCTCTCGACCGTCGCGCACCTCGAGCAGGTCGACAGGGCGCGCTAAAAAAGCCCGCGCTTCGGCGCTCAAAATCCGCTCCTGCGGCTCGAAACTCCGTGCTTTGATAGGACGGCTATGAAGATGTCTCGCAACATGCCTCGCGTCGGTCTCGTGGCTTTGTCTTCCTTTTGGCTCGCGCTCGCTGCGTGTGGCTCCTCCCCGCAGCCGGTGACGCCCGACAATCCGCCGCCGCTGGATGACGCGTCGCCGAAGAAGCCGAAGGCCGACGCCGTCGCCGCGCCGTCGAACGAGCTGGTGAAGCAGGGCATGGACGCGATCCAGAAGCAGGATTTCGCGGCCGCCAAGCAGGTGTTGGGCGATGCCGTCGCCAAGGATCCGAAAGATCCGCAGGCCGTATTCTACCTAGGCGTTGCGATGGACGGCCTCGGCGACATGCCTGGCGCGGTCACCCAGTACAAGAAGGCGCTCCAGCTCGACCCCAAGCTGGTCGAAGCCGCGGTTAATCTGTCAGGCGCTCAGTACGAGCAGAAGGACGCTGCCGGCGCGTTGGTCACGGCTGAGCAGGGCTTGAAAGCCAATCCCAAGAGCCCGGAGCTTTTGATCAACCGCGCGTTGTCGCTGGAAGCACTCGGCAAGAAGGACGAAGCGATGGCGGCCTACGGCGCAGCCACGAAAGCCAGGCCCGACGATCCACAGCTGCGCATCACCTACGCCGAGTACCTGGCGGCTGCCGGCAAGCGCGACGAAGCGCTGACCGAGCTGCGCGCGGTCCAAAACGTCGAGGACCCGACGCTGCTGGCGGCGCTCGGCGTGCGCTTTGGCCGCTTGAAGGCATTTCCGGACTGCGTCGCGGCGCTCGACCGCGCGATCAAGCTGAAGGACAGCGCGGATCTGCACACGCGGCGCGGCGTGTGTCGTCACGACTTCGGCGACGACGCGGGCGCGCAGTCTGACTACGACGCCGCAATCAAGCTCGACGCCAATTTCGCGCCTGCCTACTACTACTTGGGGCGCCACCTCGAGAAGAAGGACAAGAAGAAGGCGCTTGAGGCGCTCGACAAAGCGCAGAAGCTCGACCCGACCGGGCCGATCGGCAAGCAAGCCAAAGAGGCTGCGGACGATCGAAGGAAGAAGAAGTGACGCGATGGCCGCGCGTGCTCAGAACGCGCTCCTGATAGCGGGCGTCGCGGTGGTCGCGGCGCTGCTGATCTACGGCGTGCAAAAGTACGTCGCCCAAGTGAACGGCCAGCAGCTAGTCAGCGTGGTTCCGACGGTGCCGCTCGCGCCGACACCTCAAGGCTCGCCGTTGTCGGCTGCTCCCACGGCGGCGGTGGTGCTCACGGGCGCTGCCGTGGATCTGAGCACCGTCATGGGCCGGGCGCGCAAGCTCGCCAACGCCTGGCAAGCTGAGGCCACACTGCTCGGCATTGAGGCCACGCTCGCCAACGGGAAGATTCAGACTCAGGACGGTGATACAGCGAAGCTCACGTTCGGGCCGTCGCCGTTCGATTCCGCGTCGGCGCCCAAGGGGCTGTTCGTGGTCGTTTACGACAAGTCGGGGCTCACCGGCGCTCCGGCGCCCGGCAAAGCCGGCAAGCTGCTGCCCGAGCCCATGTGCGCGCCGGAAAGGGTGTTCACGCGCGCGGCAGACCTTGCAGCGGGGAAGATCGTGCTGCGTTACGCCTTCGATTCAGATCAGCGCCCGATGTGGCTCGCCACTTCCACCGCTCAACCGAGCGAACCGCCGCGGCTATTCGATCCGCAAGACTGCCGGTTGCGCGGCGTACCCGCGCGCCGTAACCCACGCTGAGAACCGCGATGGCTCCGCGAGCGAAACAGAGCGCCGGCATTCTCGTCTACCGCTTGAGCGCGCACGGCTTGGATGTGCTGTTGGTGCACCCCGGTGGCCCGTTTTGGACCAAGAAAGACGACGGCGCGTGGTTCATCCCCAAGGGTGAAATTGAGCCTGCGGAAGAACCGCTCGCTGCGGCGGTTCGCGAATTTCGCGAAGAGGTCGGCATCGAGCCGCCGTCGAGCGCGCCGATCGAGCTCGGCACCGTGAAAAACAAGGGCGGCAAGCTGATCTACGCCTGGGCGTTGCCGGGCGATCTCGAGCTGTCCGGCTTTCACAGCAATACCTTCAAGCTCGAGTGGCCGCCGCGCTCCGGCAAAGAACGCGAGTTTCCCGAGGTCGACCGCGCCCAGTACTTCAGCGTCGAGGAAGCGCAGCTGAAGATGCATCCAGCAGAGTTGCCGTTAGTCGAACGGCTGCTGCGGCTGCTGCAGCCCGCCTGAGGCTCACTTCGGTTTGACGTCGAGGCGATCGATATTGAGTGCTGCGGCGCTGCCGGCGGCGTAGCGCAGCTCGATCTGGTTCTTACCTTGCAGCAAGGGGACGCTAGCGGCGGCGACGCCCCACGCATCCCACGCCGTCGTGGCGGCAAATGCTTGGGCGGCCACCACCGACTTCGTGTTCACCAGCACCGCGCGCGTGGCGGCGCCAGCAGCAGCTGCGTAGCTGAACTCGAGCTGGTAGGTGCCAGCGGCGGGCACGGTCACGTCGAAGGTGAGGCCCTGGTTGGCCTTCGAGAACGCGGAGACGTAGCCAAACCCGGAAAATCCCGTGTATTGCGCCTCCAGCGCTACCTTGTTGAGCGTGCTCTCCTCGGCTTCGTAACGCCCAGCGATCGGCGCGACGGCTTTGGGGTCCGAACCGCACAGCATGGCGTAGAGGCTGAGCGCCATCGCCGCTGAGCCCTGTTTCTCGATGCCGCCCACAGTCGGCGGCGGCCCCGCCCAGTTCGACGCGAAGAAATTGGTGTCGGGGTTACGCGCCAGCGTCCAGATGCCGGTCGCGCCCGCGCTGAGCACGTCGCGGTATTCGGTCTTGGTCGTGTCTTGTTGGAACAGCAGCGCCAAGTATCGGTAGCCAATGCCCTTCCAGGCGGCGCAATCACCTTCGCAGGTGTTGCCATCGGCCAAGAGTAGGCCAACCGTCGACGTCTTGGTCGCGTGGGTCGACATGTAGTGACCAAAGTTGTGCGCTTCGTCGAGGTAGTGTGCCTCGCTGGTGGCGGCGTGCAGCTCCAGCGCGGCGCCGATCATCACGCCGTGGTTGTAGGTCAGGCCGCCGGGCGCGCGCGTGCCATCCGGGTTGAGGTGATCGTAGATGGCGTACGTTTGCTGGTTGACCATGTTGGTCCACCAAAAAGCGTAGGTTTGTTTCGCAAAATCGAGGTATTGCGTGTCCTGGGTGCGCTTGGCCAGCCGCACGCCGGCGATCACGTTGGTCGCGTTCGACGCCGTGGCCTTCGAGCTGTGCTTGCGATCCCACCAGATTCCGCCCTTGTAGTTGCCGCAACACGTGGCGTCCCAACCGAGCATCACGTTCTCGTAAACCGTCTTGGCCTGGTCGAGATAAATCTGCTCGCCGGTCAAATCAAAGGCGCGCATCAACGCCAACGTCATCCACGCTTCGTCGTCGAAGTAGTCGACGATCCACCCGCGCTGATCGCGACCGTTGTAGAAAGCGCGAACGAGCCCTGCGTAGCGCTGCCCACCGGTGCGCTCCACACCATCGAGCAGCGCATCGAAGAACTGCGCGTAGGTCCAATAGCCGGTCACGGTGCCGGTCGTCGGCGACGCCGCGTACAAGTACTGATCGTTCCCGCTCCAGAAACTGAGCAACGTCGCGGTGAGGGCCGCATCAGCATGCGCATGCGCCGCCGGAACGTCGCAGCCGGCAATCAGGGCAGGGAACATGGGCCCTGCGGGCGAGGTGCCAGCCGTACCGGTGCCGGCCGTGCCAGCTGTGCCGGTACCGGTCGCGCCGCCCGTCCCGGCGACGGTCGTGTCACCCCCTTGAGTGGTGTTGCCGCCGGTGCTCGAGCCGCCTTGGGTCGCGGCGCCGCCTGGCGTTGAGCTGCTGCCGCCGATCGCCGAGTTACCACCGCTCGAGCCGCCGCCTGCGCTTGCCGCCGCTGCGCCCGGGCTCTCGTTCCCGCAGCCAGCCAGCAGGCCCAGCACGAGCACCGGCACTGAGACTTTGGCGATCGAGCGACTAACGCAGTGCATACCCCAAGGATGTCACCGGCCCCGCCCAGCGCCGTTCATTTACCGCAGCGCGCGGAATTTTTCGAAGCGGGGCCGTGTCATACCCTGTGCGCGGATCACACTTTGCTGGGGGTCAGCCGCGCGTCGCGAAAGTCGATTCCTCAGTGCGGCAGCGCCGGCTTGGCACCTTTGCCGGCGGCTTTCTTGTCGGCGCCCGCGCTGCCGTTCTCGAGCTGTTTGCGTTGCTCGAGGCGTTTGACGGTGCGATCCGCGTGCTCAGCCAAGCTCTTGTCGGAGTCTTTGAGCAGCGATTGGGCGAGCTTCAATGTCTTGTCGTCGGGCCACTGGTACGCGAGCGATGCCAACGCCATGCTCCGCGTTTGTGAGTCGAGCTTCTTCGCTCCGACCACGTCGTCGAGTAGATCGCGGTTACGTCCGCACTGCTTCTCGGTCGCGCTGCCGGCTTCGCGCAAATTCGCGGCGCTGCAGAGATCGCGGAAGGCACCGAGCTCGCCGGCGTTGAACTGACCGCCCTTGAGCGCCTTCTCGCCGCGCTCCAACAGCGCGTCGACGAACTCGCCGCCGCAGCTGCTGAGCAGGCCGGCCGCGCGCGTTGCCACATTCGGCCGCGGATCCTTGAGCAGCTCGGCAGCCCACGGGCAGATGGCGGCCTTCTCGGTCTGAGTCCACCCGTACATGTTGTGTGGCGCTTCAAGTGCGGCGAACGACAGCGCGGAGTTGTTGTCTTTGACCAGCTGCTGGACCTTGCCGAAAACGGCCAAGCGCCCGTGGGTCATGACGTAGCGATAACCCAAGGGTCGAAGCTCGGTCTCGTCGGCTCGGTCGAGCGCCGCGAACAAGTCGTCGGTTTGGCCGGCCAGAGTGGCGGCGAGCACCGCGCCCGGCACCGCCTGCCGCGCAACTGCTTTAGGGGATTTGAGGGCTGCAGCCAGCAGGGCCTTGGCCTCGGTCACGGTCACTGCCCCTGACTTCAAGTCTGGACCCCACGGCGATCGGAAAGCGCCATTCATTAGATTGGCGGCAGCGACTTGAAGTCCAGGATTGGAATCGGTGAGCGCCGCCGTGAGCGTCGCGACCGCTCCGGTACGCGAGCGCTGATTGGCCACGAACTCACTAATCAGCCGACGATTCTCACCCTGCGGGCAGACGATATTGCCGGCGACCGCGTCAACCTTGCAGGTTCGCGCGATCTCAGTCAGCTGCTTCAGAAGGTCCGCGTCGACATTGGCCGGCAACGCGGCGCTGCTCGCGCTCGCGGAGGGCGCTGGCTTCGTCGCGACCTTCTTCGTCCCGCAGGCCGACAAGGAAACGCCCCCGACGCCGAGCGCCGCCACGAAACCGACCACCAAAACGCGTTGCTTCATCACCGTCCCGCTGCGCCCTTAACACGTTCCTTGCTCGCGAAGTAAGCGTTTCAACCGGGCCAAGTTTCATGTTAGGAATTTCGCCATTCGGTAGGCGAACGAAGGTCGGACGGTAAAATTGATCGGTGGGCGAACAGCAGGGATGGTGAGGAGTGTAGCTCGCGCGCTGCGTCGGCTTACCTTTCCCTTCAGCGTATCTGCGCTGACCCTGATCTTGTTCACGTTCCTGGTCGCGCGGGCGCAGACCGGTGGCGGCGCGGCAGCCCCGGTGACGCTCGACATCCACACGGTCGTCCCGCTCCGCGACAACCCGAGCGCCGCGAGTTACGAGCTCTCGATCTCCGACTGCTCGCGGTTGGTGGCACTCGACGTGGACCTCGGCGGCAGCACGCGCACGCTCGGCACCAGTGACTTGAGCCGTGTGCCGGGCGGCTCCACGGCCTGCACCGCACGCTTCGACTTGAGCGGCGCGCGTTTGTTACAGCCGGCGGTCACGCTGCACTTCAATGACGGCACGACGCAGCCCTACAGCGAAGCGTTCTCGGTCGAGCAGCTCGCCCCGGAGCTGACGTTCGAGGGGGTGGCGCTCACCAACGTCGGGGGCGAGCAGCACCTGAACGTCACCGTCACCGCCCACGACAACGTCGATCTTTCGTCGGTCACTTTCGACGTGACTGGCCTGAAGGCCTCCGATCTTCGCGCGGTCGGCGGGGTGGTCGAGGCTGCGAAGAGCAGCGCTTTTGCCAAGCTTTTTGCACCGGCGCAGGTTCGCCCAACCCGCGACGGCCAGGTCGAGTTCAGTGTCAGCATTCCGGTTTCGACCCAGCTGACCGCGGATCAGATCGCCCACGATGGCGTGGTGATGGCCGAGGTCGCGGCGCTCGATGCATCGGGCAACGAAACCCGGCTGTCGCGGATCGCGTTCACGGGCGGAGACGTGAAAGAGGAGGTGCAAGGTCTGCACGCCAACCCCTCGCGGATCATCTTCACCAGCTTGCTCGAGTCGGCGACCGTCGTGCCGACCGTCGATTTTCAGTTCCGCGGACCGACCGCGCTGCGTGGCATTGGGACGGGCGTCACCTACGAATCCTCGCACCCCAACCTGGTGGCTGTCTCGCGCGCCGGCGTCGTCACACCGGTGGCTGAGACCGGCGCCACGCAGGTTCGAATCACGATCGGTTACCCCGGCGCCAGCAGCGTGCAAATCCCGGTCGAGGTCAACCAAAGCAAACACCTGACACGGCTCGAGACCGGTGACCCGGGCAGCGATGCGCTCGCGTTACAGCGCCTCAACACTTGGTACACGCTACCTCCCGTCTTCGGCGTATTCGACGACGGCAGCCGCCTGCTGGTGACCGACCAGTTTCCGCGCAATGTCGCGTTGGAGCCGGCCGCAGCCGGACTGCTCACTTACGACGAGAAGCGCGGCCTCAACGCGGTCGCGGTCATTCCGGCACAAGCTCCGCTGAAACTCACGCTCAACCTGCGCAACCAGCCCGAAATCAAGACGGTGCTGAACGTCACGGCTCGCGACGGCGCGCCCGAGGTCAAGTTGCTCTGTCCCGGGACCGTGTCGCCGGGCGAGGCGCTCAAAGTGGGCGCGGTGCCCAAGGACGACGTCGGCGTCGCCAAGGTCGAGTTTCTGCTCAACGACGGTGTACTCAGTGAGCGGACTGCGGCGCCGTACGAGGTGTCGCTGCAGATTTCCGAGCAGAGTCTGAATCAGGTGCTGCCGATTCGAGCGCGCGTTTGGGATAGCGCCGGGCAATCGGTCGACTCGGCGCTGTGCCAAACACGCGTCGTCGCCAAGCCGGAATCGAAGGTGGCGCACCTCGACCTCGAGTATCCGACCCCGCTGCAACGGGTGGTGGAGAAGCGCCCGCTGCGCCTGCAAATGGGCGCGACCGTCGCTGCAGGCGCCACCACGGGGGTCACGTACGTCGAGTTCTTCATCGAGGGCGTGCTGGTCGGGGACAGCCGCTTCCCGCTGTACGAGATCGACCCCGACACCGGAGTTACCCACGAAATCTGGCGCTTCGACGGCGTGGCCCCCGAGATTGCTACGCACGAGTCGTCGCGCTCGGTCTACGGCGTCGTGTATCAAGGTGGTGCCTCCGAGCAGAGCGAAGGTCGGCTATTTCGCATCGTCGAAGACACGCAGCCGTCGGTGAACATCGTCACACCACGCGACGGTGACGGGGCAAGCGTGGGCCAAACGGTGTCTGTCACGATCGAGGCTGCCGACGACACGCTCGGCGCGGGGCTCAGCGCCCGGCTGCTGCTCGATAACCAAGTCTATGCCCAGTACGAGTTTTCGGATCCAACGCGCAAGTTCGCGGACGCGACGCTGCAGCAGATCGATCGCTACACGTTTGCGCTGCCGATCGACGCATCGATGCTCGGGCGGCAACTCACGCTGCGCGCGTCGGTCATTGATCAGGCCGGACAAGTCTCGGAATCTGAAAACGTCAACGTCATCGTGCGCGGTGACCAACCGCCCAGCGTAGCCATCACCGCGCCGGTCGAGGGCTCGCACCAAATTGGCGGGCAGCCGCTCGAGCTTCGGGTCAACGCCACGGATGACGTTGGTGTACAGCGGGTGGATTTCTTCGTCGAAGGTCGCTTGGTCGGTTCCGACACGACTGCGCCGTACGCGACGACGATTGCTACCGAAGCGGTCGCGGTCGAGCAGCGCCTGACCGTGTCCGCGCAAGCGCTCGACGCCGGCGGCCATGTGACGACAGCTTCCGACGTTCACGTCACGCTCGGTAAGGACGAGCAGCCGCCCGTCATCAACATCGTTTCGCCCGCCCTAACCGGTACCGAGGGTGGGGCAGACGTGGCGGAAGTAGTCGAGAAATCGACGATCGTCCTCAAGCTCGCCGGCTACGACAACATCGACACGACGCGGCTCGAGCTGCGCGGTGTTCGCAAGACCGCGACCGGATTGGTGCTGACCGGCGCCGTCACCGACCTACTGACCGGTGCCGACTTGGCGCCGCAGTCCGTTCCGGGCGCTCTGCACGCTTACTCCGCGTTACGGCTAGTCGACGTGCCGGTATTCTCGGCCGCCCCCGGCGTGCTCGTCGACCACTACCCGCTGGCGGTGACGGCATGGGACGCGGTCGGCAACTCCTCGACTGCCGAGGTTACGGTCACGGTTCGCGGCGACCAGGCGCCAGTCGTGGTCGAAGCCCGCGCCGAGCGCGAGACCCTGAGCCAGTTCGACCCCCTGCGTTTGGCCGTCTTTGCGACTGACGACCTGGGCGTCGATCGCGTGACCGCGCGCTTCTTCATCGACCACGCCGCAGCGCCTGCTGCCACCCTCGTCACGGACGTGACGCCACCCGCGCTCAAGCTGCAGCAGCCGCTTGAGCTCGATCTGTCGACGTTGGGCTTGTCGAACGTCGACCACGTCATCTACGCCGAGGTCACGGCACGCGATAACCGCGGCAAGCTCAGCAGCCCATACTCGACCAAAGAATTCAGCATCCCAGCCGACCACACTCCGCCGGTAGCCAGCATCTTTTCCCCGGTTCCGGGCGCGACGCTGTACGCCGGCGACAACGTGACGTTGAGCTTCCGCGCGGTCGACGACACTCGATTGAAGTCGGTCGAGCTGAAGAGCGGCACGCTGAGCCTCGGCACCAAGACGTTCAGCACGAGCCAAGAGAACGGTGGCTTCAGTTACAAAGTTCCGACCGGCGTTAGCAGCATCAACCTGAGGCTGGTTGCGCGCGATGTCTTCAACAACGAAGGCATGCACGACTTCGCGTTCCCGGTCGTGGTCGACCAGCCCCCGCAAATCGATCTGCGCAGCCCGCCGCCGGGCGCGCGCATGACTGAAGGTGAGCTTTTCACGCTGAATGCCTCCGTTACCGACAATCGCGAGGTAACGCAGGCGGTTTTCTTCGTGCGCGTTGGCACGGCGTACGTGTTCGAACAGAAATTCGATGCGAAAGCTGTCGCGGCTAGCGCCGGGCAGTACTTGAGCGTGCCGATGCGCGTGCCGCATCGCGCGGAGGCTGGTGAGACGCCACCTGAAGTCGGCGTCCGCGCTACCGACAACAACGGGCTCACGTCGGAGAAACTGCTCGAGCTCGACATCCTCGATGATCTCGAAGCGCCGGTGTTGCGCATGGATCGCCCAAACGAAACCCAGCGCGTGATGCCGGGCGGCGGCTTCAAGGTCCAGGGCGCGGGCGACGACAACTTTTACATCGGCGAGCTGACGCCGACTCTGCGCGACACGCAAGGCGTCGAAACGAAGCTCACCTGGAGCGGGCTGAATCGCAAAGAGCGCGTCGAAAAAATCGAGGTCGCCAACCCCGGAACGTTCGGCAAAACCGTGGTCGGCGAGCGCTACTACCTCGACTACGAGGGCAGCATCGTCATCCCGCCGAGCTTCGCCAACCGGGTTGGCGAAACGTTCAGCTTCTTCGTGCGCGGCAAGGACAACGGCTACAACCCGGTCGATACGCAGTCGATCTCGGTCGTGATCTTGCGTGACGAAGTCGGACCAAAGATCACCTTCACCTCGCCGAGCGGCCAGATCGTCCAGCGCCCCCGCGTGCAGGTCGGCGCCACGATCAGCGACAACGTCGCGGTCGCATCTTACTCGCTCTATGTCGACAACAACACACGTCTGCTGAAACACGAAACCGGGCTAAAAACGTCGAGCGTCGGCGTTACCTTCGATCTCGACACCTCGGCCTACGACCCCACGGTTCAAAACCAGTTCACGCTGTTCGTCGAGGCGACCGACACGGCCGGCAACGCGTCGACGCAGAGCATGGTGGTGCACGTCGTTGCCGATCAGGCGCCGATCATCACGCTGGTCGATTCGCTACCGGAGGACAAGGTCACGGCGGGCGCGCTGTGCAATCAAACCTTGAAGGTCAGCGACGACTCGGGGGACGTCGGGCCGATCAACGCGTTCTCGGTCTACACGTCGTTCGCCGATCTCGATCTGCGCGCGCCGCAAGGCTTGACCGAAAAGCGCCAAACCGAAAATCGCCCGTACATGGCCTTTACGTACCCGGAGGCGGCAACGCTGTCGGGGCGTCTCATGCGCAGTGCCGACCCGATCTTGGTGGCCCAAGACGGGAAGCTGCTCGTTTATCCCAGCCAGCTCGGCGACGGTGACGAGTTGCGGCTGGACCTACCCGCGGGCCAGCACGCGACGTTCCGGATCCGGGCGCTGGACGCCGACATTTGCGCGGGCGCCGAACGCCAATTCACGCGCGTCGACCTGCTGCCGATGGTCGACATTTCCAGCGCGCGTTTTGCCGAGGTCGACGTCGAGGTCAGGGACGCTCAGGGCAAGCTCGTACCGAATTTTCTGCGCCACCTGCACTTCGACGCCGCCGACGTGAGCCAAGCGACGCAATACATTGGCCATAGCGGTACACACAGTCTTCCGTCGATGTCGCTGCGTCTCACGGCGATGATTGCCGACGCCGACGCGGTTGCGTTCATCAGCACCGACCCGGTCTCGAGCAGCAAAGCTGCCAGTTTCGAGATGTCGCAGCACGAATACGTGCCGGTCGCGTTCGACGTGCGCGACGTCGAGGTGCTAGCGCACGCGGTCGATGTGCGTTCTGATCAGCGTGGGCCGATCGCGCTGACCTCGCTCACGACCCGCGCGGTCAACGAAGACCAAGCCCGCCCTCAAGTCAGAATCACCGGGCCATCCACCGGGACGACGGTCGTACCCGCCCAGCGCATTCAAGTGGGCGCACAGGTGTTGGACGACAGCGGCACGGTGGCCACGGTCACGCTGCTGCAAAATGGCATCCAAGTCGCACAGATCGCGGGGCAGGTGGGTGTCGGCACCTACACGTTCCCGTTCAACATCCCGCGCGATTTGGGCAGCGGCCAGATCGAGCTGCAGGTCGTAGCGACCGACTTTGCCGGCAATAGCTCGAGCGACAAGGTGAACCTGCCGGTCGATCCCAACCAGCCGCCGGTGGTCGACTACGTCCAGTTCAAGACTGGTGAGCGCATCTACACCACGCCGGATCGCCTCAACTACGGTGAATTCTGGGTGCGCTACGGTGCGCACTTCGCGCTGACTACGGACCTTTCCGACGACTCCGGGCTGGCCGAGGTCGCGATTTGGAAGACCAACACGCTGGGGCAAAAAATCGGTGCGCCGGTCTTCCGACAAACCTACGGGGCGCCCTGCCAAACCCTGCTCCCAACGCACGACAGGCCGGTCGCCGACATCGAGTTTAAGGAGCCGCAGGCCACCAACTACCACGTCGTTCTGACAGACAATTTCGGGCTCGAGCACTCGCGCGATTTCGTGGTGCACCCGCTCGAGAACATGTCGCCGGAGATCCGAATCATCGCGCCGGCGCAGGACCAGGAGATTGTCGCCGGGGCTTTCTGGCTCAAAATGGGCGTGGTCGCGACCGACGACGCGCTGCTCGATCCCAGGAAGATGGACGTCTACATCAACGACGTCCTCGTGCCGGGCGGGCTCGCCAAAACCCTCGACGACTTTGGCGGACCCGGCGCGATTGGTCAGGGCTACGCGTCGATGTACGACAGCATCGAGCGCAAATACTCGATCGATTTGGCGAGCGCGTACGGCACCGCCACCAGTCCGTTTGCTCTACGGCTGGTCGGGACGCTGGCGGTCCCCTCCGGATTGATCAGGACGAGCGAGCCGGTGACGATTCGGGTCGTCGTTCACGACGCCGAAAGCGCCGTCGGCGTGCACACCATCACGTTCCACGCCGTCTCCGACTTGACGAATCCGGAGATCGCGGTGACGCGCCCGGAGCCCGGCTTCGGTGCGCGCGACGGCTCGGATTTTACGCTCGGCTTTCGCGCGTACGACAACGTTAAGGTCGATCACATCGAGCTGTCGCAGGCCTACGGCGCTCGCTCAGCCGGCGGCGCCTACCAGCAAACGCCCTACGGCGCGCCGTTCCGCACGGTCAGCGGCATCGAGCCCCGGGATGAAGTCCCGCAGACGACGCAGAACATCGACACGCCCGAATTCAGCCAGCTGATCAGCGTGGATCGGCTGTTCGAGATCGCGACCATGCTGCCCGGGATTGATCTCGGCACGGCCCCGCAGGTCGATCTGTGGTTGAAGCTGGTCGCGTTCGACGGTGCCGGCAACCGTCGCCAAAAAGAGATCAAGATCCCGATTTTGGCGGATGAGCGGCCGGTCGTGGACGTGCTCTCGCCCAAAGTCGGGCAAAAGGTCGTCGAGAGCAGCAAGCTGGTTGTCAACATCAGCGCTTTCGACGACGTCGGCGTCGCGTCGGTGCGGCTGCGCGTGCTGCGCGAGGGCAGCGAGATTTTCAATCTGCGCTCGGTCACCTCGCCGTTCTCATTCGAAGTCACGCTGCCGGCCTTCGACGCCAACGTTCCGGCCCGAAACAAGCTGACGCTCGACGTCGAGGCGATCGATACGTATGGCGCCAAGCTCGGTGACTTGGACAAACACGTCGCGCGCGAGACCTTCGACGTCGAAGTCGTCAGCGACGAGGCGCCGATCGTCGCGATTGGTCTGCCATTCAACGGCTCGAGCCAGGTCGAAGGCAAGCCGATGGTGGTCGAGGTCAACGCGACCGACGACTTGCAGGTCGCCCAGGTTGCACTGAACGTGAGCGGGCTCGTCAGCGGGGAGCGGACGCTGATCGATACCAGCTATCCGTTCGAGTTCTTGGTTGACGTGCCGTTCGGGCAAGCCGGCCGTGATGTGTCCTTGAATGCCACCGCTACCGAGGTGCGCTACGCCGGCACTCCGCGCAGCGTGAAGACGCCGGTGGCCACCGTGGTGCACATCAACAAAGACAGCGTGCCGCCGGTAATCACGGTGCTGTCGCCCGCCGAAACGCTGGCCACCGCCACCGAGCGCCGCGAGCTCAAATACCTGGCTGAGGTCAACGACAACGTCAAGGTGTCGACGGTCCAGGTCAGCCTATTTGCAGACAAAGATCTGAACGGCACCTTCAGTGCCAACGAGCAGCTCGATACCTCACTGCAAGTGGTCGGCCCGTTCGGGGGAACCTTTCCGCTCAAGTCCTTTAACGACTACGGCTTGCCGAAAGAGCAGCAAACGTTGCCACTGCGGCTCGAGTGGTCGGCCAAGGACGGCGCTGGCAACGAAAGCAAAGCGTCGCGCAACGTCAACTTGGTGCGCAACGCGCCGCCGGATGTCACGCAGATTTCGTTGCTCGACGTGCGTGGTTTCAATCTCGGTAACATCGCGGAGCTGACCGAGGGCCGGCAGGTGCTGGTCAACGTTTCGGCCACCGATCGCGAGGTCGGCGTCGACAGCTCGCGCTTGCTCTCCGCGCTCGGCGTCAGTCCGGCGGTCTCCGACTACCAATTGGTCGGCGAAGATCGGGTCGCGCCATTCCAGTTCAATCTCGACGTGCCGCGGGGCCACGTCGGCGAGCGGCTGAATCTGCGCGCGACTGCGGTCGATTTGGACGGCTTCGCGTCCGACCTGTCTTCACCGCGCAGCTTCGCGATCAAGCCGGATCTCCCGCCGGTGGCTAGCATTGTCAAACCGTCCAACGACGAGTCGGCGATCATCGACGGCCAGGATCTGGAGATCTTCGTCGACGCGCGCGACGACCTCGGACCGGAGGGCATGGACCGCGTGGTGTTCTACGTCAACGACGCACCGCTCGCGACGGCCTACGATTCGTACGGGAAAATCATCGGCTCGGCAGCGCAGGAGAGCATCTATCGCGCGGTGATCCATCCGCCTCCGGGCGCGCAAGGCTTCGTCATCCACGCCGTAGCGTTCGACAAGCTAGGCCAGTCGACCAAGACCGACCCGGTTCACGTCGGTAAAGTGGAAGACACCGTCAAGCCGGAGCTCAGCGTGCTCGTGCCCGCGTCCGGCGAGGTGCTGACGGTCGCCGCCACGTTGCACGCACACGCCACGGTGCGCGACATTGGCGTGGCCTCCGAGCGCAGCGTGCACATGACGCTACGTCGGGAATACCAAGTCGGTCGCTGCGGTGAAAGCAACAGTTGCGACGTCGGCACGTGCGTCAGCGGCCTGTGCCGCGCGGATTGTGATCCCGCGCAGGGCGGCTGCAGCGGCGTCAGCGAAGGCCAGTGGCTCCCGCTCGCCAGCCGTGAAGTCGAGCTGGTCGAAGACGGTCCTGGCAACGATCTCAAGAACCACTACTATTCGTACCGCGTCGACATCATCGATTCGGACGTGATGAAGCGGACCGGGGCACGTAACGAACGCGTGGTGACCGTGACCCGTTGCACCACCAAGCGTCACAACGCCGAATCGACGACGTACCACGAAGTGGGCATGCCGATTTCGAAGCGGACGCTGCTCTCGCCGAACGGCGCGCTCACTTTGGGCGTCGCGCAAGAGCCGTATTACGGCGCGATCGATCAGTTCCGCGGACCGTCGCGCACCGGATCGATGATTGGCGCCTGGTCGATCGCCGATCCGATGCGGCGCGAGCCAGGTCTCGGCAACGCCACCGTGTCGGAGGGCAATGCCACCGGCATCTTCATCGCGGACTCGGCGTTCGAGGTCGGCCATGACGAGATCGGAAATTCCTTCCTGTATTCGCCGTTGACGAACGGCGCGATGGAGATCTTCCGCGGCACGATCGGCGAGCTGCACGCGGACGCAAACCTGGTGCTCGCAGCCAAGACCGGCGATTTGGGGCCGCCCGGCTTCGGGGACTCGAGCTTCGTCGGGCAGCTGTCGGCCGAGATCGCCAAGAACCCGGTTTCCGGCGGGCTTTATCCTCAAAACGGCAACGGCGAACTGTTGATGTTTCGCAACGTGAACGCCGACGAGAACTTCGGCATTCCATACCAGCTGGCGAGCCGCGTCGACATGCCGTTCGTGCAAGTGTTGGGCGTCACCCGGCGTGACGACCTGGCGCTGGTCGCCAACGGTGACGGCGGCGTTCAAGTCGTCGATATCAGCTCGCTGGCGACGCCGTATCGGGTCGGCTTCATCAAGCCCAACGGTTTTGCCCGCGACGTCGCGGTGCGCGGCAACTACGCCTTCATCGCCGCATCGCAAGAAGGCGTAGTCGTCGCCGACATCGCCGATCCGGCGCTGCCGATCGTCGCCAAGCTCGATACGCTCGGCGTCGCCAACCGATTGTTCATCGAGGGCGATCGCTTGTACGTCACCGACATGGTCGGCGACGGCGGCGGCGGCGTCTCGGAGCTGAACGTGATCGACATCGCCGATCCGCTCCAGCTCCGGCATTTGCGCACGATATCCTTGGTGCCCGAAGAGATCGGGCTGACTCCGGACGGCGCGTACGACGTGGCCGTCAGCGGCGGCCGCGCCTTCGTCACCGTTCATTATTCGGATCAAGAAGACAAACCCGCCCAGTCTGCGCTCCAGATCATCGATCTTCACACCGCCGAAGATCCGCTGGCCGACGCCACGATCCCGGTGATCATCGACAAGCAGGCTACCGACACGCAATTTGGACCGCGTAGCGTTGCGATTGGCGACGGCGCGGTCCAGGTCGCGGCCGGGCACCAGGGCCTTGCGCGCGTCGACATGCCGTCGCTCACCGTGCTCGAGCACACGCCGCTGTTGGCGGCGTCGCAGGTTCGGACCGACCTCGACAAGATTCACATCGAGTTTTCGGGTGTGATTAGGACGGACGCCAAGCTGTCCGACTACGTCCGTGTGCAAACGCTCGATCCGCAGATCGGCGAGGACGTCACCGCGCAGTTGTTCGACGTCAGCTTCGGCGAGCGCAACGCCGAGCCGTGGCGCCGGGTGCTGGAGCTGAAGCGCCGCGCCGACGCCAACCTCGACCCGAAGACGCAATACTTCGTCACGGTGTTGGCTGGCTTGCCGGGTGTCTCCGGGCTGCCGCTGCAGAGCGACTTCGTCTTCAACTTCACGACCGTGCCGGTGGCGGGTAGCTCTGCCCCCGACATCGTGGCGGTGGTGCCGGCTCAGGGCGGCATCGAGGGCGGCACCGACGTGATCGTCTCGGGTACTGGCTTCGGCAGCGCGCCCCAGCTGTACATTGGCGGCCAGCGGCTGGTGATTGACCAAGTGCTCGCCGCCACGCCGGCGCAGGGCCGCGCGCTCGACGAAATCCACGCCCGCACGCTGCCCAACAATGCCGGCCCAGCCGCCGTGCGGGTCGTCTCCACGCCCGGCGTCGAAGATCAGGTGATCGGCGCCTTCACCTACACGGATCAACTGGCAATCTCCTTCGTCGATCCAGCCGTCGTGCGCGTCGCACAGGCTGGGCAGGGCGACGTCGTGAAGGTCGCCGGCTACGGGTTCCACCCGGGCATCACCCTCCGCGCTTGGCAGAGCGGTCGCCCCGAAACGGTGGTCGAGACCCAGATCGGCGACCGACTGAAGCTGGTCACGCCGCAGGAAATGCGCTGGACGGTCCCGGATTTCGAGGCGTCGTACCGCGGCTTCGTCGACCTCGACCTTCAGGATGGTAAGGGCGGCCGCTTCTACGCGCCGAACGCGCTGTTTTACGGCCGACTGGTCGTGGATCGCAGTTTGTCGGTGGCGGCGAAGATCCCGAACGACGATCCGCTGGCGTTTCCGCCCGGCATCATGGTCGACGTCGCGACTGACGCGAAGCTCGGCTTGGTCTACGTGCTCGGTGCTGGCCGGATAGCGATTCCGCAGACGCCATCGTGGTTGTCGATGGCGCGCTACAAGCCGTCGGCGCTCGGCAACGCTGCACCGTTGGTGGGTCTCGGCTACTTCGACTTGCCGATCGAGTTGACGCCGTCCGCGCTCGCGCTGGGCGAAAAGCAGGTCTACGTTTCGGCCCAATCCGGTGCAGACGCGGTCAAGCCGCAGTTCCCCAACGAGCGGGTGATCCTGGTCTTGGACCGCGAAACGCGTGCGTTCGAGGGTGACTTGAAGGATTTGCCCGCTGGGCAGGATCGCGGCGTCGTGGGCTCGGTGGTGGTGCCGTTTAGCACCGCACCGCTGGCAATGGCCGTGAAGGACGACCTGCTATTTGCGGGCAGCGCCAATGAGGGCGTCGCCGTGATCAACGTTCGCGACCCCAAGAAACCGGTCGTCGTTCAGGTGCTCAAATCCGGCGTCGCCGGTGGGCGTAGCTGGGATCTCCGAGCGCAGGGGCTGGCGTTCGACGGGCCGCTGCTCCGCTTGCAGGCGGGCTACAACGACAACAGTAACGGCTACTTCGCGTACGATGCGACGCGCCCGACGTTCCCCCAGGTCGGCGTCGAAACCAGCTCGCGCAACGCGACGCTCATGCAGAGCGGAGAGCGCGCCGTCGACGTGCGAGCTAGCGGCAACATCCGCCTCTTTGACGCGCAAGGCGCGCAGCCCGGTCTGCTCGGCGAATTCCAGACCCAGGGCCTCAGTTTCGGTGGCGATCTCAACCCTCTCAAGTACTACGGCCCACTGGGCGGTGTTGGCTCCGCCCCGGCAGCGCGCCGTTCGTCTGGCATGACGTCGCTGATGGCGACCGGCGTCTCCTCTTACCTGACGCTGTTCGACGTCTCGGACTCGCAGGCAGTGTCGCTGCTCGATGCTGTGTCACTGCCGAGCGGCCCGACCCTCGGCATGTCGATCAGCGAAGACGGCATCGTGGCGCTCGTCGCTCCCGATCGCCTGATGCTCGTCGACACGCTGGTCACCGACCTGGTGTCGTCGACTCCGCCGCAGGGCGCGGTCGCGGTCGGGCCTGCCGCCAAGATTCAGCTCGATTTTACGCGTCCGTTCGCCGCCGATACGACGGATGTTCTCGTCGACTTCATTCGACTGGAGCACCTGAACGGCGCGGGGCAAGCCGAACAGCTGCCGTACACCATCGAGTGGGCGCCCGCGCTGCCGCGGCGCATCACCTTGAACCCGGGCGCGCCGTTGCAGCCGCAGCAACCGTACCGGGTCGAGTTCTTGCCCGAGAACGGTAGCCGCCGTGCGCGCGGCTTGTTCAAGCACCGCATCGATTTCAGGACCGGAAGCGACGAAGGCATCGATCCACAGATCGTTAGCGTCGAACCGCCGGTGATTGCGACGACCGGCGGCAACGTGATCGTGGGCGTGAAGGATCCCGGCACCGGTACACCCAGCTTCTTGGTCGCCGGGGAAGCGGCGCCGATCTCGGCGCAAGCCGTCGGTACCTCCGGCGAGACGCTGTTTACCCTTCAAGTTGCGGCTAACGTTGCTGGCTTGGCCGCCGTCGATGTACGGACGGCCTCGGGTCGGGCGGACACGCTGCTCGGCGCGGTCTACTTCACGCGCCCGCTGCACCTGATCGCGGCGACGCCGGGCTACGGCTCGATCAACGGCGGCAACAAGGTCGTGATCACCGGCGAAGGTTTCCCGGTCGGTGAAGAGGTCGACGTCACGTTTGGAAGTGTGCCGGTCGCCCGCACCGACATCCGGATCTTGGACGCGGGACGGCTGCAGGTTGTCGCGCCGTCGGGGCTGTTGGGGCGTGTCGATATCTTAGTCGCGACCCACGCCGGTGAGGTGGGGGTCTTGTCGCAAGCGTACGAGTACCAGCAGCCGCTGCAGTCTTCGATCGCCTTCAATACGCCCGGCCCCGTGCGTGTCTACGACATGGTGCAAGATCCGACGGGCGTCTACGCAGTCGCCGCGCTCGGCGCGTACGGCGTCGGTCTCTATAACGTCGATGCCAGCACCTACACGACGCGCGCTAGCCATCCGCTCAACCCGGATGACTTACGCCGCGTCATCGATGAAAATGGCGACGGCTTCGATGACCGATTGCTACGGCTGATACCGGTCGACGGCTACGCGCTCGGCGTCACGACGTATTTCGAGCGCGGCGTCGATTACGTGCTGGTCAGCACGAGCAAGCCCGACGACCCAACCGGCTCCGGCTTCTCAGTCATCAGCTTCGACGGCCTCGACTTGCGAAAGTCGCAAGTTGTCAGCAGCCTGCCGCTCGGTACCGATCTGGCGCGCGGCCTGCTGGCGCAAAACAACCGGGCGGTCGTGGCGATCGGCGACGGTGGGCTCGGGCTCGTCGACATCTTCCTGGCCAACAAGACCTACCTGACGTCGTCGTACCGGCTGCCGAACGCGCACCACGCGCTCGACGTGCAGGCGATTCGCGGGCCTCCGGGCAGTGATCGCTACGCCATCGCGGCGGGCAACTACGACATCCGAACGAACCGCCTGCAAGGCGAGGCAGATCCGGATACGGGAGGCTTTTACATCGTCGAGCATGGGGCGAGTGGTTTCCGGCTGCTCGGCAGTATTCCGGTGCCATGCAGCCGAGTGGCGATCGACGGCAGCCACGCCTACCTGGCGGCTGGCACGAATGGCCTGGTGATCGTCGACATCGCCGACCTGACCGCGCCGCGGGTGCTTTCGCGGCTCGACGACAGTCCGGCGTACGACGTCGATGTCCGCGGTAACACGGCGTACGTCGCGCAAGGCGAAAAGGGAATTGGGACCATCGACGTGACGCGCCCCGGTGCGCCGGTGATCGTGCCTGGTCTGGAGGCGACGGCTGGTGCTTCGATCGAGGTCGTCGTGGCTGGCGCGGCGTCGGCCATGGGTGGTGGAGCTTTCGGCACCCGCTCGGCGGTCGTGCAGTTGGCGCCGGACGTCGTGTTGAAGGTCGACTCGCTCGTGCCCGACAACGGCATCGTCGACCGTCAGCCGGGCGGCGAAGTCGAGCTGCGAGCGCGCTTCAGCAAGGCGATCGATCTGTATCCGAGCAACCTGAGCCACTTCAGGATTCGCGGTCCAGCCGGGCTTTTGCCGGCCAACGTGAACATCGTCAACAACGATGCGATCGTGACATTGGCTGACGCTTCGACGCTCCACGTTGGCGACGCGCTCGCGTTCGAGATTCAGGCTGGCGTCGCGAGCGTGAAGCCGATTGGCGGCGCGTCGCGCGTGCTGTACTCGCTCCGGCAAGACCAGAGTTTCCCGTTCGTCTATCGCGGCAGTCGGCCCGACACGCTCAGCATTGACTCGCTCGTGCCGCGCCACGTACCGACCGATCGCGCTCAGGCGATCACCGTCTCGGTGCTGGGCGCCTCGCCCGACAAAGACAGGCTGCGGCTGTGGGTCGGCGGCTTGAGCGTGCCGATTAGCGAAGTACAAGCCAATCCGGGGGATGTACGAACCGCGATCATCAAGGCTGTCCTGCCGGCGCTGGGCACGCCAGGCCAATACGACGCCGAGGTCGAATCCAACGAAGACGGCATCTGGGAGAGCATGAAGCTGCGTGGCGCCGTGATCGCCGACGCGCCGATCTTGCTGACGCGCGCGACTCCCGGCTGGGGACCGCTGGCGGGCGGTACGATCGTAACGCTGACCGGGCAGGGTTTTCAGCCCGGCAACAGCGTGACTGACGGCTTGACGTTGCGGGTCGGCGATCGAACGGCGAGCAACGTCCGGGTGCTATCCAGCGAGCGGCTCACCTTCGCGACGCCGATCGGGCGCAGCGGCAAGAACGACATTACGGCTTTCGACCGCTACAGCGGCAGCTCGGTGCTGAACGGCGACGACGGCTTTGGTTACGGCATCGCGCGCATCGGTACGATGTCGCTGTCGTTCAGGCCGACCGACATTCACGTCGATCGCAGCCAAGGCGTGGCGTTCGTAAACGGTGGCAACTTCAGGTCCCAAGGCGTTGGCAGCAGGCTTAGCTCCGGGATCAAGGAAGAGAATTTGGTGCGCCACATCGGCGACTCCAACATTCCCGATCCGCTGGTGGCGGCGAGCATCGACGTCAACGATCCGCTGCATCCTTTGCTGGTCGGCGCGGGCAGCTCGCTACCGAGCAGCGCCGAACTCAGCGCTGCGCTGGGCAACGCGGTGATGAGCGAGGACGGCTCGAGCTTCGACGTTGCGACCCCCGATTCGATGATGGTTTGGTCCGAGGTCGAGTACGAGCAGGGCGTGAAGCGACGACGCCTGTACGTGGCTGGCGGTCCGGGGGGCGTGCTGCGGATGAACGCGGACGACGCGACCGGGCTGCAGCGCATGAGTCAGGAGCTGGCAGGCGGCACGATGATTGGCGCCGTGGCCAAGAGCGGTAACGACCTATTCGCGTCCGGTAACTTGCAAGGCGTTTGCAAAGAGCCACCAGGCGAGTGCGGCAATTGCGACGCTGAAGTGCAGTCCCCGCGGACGCAGCGCGTGAGCTACCTTGAGCCCTTCGATCCAGTAGCTCTGGCCGACGTGAGTGGCGCCGATAGCGGTGGCTTGAGCAAAGTACGCGACAATTGGCTGCTCACCTCTGGCGTTCACAGCACCTTGCTGTGGGGCGCGACGGGTCACTGCGCGCTGTGGCCGTCCCGGACTCTGACCGACCAACTCGCGGGCTCGGACGTGCAGGTGACCAACCTGACGGATCCGGTACTGAGCCACCTGCTCACGTTTAGCGGCCCCGTCTTCGACTTGGCCTCGTACGGCAAGTACGTGGTGGCCGCGCTCGGCAAGCAGGGACTCGAGATCGTCGATTTCGATCAGCCGACGATTCGCGCTCGACGACATCACGGTGCCGGCCAATCGGGTGCTGGCCCAGACGTCCACCAGCATCACGGTGCTGGTGCCGGCGCTGCCGACTCAACCGGCCAAGAACTTGCTCGTCGGTGTGGCCGTGAACAACGGCACGCTGCGCGCGCTGCG
>JBBSAB010000050.1:0-55097 GCA_038252755.1 Polyangiales bacterium | reverse complement strand
TGCCCGCGTTCCGTCTCGGCAAGCTCTGGCGCTTCAGGCGCTCGGAAGTTCTCGCGTGGTGCGAGAGGAGAGAAAATGGCAGTCGTACCGCGTAAGACCAAAGACGGCACCGTTTACCGTGTTGCGATCCTACACAAGGGCAAGCAGCACTGGGAAGCGGCCGGTAGCGATCGACGCGAAGCTGATCGGCTCGATGCGCGTCGCAAGCGCGAGGTCGCCAACGGGCAGTATGTTCCGCCGCAAGCGCGATCGGGCGGGACGACGATTCGCTCGTACGCGGAACGCTTCTTCGATGCCCGAACGAATCGCAACGCCGAGAGTGAGCGCACCCAAGTCGAGCGGCATGCGCTCTCGCTCGACTGGTTCGGCAGCTTGCGGATGGAGGACGCGCGACCGCCGCACTTCTTACGGCTCGTGAAAGAATTGCGGGCGAAAACGCGAGAAGTCGACGGTGGTCGCCTGCTGAGCGAGAAGAGCATCGCGAACGTCCTCGGCACGCTTCGCACCATGTTTGGGGAAGCTCACTTCAACGAGGTTATCGTCGGCAACCCGTGCGTGCTGCCGCGTAAGACGCTCAAGCGCCGCAGCAAGGCGCGCGCGCCGTACAGCGGCCGCGAGGTGCTGGCGCTGCTGTCCGAGAAGGTCGACGTGACGCGGCGCGTGTTCATCTGGCTAGCGTTCTACACGGGCATGAGAGAGGGCGAGATCTGCGGCCGTCGCTGGCGCGATTGGAACCGCGACTCGAGGCCGCTCGGGGCGCTGCTGTGCTCGTCCCAATACGACGACCGGCCGCTCAAGGGCGACGAAGAGGGCGGCGACGCCCGGCCGCGTGTGATCCCGGTGCACCCGGAGCTCGCGAAAGTGCTCAACGAATGGCGGACGACGGGCTTCGAGATCGTGCACGGCCGGCGTCCGGACGACGACGATTTCATCGTGCCGATCCGTGGCGGTGCCGGGACGAACCACACCCGGTCGAGCGCCTACAAGCTGTGGCGGAAGGCCTGCGACGAGGCGGGGGTCACCAACCACTCCCTGCACTCGACGCGGCACACCTTCACGACCTTCGCCCGGCGGGGCACGCCCCGGACCGATGCGGTCGAGGCCATCACCCACAACAAGCGGGGGGAGATGGTCGATTATTACAACCACTGGCTTTGGACCCCGCTCTGCGAGGCCATGGAGGCGCTCAGCTACGGGGCCGATGCTGACGAGAAACATCCCCTGGCGCCGCCAAGCGGGGGCGGCCCTGGAGGCGGCAAGAAGGCGGGACCACATGCACCGGCTTCCCCGGAACCGGCGACGAACATGCCCATTCAGGCGGTCGTCGACGGGTCCGAAGAAGCCGGCCCGGAGTTCAAAAAATTGCCCGAACCGTTGCCAGGCTCGCGTAACTATTTGAAATCATTGTGGAGGCGCCGGGAATTGAACCCGTTCGTGCTCCAAGGAGAAACCCTTTGCGAAACGCGACTTTGACCGACATCTCCTTGGAATCGCAAACGAAAGACAATCCCGATCGCTTCCATCCTGTCCCGTCCCATTCCGCCGTTTGGTGCAGAGTCGTGGCAACCTGACGGCAACGGGATCTTTGAAGCGGGAGGCCGCCCTTCGAGGGCGGCGGCATCCTATCCGCCGCGCGACGGGGCCTGATGTCCCTAGGTTTGTTCTTGGCGGATGGCGCGGCTGCCCAACGCCGACAACAACGGCTGGTTGGTCGCGGTCAGGTAGCGCACGGCCCCGCCGGGCGAAGCGACGTGCTGATGCCAGCACCAGGGCGGAATGTACAGCGCGTCGCCCGACTGCCAGTCGAAGCGCGTGCCCTCGATCCAGGTATGCCCCTGGCCCTCCAGAATGTAGGTCAGCGCCTCGTAGGCGTGGCGGTGTCTCGTCGTCTGGCCACCGGGCGAAAGCGCCCCGACGCTCATATTCACGCTGCGACCTGGCAGGCGCGCCGGGAACACCGGATGGCCACGCTGGGCGGAAAATGTATCTCGCGCGCCGCCGGCGCACACGTCTCGGTGGAAGCACGCATCGCTGGGCTGCTCGTCCGGTTCTGGCTCGAGCGAGTTGCGATTCATGCTCACCTCGGAAAGCTCGGTCGAACGGGGTAGGGAGCTCGTCACGGGGTTGCCTCCTCGAGCAGGCCGCGGTCCCGGAGCAGTCCCAGCATGTCGTCAAAGAAGCAGGCGCGCGCCTCGAGGGCTCGTGAAAGACCGAGCGCGAGGCTGCGTCGCGCTCCCGGCCGCTCGGCTACGCTCGCCGCGATGTGCTTGAGCGCTAGGGCATGGTCATCGTCCACCAACGCGTGAAGCTCGAAGAACGCGCGCTCGCGCATCGACATCTGAGGCCAGGCGCCGCGCACGGCACGCAGCAGCAAGCAATACATGGGTCGCACGATGCCCTCCGTACCCGGGCCGAGCGCCGCCACCCCTTGCGCCGCATCGCCCGAGCACATGATGCTCAGCATGGTCTCTAGCCAGGCGCTGGTGGCAAGTCGTGGGGCCTCGGCGGCTAGCTGCGCTACGTCCACGTCGGCCGCTGCCAGGAAGCGTCGAAATAGCGCAGGATGGGGCGCTGCGACATCGGCGTGAGCGATGCCAGCTTGCTCCAATAGCCGTTTGTGATCCTCGTCGACCTCGCCATTTTCCTCGGCAAGATTGCGAATGATCGCCGAGCGGTGCTCGGGCTCGTCGAGCGCGCTCAGAAGGCCGCCCAGGTACTGCGAGAAGCGGCAGCTGTAGTGATAGTACTCACTCACGAAGACGCGCACCGCCTCTTGCAAGCGCGGAGAGCGTGTTTCGGCGAGTGCCAATAGCAAGGCGTGCTGGGTGGCGCGATGGGCCAGCGCGTAGCGCTCCAAGCCGAGTACGAACTCCTCGGCCGACGGCTCATCGAGTATCTCGTTGAGGTCGCGGCGCGCCGAGGCCGGAGTCACTGACGCTGCGGACTGATTGACGACGAGCATTGAGCTATTCCCGTTTCTGCGCGAAGGTATCGACTTCATTCCCCGCGGCACGGCCGTTTCGCTTGGCCGCCGCGTCACTTCTGGAGACTTGGATCTGCCAGGCCGAAGGGATGCACCCGGCGCGCAGGCGCTCTACCGCAATGCACACGCCAGCAATGGTGCGAGCTTCCAACGGAAGCGTACAGGTCATCTCCAAAGGCTGCGCATTGTCGCCAGTCGCCGGAGTGAGCGCACGCCCGACCAGGAGCGAGCCGGGGGTGGCGACTAACCAAGGACTCGTGGCGTCCGTCGCGTCGGGTAGCGCGAGCGACAGAGCGAACGCCACGTCCGAAAGCTCGGCATCGCGCCGCTGTGGATCGATTCGGCGGTAAATGGCCTGCGCGCGCTCCGACCCAGGGGTCGCCGCCACGAGCAGGATAACCGCGCGCACCTCGCCTGCCTGCAGCAAGCAACGAGAGAACTCGAGGGCCTCGTGCCAGGGGTCGGGCAAGCCGCTGACCGAAAGCAGCCCGCCCTGGATGCCGAGCTCACGCGCGGCATAGCCCAGAATCGAAACTGGCACCGATTGATAAAAAAGCGTCGCGCTCACGCGGCCGCCCTGAACGACGCACTGGCTGGCGGCGTCGAGCGTCCAAGCGTCACCGAGACCACTACCCAACACGACCGCTGTGCGCGCAGGTTGCGGTATGCCGGCGCCCGCCGCGAGCGTCTTGAGGCAGCTGTAGACAATCGGATTGAAGCTCGACCCCACGAAGCCTGCTACCGGTGGCGCGACGTCGCGTCGCGTTGCAATGGCGCCGGCTGCGTGCGCCAGCAGCTGCGCCGCTTGCGTGCCCCACGGACCAACGGTTGCAACTGCTGTTACGCGCAGCGGGCAGAGCTCAGTCGGGAAAGTCATGCCCCAATGGCGAGCTGAGCCCGCAACAATCGCTGATTGCTCGAGAGCTTGAACAGCTCCGACCCACGGCTGCGAACCGTCACCTCGATGCTCTGAGGGTCACAGACCAACCGGCAGAGCGAAGACTCGCGCAGCGCGCGCGCAGCAAGCTCGTGAAGCTCGGCCTGATCGCCGTCGGCTTCCAGCCCAAGCTCGGCCCTGATCGCGTGCACCTTCACGGGCGCCGTCCTCTCAACGTTGAGAACGCCGCGCACATCCAGCGCCCCGCTGAAGTCGACGGTTGCTCGCTTGATCGCCACTTTGCGCAGGTCAGCCAGGTCCAGTAAACTCGATAGCACGTCCGCGCCCAGCGCTGCGAACAACAACTCCTGAGGGTTCGGCGCTTCGTCGATGCCGAGGTACTGCTTGGGCTGGTCGATCGTGACTGGGAACCCCAAGCGTCCGTCGGAAGCGCTGCATACGTGGCCGTCGAGCTGCGTCCCGTAGCGCCAGCGCAGGTCGCAACGATGTGACGCGACTACGTCGGACTGGGCGTCGTCGCTCTGGTCGGCCCGGGTCGATTCGAGCACGAGCTCGCTGCAGCTGCGACCTCGTGCGTCGCTCAGCTCGATGCGTGCGTCGATTCGATTCGTTTCGAGCAGCGTTCGGTGATTGGGGCTGAGTAACGAAACGTAGCGCGCGATGTTGCCCACCTGCCGGTCGTCGGCGTCGGCGTCCACGTCGAGCGCATACCGAAGCCGGGGTCGCCGCTGTGCGTCTTCCGTCGTCTCGACCGCGATGCCCAACCGGGAGAGCGTCACGCCCTTGGAACTGCTGCCATAGACGTAGGTTACGAGCACGCAACCGCCGAGCGCCGCTTGGAAGTATTCCGCGGCGCTGGGCGCCGACCCGTCCGGCACGGGCGCGCCCAACGCCACCGGTAGCTCGAACGCTCGAGCAACACGGATGGTTCCGGCCGCGCAGGTGCGGACGCGTGCGCGCGCCAGATTGGCTCGCACCATCGACACCTGTGTCCGGTAGCGCACGCGCGCCTCCTCCGGGACTTCCCGAATCTCGTGGACGAACTCACTGACGTTGCTGACGTTGAGCCCGTTCCTCATGACATGGCCCCCAGCTTGCCGAGCGCTTGCTCGAGATCCGCGATCAGGTCCACCGTATCTTCGATACCAACCGAGAACCGAACCAGCCCTGGCTCGATTCCGAGCGCTTTGCGCTGCGCAGCGGTGAGCACGCTGTGCGACGTGTTGAACGGCAGCGAGACCAGCGACTCGACGCCGCCCAGGCTCGTCGCGGCGGCCGGTAGTCGCAAATGCCGGAGCAGCGCGAGCGCCGCCTCGTCACCGCCGACGACCTCGAACGCGATCATCGCGCCGAAGTTCCCGCGGCAGAACTGGTCCACCCACGGGTACTGATAGTGCCTGGCCAGCGGGTGGTGCACCTTGCCGACCTTGGGGTGTTGACCGAGGTATTGAACTAGGTCATTTGCGCTTTTTTGCTGCTGACGCATGCGTAACGCCAAGGTCTTCAGGCCGCGCTCGAGCAAGAAGCAGGAGATCGGCTCCAGCTGCCCGCCGACTTTCAAGTGCTGAGCCCAGATTCTGTCGATGTACTTGCGCGCTCCAGACGCAACGCCGGCTACCAAATCGCTGTGTCCGTTCATGTATTTCGTGCAACTGTGGATGACGATGTCCGCGCCGATCTCGATCGGCCGGAACAGGATTGGAGTGAGGAAGGTATTGTCGAGCACGACCAACAATTGGCGGCGCTTCGCCAGCGCGATCAGCTCGAGTAAGCGCGGTGCCTTGAGCAGCGGATTGGTCAGCGTCTCGAAGAAGAGCAGCTGGGTCTCGTCACAGATGGCTTGCTCGACCTGCTCGATGCTCGTGGGGTCGACCAGCGAAACGGAGCGTCCGAACTGGTGCATGTCTTCGCGGAGCAAGTTGTAGGTGCCGCCGTAGACGTCGCGCGAGCTGACGATGTGACCGCCGCGGTTGGTCAGCGAGAGCAGCGTGGAGAAGATGGCCGCCATGCCAGAGGCAAACACGACCGAGCTTTCTGCCCCCTCCAGCGTCGCGATCTTTTCCTGGACGCTCCACTGGTTTGGATTGCCGTAGCGCGTGTAGATCGGAACGTCACGCGTGTTGCCCTGGGTGAAAGACGAATACGTCTTCTCCGAAAACAGGAAGGTGCTGGTCTGGAAAATCGGTGTCACCACCGAACCGACCGACGGATCTTCGAAGGTGCCGGCGTGCACGCACTTGGTCGAGTCGCCGCGGGCCGCCTCGACGACCTTGTGCTGCGCCAGCCGCGGCCCCGGGACGCGGCCCCGCTTCAGCTCGTTTGACCATTCGAGCCCGGCCTCCGCGTCCGGGAAATTACCGAGGGCTTGTGGCCCGTCTCTGTCGATCGCCATTCAATGCCTCACTGCCGTGTGATGGTTTCGTGTCGTGGTTGCGCACATCGGTGCGGTGAATCGCGCGCAGGATGCGCTCGGCCGCCTTGCCGTGGAACAGGCCGATACTCACCTCGCGCGCACCCACGCGATTGCTCGGTGCGTAGCCGATACCGATGCCGAACGTATTGGGTACGCCTCGACCCCGCGTGTCGAGCAACTGGCCGCAGTCGTTGACGTCGACTTTGCCGTCGACGCTCGACACCTGCACGTCACGCCCATCCGCGTCGATTAGCGGTATGCGGCGCGTTTCATAGCCGGTGGCGAGCACCACAACGCGTTTGGGATCGACCACGGGCGGGGCGGCGGCGCACACCCGCACCCGCGCCTCTTGGCCCGACGCGATGGCGCCGTGGAGCACTTTGGCCTCGCCACGCAGCCCGTCGAAGCGGTTGAGCTGAAACGTTTCGGGGTCGAGCTCCTCCGGGCGAAAAGCGTAGCGGTCCAACGCCGCCGCGTGCATGGACTCGTAGTAGAGCTTCACGCGCCGACACACGACGGTGATTTGCCCGGGTTTGAGCACCCCAGCGAACGCGTCGCGCAGCAGAACCGCGGCTGAAAACCCACTGTGCGAACCGCCCACGATCTGAATCGGTGCGCCGGCCGCGACGAGCTGCGGCAGATCGCCCCAGTCGCGCTTCAATAGCTGCCCGGCCAGAAGCGTGAGCGCCGTCGGCCCGGTATTGACGGACCTCTCGTCGGCACCATTGGCGAAGACGATACTCCGCGATGACGCAATGGCAGCGCCGTGCTGATCGTAGCTCGTAAACGTCTCGCGGCGATCGAGCTGGACGCACGCCACGTTGCGTCCCGTCTCCAGCCGGCAGCGGGGGTAGCGGTCGAGCTCCTTCACGATCCGCGCTTGGACTTCCGAGAACAACTCGGTCACCCACCACAGCGGCACGGGTAGGCGCCAACTCTCGACCAGTCGCCGAAAGCTCGTCGTTCCACCCAAATCCGCGAAGATGCCGCTGATCGGAATGGCGTTCACGAAGTCCCCGCCCAACGAATTCGAGTTGATCGTGAAGGCTAGCCGTTCTCGTGCCAAGCGCCCCACGTCGCCTTCGCGGTCGATGAAGACCGCGCCTGCGCCCAACCAAGCGTCCAGCACGCCGAGTCGCTCGGCCGCGATCGGAAATCCGAGCGCGGCGGCCCCGAAGCCAATCACCTGCACCGCAGCATGTTCGGTCATGGGTCCCTCTCTTGTTCGATACCGACTCGCGTCGCCCAATCGGGCATCGTCGCAACGGGCCGTTCGTAGTCTACGCCTGGCACGCCGAAACCGTAGAGTTGGCGCAGCTGGCTAGCGAAGGTGGTGAGGTCGCCTAGGACCTGCACGTCACGCGTGGTCACGCGCTGCCAGCGCGCGAGGAGCTCGTGTTGGAGGCCTGGGTCGAGCTCGCGGTCATCCATGCGTAGGCGTTGCTCGGCATCGGTCGCCGGCGCTTGGCTGCCGTACAGCCTTTCACCAAACAAGCGCTGACACTGCTCCAGCGTGCCTTCGTCCAGGCCCCGCTCGCCCAGCAGACGCGTGAGCAGCACGCCGTACAGCACGCCCATCGGCAACGCCAAGCTGGATTGCGTCACCAACGCCTTCATGACAGCTACCGACGCGGAGCCGCCGCGCCGAGCCAGCCGCTCGGACCAGCTGCGGGCCGTCACTTCCAGATGCTCCTTGGCAAAGCCGATCGTCGCGCGCCGGTACATCGGCCAAAAACGCTCGGGACCGACGTAGGAGAACGCCAAAGCGCGAAAGCCTGAGCGGATCAGGCCGGCTTGCTCGAGAGCCTCGAGCCACAGCCCGAAGTCGTCGCCGCCCATCACGGCAACGGTGTCTGCAAGCTCTCGCTCGTCGGCGACCGGCATGGTGCTTTGGAAGACCTCACTCGAGGCCGGATTGAGCGCCTTGTCGGAGCACTCCTGACCCACTGCTTTCAGGCTCGAGAGGTGAAGCTGACCAGTCCTGGGATGCCGTCGTTGGCGGCTCGCCACGCTGTACACAACCAGGTCGACCCCGTCAGAGTGTTGCTTGAGCCACGAGACCGTCCGTTGCTTGGTCTCGGCAGAGAAAGCATCCCCGATCAGGGTGGGTGCCAGCCGACCACGCGCCCGAGCCTCTCTTTCCAGGGCGGCAGCGTTGTACCAACCGGGCGAAGCCGTGCGCGACGAGGTACCTGGGCGCTCGCTACAGACGCCGAAAGTCTTGCTGCCGCCGCCGAACATCAAGGCCAAGCGTCCCGCCAAGCCCAAGCCCATCGAGCTGCCGATGATCAGCGCGGCTTGCGGCCCGGCAAATTTCGGCGCGCGCTCGACGCGCTCGATCTGGTCCATGAGGGCGCGACGACATCCGTCTGGATGGGCCGTGGCGCACAATACTCCGCGCATGAGTGGCTTGATCACCGGCCATGCCGGTACGCCTTGCGAAGCGCCAATCTCAACATCCGGCTGCATCGGGATCCTTAGTGGCCGCCAAAAGGGCCGTCAGATTGCGTAGAGTTTTGCCCGTCGCCGAGCGGGGTAGGTCGCGGGCGACGTGGAATCGCTTGGGTATTTTGAAAGCCGACAATCGCTCTCGACACCAGCTCATGATCTCGTCACCTGCGACGCCTTCATCTGTGGCGACGAACGCTTCGATTTGATCCGTTTGCAGGACGACCACGTCGCGGACGCCGGGCGCTTCCCGCAAACGGTCCTCGACCTCCGCGAGGTAAATTTTTAGCCCGCCGACGACGACCAGCGAATCGGCGCGACCGCGCAGGTGAAGCTGGCGCGTGTCTGCGGCAAGTTCCACGAGATCCCGCGTGTACAGCCAGCCGTCCCGGTACAGGCCGTCGATGTCCTTCGATAGGTACGGGCTGTGCAGGAGCCGCACGCTCAGCTCACCCTGCTGGGCCTGCGCCTCGACGCCTGGCAGCAGCCTGCCGATCGAACCCGGCGCGGCCTCGGCCTCGAACGCGAGCAGCCCGGTTTCGGTGGTGCCGTACGCCTGCCCGATGCTCAGCCCGAAGCGCGCTCGGAAGTCGTGCGCTACCTGCTCCGGCAACCGCTCTCCGCCCGAGATGGCGAGCCGCAAGTGCGGCGTGCGCACGCGGCGCGGCAGCGCCGCCAAGAGCCGAAAATGAAACGGCACGCCCAAAACGACGGACGCACCCTGCTCGAGCGCGCTCGACAAGTCGCGCGGTAGCGCGGAGCGCGGTAAAATCAGCTGGCTGCCGTGTCGAAGCACGTTCAACACACCCGCCAAGAGCCCGAACGAATGTTGCAGCGAGCTGAGCAGCAAGACTCGATCTTCGGCTCGAATGAACTCGCTCAGCGAGTCGATGCGCGCCGCCTCGCGCAGCAGTGAGTCTGCCGTGCGCGCTATCACTTTGGGCCGACCCGTGGAGCCCGACGTAAACTGGATCAGCGAGTAGTCGGTCAGGGTCGCGTTCGCCGCCGCTCGGCGGGTGGTCACGAACGGCACGTGATCCTTCAGCTGCAGGCTCGTTGCTGCATCGCCGCCCGACTCGAGCACGAAGTCGGGCCCAACCAGCTCGAGCCAGCTTCTGACTTCAGTCTGGGTGGCGCGGTGGTCGAGCAGAACGAGCGTCGCGCCCAAGCGCCAGATCGCCAGCACGACGCGGATCAGGGTTCTAGAGGGCGGGATCCGGATGGCGACCACGCGGCCCTCGCTCACGCCTTGTGCCGCCAAGTCGGTGGCTTGTTGCGCTACTTCGGCCTCGAGCTGAGCGTAGGTGACGGTCGTCTCTGGGCCGACGATCGCAACGCGATTGGCCCGTCCGACGTCCGCCAGATCGCTGAGCGCGAGCGTCGCGACCAATGCCTCGAAGTCTTTCATGTCGCCCGCCGGAGCGCCGGTTGCGCCTGGCCAAAAACGAGGCCCACGTTGTGCCCACCAAACGCGAAGGTGTTCGACAAGGCGTGTCGAAGCGGGCGTTTCCGAGCGCAACCCGGCACGTAGTCCAAGTCACATTCCGGATCCGGTTCCTCCAAGTTGATGGTGGGCGGGATCTGGCCACTCCAAACCGCGAGCGCGCTGACCGCCGCCTCCAAGGCGCCGCTGGCGCCGAGCAGGTGACCGGTCATCGACTTGATTGAGCTGATTGGGATCTGAGCGGCCGCGCTGCCAAACGCGGTCTTGATCGCGCGAGTCTCGCTCGGGTCGCCAAGCCGCGTGGCCGTGCCGTGCGCGTTGATGTAGTCCACGGCGTCGACGCCTATGCCTGCGTCAGCCAGCGCCTTGGTCATCGACAGCGCGGCGCCGGTGCCTTCCGGGTGCGGCATGGTGATGTTGAAGGCGTCGGACGCTTGACCGTAGCCGCAAAGCTCGGCGTAGGCGCGCGCGCCGCGAGCTAGCGCATGGTCTTCGGCTTCGAGCACAATCACGGTGGCGCCTTCCGCCAATACGAACCCGCCGCGGCGCGCGTCGAACGGGCGGCTCGCGCGCGCCGGCGCGCTAAATTCGGTGGCGAGCGCTCGGCTCCGGCAGAAGCCGGCCAACGAAAGCGGGTACAGGGCTTCCGACGCGCCGCAAACCATGACGTCTGCGTCCCCGCGCTGAATCAGACGCAGGCTGTCGCCGATCGCGTTGGCGCCAGCGGCACAGGCGGTGGCAACCGCGGACGTTGGACCGCGGAGCTCGCCTGCGATCGAGACATGCGCGGCGACCATGTTGATCAGCATCATCGGAATGTAGAAGGGGCTCACGTTGCGCAGGCCGTTCTGGTGCAGCTGCAGCGCTTGCTCCTCGACGGTGTTCATGCCGCCGACGCCCGAGCCCACAATCACGCCGGCCCGATCGCTGCCGCGCAATTGGCCGCCGTTCAGCCCCGCGTCTTCGAGCGCTGACCAGCTGGCTGCGACGCCGAACTGGATGAAGCGGTCCATGAGGCGCGAATCCTTCTTGGCGATGAACGCGTCGGGATCGAATGCCTTCACTTCACCGCCGATTCGCACGGGGAAGCCAGCCGTGGGGAAGCGTTCGATCTCGGAGATGCCCGAACGGCCAGCGAGTAGCGACGCCCAGACCTCGGGCACCGACTGGCCGAAGGCCGTCACCAGGCCGATCCCCGTCACGAACACGCGCCGCCTCTTGCCGGTCTCGGAGGTAGCCGTCACAGCGCCGCCTCCCAACTCGGCTGCGGCGCGCGGCGCAGCAGCAGCGCGGCGTTGACTCCACCAAAAGCCGCGTTGAGGCTAAGCACGTTGTCGAGCGCTGGGGCCGCCCGCGTCTTTGTCACCAAGTCCAGCGCGCCGCACTCTGGGTCCGGTTCCTCGTGCCCGACGCAAGGCGGAAGCTTGTGCTCGGTTAGCGCCAAAACGCCGATGACGGCTTCTACTGCGCCCGCGGCCTCCAGCGTGTGTCCGGTCGCGCCCTTGGTCGAGCTCAACGGCACGCAACTGGCTTGCGCGCCGAAAACGAGCCGCAATGCGTTCGATTCGGCGCGGTCGTTCAACGGCGTGCCCGTGCCGTGCGCGTTGACGTAGCCAACGGCGTGCGGCTCGACGCCCGCGCGCCGCAGCGCTTGCCGTGCCGCGCGGGCAAGCCCTTGGCCGCTGGGATCGGGTTGGCAAACATGAAACGCATCCGAGCTGATGCCCCAACCGGCCAGCTCGGCGAGCGCGGCGCCGCGACGCTCGCGCAGATGTTGCTCGCTCTCCAGCACGAGGAAGGCGACGCCGTCGCCCAACAAGAGCCCGTCCCGGTCGCGGGCGAACGGTCGTAGCCGCCCGCGCGGCGACATGGCCCGGCCTGCGTCGAACAGCGCAAAGAACACCTGACTCAGCAACGAGCTGCCGCCACACACCACCGTCTCTTCACGCCCAGACGAGATGAGCTCGCCGGCATAGGCCAGGGCCGAAGTGGACGCCACGCAAGCGTTCGTGAATGCCAGGCGCCGGCCGCGAATGCCGAGCGTGCGCGCAATCGTCTCGACCATCACGGCCGGCACGCTGCGGAGCGCGTCGTCGACCGCCGCACCGGTGTCGAGGCCCTGGCTCCAAAAACGATCGAGGGCTGCGATGTCACCGGAAGTTCCGAGCAGCATCGCCGCGTTCGCCGGATCACAGCCCGACATGCGTATGGCCTCGCGCGCGCAATCGACGCAAGCCGCCACCTCGTCATGCTGGTAGCTGGACTGCGCCGCGAGCTTAGAGCGATACGCCCTGGTTTCGAAGCGCGTGACGGGCACGAAGGCGTGCTCGCCATCGAACAATGCGCGACGCAGGCAGGCGGCTCCCAGCCCGAAGCCGGTCAGCGCTCCATAGCCCGATACCAAGACGCGGCGCGTGGTCATTCCAATGCGACTCCCCTGGTGACCGCGCTGCTGGTCGCGCGCGCTTGCGTCAGGCGCGTGAGCCATTCGTGCACGCGATTGGGCGAAGTGAGTGAGCCGATGTCGACCTCCTCCGCCTCGATGCTGAGGCCCAATTCGCGCTCGACCGACGACAAGAACCAAACCAGCGACATCGAGTCGAAATGAATCTCGGCGTCGTCAGCCAGACCGCCCACCACGCCAGCGTGAACGTTGCTGAATTCGAGCAGCCGCCGCACATCGTCGCGTGAGATCACGACGTGATTGCCTCGGGCGCCGCCTTGCTCTCGATGTAGCCAACCAGCTCGCCGGTGGTGAAGCCGGCGAGCCTCACGTAATCGTCCTCGGGAATCGAAAAGCCGAAGCGATCCTCGATCCGGAAGGCCAGATCGACGAAACCTAGCGATTCCAGATTGAAGCCGTTGGGCCCGAGCTGGGTTTCGTCGCGAACGTTGCCGGGGTCGATCGGCAAATGGAACTCACCAATTAGAACCGACAACAGGAACTCTCGAATTGCGCTCTTCACTAGAACCTCCGTCACGAAGCGGCGTGCTGGCCGCGGTCTTTCTCACGCAGGGCTGGCGCGCGCTGCGCTGTCCAGCGCACGAGCTCTTGATGAATGAAATCGGCGATTACGCGATGCCCCCGCGCGTTCGGGTGGATGAGATCGCTGCTGTAGTTGCGCAGGTCCCGCGTCGCTGGATGGCCGCAGAAGTCGAGCAACAAGGCGCCAGCCGAGCGAGCGAGCCGCTCCACGACTTCGTTGGCCTCGAAGATGCGCGCCTGAAGCGCGAGCTTGACCCGCAAGTCGCGCAGCGGCACCGTCAACGCGAAGTTCGGCAGGTTGCCGACGAGCAGCGACGCGCCGGTGGCGGCGCCTGCGCGCAGGACGCCGGCTAGCATGAGCTCGAAGCTCTGCCGGTCCCAGCCAACCTGGCGAACGTCGTTGGCCCCAACCACGAGGCTGAAGACGTCTGCCCGCGCGGCGAGCGCGTGGGGCAGCTGGTCTGCCATCACGACTGCGAGGGTCGCGCCATAGCGTGCCAGGTTTAGCGTGCTGGGCGTCGAGCCCTGATCGCAACGAGTCAGCTCCGCCACGTGCTCGACCCAGCTGCGACACGTTTCACCGTTCACGCTGTCACCGTGTCCCGAGGTGAAGCTGTCCCCGAGTGCCACCAACGATGACCAGCTCACGACGGATGCTCCGCGCGCCTGACCACCGCGTCGAGCCCCACTTCGACGTTGTTGCGGATGGCGGTGCTTACCATGCACGCTTGCTCTGCGCGACGGAGCATGTTCAGCGTGCTCAGCGCCTGCTCGCTCTCGGGGCCTTGCTCGAGCCAGAGTACGGCGTTGTGGACGATGCGCACGATACGCAGTCGTGTCGTGCTTTCGAACTCGCCCTTGCTGGCGAGCTCTACTTTCGATACGGGGAGGGTGTACCGCTCGACGAAGGCTGCAAACGTCAGCAATAGGCACGAGGCCGCTGCTGCGACGAGCAGCTCCTCGGGATTCGTGCCGGCGCCGGTGCCACCGAGCTCGGTCGGGCCGGCGAGCCTCTCACGCAGGTGTTGAGACTCGAAGCTGCCCGAGCCAGCGCGCCCGCCCAGCCAATTCGCCGTCACGGTGTACGAGAGGTTTTGCATGGGGCTAGGGTAACGCGGCCAACTGCTCGCGGATCGTTCGTTTCTTGACCTTGCCAGTTACGCCGATCGGCAGGTCGGTGTGTTTGGAAGCGATCGCGCGGGATACGTTGGGCATCTGCGCGGCGGTCAGGACCTCGTTGACCTCTCGCAACAAGCTGGCACTGCTGGCGTCGACGCCGGGCGCAAGCCGCAACAGCGCTACGGGTTGCGCGGGGCCGTCACCGCTCGGCGCTCCGACGATCGAACAATCGGCCAGCCTCGGCAGGCGACTCAGTAGCAGCTCTTCTGCCTGACAGCTGTACAGGACGCCGTGCTCGGTTTGGATCGCGTCGGTCACGCGGTCCAGGTGGTAAAAGTAGCCGTCGTCATCTCGATAGACGAGATCTCCGGTCAGCCAGTAGCCGTTGAGTCGTGACCGCCAGGTCAGCTCGCTGTCGTTCCAGTATCCTTGCGTCACGGTCGGCGAGCGAACACCCAACCTGCCGATCGCGTTCGCCGGCAGCGGCTCGCCTTCTTCGTCCAACACGGCGGCGTCGACGAATGGCATGGGTTTGCCGACACAGCGCGCGTAGTTCGTAGAGCTAGGACCCCGCGTCACGTGAAACAGTGAGTGCCCCATTTCGGACGAGCCGAGCCCATCGACGAAGTGTGAGCCCGGCTGGAGCTTCCGAGGGCGACCCGCCACGTGGTTTCCGTACGAGACCAGTCTGCGGACGTGCACTTCGTGCGCTGCGTCCCCGCTGTTGTACCAGATCGCGACTGACGACAGGTCGTGCTGCGAGAGGTCCGCCTCGCACAGCTCGACGTGAGTCTCCGGGAAGGCTGCGACGAGGCTCGGTCGAAACTCGCCGATCGCGCGCAAAACCGAGCTGGAGTCGCGCTTGCTCAGCGTCATGAGCGGAGTTCCGTTGAGCAACGCCAACGACAGCAGCGTTATCGACGAGTTGTGGACCGTGGGCAGGGCGCTGAGCACGCGCTCGGCGCCTTGGGGTATCGGCAGGCGCAGGCGAAAGCGTACGGCCGCGAAGAACTGTTGATGCTGCAGGAGCACCGCCTTCGGCTCGCCAGTGGTTCCGGACGAATGCGTCAAGAGCACTGGATCTTCGGCCGTGTGCCGAAACGGATAGTGGAGAGGTAGCGACAGCGCGCGCTCTTCCAGAGCTTCCGACAGCGTACAGAGTTCTAGCGGCCGTCCAAGCGCCTGCCGGAGACTCGACAAACGCTCGGCGTCTGTCACGACGCTGTGGGCGGCGACGCGTCGGATGAAGCCTGCGGCGACGGTCGGCTCCAAGCGCCCGTTCAGTAAGGCGGGGATGGCGCCGAGCCCGCTCAGGGCTAGGAAATGGACGAACGGAGCCAAGCCGTCCGCCGCGTAAAGCGGAACGACGTCGCGTCGACGTACGCCCCGGGCATGGTGGAAGGCTGCAACCCGGTCCACGATCGCTCCGAGTTGGCCCACGCTCAGGCCACTCGGGGCTCGCGGATCGACTTGCGCGTCCAGCGCCCAGATCAGTGGTTCGTCTGTCACCACCGCCAGCGTGCGAAGCCGGTGAAAGAAATTGCCAGAGCCGAGCTCGGGATCGGTGCTGAAGCCGGCTCGGATCGACGCTGGCCACGGCGCCCGTCCGGGCGTCGGGCTCATCGCGCGACCTCCAACAGTCTCTCGAAGCCTGGCACCCCCACGTCGGGGCGGGGTTTAGGCCCAGGCGCGGCGCGGATGATGTCTCTGATCTCGCGCAGCAGCAAATCGGGCGCCTCGTTCTGAAACAGGTTGCGGCCCATGCACAGGCCACGACCGCCCCAGCGCAGCGCTTCTCGGAGCACCTCCAGTACGCGCGGTGCAGCCTCACGGGCTCCGCCGGCCAGGAAGATCGGAATGTCTGCCGCGACGTCGGCGAGCAACAAGCGCACGTCGCCCAAGCTGGCGGGCGTCGCTACCTTCAGCGCGTCGGCACCCAATTCGATGGCTACCCGCATCAGGTGGCGTAGCCGGGCGAGGGAGCGGTCGCTCGAGGCGGCTGGGTATACGTCGTACACCATCGGCATCACCGGCACGTCGAAGCGCATGGCCTGGTCCACCACCCGGCCGAGCAGCGTGAGGTTGTGCGCGTCGTTCGCGCCGTCGAAGTTCAGCTGGATGGACACGGCGTCACCTCCGAGCCGCAGCGCGGTTTCGATCTCGGTGACGAGCTCCTTGCGGTTTGGCTCGACGCCGCCAGCGGTCATTCCGTTCAGATGAACCATAACCCCCAGCCCCGTTAGCAGGTGGCGACCCGCCAGGCGGTCAATCATGCCCTTGTGAGCGATGATGCCGGTGATGCCCGGCGTACGGATCCAGCGCGAAATAGCCGCGACGCTCTCCAAGCCGTCAATCGGTCCCAGCGTCAGGCCGTGATCGACCGGAGCGATCACGGCGATTTGCGTGTCGGGCAAGTAGAAACGGTTGAGGCGAACTATTTTCCCCGCGCTTGGCATGACGGCTCCTCAGTGCTCGACGATTTGTTCGTCGACGCGGATTCCGACGTGGCGACCCGGCTTCGAATAGTGCGCCAGCACCGCATCACCGCGCCTGAGCTCGGTGATGTTGAGCGGCTTGGCATCGTCGGAAAAGACCCGCACATGCCAATCGTCTTGCATGACGACGTTGATGATTTCGCCACTGGCGTGCTCGGCCTCGATCAGGCGCAGCGGACGAACCTCCGTCTTCACGCGCCCGATGGCGGCGCGGCGCGAACGGCCTTGAGCGTCGACGACCAGCACGGACGAACCGGTGCGCAGCTCCGTGATGTAGTTGGTGCGATCATCGGCGTTGAAGACGTAGCTGTGCACGGCTCCGGCGTTGACCCTGAACGGCCGGAGCTCCATGTAGGGAAGGAAGAAGACCTCGGGACAGCACAAGATGCCGCCCTGCGAGGTCGAGCCAATCAGCATGCCTTCGTTCGGTTCGAACAGCGTCGCCAGGTCGAGACAGCTTCGGTGCCCCATGCCAATCGGCAGGGTGCGGGTGATGCGCGCGACGGAGATTGGAACTACCCCGGCGCTCGTTGCCTCCAAGCGAGCCAGGAAAGCGTCAAGCGCGGCGTGCGTGCGGGGCGAGAACAATACGCCGTCTGCCCCTACCTCCATCACGCCCAAGGCGACGACGGCGTCGTCCACGGCGTCGTCCACCGCAATCTGCTTGATCAAGACCGTCTGCGTTTGCTGAAGCGAGGCGATCACGAGCTCCAGCGGAATGTTGGTCGGGTCGTTGAAATGCAACAGCAGGTAGTCGTGCGCCTTACCGACCTGGATCGCCGTGGCCAGGCCTTCGGCGTCGGTGATGAAGGAGCGAAAACAGCTCCGGTAGCCGAGGTCACGGGCCCGCGCCAGAGCCGTTTCGTCGTGGCTCGAAATGACGATGCGGTCGGCCGACGCGCAAGAATCGAGCACCGAAAGCTCGGAGGCATTCTCGACCTGAAGCACGGCATCCAGGCGTGAGCGCAGCGCTGTCTCGGCCGCGTGGATGTTGTCAGGGTACCAAACAGCGCCGGTATAACGGGTGTTCGCGAGGCGCGCCAGCATGCCCGGCTCGGCTGCGTCCAGCGCGCGTGAGTCGAACCAAATCGCTCTGGCTGCGGCCGTGCCGTTCGGTGGCATCGCGATTTCGTTGGATGCGCGCCGCGCGGCGGATTCACTGTAAACAAGGTCAGCGTGATTCATGAAGCGACTCCTGCTGCTGCCGACAGCCCTCTTCGATGGTTGACTTTGCCGATCATGCGCATAGCTGCTTTGGCAGGCAGCAGCTGCGCCAGCAGTACGAAGATACGATTACTCAAGCCCGGCACGACTAACGGGCGCCGAGCGAACATGCCCGTCAGCCCAGCGCGCGCCACGACGGCGGCGGACATGCCCTTGACGCTCGACGACTCGGGGTAGCCCTGGCGAGAGCGAAAGCGCGTGAGCGTCACGCCCGGACACAGTACGGTGACGACGACGCCGCTGCCTTCGAGCTCGGTCTGCAGCGCACGCGAGAAGGACAGGATGAAGGCTTTGGTAGCGCTGTACACGGCCTGATAGGGCACGGGGCAGAGCGAGTAGACGGAAGCCACATTGAGGATGTAGCCGCGCCGCGCGCGTTTCATCGGCGGCAGTAGTCGGTGCGTGAGCTTGAGCAGTGCGACCAGCTGCACTTGAAGCAGATCCGTCGCCTGGTCGACGCTGGAGTCATCGTACGCGCCATGCAGCCCGAAGCCCGCGTTGTTGACCAAGACTTCGATCGAGAGCCCTGCGGCGTTGATTTGGTCCGCCAGCGCCACCAGTGCGTCGGGATTTCCGAGATCCGTCGACGCGATGAGCGTATCAGCGCCCGACGCTTCAGTAAGCTCTCGAGCGCAAGCGGCCAGCCGCGCTTCGTCTCTCGCAACGAGGACGATGTCGTAGCCCAGCTGCGCCAGCTGACGCGCGAGTGCTTCGCCGATGCCGGACGAAGCACCAGTGACGAGCGCCCACGGACGAGCAGACCGTTTCGGCACCGCTACAGGCAGCTCGACACTCCCTCGCTTATCAGTCACTCGAAGTTCCTCCTATGCGGTGTCGAGGCGACAACCGCTGCCTAGCCCGGCGCGGCGGTACATAACCTTGAGGGGTAGCGCGAGTCGTGTCGTTAAATTCGCGACATGGCAAAATGCCCCTCGCGCATTCGTCTGCAGCGGACACCAACGTCATCGCGTTGCAGCAGCGCCGTGCACGCCATCGTCAGCAGCAGAGGAGTCCACGCGCCTGACGCAAGCTCGAGCCAACGAAAGGTCTTGCGAATGTTTTGGACGCAAGATACTTACACGGAGCGCTGGAGTCGGGGTGCGGGAATGCACACCCTCGGCGGTGGCTGGCTCGTTCGAACGAGGTGGAGGTATTTGAGATCATGGCAAACGAATTTGGTTTCGTTCAAGCGAGTGCATGCAGACCAACGCGGCGGGAGCGGGGAAACGGTTTCTTCGTGAGCGCTTGCTGTAGCGCGCGCGGAAGAGCGCAAAGCCGTGGGTAGCAAGCGATGGGCCCGATAGATGGGCAGGCTCGTATGATGAGCTTGGTGGTCGAGTTCAGTCGGCGGCACGCGCTGAGCGTTCGCGAGGGCGAGGTGCTGAAGCACGCCGCCTGCGGCCGCAGTACGAAAGAAATCGCCAGTTGTCTCCACTGCAGCCAGAGCACCGTTCAAACCTATTGGATGCGAATCGTCAGGAAAACCCGCCGGAGCTGTCGCGCTCAGGTCATCGCGGGTCTGCTCGAGCTTGCTCCCAATGAATAGGGCCGTGCGGCACGCGTTTTCGGCGAGAGGGCAGGCGGTGCCAGCCCTTGTCGAGCCGAGCGCCGCGTCCGCGCTGCCTTGCGAGTCGCTCGACGCGAGATGTGTAGACGGCGAGCGCCGCCGCATCCTCAGGTTCGCACGCCTGCAGAGGCTGTGCGGAGCGCTGCTATTTCTTCCGTTCGGCTTGGCGGTCGAAGGTTTGTTGCGGTTCTGGGGCGGGTTCAAAATTACGAACCTAGCCGAAGTGCGGCGTCAGTTCGGCAAGCTGGCGCGCGGTCGCTCACCGATCGTAATTTGCGCCAACCACCTCACCTATTTGGACTCGGCGCTGATCTCGCACGCGCTGGCACCGAGCTGGTGGTACGCGCTTCACTTCCAGAAGCTGCCGTGGAACTTGCCGGCGGGTGACCATTTCAAGAAGGGGCTCTTCAATCGCCTGGTCGCCTTCTGGTTCAAATGCATTTTCATCCACCGTGATGGCAGCAAAGGGCACAAAGCCGCGGTGTTGGCGGCGGTGCGGGAGCTGGCGGCCGAGGGCGAGCCCGTGACTATCTTCCCTGAGGGCCGGCGTAGTCGCGTCGGTCGCATCGATCGTCAAAACGTGAAGTATGGAGTCGGTAGGTTGCTCAGCGGCCTCGAAAGTCCGGTCGTGCTGTGTCTCTACGTGCGCGGAGATCGGCAACGGGAATACTCGAGGGTGCCGCCGCGCCACAGTCGGTTTCACGTTGGCTGGTCGGTGCTCAAGCCGCTCGTTCCAGGTCGGCCTGAGGACGCTCAACGCGAGCTCACCGGGCAAGTCGTGCGCGAGTTGTTGCGCCTCGAGGCTGAGCATTTTGCGCGCGGTCGCGGGTCGCAGCCCGAACAGGAAAAGCCGTGAACGATATCAAGTGCGTGATTCTAGACTTCGATGGGACGCTCACCGATCCGAACAAGGAGCGCGCCGAGTTCGAGACGCGTTATCGTGACGCGCTGGCTGGCGCCACTTCGCCTGCCGTCGTCGAGCGCTGGGCCGCGGCAGCGAGGAAGGTCGATGAGGATCCGGAAACCAACGGGTTGCGCGTGGGTGGCGGGCAATTGACCGCGCCCGGAGACGCCGACGTGTACATTCGTTGCTTCGGCATTACCCAGCTGTTGGGTATGGAGCTCGGCTTGGCGCCCAGTCTCGACGCGCTCATGCCGCTCGCGGCTGCCGCTTACGCGGAGGCGTACGGCCAAATGAGCGAGACTTGGTCGCGCGCCATGTTTCGCGAGGAGACCGAGGCATTCCTCGACCGATTGCGCGAGCGTGGGCTCCCGGTCTGGCTCGTCACGAACGCCGAGAGCTCGGGCGTCAAGCGTCGCTTGTCGGTGCTCGCGGACGAGCGCTGGAGCTTCATGAATCTGAGGGGCCAAGCGCAGAAATTCTGGCTGGCGCCGCCGCGGGTATCGAGCGCGGCGTTCGACGCGCTGCCGAGCGAGCAAGTGCTGCCTCGCTCCGGCCGATCCGTCAAACTCAAGCGAGGGCCGTATTTCGAGGCGCTGAAGGCGGTGTGGGATGCCGCCAACGTCGCGCCGCGTGACACGCTGGTCGTGGGCGACGTGTACGATCTGGATCTTGCCCTGCCCGCGGCGCTCGGCGCGTGCGTGCACTGGATCGAGAATCACGCGACGCGCGGCGCGTATCACTCGGCGCTCGATGCGCTCGAAGGGCGGGGCAGCTCCAGCAAGAGCCTGCTGAACGTGTTGAGCCAGCTCGGCTCGACCTAGGACCAGGTCGGCGCCGACGAACGGAGATGCACATGGAAAACACCGAGAATACACGCACGTCACGCGTCACTCCAGAGCCACCTCTTGCAGAGAACGAGCAGGACGCCGAGAACGACCTGGGTTGGGGCTACAAGGACACTCGTTTCGAGGCGCTAGCCAACGGTAGCGTCGTCCTCACGGGCTCGCGCTACAACCTGTGCGGATTCGAGATGCCGGGGCTTCTCCCTTGGCTCTCGAAGAGCATCGGTGCCGATCTCGACCCGAATGACCAGATGCTACCGCAGGTCGACCCCGAGGTGCCGCCAGCCAGGGACCTGACGGCGTTTCTCGCCGCAGTCAAAGGCGCCTTCGAGCCGGACCAGCTGACTCAGGATGACCGTGTGCGTCTGCGGCACGGTCATGGTCACACCGGTCTCGAGATTTACGCACTGTTCTACGAGCGATTGCCGCGCGTGCCTGATCTCGTGGTCTATCCGACTAGTCACGACCAGGTGGCGGCGCTGGTTTCAGCGGCGAACGACCATCGAGTCGTGCTGATTCCATACGGCGGTGGAACGAACGTGACCCGAGCGCTCGAGTGCCCGTCGGACGAGCAGCGGCCGATCGTTTCCGTCGACATGAAGCGCATGAATCGCATCCTGTGGATCGACGAACCGAATCGCCTGGCTAAGATCGAAGCCGGTGCCGCGGGCCGCACGATCATGAAGCAGCTCGCGCAAGCCGGCTTCACCATCGGTCACGAGCCAGACAGCGTCGAGTTCTCCACCCTCGGCGGTTGGGTGGCGACCAACTGTAGCGGCATGAAGAAGAGTCGCTACGGGAACATCGAAGACATCGTGACGGACCTGACGGTAGCCACGTCGCTCGGGGTGGTGGCGCGGCATACGCAGTGCCCTCGCGAAAGCTCCGGCATCGATTCCCGCCGTTGTCTTTTCGGTAGCGAAGGCGCGCTCGGGATCGTGACCAGCGCGACGGTACGTTTACACCGGCTCCCGGAGGTCAGCCGTTTCGCATCGCTGATTTTCCCGAGCTTCGAGGCTGGGTTCGCCTTTCTGCAGGACGTCGAGCGCGAGCGTATCCGCCCGGCCAGCATTCGCTTGATGGACAACATGCAATTTCAGTTCGGCATGGCGCTCAAGGCCGAACCGACCTGGTGGGAGGAGCGCAAATCCCGGCTAACCAAGCTCGCGCTCACCAAGCTGCGCGGTATGGACCTGAGCCAATGCGCACTCGCCACCGTGGTATTCGAGGGCAGTGCGCGCGAGGTGAAAGCTCAACAGCGAGAGCTGCTTCGTCTGGCGCGCGCCCACTCGGGGTTGCCGGCCGGCTCCGACAACGGCGAGCGAGGCTACAACCTGACCTTCGGCATCGCCTACCTGCGTGATCTGGTCCTGCGCCATCACGTCCTGGCGGAATCCTTCGAGACTTCCGTCGGCTGGGGTGAGGCGCTTGAGCTTTGCCGTCGCGTCAAGGCCTGCTGCGCCGTCAAGCATCGCGAGCTGGGACTCCCGGGCAAGCCGGCTCTGTCGTATCGGATTACTCAGCTCTACCCGACCGGTGTCTGCATCTATTTCTACCTCGCGCTCTACACCAAAGGCGTCGCAGATCCGATTCGCACTTATGCTCAGCTCGAGGAGGCGGCTCGCGACGAGATCCTGGCCTGTGGCGGCTCACTTTCGCATCATCACGGAGTCGGTAAGTTGCGCGCGCAGTTCCTCGATCGCGTTCAGACACCGGCGATGAACGCCTTCAACCGGGGCCTCAAGTCCGCGCTAGACCCGCGCGACGTGTTCGCCTGTCGCAACCAAGGTCTGTTTGGGGGCGGAGCTCCGCAGCTTGCGCCGAACGGAGGCTGAGCGCGATGCAAGATCTCGGTAAGCCCGGGTACAATGGAGATTTGGTCGAGCGGATCCGCGCCCGAGCCGCGCTCGAGCCGGCGCGGGTGGCTTACCGATTCCTGCGCTTCGACGGCGACTCGCGGCACGAGACCTTGGTGTCGCTGTCGGAGGTCGACGCCCGCGCCCAGGCGTTCGCAGCCGTCCTGCAAGCGCAAGTGGCGCCAGGCGACCGAGTCGTAATCCTGGGTAGTCAGAGCATCGAGGACGTCGTGGCCGTCGTCGGCTGTCTGTACGCGCGAGCGGTATTTTGTTTGGTGCCACCGCCGACGGACGCCGCGCAAGCGCAGCGGCTCAGGGCAGCGTGCGCGACGGCCACGCCGCGCCTCGTCGTTGCGTCGCAGGGCCTCCTCGCCGCGATGTCGGCGCCCCTGGACGCTGCTTTGGCGGGTACGGGTATCGAGCAACTGGCGGTGGTCGACCAGCCTGGTCGCCCGCCAAGTTGGCAATCTCCGCCGCTGCCGCCGCCCGGCATCGCGTTGCTGCAGTACACGTCGGGGTCGACGAGCGCGCCCAAGCCGATCGCCGTCACGCACGACAACGTGATCCACAACGTGGGTTGCTTCCTGGCCCCCCCGGCGGAGATCTTTACCCGAACGTATGCCAGCTGGGCGCCCTTCTTTCACAACGTCGGCTTGATGACGTTGTTCATGCCGTTGCTAGGCGACGTCGAGATAACGGTGATGAGCCCACGCGACTTCATGGCGCGGCCGGCGCGTTGGCTCGAAGCGATCAGTCAGCATCGCATCGGGGGTACGTTCGCCCCGCACTCTGGCTACGCGCATTGTGTCAATGCCGTCACCCGAGAAGAGCTGGAACGGCTGGACCTGACCTGTTTGAGGATCGCTCTCAACGGCGCCGAGCCGATCGAGCTGCCCGCGCTGCGAGCGTTCGCAGACAAATTCGCGAGCGCTGGCTTCGACATGGCGTGCTTCGTTCCAGCCTATGGCTTGGGCGAGTGCACGAGCGGCGTGACGCGCGCCGCCCCGCGATTGGTTTCGAAGCTGCTGGACGCCGACGAGCTGCTTCGTCATCGCGCGCGCGAAGTGGACGCTTCGCACCCACACGCCCGGGTCGTGGTCTCGGTTGGACAAGCCATGGCGGGGCTGAGCGTAGTCGCAGTCGATCCGGCGAGTCGCCGCGGCTGTCCGCCGGGTCAAGTGGGCGAGCTGTGGATCCAGGGGCCGTCGGTTGCCCACGGCTACTGGAACGACCGGCGAGCCACCGACGAAACGTTCGGCGCCGAGCGCATCGACGCGACGGGTACTTGGCTCCGGACGGGCGACCTCGGTGTCGTGATCGACGCCGAAGTCTACGTGACCGGGCGTAGCAAAGACCTCTTGATCGTCAACGGGCGCAACATCTACCCGCGCGATGTCGAAGCGGTTCTGACTCAGTCGTTGCCTGACCTGCGTGGCGCGCGCGTGCTCACGTTTTGTTACGAGGAGCACGCCCGGGCGCAGGTCGTCTGCCTCGTCGAAGTTGGCGAGCGCTCCAGCGAAGTCCTCGCGGCAATGCCTGAAAGTGTCGTCAAATGCCTGGCGCGGGCCTTTGGCTTTGCGCCCGCAGACGTGTTGGTCGTCCCCGAGCGCTCACTGCCTCGCACACCGAACGGCAAGTTGCAGCTCCACCGAGCACGTGAGCTCTACGTCAGCGGCGGCCTGTCAGCGCTCAGCCGCCTGCGCAAGCCCTCAGACGAGTCGAACCCTTCCACGCCCGCCGCCAACGAGCAGCTCTCGGACGACGAACGAGGCCTTGCCGAGCTGTTCTGCGCGATCTTGAAGCGACCCTCCGTGACGCTCGACGATGACTTCTACGCGCTCGGTGGCACCTCACTGGAGGTCTCGCAGCTCGCGAGCGAGCTGGCGATTCGCTGTGGTGTCGACGTCCCGCTGAAGCAGCTGCTCGACGCGCCGACCGTTCGGGGGATTGGCCACGCTATCGGCACCCTGCGCCGTCAGGGGTTCATGGACGCCTCGCCCGCTCACATCGAGGAGCTGACGCGCGATAGCGTCCTGGATTCAGCCATCGTGCCGCCGAGCGGAGCTCCGCCAACCCGGCCGGAGAACATTCTGCTGACGGGGGCCACCGGGTTCGTCGGAGCGTACCTGGTGCGCGAGCTACTGCTGGCGACGAATGCTGCCCTGTATTGTCACGTTCGTGCCCCCAGCCCAGAGCACGCGCGCGAGCGGTTGGAACAGAACTTACGTTTCTATGGGCTGTGGGACGAGGCCTACCGTGCGCGCCTCGTGCCGGTGCTGGGTGATCTCGCGCTGCCGCGACTGGGCATGGTTCCCTCCGTTTACGCCAATCTCAGCGAGCGGCTCGACGCCATCTATCACGGTGGTGCCTTGCTGAATTTCGTTTACCCCTACCGCAGACTGGCACCGGCGAACGTTGCCGGGACCAAAGAAGCGCTGCGACTCGCGTGCACTGGGAGCCCGAAGCGCTTTCACCATCTCTCGACGTTCAGCGTCTACGACAACCCGAGCTTTTTCAGGCGCGTCGCGCGAGAAGACGACCCCTTGCTGGACCCGCGGGGCTACTTGCTCGGCTACAGTGAATCGAAGTGGGCAGCCGAAAAATTGGTTCGAACAGCCTTCGAACGTGGGCTCAGCGGCACCATCATCCGCCCGGGCGAGGTGACGGCCGCCAGCGACACCGGGATTTGGAAGCTGAGTGACCTCGTGATCCGGGCGCTGCTTGCGAGCGTCCAGGCCCAGGCCTTTCCTGAAGGGTCGATGCGCTTCCACATGACACCGGTCGACTACGTGGCCCGCGCCATCGTCGGTCTCTCTTTGGCCGACACTTCCCTGCGCTGTTTCAACCTGGTCAATCAAAACGTGGCCACGCAGGCCGCGTTGGCGAACATGGTGACGCGACTCGGCTATCCGGTCGAGGTCGTCGCGTTCACGGCGTGGAAGCAGCGTCTGCTCGCTCTCGACGCGGCGAGCCCTTTCAAACCTCTCGAAAGCTTGCTGAAGGAGCAGAAGACGGGAGACGAGCGAATCGAGGAGCGCTACGGGAGCGCGGAAGCATCCTTCAGCGTCGCAAACACCGAAGCTGTCCTGTCGCCGCTCGGCATTACCTGCCCTCCGGTCGACCAGCAGCTAATCTCGACCTACTTCCGCGGCTTTCGAAATGCCGGCTATTTGCCGCCGTCCTGAGGCGGATTGCGGCGGCCCTGGAGGTGATGGCGAGCATCGAGCTCCAAACGGCCCGGTGCGCGCATCATCGTCGACAGGCAGAGTGGCAGAGTTGTGGCGCCCGTGAGCAGCGCGGGCAGAATGGGCTGGACCGCCTCGGCGGGCGGACAGCAGCTACTCGAACGCGACGAGGGGGCCGCGCCGGCAGCCTGCGCATCGAAGGTTTGGACGTCGACGGTGTCCTCGGGGCTCGTGGGGAGGCTCACGAGTGATCTGACCTCGTACGTCGCGCGGCGTGGATGATCGTCGGCTGCTGCAAACAATTCATTTCGCTCCGAATTATTTCGGAGCCAAATTCGGCCGCGGCGCTGGCTCTGACTAACAGTTTACGCGCGCGATTCTTGGGATCTCGCTTCGCGATCTGCCACGACCTATGTGGAAGGCAGGGCAAAGCATGTCGAAGTCCCTTTCGGCCACGTTCACGCTTGCACCAACGTTGGCGGGCCGCGGAGGCGCGCCCAAGAATCAAGTTGAGCTTCAAAAACCAGAGGCGACGGTCTCCGAATCGGCAACGTCGTGGCAGTCAAGCGGCGCGCCGCGTCACGTCGCGGCCGGTCGAGGTCTGGCTGCCGTGCCGACCGCAAGTCAACCGGCCCCGTCCACGACCGCCGCGGATACTCCGATGGGCTCGCCGGTACCCGAGCCGGTCGCGGCGGACGCGGCTCTGCCGTCGCCGATCCTGACAGTGGACGAGCTGGCCGCCCTCCTGCGCCTGAACCGCAAGACCGTCTACGCTGCGCTTTCCCGCGGCAAAATCCCCGGCGCGCGCCGAGTCGGGAGCACGTACCGCATCTTGCGGGCGGCGGTGATAGACTGGCTGGCGTCAGGTCAAGGTCGCGTTTCGCACTCGAAGAGGCTCAAATGAGTGTGAGGCGCGAAGAACGCCGCGACCCGGTGACGGGCGCGGTGCGGAAGTATTGGATTGTGGACGTCAACTTTCAACACCCCGACGGCAAGCGCGAGCGCGTGCGAAAAGTTTCGCCCGTGCAGACTCAGCGCGGAGCCGAGCACTACGAGCGCGAGCTTCGCTCGGCACTGCTCGGCGGCACGTTTGGGAGAGAGGAGCCGGCAGCGGCACCGACCGTCGAACAGTTTCAGCAACGCTTCATCGACGATTGGTGCAGAGCCAATAAACAGAAACCGAGCGGCATCGAGGCGAAAGAGTCCGTGTTTCGCCGCTACTTGGTGCCCATATTCGGAAATCGGCGCTTGGACACGCTCTCACCAGCCGACGAAGATCGACTCAAGAAGCACATGATCGAGCTTTCTACGTCGACCTACAACAACACGGCCTCCGTGATGAATTCGGCGCTGAAGGCGGCCGTGCGCTGGCGAGTCATCCCGTTCATCCCGCATCGGTTCGCCTTGCTGAAGCGGGACAAGCGGCGCGCGAAGTTCTACGACTTCGACGAATACCAGTGGCTGGTGGATGCGGCTCAAAAGATCGATCCGCGCATCCATGTCGCCGTGCTGCTCGGTGGCGACGCGGGGCTCAGGCGTGGTGAGATCATCGCGCTCGAGTGGTCGGACGTGGATCTGCGGCGCGGCCAGCTCACGATCGAGCGTTCGGAGTGGAAGAGCGAAGTCACGGCAACCAAGGGCATGAAAGTTCGGGTGGTCCCGATGACTCAGCGCCTGCGGAAAGCCTTGGCTGCGTTCCGGCATCTCCGGGGTGACCGCGTGCTGTACGCGGACGGAGGTTCGTCTGTCACCGCCAAGGTCCTCCAGAAATGGATGGCCCAGGCTCAGCGGCGGGCAAATCTACGGGCCACGGGTGCGATCCACATTTTGCGCCACACCTTCTGCAGCCACCTCGCCATGAAGGGCGCCCCAGCGCTCTCCATCCGGCACCTCGCCGGTCACGAGGATCTGCAGACGACCCTCGGCTACATGCACCTGGCCAAGGGCGAGACGGAGCGGGCGATCGGACTACTCGAAACGCCGATCGCGAGTTTGAGTGTGGACGGCAACCTGACGGCAACGGAGCGACGCGCGGATCAGAACACCGCGAGTTAGTTGAAGAAACAGAGTGGAGGCGCCGGGAATTGAAGCGGATTCCGGACAACCCGAAATCACGATGGAGCATCAATCAAGCACGATCAGCACCGATGCGGATCCGGCCGATGTCTCAGATCGTGCACCTAAGTGCGCGATCGTTCGTGGCGTTGTGACGGAATCGTCCGAAGCGTACGAGCTGTCGGATGTGGTTGAGACGGCGCTGGCGCGAGCGCTCGTTTTGGCGGCGGAGGCGAAGCGGTGGGACGTGGTGCTGCAGATTGCGGAGGAGCTTCACAGTAGGCGTCAGGGGAGCGCACGCACTAGGTTCGATGCAGCTGGCGGAGCGAGCGCGCTCGCGACTATTGACCGGAACGGTTGAGCGCCCGACGGCGTGGGGGTTGTGGATCGCACGAGCACGATTAACGCTGGGCCCCATCGAGCGCCATCCTGGCCAGTTGCCTACGAGCGCTTGCGCTTCTCGCGAGCCAGCGCCTCCTCGAGTTCGCGGACACGCTTTTCCGCCGTCGCCACTCGAAGGTCTGAGGCACGATCCGCAGCGACCCGGTCTAGCGCCTGGGCGAGTGCGCGCGGGAACTCTTCCGTATTGGACGCCATCCACTCGTCCTCCACCTGTTGCACGTCCTCGCGCTTCGCTTTGGACCGCCCCGTTCGGTCGCGCGCAACGCTTTCTACGTTGCCTCTGAGCTCGCGGAACAGCTGCCCGCGTTTCGCCCATGGCATGTCGAACTCTGCGCTGCGCTTGACAATGCGCAAGGCGTACAGCTGAAAGTCGGACATGCGTTCCTGCCATCGGCCATCAAACAGGAATGACCTTAGTGCGCTAAGGCCGAGCGATCGACCGGGAATCATCGCGAGCATATAGGTCGCGGCCGGGACCGAGAACATGAAGCCGGGCTCCTCCGAGCGAAATTGTCGATGCACAGCGCCGAAGCGGCCAGACGAACTAACCAAGTAGGTTGCGCGCCCATCGCCTCGTTCGTGCCCCTGATCGATCGCCTGAACCAAGGCGGCGAACAGCAGCGCATCGCGCCGAGCCTTGTCGGTACGGATCCGCTCGTCGCGTGTATCTTCGAACCCAGTGAAGCTCTTGGGGTGCTTCCGCTCCAGATACGATTGCACCTGGTCCGCTAGATTCCGGGATTCCGCGTTGCACTGCGGTAGCAAACCGAAGCCTAAGTCCTTCACAAGATAGTTTCGGATCGGGGTGACATCAGTTGCAGATTTTCCGCGGAACTGCTGCATCCACTGACTCCATTGCCCAATCTTGACCTCTCCGCGTTCAAGCAACCGTCCGAAGCCGCGGACGAACGCGTTCTTGCTGAGAATTTGCCGGTCCACGCTCGTGGCGGGCCAAAGGTCCGCGACGTTGTTCAAATCACGATCGGCGATCCAGGCGTGGTGCGCCACTTCGTGCAGGACTTCATCGCTGACGAGCACATCACCGCCGTACTGCTTCCACTGGCGCCTGAGGATGTTGACTGACTCATGTGACGGTTCGTCCGCCGAGAGCAACGTCAAGACCACGTCGGTATCCAGCACGAGGCCGGTTCGTTCGATGAGCCCTTCGATCGCGGCTTGCGTATGCGTTTCCAAACCGAGCGAGCAAGCACACACATACGCAAAACAGGACCGAGTCAGCCAGTCTACCGCCGGGCCGTAGCCTGAGTGCAGCAGGTCACTGATTGCCGTGGATACTTCGTTCGCCTGGTCAGTCAGTTGATACACCGAGCCGGCGGCTCTCGCGAGGGGCTCCACGATGTCGTGGTGCAATCGGTTGGTCTTTGGTTCGTCCGCTTCCGGAGTTGGGGTGGCGTCGATGGTCTGCGCTCCAAATATGGGCGCCATCATGGCCAATACCTCGCGTCCCCGCTCGTACAGCAGCTGAGCCATTGATTGCTGCAGCGCCAGCCACATCGCATTTGCTTGTGAATCTGTGATCGGCTCTCGGAGCGCAGCCTCTATGGCGTCCCTGAATACCGCGCGGCCCTCCAGTGACGACGCCGCCACGCGCTCTTCGTCGTCGTCGAAATTGGCTCGTCCAAGTGCCGAAAGCACGAACGCCCCGTCCACATCCCGCTCGACATCTCCTTTGCCAAGCTGCTCAAGAAGATGCGCCTGAACCACGTCGGTTCGCAGCGCAAGCGATAGCTTCAGGTGGTTCGATAGCCGCGCCGCAATCAGCCCTGGCGTTCTCGGAACGCCATCCGCGAGCACGACCCTTACGGCGGCGGCCCAAACGCCATCGCGGATACTCGCCGCGTCGCCAGTTCCCGCTACCGAGAGCGCAAGCCGGAGTGAATGCTCCAACTGGGTGCTGTCCGCACCATCCGCAAGAGCTTGCAGCGCGCCTTGGACCTCGCCGGGATAGTGTGTTTTCAGTACGGCTTCGTGCTGGGTCGCGAAGAAGGCGAGCTTCTCTCTGCTGAGGACGACGACTGTCGCCGTGGTCGGACTGAGGATGTTTGTGAACTCCGCCGCCAATTTGTCGCCAGCGGCCTCCGTCATCTTCTGCGACGAGCAGAAGTACAGCGTGTCGAAATTCTTGGTGGTCTTGGCGATCTTCTTCGCGTCGTGGGCCACCTTCGTCTCGATCTCATCAGTGAGCGAGCAGCACACTACGACTCTAGCGCCCGACCCCACGGAAATTCCGTCCCGCCCCTGGTCGTAATTTGAGGAAGTGACGACGACGTGGACGCCGCCTTCGAGCTTCGAGACGAGTTCGGTCGCGAACTTTTCGAATCGGAGGGGGTAGGTTTCGTCGGCAATGATCGCCCTGGGGATTCCGAGGGGGAGCGGCATGGTTGCAGCATAGCGCAGCCCTGCCGCGCAACGTTCTCCGCTCGCAGGCGGCTCTTGGCTGTTGCGCAACCCCACCTTGTCGCGCTTACAATGGCGGGTTGGAAATCCTGCGGGTTTTCCAAAGAACGGGCAGCGCCAGGTAACCCTCGGGGTGCTCTGGACGGCCAAGCCAAGATCAGCGACGCCGTGCAGCAACCCAGTCCTTCCCCCAACTTCGACTTCCTCGGGCATCACGATCCGCGGCTCGTCGCGCTCGGCACACAGGCGGAGCAGCAGTTCGCAGCGGACCCGAACGTCACGCTGTACAAGCTGCGTCAGTTCTGTGAGGTGCTGGCGAAGCGCGCCGCTGCAAAGGTCGGGCTGCTGCTGGACCCACGCGAAGAGTTGCGGCGCGTCATCGATGCGCTTTCGGACCGCGGCGCGATCGGCGCTGTTCAGCGTGATCTCTTCCACCAGTTGCGACGCTCTGGCAACGACGCGGTGCACGATCTGGCGGGGACGCAGGCGGAGGCTTTGCATCAGCTGAAGGTGGCGCATCAGCTGGGGATTTGGTTTCAGCGGAGCTTCGGGAACAATCGGAAGTTCGATCCGGGGCCGTATGTGCCGCCGCAGGAGCCGAAACAGGCTGATTCGGCGTTGCATGAAGAGTTGGCACGGCTGCGGAAGGAAACCGAGGACCGGGCGCAGGAGCTGGAAGCAGCGCGCGTGCAGATCGAAGACGCCCGGCGTGTCGCCGAAGCGGAGCTGACGAGCCGGACTACGGCCGAGCAGCGCGAGCAGAAGGCGCGGGAAGAGGTCGCGATCTGGGAGGCGCTGGCTGCTGAGCAGGTTGGGACAGAGGCCGGTCGCAGCAAGGCGCTCGAGGAGCAGAACAGGAAGCTGCTGGCCGAGCTCGCGGCCTCGCAGGCGTACGCCCAGGCGATACCGGTACGCGAGGTGGAGCAGACCGTGCAGCGCGCGGCGGCGGCGAGCGACGCCATCGAGCTGGACGAGGCAGCCACTCGTCGCATCATCGATCGGCAGCTCCGCGAGGCAGGTTGGGAGGCCGACTCCGACCTGCTCACGTTCGAGCGCGGGGTTAGGCCGACGCGCGGCAAGAATCTCGCGATCGCGGAGTGGCCGACATTTACGCCGAACCCGCATCCGGGCGCGCGTAAGGATGGCCGCGCGGACTACGTGCTGTTCGCGGGCCTGCTGGTCGTGGCAGTGGTGGAAGCGAAGCGGGCGGGGAAGGACGTCTCGAGCGTCATTCACCAGGCCAAGGACTACAGCGCGGGCTACCTGACGAAGGGCGACGAAGCCGTGCCGGAGGGGAGCCCGTGGGGCGCGTACAAGGTCCCGTTTCTGTTCTCGACGAATGGGCGGCCGTACCTGCGGCAGCTCAAGACAAAGAGCGGCATTTGGTTTCACGACGTTCGGCGCGCGCAGAATCACGCGACTGCTCTGGAGGCTTGGTACACGCCCGAGGGCCTCGTCGACCTGCTCAGACAGAACGAGGACGAGGCGTACGCCAAGCTCAAGGTCGAGCCGATGCCGTACATCGATCGCGAGTACCAGCGCGCGGCGATCTTGTCGGTGGAGAGCGCGCTCGAAGCCGGCAAGCGCGAGCTACTGCTCGCGATGGCGACCGGCACGGGCAAGACGCGCACGTGTATCGGACTGTGTTACCGGCTCATTAAGACGGGTCGCTTCCGGCGCGTGCTCTTCTTGGTCGACCGCAATGCGCTGGGGCGGCAGACGGCTGACGCCCTGAAGGATTTGCGGCTCGAGAATTTGCAGACTTTCACGGATATTTACGACGTGAAGGAGCTGGCCGATCTCAAGCCGGCGCGCGAGACCAGGCTGCACATCGCGACCATTCAGGCGATGGTCAAGCGCGTGGTCGGGCCGTTCGAGCGCGAGCCGGAAATTCCGCCGGTCGATCAATACGATTGCATCGTCGTCGACGAGTGCCACCGGGGCTACCTGCTCGATCGCGAGCTCTCGGATCGCGAATTCCTGTTCCGGGACGAGGACGACTACATCTCGAAGTACCGTCGAGTGCTCGACCACTTCGATGCGGTGAAGATCGGCCTGACGGCAACGCCCGCGCTACACACGACCGAAATCTTCGGTGCTCCGGTCTTTCGTTACTCCTACCGCGAGGCCGTCGTCGATGGCTTCCTGGTCGATCACGACCCGCCGATCCGCATCGTGACCAAGCTGGCCCAGGACGGCATCCACTACCAGGCGCGCGAGGAGGTGTTGGTTCTCGAGCGCTCGCCCAAAGGGGCGACGCTGCGGAAGGAAGAGCTGCCCGACGAGGTCGACTTCGACGTGGACGCCTTCAATCGGCGCGTCGTGGTCGAGGACTTCAACCGCGTCGTCCTGACCGAGCTGGCCAAACACATCGACCCGGAGCAAGACGAAAAGACGCTGATTTTCTGCGCTACTGACGCGCATGCGGACTTGGTGGTGATGCTCCTGAAAGAGGCGCTTGCCGCTCGCTATGGCGCGGTCGACAACGACGCCGTGATGAAGATCACGGGCGAGACCGACAAGCCACTCGAGGCGATCCGGCGCTACCGCAATGAGCGGCAGCCGAACATTGCCGTCACGGTCGACCTGCTGAGCACGGGCATCGACATCCCCAAGATCGCCAACCTGGTTTTCCTCCGCCGCGTGCGTAGCCGCATTCTGTACGAGCAGATGCTGGGCCGCGCCACGCGCCTTTGCCCCGAGATCGACAAGGAGCGGTTCCGCGTGTTCGACGCGGTCGACCTGTACTCAGCCATCAAGGCCGTGACCGATATGAAGCCGGTCGTGGTCAATCCGCTGATTAGCTTCCAGCAACTCGCCAAAGAGGTGGTCGAGGGCAAGGAACAGGAGTTTCGCGAAGAGTCACTGCGCGAGCTGATCGCCAAGCTCCAGCGCAAGAAGCGAGCTCTTAAGGGTGATCGCGAGGAGCGCGTCGAGACGGCCGCCGGCATGCCGGTGAAGGAGCTGCTCGCCTTCCTGCGTGGCGCGGCGGTAGGCGAGGCCGCGGAATGGCTAGCCAAGCACGTTGCGCTGGCCACGTGCCTGGACCAAGCGACGGGTGACGCGCCGTACAAGATGATCGTCTCGGAGCGCGTCGACCAGGTCCGAGAGGTGAAACGCGGGTACGGCAAGCAGAGCAATGCCCGCCCGGCTGACTACATCGAGAGCTTCAAAGCCTTCGTGGAAGGCAACCTGAACAAAATCCCCGCGCTGCTCGTCGTCACGCAGCGGCCCCGCGAGCTGACCCGCGAAGATCTCCGACAGCTCAAGCTCGCCCTTGATCAGGAGGGCTTTACAGAGAAGGCGCTGCAGGCCGCCTGGACCGAGTCCAAGAACGAGGACTTCGCCGCAACCGTCATTGGCTACATCCGTCAGCTTGCGCTCGGCTCGCCGCTGGTGCCGTACGCCGAGCGCGTGGATCACGCGCTGCAGCGCCTTCGGCAAAAGCACCAGTTCACCGACCCGCAGCGCAAATGGCTGGACCGCATCGGCACGCAGATGAAACACGAGACGGTCGTCGACAAGCAGTCGCTCGACCAGGGGCAGCTCAAGGCTGACGGCGGCTTCGTGCGCCTCAACAAGGTCTTCGACGGCAAGCTCGAGAGCCTGCTCGGTGAGCTTGCAGATGAAGTCTGGGTGGACGCAGGATGAGCAGCGGCGCCGGTTGTGGCCCTTCGCGCCTTGACTGGACGCGCCTCGTGCACTACTGAACGGATGAGGAGTTTCGAATGGCAGCTCGCAAGCAATTCCAATCGACTCTGGCGGTGGACCCCAAGCTGTCCCGCCTGCTCTCTGAGGCGCGCACCAAAGAAGTGTCCGAAGAGGACCTTCACGAGCAGCGCATCAGCTTTGCGTTCGGCAACGCGCCCGAGTCGTTGCACATCACGAAAGAGTCGGTGCGCGTCGCGTCGCGCCACATTCGGCTGAAGCCCTGAGCCACGGAGCGCTGGGGCATGTCAGTCCGAGAATCAGACAACCCTGAGCTTTTCGCGCGTGTACAGGAGCAGAACCTGCTGCGGCAGTACGACCTGCTCACCAACTGCATCGAGATCGGGCTGATCAAGGGCGTTGAGGCGTTCGACAAGTACACGCTCTGGGCGCTGAACGCCGCGGCAGTGTCGAACATTGCGCAGTTTGGCGGCCGCTTTCGCGAGCAGCCGATCTACGTCGGCAATCACATCCCGCCGCACTTCGACAAGGTGCCCGACTTGGTCGACCAGCTGCTTTCAGTGGTCCACGAGAATTGGGACGTCGTCGACCACCCCACCGTGTTGCCTGCCTACGTGCTCTGGCGCCTGAATTGGATTCATCCGTTCATCGAGGGCAACGGCAGAACGGCGCGCGCCGCTTGCTACCACCTGATCTGTCTGCGCCACGGCGCGCTGCTGCCCGGCAAGAAGACAGTGCCTGAGCGTATCCGCGAGGATCGGCAGCCGTACTACGCCGCACTCAAAGAGGGGGACCAGCATTGGGCGAATGGCCAATTCAACGTGAACGCTCTCGCCGAATACCTGGCGGGGCTCCTGCTCGCGCAGCTGTCCGAGTAGCGATCTGCGTTCGCCGGGCGGATGGAGTGGCCGCCGCAGCGGGAACCCGCTAGTCGGGTGGCGTCCCTGCGGCGCAGGCCTCGCCCCGGGGTCACGCCGGCCAACCTCGCGCCATGCCCAATACGCAAGACATCGTTCAGAAGCTCTGGAACCTCTGCCACATCCTGCGCGACGACGGCATCACGTATCACGAGTACGTGACCGAGCTGACGTTCCTGCTCTTTCTCAAGATGATGAAGGAAACCGGGAAAGAAGCGAGCAAGGACGATCAAGTGCCCAAGGGCTACCGTTGGGATGACCTGCTGAAGAAGGACGGCGTCGAGCAGCTCGATTTCTACAAGAAGCTCCTGGTCGACCTTGGGAGCAAGGGCTCCGGGCGCGTGCAGGCCATCTTCGCGAATGCCTCGACCTCGTTCCGGCAGCCGCGGCACCTGCGCACCATCGTCGATTCGATCGACGGGCTCGACTGGTACAGCGCCAAGTCTGAGGGCCTCGGCGATTTGTACGAAGGCCTACTCGAGAAAAACGCCGAAGAAACGAAGAGCGGCGCCGGCCAATACTTCACGCCGCGTCCGCTGATCGAAGCCATGGTGGCGCTCGTCAAGCCGCAGCCCGGCGAGCGCATTCAAGACCCCGCGATCGGCACGGGCGGTTTCCTGATCAACGCCGATCGCTACATGCGCTCGATGACCGACGGGTACCACGACCTGCCGCTCGCCAAACAAAACTTCCAGCGCCGCGAAGCCTTCTACGGCGTCGAGCTCGTCCCCGACGTGCAACGCCTCGCGCTCATGAACGCGATGCTCCACGACATCGAGGGCGAAATAATCCTCGGGGACACGCTGGCCGAAACCGGCAAGAATCTCCCCAAAGTCGACGTTATCCTCACCAATCCGCCCTTCGGCACCAAGAAGGGCGGCGGTGGCGGTGGCCGCGACGACATCACGTACCCGACGAGCAACAAGCAGCTCGTCTTCCTCCAGCACATCTACCGTGGCCTCAAATCCGGCGGGCGCGCCGCTGTCGTGCTCCCCGATAACGTGTTGTTCGAAGACGGCGTCGGCCAAAAGGTCCGCGCGGACCTGATGGAGAAGTGCGACCTGCACACGATCCTGCGCCTTCCCACCGGCATCTTCTACGCGCAAGGCGTGAAGACCAACGTGTTGTTCTTCACAAAGGGGGCGAAGGACAAAGGGAACACGAAGGCGGTTTGGTTCTACGACATGCGCACGAACATGCCGTCGTTCGGCAAACGCACGCCGTTCACGCGGGCGCACTTTGCCGAGTTTGAAAAGGCGTTCGGCGCCGATCCGCTTGGCATGGCGAAACGGAAGGACCAAGGTGATTCGGGGCGATTTCGCAGGTTCTCGCGTGAAGAAATCTCGAAGCGCGGTGACAATCTGGATGTCTCTTGGCTCAAAGACGACAGCGTTGTCGACCACACTGATCTCCCTGAACCAGACGTCATCGCGGAACAGATCTCCGTGCAACTCCGAAATGCGCTGGACGAGATCGAAGGGATGCGAGCGGCCCTTGCCGGAGTAGCGTCGTGAGCGGGAGAGCCGCAACTGTAAACATCATTCCGGGCTCCTACGCGCTGTCTGTTGGGAGGGCCGAAATGCCTGCCCCTGTCGGTTGGCGCTGGGTGTCGCTCACCGACGTGGCCAGACTGAAAGCGGCCACACGCCGAGTCGCGAGCATTCCGAATACTGGGATGGCGGTATTCCGTGGATCGGGATCAAGGACGCCAGAATTCATCACGGCGGCACGATCGCTGAGACGCTGCAAACCGTAACGCAGGAAGGGCTCGACAATTCGGCGGCTCGGCTGCTGCCAGCGGGTACCGTTTGTCTCTCTCGCACTGCTTCGGTCGGCTATGTCGTCATCACCGAGCGGCCGATGGCTACGAGCCAAGATTTTGTGAACTGGGTCTGCAGTCAAGCGATTGATCCCAAGTTCTTGCTACAGCTCTTCATCGCTGAGAACGAAAGCCTCTTTCGCTTCGGCAAGGGATCGACGCACACGACCATTTACTACCCGGAGGTGAAGGCGTTTCAGGTCTGCCTTCCACCGGTCGCTGAACAACGGCGCATTGTCGCCGAGCTTGAAGGCCTCCAAGCGCGTGGCCGACGTGCACGGGAGGCACTCGACGCCGTGCCGCCGCTGCTCGAGAGGCTTCGCCAGTCCATCCTCGCCGCAGCCTTCCGCGGCGACCTCACCAAAGACTGGCGGGCCAGCAAGACGGACCTTGAGCCCGCCAGGGTATTGATCGAGCGCACTCCAGAGCCCGGCGGAAAATCCTCGGGCCGCGCCGCTTCGATGAGTATGCGACGGGGCATCGGCGGCATTGCGGTAGGGCACCCGGGCACGCGCGCGCCAGACGGATGGGAGTGGGTTGCGCTCTCGCGAATCGCCCGTATGGGGAGCGGACACACGCCTAGCCGGGAGCACTCGGATTATTGGGACGGTGGCATCCCTTGGATCGGAATCCGAGATGCGCGCGAGAACCACGGTAGGGAGATCACGACGACGTTTCAGACCGTGAGCGACCTTGGTCTCGAGAACTCGGCGTCGCGCTTACTGCCAGCCCGCACGGTGTGCTTTTCGCGTACTGCCTCGGTGGGCTACGTCACGATTATGGGCGAGTCGATGGCGACGAGCCAAGACTTCGCGAACTGGACCTGCTCGCCAGCCCTGTTGCCGGAATACTTGATGTTCGCGCTCCTTGCGGAAGGAGAGCACATCAAGACATTTGGGGAAGGCTCAACGCACACGACGATCTACTACCCCGAACTGAAGGCCTTTCATCTGTGCCTTGCTCCGCTCGAAGAGCAACGCGAAATCGTCGCACGTGTCAGCCGAATGCTAGATGTTGTGGCGCGCCTGATTGCTGAAGCCGAGAACCAGTCGCAGCGCCAGGAATCGCTCGCGCGTTCAATCCTGGCGAAGGCCTTCCGCGGCGAGCTCGTGCCGCAGGACCCGAACGACCAACCAGCAGAGGCGGCGCTGTTGAAGTCTGGCATTGCCGCCGAGAGTACGGCTCCCATGAAACCCCACCTGAAGTCGAATGGTAAGCGCCGCGAGCCTGCACGATCCACGGGCGGAAGGGCCGACGCTAGACCAGGTCGTTGAATTCGGCAGACAGTGTCTGCCAAATTGGGTCGACGGCCGACGACGGCCGTGGTTTGCGGCTCAAGACTGCTTGAGACGGCGAAAAGCGCAGACGCTGTCTGCGCTTTTCGAACCGCACTCGCACTGCAGGAAACGCGGCCGACGCCCGCTCCAGTGGGTGCGGCGGGAAGGCCACACCCAGCTCAGCGCCTGCGCGACTTCCGCAAAGCCCTGTTCGCCTCTCGCGCCGGACAAGCCGTGCAGTACTCCGGACAGCCGTCCTTGCAGCCCGTGCACAGTTGGATAGGCCGATCGCCGTAGCGCTGGACCGCCGCGACAAGGTCCGCGCCGGTCGCCAGCGGGTGGCTGCAGTACAGGGCTTCGCGCAGGACGCGAGCGACTTCGAAGGAGAGTGGGACGAGCCCGCGGAGGCGGGCCCAGGTGCGCCAGAGGTATTCGACGGTGTCGGCGGGCAAGGTCAAGTGGGTGACGACTTCGTCGGGGCGCATGCCTTGGTCGAAGCAGGTGAAGGCGCGCGCGGCGACGTCGCCGGTTGATGGGGCTTCGAGCGGCGCGAGGTTCAGGGTGTGAGCGAGGGCGTGGGTTGGCATTGGGGGAGCCTTCAGAAGAGCTTTCGTGCTTCGCGTTCTTGGAGGTCGGCGCGGCCTGTTTCCTGCGCGCAATTGCGACAAAGTCGGGCTGGTCCTTGCTCGCACAGGATGCATTGCAGCTCGGTGGTTTTCTTGAATTCTGCGACTGCCGCAACGATCGCGTTTTCGTCGGGCAGTGCGGCGACGGTCAGGTGGTTGGCGAGAGCGCGCAGGCTTTCGGCGTCGAGCAGCACGGTTCCGCGCAGGCGCTTCCAGTGCTCGAACAGTGCTTCGATGCTTTGCGGCGACTCGCGCAGCTCCTTCACGACCGCCACGACGTCGGCGCCGGACTGAAAGAGCGTGAAGGCTGCGGCGGCGAGCGTGCCGTCGGCGTTCTCGCTCTCGGGCTTGCGGGACCTGCGGACGCGGATGAAGACGGCTTGGATCTCGGTCGCCTCGAAGTAGCGCACGCCGCGCTCGTTCACGATCGGGTGGAGCTGCGCGCCTTCCATGCGGCGCACGGTGCTGAGGCTGAGGCCAAGCCGACGCGCGACCTGCCGGCGTGTCAGGAAGTCGCCAGAACCCCGTGCCGCCTCGGCAGACGCAACGATTTCGGTCTCGTTTTGTGCGATTTCGCCGCCATTGGTGGTGATGGACGACGCCCCGCTCTCCCCGATGTCAGCCGTTGCAGGTGCCATGACCCACTAAGATTGAGCCGCGGAGTTCGCGCGCGCAAGCACTGGTGATGTGTTTTTCTGGGTGCTGTTGAACGCGACGACGCGAGTGGCAATCAGCGCAGCGTCGCGCGCCGTTTTGACGCAGCTCCGTCAACTGCCGCTGCCACGTGCACGTCGCCGCTAGCAGTGACAAGCTGCGACGCATGGCGACGAAGCCAAGGGAGGTTCCGTGTGATGAGGTGATCGATCGGATCGACGAGTTGCTTGCGTGGCTCGTGGCTCACAAGCTGGCGACGCGGCGGGACAGCGCGCTGGTCGCCGCCTTTCGGGTGCTCGGAGTGCCGCGCGCAGAACGAAGCTGCGAGCGTGTGGTGGCCGAGAGTTTGTACGAGCTCGAAATGTTCTTAGTGGCCGCGCAGCGGCGGGATGCGCGGCCCAAGTTGCGCGAAGAACCCCGGACGGAGGAAGAACGCTCGCTGCTGTACGACGCCGCGCCTGAAGCGGAGGCGGCCAGGGCGATTCGTGCGCTCGACCCAAAGCTCCAGCACCTGAAGAAGCTGATCAAGCAGGTTGCCGTGCGGAAGGTCGAACGCGCCAAATTGCGCGGTTTCGAGGGCGAAGTCCTGCGTGCGACCCGCGCCGAGACTAAGGCGTTAGCGCTCGGCGCCCTCGCGCACTTGGCGCGGGCTCAGGACGAGTTGGATCTGGTGCTCGAGATTTTCGCGGCGCTCTGTCCGGCGCTGCCCGAACACGAGCTCACGCTTTCTGGCTGGCGGAAGCTCGATGCGAGCGTGGGCAAGCGTCTGAAGTCCGCCGGGTACACGGCGGACAAGACTGGCCCGACCCGCCGCGCTCGCTAGGGTCTCCGCCAGTGTCAAGAGGTTCGAAGGGGGGGCCCTTGTCGGTTTCGGCTTCGCTCCCAGACTGGGGTGCGAGGAGCAAGACGATGCACGACTATCTGCTGCTAAGTGAGGTCGCCGAAATTGCGCGGACCTCGGTGGATTCGGTTCGAAGCTGGGTGCGGTCAGGGCGTTTGCGCAGCGTGAAGCCGGGGCGGCGGCGACTGATTCGGCGGGAGGAGCTTGAGAAGTTCTTGGCGCGGGATGGGCTGACGGAGCGGCGTATCGCCGATACCGCGGGGGACGAGTCGGCGTGACCGCCGCCGGCCCCCAGCTTTCGTTGGTCCAGAGCCGCGGCGAGGTCGACCGCTGCACGGGGCTTTTGCGCGGCTTTCTAGGCATGGCAGCGGACGAGCTGACCGAGCTCACGTTCTTTGTGCGGGGCCGTATCCACGTCGCCCACGCCGGGTCGGAGCACGTGCACGTGAGGCTGCTCGCCGAGGCGCAGCGGATGCGCGGCTTCAACGGCGCGTATCAACTGGTGAATGGACCGGTCAATCCGGCTCTGGCCGCGCGCTATTCCGGCAATCGCATCCATTCGGCTTGGAATGGGCGGGCCGGTGATGGCGACGTCGAGCGGCGGCGCGCGGTGTTCATCGATATCGATCCGGTGCGCCCGAAAGGCATCAGCGCGACCGACGACGAGAAGCGCGCGGCCTACGAAGTCTATCGTGAGGTTGGTGCGTTCTTGCTCGGGGCGCTGAACGACGAATTCGCTGTCGGGCGCGGCGATAGCGGCAACGGCTATTTCATCCTGATCGCAATCGAGCCGACTCCGGTGTCGAGCGAGAGTACCGCTCGCGTGCGCACGTTCCTCAAGCTGTTGGCAGGCAAGTTCGACACGGACCGCGTTCGAATCGACACGTCGGTCGGCAACGCCGCCCGGCTCATGCCCGCACCTGGGACTTGGAAGCGGAAGGGTGAGAACACGACCGAGCGCCCGCATCGTCGGACTTCGTTTAGATGTCACGAACGCGTGCATCGCGTGCCGCTGGAGAGCGTCGTTGGCCACGGTCGTTGACGCGCTCGGAGCGCTGCCGGACACGTCGGATTTCGGATCGGCTGGTCCGGCGAAAGCGGCTCAAAATGGCGTGTTCGAGGAGGCGAATCGGGTTAATACGGGCCTGATTCTCGAGCGCTGCGGGGTCGAGCACGACGACAAGTTTGCTCGCTGCCCCGGTTGCAACGAGCCCGGAGCACTGCTGTGTGCACAGGGCGGATTGAAGTGCCTTCACGCCCGCTGCGCTGGCGCCGGTCCTGACGGCTTTCCCGGATTTCGGAGCAACGTCGATTTGGTGGCGGAGCACGAAGGGCTCTCGCCACGCCAGGCGGCGGAACGGATCTGTGAATGGTTTGGGCGGAAGTACACGAGGCCCGTGAGTGTGTTGGCTCGCGGTGCCAGCCCTGGTTTCGAATGGGCTCGTCCGTTCCCGCTCGATGACCACCGAGGTGGCGCGCCGTTTCCGGTTCAGGCGCTGGGCGCCATCTTCCGCGAGTGGGTCGAAGCGGAAGCGGTGGCGACCCAGACGCCGCCGGACTTGGCCGCGGTGGTGGCGCTCGCGACTCTTTCCGCGTGCGTGGCCAAGAAGTTCGAGGTCGAGATCCGACCTGGTTGGCGCGAGCCGCTCAACACATATTGGCTCGTCGCGCTCGAGCCGGGAAACCGCAAAAGTTCGGTATTCCGCGACGCCGTGCGACCCCTTCACGACTTCGAGCAGGGGCTGGCCGAAGAGCTGCGCGCTCCGGTGCAGGCCGCCCTGGTGGGGCGCGAGATCAAACAGCGGGAGCTGAAGAAAGCCATCGATGTAGCGGCGCGCACTGGGGCGCCCACCGACCGGCAGCAGGCGGCCGAGCTGGCGATTGAATTCGAGCGGGAGCGCGTACCGGTGATTCCTCGGCTAGTCGTGGATGACGTAACGCCCGAGCGACTCGCCGCCATGTTGGCCGAGCAAGGCGGGCGCCTCGCGCTGCTGAGCGCCGAAGGCGGGTTGTTCGAAGTGGTGGGCGGGCGCTACTCCGATGGCGTTCCGAATCTCGACGTGTTGCTCAAGAGCCACCCCGGCGACGACTTGCGCGTTGATCGCGTCGGCCGCGGCCCGGTGCACGTGAGGCATCCTGCGCTCACGCTCGGCGTCGCGGTGCAGCCGGACGTGATTCGAGAACTCGCGCGGAAGCCAGTTTTCAGGGGTTCGGGCCTCTTGGCGCGGTTCTTCTATTCGCTGCCGGAGAGCACGGTCGGTCGGCGTGATGCCTGTCCGCCGTCCGTGACCGAGGTCGTCACCGAGCGTTACCACCAGCTGTGCACGGCGCTGCTGCGCATCGACGGGACGCAGGTCGACGGCGAGCTCGTGCCCGTGGTCGTCACGTTCTCGAGCGCGGCGTGTCGGCGCATGGAGCGGTTTTCGCGAGAGCTTGAACCACGGCTCGGCCCAGGCGGCGAGCTGGCACCGATCTGCGATTGGGCGAACAAGCTCGCGGGCGGCATTGCGCGGATTGCCGCCGTGCTGCACCTAGCGGAGGCGGCCGGCCATTCTGGGTATTCTGGGTATTCTGGGAGAGAGAATGAATCTCAGATCGAGGAGGACACGGTCGAACGAGCGATCGTGATCGGGGCCTACTTGCTGACCCACGCCCAAGCCGCCTTTGCGCTGATGGGAACGGATCCGGAACTCGAGAATGCGCGGCAGTTATTGAGCTGGATCCGGAGTTTTAAGCTCTCCCGGTTCACGAAACGGGATGCTTGGCAGGCCACACGCGGGCGCTTCAAGAAAGCAGTAGAGCTCGATCCGCCACTGCTATTGCTGGTCCAGCACGGGTACCTGGCCGAGGAAGTACAGGCCGACCGCCAGAGGCAGGGGCGCAAGCCGAGCCCGGGTTTCAAGGTCAATCCCTACACCCACAATTCCCAGAATACCCACAATGGCTAGCCTCAGGGGAAGAACCGATGGCTGACGTTCGATTGGTCGTGATCGATGTCGACGAGTTGCAGCGGCTGATCATGGACGCGGTTCGTGCTGCATCGCCCGCACGCTCTGCTGCCGATGAGTGGGTCGACGCACGCAGCTCGGGGCTCGGTCGTCGCACCTTCTTGCGCCTAGCCCGCGAAGGCGCCTTTCCCGCGTCGAAGCGGGGCAAGACGTACGTCGCCCGGCGAGCCGACGTCGACGCCTACGTCGAACGCCAGCGCATCGCTCCGACGCCGTTGCCGTGGTCGCCCGAGCCACCACGGCCGCCCGCGGGCGCACTCTTCGACCCGATCGCGGCCGCGCTCGCGGAGGGCCGCCTGCGCCTCGTCAAGAAGCCTCCATGAATCGCGACCTTACGCACCACGTCTGTTCGAATGGCCCGGGTTCGGGCAAGGATTGAAGGAAGCATGTCGACCTCCTTGAGCGGCACCGTTGAGTTTCGGCCCGGCCGGGATGGACGCCCCGGCAAGTGGTGGGGCCGCTTCACAGCGTCGGACGGCACCCGCCCGTGGGTCCCGCTCGGCGAATGGCCCCAACAGCCCGCAAGGCCGCGCTCGCGCCAAAGAGACGGCCGCGCACCACGCACCGCGCGTCAAGGCGGAGGTGATCGCGACGCCGAAACGCGGACCGAAGGCCAAGGCGTTCCGCGCCGCAGCCGGCAGCTGGTGGGACGACTACTTCAGGCACCGCGAAGTGCTCGGCTTCGACTCGAACGAAGGCACGTACCGCACGCACATCCAGCCCGTGCTCGACAAGCCATGGGTCGAGGTGACGCCGACCGATTGCGAGCGGCTACGCGACGCACTCGACGCCAAGGCCCTCGAAGGCAAAGCGTCGCCCAAGACGGCGTTCAACGCTTGGACCGTGTTCACCACGGCCGCGAAAGCCGCCGCGGGTCAGTGGAAGAAGGACAAGCCGAAGAAGCTTCGCGTTCGCATCGACAACCCGTGCACGGGCATCGTTCCGCCGGACATGGACGACGCCAAAGAGCTGCAATGGCTCTACCCCGACGAATTTCTGCGACTCGTGTCATGTGCGCTCGTGCCGCTCGAGGCGCGTCGGCTCTACGCGCTCGCCACGTATCTCTTCGTTCGCGCGGGCGAGCTGAAGGCGCTCGACTGGAGCGAGGTCGACGTCGAGCGCGGCATCGTCTCGGTGCGCGTCTCCTGGGATCGCGACAGTGGCGAGCTGAAGCAGACCAAGACCGGCAACAAAGGCATCCGTCGCTTCGCGATCGAGCCGACCCTGATGCCGTTGCTTCGCGCGATGCATACCGAAGCCGATGGCGTGGGCGCGGTCATCACGATGCGGCAGCAGAAATGGTGGGCTTCCGACCTGCGAAAGCACCTCGAAGCCGCCCACGTGAAGCGCGCCGCGCTCTTCCGCAACGACGCCACCTGCAAGCGCCTTCGCTTCCATGACCTGCGCGGCACCGGCCTGACGTGGATGGCCATCCGCGGCGACGACGCGCTCAAGATCCAGCAGCGCGCCGGCCACACGACCTTCGAGATGACCCAGAAGTACATCCGGACCGCCGAAGCGTTGGGCGAGGTGATCGGCGCCGTGTTCCCTCCGCTGCCGGCTAGCCTGCTAGCGAGATGCGCTGCCTGGCCTAAACAAAAGCCTCAGAGTGAGCCGCCGACCGCCGCTGAGGAAGGATATTCAAACGGTACCTCCACGCATGCGACCGGACCGCTCGGAACGCACTCAGGCGCATCGCCAGGCGTGAGCGTACCGGGAGTCGCGCACATTCTCGCTACGAATTTGCCGGGCCGAATGTACGCGCGCCCGGAGCAGCTCGTCGCGGGGCTCCCGCACGTGGATTGCACGTTGACGGCGCCATCCCAAGTCAGCTTCTGTTCCGTTACGAGCACGCCTCGGGACGGGCAAGCGATGCCCAAGCAACCGGGCGCAACACAACGGTCGCAGGATACGGCGGTGCAATCAGTCACGGCGCGTTGCACCGCGTTGCCGCCCGCATCCAACACAGCAATGAGCTCTGGCGCGCTACAGTTCTTGGACGTGGCACAGTACGATTTGGCCGGGTTCACGGAGAGCTGGAAAGTGACATTCCCTGGGGACATGTCGCCTAGATCTGCTGGAGATCCTGCCGTGGAGTCACCGGCTGCACCAGCGGCGCCGGTCTCCACAGGCCGACGCGTCTGCGCACAGCTGAGCGCGAGCGGCCCGTACAGAAGCAACACAGTGAAGGCCCGACGCATTTCCCAACTGTAGTCTGGCCCCACTCACGCAGCAACCAACGCGGCCGCAAGCACAACTCAGCTAAGGAGTCGGGCAAACCAGAAATGGAACGCTCCCGACGATGGGGATGCCAGCGCCCACGACCCGAAGCCGGCGCCGCCCGCCTGCCGGGCAGTCGGCCACAAGCGCTGGGTTGCCGAGCGGACTAGCTGGCAACTCCAGATCGATCAAGCAAAAACCCGCCACTTCTGCCGGCGGTTCCAAGTCGTTCTGGCATGAGTAGCGAGCGGAGCCGGGCTCAGTCGCAGCCCCGGCTGGCTGCTGCAGATCGCAACCACAGAAAGCGGCGCATTCGGCAGCGGAGGCGCAGAAACCATCTGCAAGCAGCTGCGTCCGAACGGCCGCCATCAAAGAGTCCGAAGGGATCTGATGCCCAGGGCTGGTGCAATCGCACGGGGCCTTCCGTGCCTCGACGACTGAGCAGTCGACCAGCCCTGCCTTGGAAACCGGCAGCGAAATGGGCAAGCAGGCATTTCCCCCCAAGCGAATGCCGGAAACGCCGGTGAACGTCGGCGGAAGATCAGCCGCGCCACTAGCGCCACCAGCGTTCACCGGCGCTGCACCAGCGCCACTGGTCAGCATGCCCCCTCCACCGGCCTGTGGCTTGGTGGGTGAGCCACAAGCAATGGCCAAGACCCAACCGATGCAAACAAGGCCTTCGAAGCACGCCCTCAACTTAGGCGTCCCTCAATTGCAGCCGCCATTGAAATCGGTGCCGCAGCTTGGCGTCGCGACGCTGCCGTCCGCCAGTTGTACGTGTGAACAGAGGAAGCACGTGGGTATCTGTGAGAAGGTTACTTCAAGCGTTCGCCCCGAGGCCTGGTCAGAGAAGAACGTCCGGATATCGGTTTGAAATTCTTGAAGCGTGCAGAGCGCTACGCGGCCGTGCTCGGCCGTGAACTTGGCATTGCCGCTCGCGTCGGCGGTAGCCACGATCTTCGTGGCCGGATCCATACGTGGGTGAACGTAGTTGATGCCAACCTGGCTACCGGGCGTGAAGCCGCTGCCGGTACCGCAAATCTTCCACGGGAAGCTCGCGACCTGCGAAGAATCTGTTCCACTCAACGACACTTTCAGGACCGGATCGGCGGGCGGCTGCGAAGTTTGGCAAGTCAGGTCGCTAGGTACAGCACCCACGCATGAGGTGCTTTGAGTGTAAAGCTGAACGGGGGCGAAGCACTGGCCACCCTGGCACGTACCGCTACAGCACCCACCATTCGCCGCGCAAGCCGCGCCGTTCGCGCTGCAAGCTGCAGCGCTCGGTGCGCACGCGCCTCCGGTGCAACTCCCCGTGCAGCAATCACCGGGGACGCTGCAAGTAGTGCCGTTTGGTCTGCAGCCGCCACCCGGAGCGGTACCGGATGCCCAAGCCATGAACACGCGACCCTGAGCACACGCGCTGATCGCGTAGTCACCATACTTGGGTGAACCCCGACTCACGGCACCCGCCGGGATAGAGCAATTTTCTGCGACGGGGCACGGCGACGGCGCGCCTGCGCGGAAGTCGCAGGCGGCGAGGCTGCCACAGGGTGCAGTAGCTCCAGCGGCGCAAGCACCTTGGCACTGGCCGTTGCCGAACAAGACATTCGGCAAGTTCGTGCACTGCGTCTCGGCCGCGGTGGTTGAGGAGCCCGATCCGCCGGGAAATCCGGTCAAACACTGTGGGTCTTCGGAGCCGTTGGTGCTCACGTTGAACTCGGCACCCACGGTTGCACCGCTCGTCGCGATCGACGACCGGTAGTAAGCGGTCAGGTCGTTCGACGCGCCGCTTACCGCGCCGGCTCGGCGATCATACCAGCTGACGAATGCCGAGTTGCCAGTTGAGCAGATGGAGGGGAAATAACGATGCCCGCTCCCTACGGTGTTCATCACCTTGGTTGTTGGCCACGTCGATCCGCCGTCCATCGAGCGGGCGACGACGACGTCTTCGTTGCCGGGAGTGGTTTCATTCGCATAGGCGGCGAACAGAACCTGACCGGTTGCGTCGTCTGCGGCTCCGGTGACGGAGTAGTTGGCGACCGGTTGACGCGGCATACCTGCCATAGCGGCGGGGTTGGTCACCTTGGCAATGAGCACCGGAGCTCCGACCGGCGCGAGGCCTCCAGCACACGAGCTGAACTTCTGCATCATCAGCGAGTAGGTCTGGCCGGTGAACACACCATAGGCCGCCAGCAGCGAACCGTCGGGGGCCACTTCCAAACGGACGTAGTCGCCGCCAGACGAGGCGAGCGTGGAGCGGTCGACAGTCCAGGTCGTGCCGCCGTCGGCACTGCAGGCGACCGCTGGAATGATGCTCACGCTGCCCGTCGCGGTGAGCGAAGCGTCGCGCCAAGACAGGTATAGCTGATCGAAAGTAGCGCCGCCCGCGCCGACAGCGCGATTCTTGCGATCTGCCGCGAGCATTTCTTGGTCAGGCACGATGCACAGCGACCCCGGGAGGCTGCAGTCCACCGGGTAGGCGTTAGAAGCAGCGCCGAAGTTCTTGCCATCATCCGTGCTCTGGAACAACGCGAGAGCCACCGTAGGCGGATTGCCCGCCGTGACTCGAGATAGCATCGACATGTAGAAATTCTGCTTGCCAGCCGAGTCCGGCGCACCGACCGCAACCTCGGGATCCCCAGTACTCGCGAATGCGACGCCGCCAGTGGTGGCGGTTTTGGTCCAAACGGAGCGAGCTACCGTCGACCCCGCATTGGCAGAAAAGAAGGGGCCGTTCGAGGTGGCCAGTACCATCGCGCTCGAAACATCAGAGGCGGCTACGGAGACCTCGCCATCCACCTGCGCGACCCCGCTCGGAGCGAGCGCGACGGGCAGCTGGCCGGTGGCCGGTGGTGTGAATGCCTGCATCGGTTTGGCGACCGGGGCCGTGCTAGTCAAATACTGGAGATCGGCGATCTCGAAGTTCCGGCCAGTCGCGATCACGCTTCCGACCAAGTCCGCCGCGGCATTCTCGGCTAGTCTGCTCTCGAAGCGAATCACCTTGTTGCTGTCTTGAATAGCCGTTGTAACGGCGACAACTTGTTGGGGAGCGGCAAAATCCTCCTCGAGAACGAGCTCGGCGCCACGGAGCGCCACAATACGTTGGATGGCGGGGCGCCCAGCAATGCTGATGCTCTCCGTGCCAATCTGTTCTAGCCCAATCTGCGCGAGGCGTTGGGCCGCGCCAGCTGCGCTGGGAAGCCCGATGGTGTGCACGTAAGTTCTGCCGACTACTGCTCCGTTCTTCGACAAGACAAGTACCCGCCCGGTCGCCACCGCGTTGTTAGACTGCGCAACGATGCAGCCCGCGCCAGAGGTGGTAAACGTCTGGGACTTGTTCGAGGCAACGTTGTTGAGGTTCACCGACTGTGGAGCCAGCGCGCAAGCAGCGTCTGCCTGCAACGAGTAAGAACCGGCGTTCACTCGGAATGAATAACCACCTGCAAAATCGGTAAATCTCACGGCTTGCGCGTTGCCACCCAGCCGAATTCGAGCTCCTACGACCGCGCGCCCACTTCCATCTAGAACGCGACCCGACAGCGCATATGTACCGCTCGCTGCGCCGCTATTGAGCTTCGATTCGCCGCCGCAGCTGCTGCCGCTGCCCGCGAAGTCCTGCACGATCGTCGACGCGAGATTGTTCAGATTAACTACGTCCGGCGCGAACGCACAGCCGCTGGCCGTGGGCCGCACTGAGTATGAGCCCGGTGCAAGTCCGGGGAACTCGTAGTAGCCGCTTTGATCCGTAATCACGAACTTGGAAACGTTGCCTGCCAGGGTAACGGTCACGCCGGCGCGTCCGCGTCCGCTCGCTTCGTAGACATGGCCTGAGATGACGATGGCTTGCGTGACCGCGTCTCGCTGCTCACCAAGCGATTCCGTCACATGAGCGTCGCCGCTACATCCAATGAAAGGCAACGCCGCGAGTGCCACAACGAGCCGCCCCACACCCTCCGCCCTAAACGTAGACATGCCGCGCATGCTCGTCCTTCGGAAACGATTTGTCAAGCGCTGGAACGCCGGCAAGCGTGGTAACAGCGAAGCAGTCGCTTAGAATACTGGAACCAGTGCCGCAGTCGTCACCATAGTCGTCAGTAAGTTACGCGCGGGCAAACCGCGCAGGGAGGGCAGGCGGCGAATCGTTGCTAGGATTTTGTCGATGGCGCCCAGCGAGGAAAAGATCTTGCTGATTGCTCCCCGGCTCGGCCCTCACCGAGGCCAACGGGAGCGGTCGCGCCACCATAGTAGTTTCGTGAGCGCCGTCGGCGCCGCGCTCAGACGGCCGCGCACCCACTCGATCTCCAAGCTCCACACGGTCGGACGACGCTGCTGGCGCCTACATGTCGTGGATTACGTTCCCCCTAAACTCACAGCCAAACGGATTTCTGCCGGGCTCGGAGGGGCGGCATAGTTGACAACGGCAGCTTCAAGCAGGGAAAGGGCGAAACCGAAGGGTTGCCGTCGTCGTCCGATCCACCACGGCTGCCCGCGGGCGCACTCTTCGACCCGATCGCGGCCGCGCTCGCGGAGGGCCGCCTGCGCCTCGTCAAGAAGCCTCCATGAATCGCGACCTTGCGCACCACGTCTGTTCGAATGGCCCCGGTTCGGCAAAGATTGAAGGAAGCATGTCGACCTCGTTGAGCGGCACCGTTGAGTTTCGGCCCGGCCGGGATGGCCGCCCCGGCAAGTGGTGGGGGCGCTTCACGGCGTCCGACGGCACGCGCCCGTGGGTCGCGCTCGGCGAATGGCCGAACAGCCCGCAAGGCCGTGCTCGCGCCAAAGAGACGGCCGCGCACCACGCACCGCGCGTCAAGGCGGAGGTCATCGCGACGCCGAAACGCGGACCGAAGGCCAAGGCGTTCCGCGCGGCTGCCGGCAGCTGGTGGGACGACTACTTCAGGCACCGCGAAGTGCTCGGCTTCGATTCCAACGAAGGCGCCTACCGCACGCACATTCAACCCGTGCTCGACAAGCCATGGGTCGAGGTGACGCCGACCGATTGCGAGCGGCTACGCGACGCACTCGACGCCAAGGCTTTCGAAGGCAAAGCGTCGCCCAAGACGATGTTCAACGCCTGGACCGTCTTCACGACCGCCGCGAAAGCCGCCGCGGGTCAGTGGAAGAAAGACAAGCCCAAGAAACTCCGCGTTCGCCTCGACAACCCGTGCACGGGCATCGTTCCACCGGACATGGACGACGCCAAAGAGTTGCAATGGCTCTACCCCGACGAATTTCAGCGGTTGGTGTCGTGTGCACTCGTGCCGCTCGAGGCGCGTCGGCTCTACGCGCTCGCCACGTATCTCTTCGTTCGCGCGGGCGAGCTGAAGGCGCTCGACTGGAGCGAGGTCGACGTCGAGCGCGGCATCGTGTCGGTGCGCGTCTCGTGGGACCGCGACAGCGGCGAGCTGAAGCAGACCAAGACCGGCAACAAAGGCATCCGTCGCTTCGCGATCGAGCCCAGCCTGATGCCGTTGCTGCGCGCGATGCACACGGAAGCCAACGGCTCGGGGCCGGTCATCACGATGCGGCAGCAGAAATGGTGGGCTTCCGACCTGCGAAAGCACCTCGAAGCCGCGCACGTGAAGCGCGCCGCGCTCTTCCGCAACGACGCCACCTGCAAGCGCCTCCGCTTTCACGACCTGCGCGGCACCGGCCTCACCTGGATGGCCATCCGCGGCGACGACGCGCTCAAGATCCAGCAGCGGGCCGGTCACACGTCCTTCGAGATGACCCAGAAGTACATTCGGACCGCCGAAGCGGTCGGGGAGGTCATCGGTGCGGTGTTCCCGGCGCTGCCGGCCAGCCTGCTAAGTCCACTCAACGGACTTGCGAATCGTCCTAACGATCCGCAAGCCGTTGATTTTGTTGTGGAGGCGCCGGGAATTGAACCCGTTCGTGCTCCAAGGAGAAACCCTTTGCGAGACGCGACTTTGACCGACATCTCCTTGGAATCGCGAACGAAAGAGAATCCCGATCGCTTCCGCCCTGTCCCGCCCCATTCCGCCGTTCGGTGCAGAGTCGCGGCAACCTGACGGCAACCGGATCCGTGAACGCGCGCGGTCAGTCTCGGGCGGTTGGGGAAGCTCGCGATGGCCGCCGGCCGCCTACGCTGTTCGGCTCAATCCCCAGTTTTGCCGGTTAAACCAGCTGTTTAGTGAGACGCACCCACGACTTTGCCCGCGCATGGGCTACGCTTGGGATCATGGAACGCGGTGTCGTGGTTCGCGGAAAGCTGCACGGCCGACACATCGAGCTCGACGAACGAGTGGATGAGCTGGACGGCGAGGTCGAGGTGTTCGTCCGGTCCTTGGGCGCAACGCCACGTCCACCGGACGTGCTCGAGGTGATTGCCGCGATGCCCGCGGGCACCCGCAGCAAAGCCGACATCGACCGCCAGCTCGCCGACGACCGAGCGGGCTGGACAGACCGTGGCTGACATCTATCTCGACGCGTGCTGCTTCATCTACCTCGTTGAGGGGCAGCCGGGGTGGCGAAGCGTTGTCGAGAAGCGGATCCGCGACCTCGACCCCGCGTCGAGGCTCGTCACGTCACAGCTAGCGCGGCTCGAATGTCGGGCAAAGCCAATGCGGGACAGCGACCATGATCTTCTCCGGCGCTACGACAGCTTGTTCGGAGCCAGCCGCGTCGCCGTGCTCGACGTGAGCGCAAAGGTCATCGACCGTGCGACTGAGTTGCGTGCGCGGTACGGGTTCAAGTCGCCCGATGCAATTCACCTGGCGACGGCGCTCGACTGCGCCGTGGCGGAGTTCTGGACGGGGGATGCTGCTTTGTCGCGCTGCACTGATGTCCCGGTCACGGTGCTCGTCCCCGCGGCGCCCTGAACCTGGGTGGGGGTGGCCATTGGCCGCTGGCCGCCAGGGATGTGCCGGGGTGTGCGTCGATAAAGGTGCACGGGTTTTGGTTGGCACGCGGCTCGCTATTCGCGCGCTGTGGGGACCGTCGCGCACGCCACGACACTGCACTACGAACAGCGCCGCCCAGAGAATACTCCACTCTACCGCCTGGTCGCCTGCCACCTCGAGACCTTTCTGGCCCAAGCCCGCGCCGCTCACGAACGCGGTGTGCCGCGCTACGTCGAACGGGAGCTGCGCGCCTACCTGGCCTGTGGGGTCCACGCGCACGGCTTTTTGCGTGCTCGGTGCTCCACTTGCCGCAAGGAAGTACTCGTGGCCTTCTCGTGCAAACTGCGCGGCGTCTGCCCCTCGTGCAACGCACGGCGAATGTGCAGCACGGCTGCGCATCTGACAGATCGCGTTTTCCCGGACGTGCCTATCCGCCAGTGGGTGCTGAGCGTCCCCTATGAATTGCGGCTGCTCTTAGCACGTAACGCCGCTGCGTTGAGCGCCGTCGGTCGCATCTTCGTGCGCGAAATTTGGCGTTGGCAGCGCGAGCAGTTTGGGGCGTCGCTCATGCACGGCCGAAAGGTAAACGCGTCGCCTCCGCCGAACATCCGCGGCGGCGCTGTCTGCTTTCCCCAACGCTTTGGCGGCAGCCTCAACCTCAATGTTCACTATCACGTTGCCGTGCCGGACGGCGTCTTCAGCCGTGAGCCCGAGGCAGCGCCGGGCGTCGTGTTTCATCAGCTGGCCATCCCCAACCGCTCTGATCTCGAGACGATAGGGCATGCGGTTGAGCTGAGAGTGCTGCGCTGGCTCAGGCGCCGGGGTCTGCTCGAGGCCGACGAAGCGGAGCCGGCCGAGCACGATGCTGAGCAGCAACGCGACGCCCTTGATGCTTGTCTGCGCGGGTCCCTCGGGATCGGCGAGCTTTCGTCGCTTCCTGGCTCGGCGAGTGCGGCGGGGCAGGGGAATGATGAAGATTCACCAGCTTCCAACCGGCGCTCACTCACCGGCGTCCTCGCGTCACGTCGGGCTCGCTCATCGCGCGGCTTCGACATTCACGCCGGCGTGTCCGTGTCAGCGCCAGACCGTGAGGGGCGAGAGCGACTCCTCCGCTACTGCGCTCGACCCCCGCTCAGCCTCGAGCGCCTCAGCATCCTCGCGGACGGCCGCGTCGCGTATCGCATCAAGAACCCGCGCGGCAAGCAAACGCACCGCGTGATGAGCCCGATTCAGTTTCTGGCGCGGCTCTGCGCCCTCATCCCGCCCCCGCGTCATCCGCTCGTCCGTTTCCACGGCGTCTTCGCTCCGCACTCGGCTTGGCGTCGCCACGTGGTTGCGCTCGCGCATGAGAACTTGCCTGCCAGCGAGGAGGCCAAGGCCCGAGCTTGCCGTAAAGAGTCGGCAAGCGACCCCGATTCGAACAGCGACGCACCCGTGGTGCCGCCGGCGCCGGTCGAAAGTGGTGGACCTGCTGCTTTCGGTGCACCGGGGCAGGCCGCAATGTCCCCGGCTGCTGAGATCACCGTCGCGCGCGACACGCGCATCGATTGGGCCACTCTGCTCAAGCGTGTCCACGACGTCGACGCTTTGGGGTGTCCCTGCGGCGGGCGCCTCCGGGTCATAGCGCTCATCACCGAGCCCGACGTCGTCGTCGCGATTCTCACCTCGCTCCATCTTCCCGCCGCGCCGCCCCCGATCGCCAGGGCGCGCTCCCCGGACTACTTCGAGCCGGCGTCGGACTGACGCGGGCCTCCCTACACGCCGGCCTCACGGAAACCCATGCGCCCCGATAGAGGCGCCGAGGCCGAGCCCTGCTTTGGAATAGCTCAGCGGCTCCGGAACGGAGCACCTTCGGTCCCAGCTGGCGTGTAATTTATCTTATGTTAACGAACACTTAGCGAGATTTGCGAGGTGAGAAGCGTCGCATGACGTTGTGGGCGGGGTCAACGGCAGCGGGGCGAGCT